>SSFR01000007.1 GCA_008015505.1 Pedobacter sp.
AGTTTTACTCTAACACCGGGACAAGTATCAGGTACGACCTTTGGGGTGAGTTTGTTGAGCAGTAGTGTGATCTTTGGTGTTAATGATTTGCAGAAGACCATAGTGATCAATACGACGAATTCATCACATGGGATAGGTGATTATGAGATTTTCACGTTAAGTGGGTTTGATGGTACAGGGGGAGGAAATGTTTTAGTAAGTCCTTCGCCACAGATCACGGTACTATCGAGTCAGCTACCGACAACGAATCGGTTTACGCTAGCTCCTTCAAGTGCGCAGGTATTGGAGGGAGGCTCATTGAGTTTGACAATCAGTCGTGTTTCTGTTGGTAGTACAGCCTCAATCAGTTTTACTCTAACACCGGGACAAGTATCAGGTACGACCTTTGGGGTGAGTTTGTTGAGCAGTAGTGTGATCTTTGGTGTTAATGATTTGCAGAAGACCATAGTGATCAATACGACGAATTCATCACATGGGATAGGTGATTATGAGATTTTCACGTTAAGTGGGTTTGATGGTACAGGGGGAGGAAATGTTTTAGTAAGTCCTTCGCCACAGATCACGGTACTATCGAGTCAGCTACCGACAACAAATCGGTTTACGATAGCGCCAAGTCAGCAGCAAGTTATGGAGGGCAGTTCTTTAATATTGACGATTAGCCGTGCTAGTTCAGGGACATCTGTTGTGATAAATTTGGCTTCACAGGGTTTGGGAGTAGTTCCATCGACGAGTTCAGCATTTAGCATAAGCTTGGGATCGACTAGTGTGACCTTTGGTTCAGGGGATTTAAGTAAGAGTATTGTAATTAATACGACAAGTTTGCCGCATGGAGTAGGTGAGTACGAAAACTTTACACTTTCAGGAGTAGATGCTAGCGGGATAGGCAATTCTTATGTAGGCTCAGAGGAATTTGAGGTTATAGCTTTGGCGAATGTGGTTAAGATCAATGAGCCGACAACAGTAGCTGTTGGCAATACAATTGCGATATCGACTACACGTTCTGTATCGAGCGTACAGGGGGGAGCTCTTTCCTATACTTTGAGTTCGACAGGTTCAGGTTCAGCCACGATAGATGTATCGTTGGGAACGCTTACGGGGGTGCAGGTAGGTACGGTTTTGTTGACAGTTACGGCACTAGGAGGTAATACATATCCAGCAAGTTCAGCTACGCAAACAATCACCATAACACTAGGTAGTCAGTCATTAACGATTACCAGTGTGCCATTGCTTACGACGGTTGGATCGAGTATATCAGTTACGACATTTCGATCTGTAGTATCGACTTTAGAGGGGGGTAGTTTGACATACAGTTTGGTAGGTGGCTCTGGATTGGCACGAGTCGATAGTTCTGGTAATTTGACTGGTCTAGGTGCAGGTAGTTTGACATTGACAGTGACGGCCTTGGGGAATACGAATTATTATGGACCGATATCGGCGAGTGCATTAGTTACGATAGGCAAGGGGACGCCGACCCTATCTTTAACTTCGACTGTTACGACGATGACTGCTGGAACAACGATGCTTGTTTATGGATCAAGTCAGGCTCCATTAGGAGGTATTACGCCTAGTAGTTCACTTGTTTACTCATTGGTAAGTGGAGGGTCTAATGCAACGATTAATTCTCAAGGGTTGATTACGGCTTATGGGTCAGGGACAATAGTTGTTGAGGTAAGTCAGGGGGGAGATGCGAATTATTATGCTCCTCTTCCAGTCACGTTGACGATCACGATCAATCCGGGTGCACAGATACTAAGCATTAATTCGATAGATATGATGTCACTGAGTAGCATAATATCTGCTACAGCGACAACGACAGCAGGAGCTGGCCGTGGTGGTTTGATTAACTTTACGCTAACTCCGATCACAGGTATAGCTACGATCGATGTGAATAATAATATTACCGCTACACAAGAAGGAGAGGTATTATTGACGGCGATGATATCAGGAGATTCACGTTATCAACCAGCGTCAGTTAGTCAAACTATTACGATAGTTAGTTTGCGTATGCAAGCCTCTAGTAGTAGTGTATCAGAGGGTAGTAATACGACGATGACACTGAGTTTGATTCCGACAGGTATATTCTTGCCTCGAGATGTAATTTTCAATTTATCGGGCTCGGTAGCGAATCCAGAGCACTATCATCTACCACCGAGTGTGACTTTGTCAGGGGGGCAGACTAGTGTGGATTTTGAAGTAGATGCCTTGAGTGACACGATTTTGTTTGATAGTGAGCCAATGGTGGTTACGGCAAGTAATGTTTATTTGAATTCGGTGAGTAGTGCGTTAACAATTACGGATTCGACGTCAAATGATGCTAGCAATCGTGCTATTAGTATAGGAAGTGGAACCATATTCCAGAGTGAGACTCGACAAATAATAGTTAGTTTGCCCGCTGGGGTAACTTCGGTCTTTCCAATTACGGTGAGTTTAAGTATCAATAGTGCGAGTGATTTATCATTATTGGCGGGCTCACCAGCGATTGATCCAGTAGTAGTAATTCCAGCAGGTAGCAACTTTGGTTCCTTTAGTGTGACGGCCTCGAGCAATAGTGATCAGCCCGCGCATATATTGGTAGATGGTAGTAGTGTTAGTTTTACAGTGAATCAGGGTGTTATAACGGTGATTAATAAGAAAGTCGGTATAGTGCCTGGTGTATCTGTTAACCATGACGGTATTAATGATTGTTTTATAATAGCTAATGTCGATCGGTTCCCAGATAATTCGTTTAATGTGGCAAACCGTCAAGGTATAATAGTTTATTCGATAAAAGGTTATAATAATGCAGACAGGGCTTTCTGTGGTATATCGAATGTGGGGCCAGCGTATAGGCTACCTTCAGGCACCTATTATTATGTTTTTACTTTTATTGATAACACCCAAGATCCCAATAATACTCGGGAAGAAAAGTTCTATAGCTCTTTTGAGTCTAAAGACCAATAGTAATCAAAGAGGGGGTTGATTAGGAAAATTTTAGAGAGGCTAGTTAACTGTTTTTAAGCGCTGAGATGGCTTGACTAGGATTTTGATGACCAAAAATAGCATGACCCGCTACTAATATATTTGCTCCTGCTTGACATATTTTGGATGCATTTTGATGGTCTATTCCACCATCAACTTCGATGAGTAGGCGATCATTTTTATCTCTAGCGAGTGTGTGCAATTCATTTATTTTCCGATAGGTATTAGGGATGAATTTTTGACCCCCAAAACCTGGATTAACAGACATTAAACAAACTAAATCGATCTCTGTTATAATATTTACCAGAAGATGCACGGGTGTATGCGGATTAATAGCTACGCCAGCAGTACATCCTAAATCTTTGATTTTTTGTACGGTTCGGTGTAGATGTATGCAGGCTTCATAGTGAACAGTGATGTTATGGGCTCCAGCATCCTTAAATTGTTCTAAATATTGATCTGGATGAGCAATCATCAGATGGACGTCCAATGGTTTTCTAGCGTGTTTTTGGATCGCTTTGAGTACAGGGAATCCAAAAGAAATATTGGGGACAAATACCCCATCCATAATATCGATATGAAATAAATCAGCTTCACTAGCATTGATTAGTTCAATATCGCGTTGTAGATTGGCAAAATCAGCAGATAATATGGATGGAGCTATTTGATGTGTCATTAAGCAGCTGTTTAAACTATTTTTTCTCCACTACCTCTGCTTCTTGTGTTTCAGATTTTGGAGGTCTAGGAAGTAGTGCTTTTCGAGATAGTTTTAGTTTTCCCTGTTTGTCTATTTCTAATAGTTTGACCTTAACGATATCACCTACATTGAGAACACCGTCCATGTTTTCGAAGCGCTTCCAATCGATCTCTGAGATGTGTAGCAAACCGTCTTTGCCGGGCATAATTTCTACAAATGCACCAAATGGCATAATGGTTTTTACTTTACCTTCATAGACCTCACCTATTTCTGGTTTACATGCAATGGCTTTAATTCGAGCAACTGCTTTATCGATTGATTCTTTATTGTCAGCAAAAACTTCAACAATACCTTGGTTGTCTTTTTCTTCGATGGCGATGGTTGCGCCTGTTTCACGCTGCATTTCTTGGATAATTTTACCACCAGGTCCAATGATGGCACCAATAAACTCCTTATCAATCTTTAAGGTAATAATGCGGGGAGCATGAGGTTTAAAATCTTCGCGTGGTTGGGCGATGGTTTTTTTCATCTCATTTAAAATGTGTAATCTGGCCTCATTCGCTTGTTCAAGTGCTTTTGTTAGTACCTCCCATTTGAGGCCATTGATTTTTAGATCCATTTGGCAAGCTACTATCCCTTTTTCAGTACCTGTAACTTTAAAGTCCATGTCTCCCAGATGATCCTCGTCTCCCAAAATATCACTCAGAATAGCGTACTTCCCGGTTTCCTCATCGGTAATCAATCCCATGGCAATTCCCGAAACGGGAGCTTTTATTTTGATACCGGCATCCATTAATGCTAAAGTTCCTGCACAAACGGTAGCCATCGAGGATGATCCATTCGATTCTAAGATGTCAGAAACAATACGGATAGTGTAGGGGTTCTCATCACCAGGTAAAACCTTTTTTAGGGAACGCATGGCTAAATTCCCATGCCCTACTTCACGTCTACCTACACCACGATTGGGGCGAACTTCACCCGTTGAGAAGCCGGGGAAATTATAGTGTAATAAAAACTTCTGATAACCATTAATAAAAGCACCATCAATTAGCTGTTCGTCTGACTTTGCACCTAAGGTTACGGTGGTTAGTGACTGTGTTTCTCCTCGTGTGAAGATAGATGAGCCATGAGCTGCTGGTAAGTAGTTTACTTCACTCCAAATAGGTCGTACAGTTCGTGAATCACGACCATCTAAACGTATTCCCTCATTCAGAATGAGCTGACGTATGGCATCATATTGTACATCATGGAAGTATTTTTTAGCAAGAAATAGCGTGTCCTCATCTACGCCTTCACCAAGAGAGGTGATTAAGTCCTCCTGAATTTGCGCAAATTTCTCGGAGCGTTCCTGTTTTGCTGATCCTGACTTTGCTACGGCATAGACCTGATCATAGGTGTTGGCATAAACTTTATCCTTGAGTTCAAGATTACTAATCTCGTGACTATATGCTCGTTTGGTGGTTTTGCCGGCCAATGCTGCAAGTTCTTTTTGGGCTTGTACCTGAATGATAATAGCCTTTTGAGCAAATTCAAGTGCTTCAACCATTTCTTGCTCTGAAATTTCAGAGGCCTCACCTTCTACCATAGTGATATCGTGTTCAGTACCTCCTACGATAAACTCTAAAGAAGCACGGTCCAAGTCTGCTACAGTAGGATTAATGACTAGTTGCCCATCAATTTTAGCGACGCGAACTTCAGAAATTGGGCCATTAAAAGGAATATCAGACACGGCAATGGCTGCAGATGCAGCTAGTCCGGCTAGGCAATCTGGCATGATATTTTTATCCGCAGAAATCAATGAGATCATCACCTGTGTTTCTGAATGATAGTCTTCTGGGAACATGGGGCGTAAGGCACGATCGACCAGCCTGGAGATAAGGACTTCATAATCGGATAGCTTGGCTTCTCGACGTAAAAATCCGCCTGGAATCCGGCCAGTAGCAGCATATTTTTCCTGATAATCTACTGAAAGAGGTAAAAAATCGGTTCCTGGTTTAGCGCCAATGGCAGAGACAACCGTTGCCAAAAGCATGGTGTCTCCCATTTTAACTACTACAGAGCCATCAGCTTGTTTAGCCAGTTTGCCGGTTTCGATTTCGATCGTTCGGCCATCGCCTAGATCAAACACTTTCTTTATTGCATTATAGTTCATCGAATGTGGAATTGTGCTGCAATCAGCCTTTGAGCATATACAGCTTATATTTTTGATTATTAAAAACAAAAGCCATCCTCGTTGAGATGGCTTTTTTGTACATCGTTTAAGACTATTTGATGATGTCTCTCAGCTCAAGTGCTTTGATGATTGCGCGGTATCTATTGATATCTTTATTATAAAGATAAGCAAGTAGAGAGCGGCGCTTACCCACTAATTTTTGAAGGGATAATTGCGTAGAAAAATCTTTTTTATTTTTTTTCAGATGCTCTGTTAAATGGGCTATACGAGCGGAAAATAAAGCTACCTGGCCTTCCGTAGAACCAGTGTCCGTCGCGCTTTTGCCATGCTTTGCAAAGATGTCTTTTTTGAATTCAGTACTTAAATACATTACGTAAATAATATTAAAGCGATTAATAAATTTATTATCGCTGGCAAAGATACGCTTTTTGACCTAAATAAGGTAAGTGATTTTATGAGGACTTTGTGGGGGGAGTGTATTGATTTTGGAGGGTTGCTTCAATGAGTTCAGTGTAGAAATCTTTTAGTGTCATCCCTGCTGCTCTCACCTGTTTGGGGACTAGGCTATTTTCAGTTTGTCCGGGTATACTGTTGAGTTCGATGAAGTAAAAGTTATTAGTTGTTTCTTCCAAGATGAAATCCATACGGACAACTCCATTACAATTTAAGCGATGATATACTGCTAAACCAACTTTGTGAAGCCTATGTAGGTTTTTCTCATCAATACGCCCTGGGGTGATCTCATCGGTAAGTTTAGGGTCATATTTTGCTTCAAAATCAAAAAATTCTTTAGTTGTTACGATCTCGGTTATGGGAAGGACTTGTAGCCCATTTTTATTTTTGTAGATGCCAATGGTGTATTCCTTACCTTGGATATATTCCTCAACCAGTACCTGGGTATCTTCCTTAAAAGCTTTATCTAGTGCTTCGGGGAGTTCGGACATGGTTTTGACCTTGCTCATTCCGATGCTGCTTCCTCCATTATTGGGTTTAATAAAATAGGGGAAACGAAGTACATTGTTGATGAAATTGATATTGTCTTTGGTGTTGCTAAAGAGCTGTTTTGAGTTTGCAATGTGCAAATCTTCAATGTCTGCAACTATGGCTTTGGTATATGCCTTATTCATGGTCAGTGCTGAAGTAAGTGCGTCACAGCCGGTGTAGGGGATTTGAAGCATATCGAAATAGCCTTGTAGCTTGCCGTCCTCTCCCGGGGAACCATGTATGGCAATGAAAACGATGTCGAAATGAACTGTTTTGCCTTTTAGAGACAGGGTGAAATGATTGCGATCTATTTCACACTTATTGCCCTCAGTGTCTAGGTAGTGCCAGCTTGTTTTATCGATGACAATAAGGTATATATCGAATTTTTCTGTGTCTAGATTTTTGTGAATTGCATTTGCAGTTTGTAAGGAAATGACCACCTCTCCGGTAAAGCCTCCAGTTACTAGGGCGACAGTTTTTTTCTTCATCGGGTAAAGATAATGAACTTGCTTAAAGCTTATTTGATTTTATTCTTTTGGTTTTTTTGGCTGTAATTTCGTTAGATTTTTTCGCCATAGATGCACCCGCTATGGCTCCAAATCCCGCCTCATTTCGCTCAAAAATAACCTGCAATAATGTCATAAAATAAGCTTTAAGCAAGTTCAGTTTTTAGAAAAGGGCCATCCAATACCAGTTTTTAGAATCTCAAATTTTGAATTAATTTTGAGATTTTGATAACCCATATATCATTTTGTCCATTTATAAGTCGAGCTTTGTTAGCTATGATATTTTTAAGCAAATGAACAGATTTATTGCCTATTTGTGCACCCGCTCTTTCCGGAAAAATATAATCATTGCCGGGTTATCTCTAATTACCTTTATTTTGATTTTATCGTATAGTTTGGGAATATATACACGACATGGTGAAGGCTTGTTAGTTCCTAAATTAGAGGGTATGGCGGTTGAAACGGCTGTTCAGCTACTGGTGTCACAGGGGTTGCAGTATCAAATAGATTCAGTTTATGTAGCCGAAAAAGTTCCCGGATTAGTGCTTGAGCAAGACCCAGATCCTAATACGAATGTGAAGATTGGTCGGACAATTTACCTAACTGTTGTTACTAGGCAAGCCCCTAATACAACTTTTCCAGACATTACTAGTAGAACGTTTTTAGAGGCACAGGCCATCTTGGTTAACTATGGATTCAAGGTAGGAGATACGACGTATACTTCTGGAGTAGCTAAGGATATGGTCCTGGGCGCATTTCTAGGTGGAAAAAGCATGAATAAGGGACAACCTCTTCGCAAAGGGTCACGTATTGATTTGGTGTTGGGAGATGGTAAGGGTGCTAGTGAGGTGGATATTCCCAATTTAGTTGGTTTAAATTTAAACGAAGCTCGTATGGCTTTGCTTGGATCCTCTTTGGTATTGGGAAATGTCGTATTTGATTCATCGGATAGGGATTCTTTGGCCGCCAAAGTGGTAAGGCAATTTCCAATGCCTAGTGATACGCTTAGCAAGGTGAGCATTGGCACACATATTGACGTTGTGCTATCTAAATAGGGCTAGGGTGAACTTTGTATTTGAAAAATAATAATGGATAGAAAATGATGATGAAGAATCGCATCAAACTTATTATTGCTTTTTTAAGCCTTTTGCTACTCATCTTCTTGATGTTGGTGAATAATTATTACCGTAAATACTTTGGCTCGAATGTGACTGATAAGCAGAAATATCTGTATATCCACACCGGAGCTACTTATATGGATGTGGCTAAGACAATTGAGCAAGCAGGGATTGTATATGATACATCTTCCTTTCTACAGATCGCTCAGAAAATGGATTATCCAGAAAAGGTAAAGCCTGGAAAGTATCGCCTTAAGCGGGGGATGAGTAACCGTCAGTTGATTAATATGCTTAAGGCAGGCAATCAAGAGCCCGTTAAGTTAGCTTTTCAGAATATTCGGCTAAAAGAAAACTTTGTGGGGATGGTTGCTAAAAAAATAGAATCAGATTCCCTATCGATGATTCGATTATTAGACTCTTCCACATTTGTTGCAAAATATGGCTTTAATAAGGATAATATTTATGTCATGTTTATTCCGAATTCATATGAGCTGTACTGGAATACATCAGCGGAAAAGTTTTTTGGGCGGATGTATGATGAATATCAAAAATTCTGGACTGAGGAGCGTAAAATCAAAGCAAAAAGTATTGGCTTAAACCCGATTGAGGTAAGTATTCTGGCTTCGATTGTTGATGGGGAAGCTTTACATGATAAAGAGATGCCCATGATTGCAGGTTTATATATGAATCGGTATAATCGGGGAATTGCCTTAGAGGCAGATCCTACAGTCATTTTTGCCAATCATGATTTCACAATTCATCGTGTGTTAAACAAGCATTTACGTGTGGAATCTCCATATAATACCTACATTCATAAAGGTCTTCCTCCTGGCCCGATCAATATGCCGAGCATTAAAGCTATTGATGCTGTTTTAAATTATACCAAGCATAATTACATCTACATGTGTGCAAAAGATGATTTTTCTGGGTATCATAATTTTGCTTCTACAATTCAGGAACATCAACATAATGCACAAAAGTTTCAAAAAGCTTTAAATGAGCGTAATATTAAAAAGTAATGTTTGTCTATTCTACAAAAATTCGTGTTCGTTATGCTGAAACAGATCAAATGGGTTATATGTACCATGGTAATTATGCGCAGTTTTATGAAGTTGGACGAGTAGAAATGCTACGGAGTTTGGGGTCCAGCTATAGAGCGATAGAAGAGTCTGGTATCATTATGCCTGTAGTTGAGCTACGTTGTAAATTTATTAGACCTGCTCGATATGACGAAGAAATAGAAGTCAGAGTTATATTGGCAAAATTACCTGGGCTGCGAATGCATTTTACTTATGAGTTGTATAATGAAAGTGGGGTATTGATTAATATAGGTGAAACTTCTTTGGCTTTTGTTAATACGAAAATAAATCGGCCCTGCCACGCCCCAGAAGACTTTTTGAATAAGTTTAAGGCTTACTTTGAGCATTCATAACGATGAACAAGCTACATGAATTTTTGTTGAGGTATAGGCTTTACTATTTGTTTATTGAATGGACCAAACGATTGATTTTGCCTGTATTGGGTCATTTGCCTTTGTATGTGGTTGCTGGTTTTTTTTTAAGAGAGATTAATAAAGGTTCATTAGCGCATAAAGCCTCTTCTTTGGCTTACAGTTTCATGTTAGCTACTTTTCCTGCGGCAATATTTCTTTTTGCATTGATTCCCTATATTCCTATTAAGAACTTTCAGCAGCAATTGTTGGAATTAATTGATCTGGTATTACCTCAGAATGCTTATTTGGCTGTCGAGACTACTTTGAATGATATTGTCAAAAATCAAAATATCAAGCTACTGTCTTTCGGCTTTGTATTCGCGCTGTTGGTAGCCACCAATGGGATTCATAATTTGATGGAAGCATTTAATAAATCTTCATTAATTATAGAAACCAGAACATGGCTTAAACAGCGTTTGGTGGCGTTGGTTTTAACAGTATTGATGGCAATTGCATTGATTTCTGGCTTAGTTATTATCACATTGGGTGAATACTTTTTTGGTTTTCTAAAGGGTGAATTATTTTTTGAAGATGCTTTTTGGATACATGTGATTACAGTTGCTCGCTGGATGATTTTGATAGCGATTTATTTCACCACAACCTCTATTCTATACCGTTATGGGCCAGCAACTACTGAAAAGTGGCATTTTTTTAGTGCGGGATCATGTATGGCTACCATCTTGGCACTTTTTACCTTTTGGGGGTTTGCCTATTATATTAATCATTTTAGTACTTATAACAAGCTTTATGGTTCGATAGGTACTTTGTTGGTTATTATGGTATGGCTCTATCTGAACTCCTATATACTCTTATTAGGATTTGAGTTTAATGCCAGTATTGATCTTTCTAAGCGGAGTGTCAAAACACCTCCTCTAATGAATCAGTTTAAGAATACAGCCTCTAATAGCTTGTCAATAGAGGAGTGATGGAAGGTTGATCCTTTTCTGAGTTCATGGAAGCTTTTAATTAGGTGCCTTATTTGTATTCGCGAAAAAGCCGAATTAAAATTTGCATAATAAATGAGAGTTTGTACTTTTGCGCCGGAGAGTTGGCAGAGTGGTCGATTGCGGCGGTCTTGAAAACCGTTGACTGTCAAAGGTCCGGGGGTTCGAATCCCTCACTCTCCGCCAACATAAAAAAGGCTTGTAATTTGACTATTACAAGCCTTTTTTATGTTGGTTAATTTTGTTCGCTGTATTTTTTGTTCCACTCGAGTGCTCGCTTTGCTTTGCTTAGGTTTTGGTTTAGAGCTTGTTATATTTTGATCAGCTTGGTCTCGTAGACGGGTTTACCATTTAAGGTGATTTTGCATAGATATATCCCTGTGGGTAGCCAGGTCGCGGAGAACTCTTGATGTAGATTATTAAGGAGTTGAGAGTACATTTGCTTGCCATCCATACTATAAATAGCAAATTCGTACTCTGCTATTGTTCCACTTAGTATAGAAAACTGTTCATTAACCGGATTGGGAAAAAGAACAAACTGGGATTTATCGAGATAAATGGCAGATACTAGATCTGAGGTAATCTCTTTTCCTTCTGTTGTAGTTAGTATGACTCTATAGTATTGTATTCCCTTTTTTGGTTGTTCATCGATGAATGCATATACTAATGAATTGGTGATTGCTTTCGAGCTAAATGTATTGAATGTGTCTAAACCAACTAGTTTTTGGCATTGAATTGTGCCAGTTAAACCGAGAGTAGAACCTAAACTGAGTGTTAATGTAATCGTATTGGTACCGATACGGGCCAATAAGTTCTCGATATAACAACCGACCCCCTGCTGTCCAATATCTAATGTGAAGCCTTTAATTCCTTCAAGACCCGTAGCTCCTTGGGCACCTACGGCAAAATAGTTAGATGCAGTGGTTGTTTTGGGGATTTGTATTAATGTATCTGTTGTTGTAGTCAGTGCTTGTAGGGTATTGTTTCTCAGGTTGTAGATGGTGTAGCCAGTGTCACCTTCCTTTTTGTTCCAATGTAGCAATAGATCGCGTTCACAATTGTAGCCTACTTGAAATTCAGTCGGTCTAGAGATAGAAAAAGGCTGACTAATAAAATCTTGGTTATTAATAGTCATCTTGAGTAATGCTTTGCTGAAGACATTGGGCGCTTGCCACTTATAGAGATTGGCGTTTGCTGAGATGGAGGAAGTAATCGATGTCCAGCTGAGTCCATTATCTAAACTATAGTACAAGGATCCCGGGCTGTTAAGATTGTTTTTAAATCGAAGGTAGTTCTGGTCTGCTGTAAATAGCTGATCTCCATTACTAGGGAAATACCATTCAAACTGATTGATGGGGGTGGATTGATAGCTGAAATGAAAAGTTTGGGCTCCTGATTGAATCTTATTTCCATAAACATGAACAGTGTATGTGCCATCTTGTGGGACATCTATGGTAACTTGTTCGATATTATTTAGGTGATCTTTTTGTCTGGTTGCATTAGTCAAAATTGAGTCAGGAGAAGGGTTGAGCGTCCAAGGTAGTAGTTGATTACCGTGGGGGTCTTCTATCCAAAGGTCTAAGTCATTTACCAGGGCTTGCGGTGCGTTTAAGCTGGCGGGTGGATCATTCCATGCAAGAGATATCTTAAATTCCTTAATTGACTGGTTTAGCTGGATGGGATAACTAAAATCTTGTCCCTGAGCGACCGATCCGGTTTTGAATCGGGACTCGTCTATTGTTTTTAGGGCTTCCCTTGCATTTAACGTTCCAAATCCGCTATCATAATCCACATGTGGATGTCCAATATCGTCAGCAGAATTAATCAGGATGCTTTTCAATAGTGCTGTTGATGGCATTTGGTGAAATTTATCTTTATAATGTTGTTGCATCAGACATACGACTCCTGTAGTTAAGGCGGCAGCTTCAGAAGTTCCATCTAGACCATAAGCTGTTATTTCGGGCTTAACACGACCATCATAGGCTGGTCCTTTTGAGCTTAAGCGTTCAATGAGATTTTCTTGATTTGTACCACCTACAACCAATACGTTTTTAGCCTGCTTGAATGTTCCAGAAAGATTGGCATGATTCTGTAAACCGGCATACAGACCCGATGTTGGGCTGCTTGTGCCAACATTACCTGCGGAAAAAATATGCATGAGCGTATCTGTTTGATTAATTTGCTCGTCATATGCTTGAGCCTCTAATCCGTAGTAATTTTCAATATTGGTGCCATAAGAGTGATTTTGGGCGCTAATTCGGTTTTCGCGGAAGCTGGATGTATCATCGGGCAAGAGGTGACTAAAATCGGAATTGGTTAAATGTATCTCGGGTGCGACTCCCAAGCCATAGATAGAACTAGTCCCATTCCCGCCAATTAGGGTAGCTATTGTGGTAGCGTGTTCTGAAGGTATTATTGGTTGATTGCTCGTAGGGATTGTTCTACCTAAGAGGTCTAAGTCGCTTTTGTCATATTGGTTTTCTTTTATAGAAGCAATGATGCTTTGTCCCCGAAGTGTTGGAAATAGGGAGTGGACTCCGAAGATTTGATTGACGGAAAGATCTGTATTGCTAATGGAAAACTCTTCAACAGGTTTACGGCTGATTTCGGCAAACTCTACCCTTGGTAAAGCTAATAATTGTGGTAAGTATTGAGGGCGAGTGCGTATAGTGATGTAATGACCATGAATACTTAAAATACTTGCATATTTTTCTAACTCCGACAAGTTGATACCGACTGATACTTTTAAAATAAGTTGAACTTCTGATTTGGGCTGCTTGTTCCAATGTGCCAATAGGTTGTCGCTGGCCTTGTATCCGTCATTGGCGGGTACGCAATAATTCAATGCGTTATTGTGTATTGGATTATGATTGCTCCAAACAATATAGTGCTGATTTGAGAGCTGCCGAATAATTTTGACATCAGTTAATCTTTTTAGGTCTTTAGTATCATTGACCTTGACTAAATAAGCCTTTGTTTCCTCTTGATTTTTCTCTTTTTTCTTGAGTAAATGATCAAAATAGACATCCCTTGGAGTTTGTTTTTGTGCGGTAGCACTTCTATAATTGATCGTTAAAAGAAATAAAAACAAAATATATAAACATTTTTTTTCTTTAAAAGAAAATTTTATATTGAGTTGAATTGCGAGATGCCTTGTGTGCATAATTAACAAAATTAATTAACCTAAAATCAAAAAACTGATGAAAAAAATCAAATTTTGCCTAGTAGCCAGTGCTTTATTAGTAGGTATCGCATCTTGTAAAAAAAATCAGCAGGTTGCAGGGCTTGCTCAGGAGAAGCAAAAAGTCCCTCAGGATGTATTGGCATCTATTAGTAAACTTGGATTTAGCACTGATCGGGTAATTGCGAAAGAAGGGGGTTATCTCGTGGAAGGTGATATCTTTTTGACCAAGGAAAATTTGGGTCAGCAAAGTCAAAGCCCTAATCTACGTATCGCGGATGTTGAGCAATATCGTACAACTAATGTGGTAAAGGTGCCTCGAGTAGTGACCGTTTCGGTATCTAACTTAACAGATCCATATTCTGTAGCAACAGATAGCGCTATTGCACGGTATAATGCGCTTAACTTGAAGCTCAAATTCCGTCGTGTAGATAGTGGCGGTGATATTGACATTGTTGGCTTTGATGAACCTGCAGATGGTGATGGTTATATTACGCTAGGTTCTTCTGGTTTCCCAACTGCTAATGGAGCTGCCTTTAAGCACATTCAGATGAATACCAATCAGGATGCTTATGGACCTAATCCAGACATATTATACTTGACTACTGTTGTAACACATGAAATGGGACATTGCATTGGGTTTCGTCATACAGATTACATGAACCGGGCATACAGTTGTGGTGGAAGCAGGGTGAATGAAGGTGCGGCTGATGTGGGTGCAATTAGAATACCAGGAACGCCAAGTAAAATAGATGCAAATTCTTGGATGCTTGCTTGTTCTAACGGGGGTAATAGAGTGTTTAATGCTAATGATATTATTGCACTAAAATATTTATATAAAAAATAGGCTATTGTACTAGGTATACGCTCATTAACTTTTTGATAAATAATAAAAAGGGGCTGTATGATAGCAGCCCCTTTTATGTTTACAGTTGATCAATCTTCATCTGTTTCTTTTTGCACGGCATTTGATATTTGTCCATTGGCTAGATATGCACCCTTGCGTACGATTGGCATACCCACGATCTGATATAGATTATCCAGTTTCAAAAGACTCCCATTGGTTAAATTACTTAGTAGGATAATGGTTATGTCTTTGTCCAAATCCCGTAGATAAATGTGTTTAAAGCCATGCCACCACCCTGTGTGATAAACAACCCATCTGCTATCCCCAGTAAAAGTTCGCCAACCATAACCATAACCAAAATGCCCTCTTTCTAGGTCATTATGACTCGTGTAAGCATCTTCTAATGTGGTATGTTTTAGTAGTTTGTCTTTTCGCATGCAACGGTCAAATAGGTATAAATCTTGAATCGTGCTATAAATTCCTTTATCACCAACAGGGCCATCTAAAAAGTTTTGTGCTACTGATCTTCTCCAAACTTTATCATGCCCAATGACATCCACTGGTATTTTATTATAATCTACCTTGGAATATACATGGGTATTACTCATGCCGCAGGGCTTGAAGATGTATTCTTGCATAAACTCGGCGTAGGGCTTCTTAGTGACTTTTTCAATAATACCGCCCAAAATCATAAAGTTTGAATTATTGTAATGAAAACGCTGATCGGGCTTGTAATAAGGTTTTGGTTTATATTGGGCAATAAGGTCCATGACATCTGTATTGGTCATTCCTTGGCGCTTTTTTTTCCAAATTTTGTCCGTAAAATATACATAGTTCATCAAGCCAGAGCGGTGTGTAAGTAGCATGCGAATCGTAATCCCATCATAAGGGAAGTTGGGAAAAAAATCTTTAACGTTTTGATCTAGTCGTAGTTTGCCTTTTTCTACCAACATCAAAATGGCAGTAGCCGTAAATGGCTTGGATACGGAAGCTAATTCAAATACCGAATTTATTCTTAAGCTATCTCGACGTAAGTAATCAGCCCAACCGAATGTGTTTTGGTAAATGATTTTTCCATCTTTGGCAACCAAAATATTTCCGTTGAAGCCGTGTTTACGGTGTAGTTCTTGCATAAATTCATCAATGCGTTTATCTGCGTTCTTTGGGTCATAATTTAAGGCCGATCGATCAACATTATTGGTTGTGATATTTTTGGCATGCTTTGGGCCTGAAGAAACACAGGCGGTGAAAGAAAAGCATATAGCTAGGGTGAAAATTAGGCGATGTGAATAATGAGTCATAAAATAAATTTTAAACCAACTCTGAATAAATTTTTTGATTACATGCTATCGGGTACTGAAATACCCAATAAATGCATTCCTTTTTTAATTACTGATGCTGTTGCTGCTGATAGATCTAGTCTGAACTGTTTAAGATTATCTTCAGCTTTTAAGATAGGTTCTTCGTGATAAAATTTATTGTAGCACTTGGCTAGCTCGAAAGCATAATTGGCAATTTGGGCTGGATTATATTCTTTGGCAGCTATCTCGATAATCGAAGGGTATTGAGATAGTAGAACTAAAAGATCGCGCTCAATTATTGTAAGTGTAGATGAGCGTTTAGTTTTATTGGTAGAAGCGTAACTAGCTTTAGTTAAAATGGAGTTGATACGGGCATAGGTATACTGAATGAAAGGACCCGTATGGCCTTGAAAGTCAATGGACTCATTGGGATCGAATAGTAGACGTTTTTTAGGTTCTACTTTCAGTAGAAAGTATTTGAGTGCACCTAAACCGATTATCCGGTATAAATCCTTTTTCTTCTGGGTTGAAAATTCGGCAGTTTTGCCTAATTCTTCTGTTCGTTTTTGTGCTGTGGTTATCATTTCATGTATCAGATCATCAGCATCAACTACAGTTCCTTCGCGTGATTTCATTTTACCTGAAGGTAGATCGACCATGCCATAGGACAGATGATATAGCCCATTAGCCCATGTTTTACCCAGTTTTTTTAGAATGAGAAAGAGGACTTTGAAATGATAGTCTTGTTCATTGCCCACTACATACATGGATTCATCCATTTGAAAGTCGTTGTATTTGAGTTGGGCTGTCCCTAAGTCTTGAGTCATGTACACCGATGTTCCGTCTGCACGGAGAACTAATTTTTCATCCAATCCTTCGGCTGTTAAATCAATCCAAACAGAGCCATCCGGCTTTTTGAAAAATACATTTTTGGCTAAACCTTCTTCAATGAGATCTTTGCCTAATAGATAGGTGTTTGACTCGTAATAATATTTGTCAAAGCTGATACTCAGCTTTTTATAGGTTTCCTCAAAACCGGCGTATACCCAGCTATTCATGGTTTTCCATAGATTGATGACTGCTTGGTCTCCATTTTCCCACTTAATGAGTAAATCTTGTGCCTGGAGGATGAGTGGAGCATTTTTTTTTGCTTCTTCTTCAGTGGAACCTGCCGCTTTGAGCTCCTCGATCTGTTTTTTATATGCTTGGTCAAAGATGACATAGTACTTACCTACTAGATGATCTCCTTTTAGTCCACTATTTTCGGGCGTTTCACCATTCCCAAAAAGCTGCCAAGCTAGCATGGATTTACAGATATGTACGCCTCGATCGTTAATTAAGTTTGCCTTAGTAACTTGATACCCATAGGCTGAAAGGATTTCTGCTATAGCATAACCTATCAAGTTATTACGCACATGCCCTAAGTGCATGGGTTTATTGGTATTGGGTGAAGAATATTCGATCAAGATTTTTTTTCCATTGGGTGGAAATTGTCCATAATCTGGCTTCAAAATATTTCCTTCTAGTAGACCCGTCCAATATGAATCGGTGATGGAAATGTTTAGAAAACCCTTAATGACATTGAATCCAGCAATTTCCTTGATTTGTTTTTGTAAGTATTCACCAAGCTCTAGACCCGTTTGCTCAGGCGATTTTTTCGATAAACGAACGATTGGAAAAGTGACCAGAGTAATTTGGCCTTCAAACTCTTTACGTGTTTCTTGTAAAACGATTTGCTCGAGGGGTAAATTCGTGTGATATAAATTGGTAATGGCTTGTTGGGCAGTTAGTTGAATCGTACTTTCTAGAGTCATAAATATGTGTATTGTGGGCTGGGGTGAGGCTATTCAATCATTCATCAGTGAATTAGTTGCTCGAACCAGTATTTCAAAGGCGTTTTCGGCCATTAAATTTTCTTTGTCTAAAGTGGGATTTACCTCTACCATTTCGAAGCAGCAGACTTTCTCGTTGGTCATTAAGCGGGCTACCAGATTCCCGGCTTCTCGTAGGGTAATTCCATTGGCTACAGGAGTTCCAGTTCCTTTAGAAATGGAAGCATCCATAGAATCCACATCGAAGGATACATAAATCAGATCACAATGATCAAGTTGCTGAAGTGTATCAATTGCGATACGTTCTACGCCACGTTTTCGGATCTCTGTGGTAGTAAAGTTTTTTATACCATGTTTTTTTAGTAAAAAATCTTCCTGTGATTCGGTATCGCGAACAGCAATGTAAACCAGGTCTTTGTAAGTGATTTTAGGAGCGATATTGCCTACATTTTTTAATTGATACCAGTAGTTAATGGTTTCCTGATCAGGCTTGTTGATTTTACATTCGATATTATCTTCATCAAGTACAACTGCTAATGGCATGCCATGTATATTACCAGATGGGGTGGTATAAGGTGAATGGATATCTGCGTGAGCATCAATCCAGATCACGCCTAATTTTGTTTTTGGAAATGCTTTTTTGATCCCCGAAATGGTGCCTATGGCACTACTGTGATCACCCGATAGCACAATGGGAAATTCTTTATTTTTTAATGTCTTGGCTAGTTCTTCAGCAATACGTTCTGCCATGGTTAATATGCCAGATATTCGTTTCGCGTACGGATTGCCTGTTGATTCGAGTAAGAGATGATTCTCATTGGGTATTTCAATAGTTTTATGCGTTTTAAAATACCTACTGCCAAAGTCAAGGGCGGCTATTTTTATAGCATCGGATCCTAGACTTGCGCCGCGTGTCCCAGCACCAATTTCTGATTTAACTTCAATAATTTTTAAATCACGCATAAGGTAATTGTGTTGATGAAATAAATGAAATTATTTCTACTATTTATGTGATTGAACACAAAAAAACAATATCAGCTTTTCTATCTTTGCGCGGGCTTACAAAATTATAAAAAAATGCAGAGTTATGCGGAA
This sequence comes from Pedobacter sp., assembly GCA_008015505.1. Taxonomy (GTDB): domain Bacteria; phylum Bacteroidota; class Bacteroidia; order Sphingobacteriales; family Sphingobacteriaceae; genus Daejeonella. The sequence goes on from SSFR01000007.1 coordinate 19,129, forward strand.
TTTCTTGATTTGAGCGTTGGTTTTCCTCAGGATGGTTTTGAGGTAATCGATGACGAATTATACTTTCACGATTTGAACCTGATGGAGATGATCGAAACGTATGGAACACCATTGAGGTTTACGTATTTGCCCATCATTAGTAAGAAGATACAACAGGCCAAACTGCTTTTCCAAACGGCTATTATTCGGAATAATTATCGGGGCAGTTACAAGTATTGTTATTGTACTAAAAGCTCACATTTTAGACATATCGTTGAAGAGGCAATGCGTAATGATATTCATTTGGAGACTTCTTCTGCCTTTGATATGCCTATGGTGGATGCATTAGAGAAGAAGGGGGCATTGACAAAAGATACTACGGTCATTTGTAATGGATTTAAAACCAGCCAATACAAACAATATATTGTCGATATGTTGCACGATGGATTCAGAAATATTATACCTGTACTAGATAATAAAGAGGAATTCAATGCGTATGACGATGAGCTAGATATTGAGTGTAATTTGGGTATCCGTATTGCTGCGGAAGAGCAGCCTGATTCGCAGTTTTATACCTCTCGTTTGGGTATTCGTTTAGAGGATATTCTTGATTTTTATAATCATAAAATTGCTCCTAATCCAAATTTTAAAGTTAAGTTGCTTCACTTCTTTATTAATTCAGGTATTTCGGACACGCCATATTATTGGAATGAGTTGGAAAAATACGTGACTTTATATTGCAAATTCAAAAAAATAAACCCCGACTTAGATACACTTGATATTGGGGGAGGTTTGCCATTTAAAGACTCTTTGGTGTTTGATTTCGATTATGAGTACATGATTAATGAAATTGTTAAACGTATCAAAGAGATTTGTGCTGAAAATGATGTAGAGGAGCCCGATATTATCACCGAGTTTGGTAAATACACTGTAGCTGAAGCTTCTGGCATTTTGTATAAAGTTCTTGGAAGGAAGCAGCAAAATGATCGGGAAAAATGGTTGATGTTAGATGGCTCCTTTATTACCAATTTACCAGATGTATGGGCGCTAAACCAAAAATATATTTTGGTTCCTATCAATAATTGGGATGCCGAGTATGAGCGTGTCAACTTGGGTGGTATTACTTGTGATGGTCAAGATTATTATAATCAAGAGGCACATATGAATAACGTATTCATGCCTAAAACACGTAAGGTGCAATACCTCGGCTTTTTTAATACAGGTGCTTATCAGGAAGTACTAAGCGGGTATGGTGGTATACATCATTGCCTGCTACCATCTCCCAAGCAAATTATTATCCGTCGTAATCGTGATGAGACTTTCAATTTTGAGGTTTTCGGAGAAGAACAAAATAGTAAACAGGTGCTCAAAATATTGGGTTATACCTCCTGATTGGCCCCATCAAATTTGTTAAGCAATTTTAGCAGCGTTTCAAAGTCTTTAGGATAAGGCGCTTCGAAACACATTTCTGTATCCTGATTGATATGGAACTTGATTTCCCGAGCATGAAGTGCAAATCTTTTCATTATAGGGAGTTCTTCTTGCGCTTTGCCAATATGATATTTTCGTTTTATTTCCGACAAAAATATAGGCTTCCCGCCATACATATCATCGCCAGCAATACAAGCCCGCTGCGAAGCTAGATGAATCCTAATTTGATGCATACGGCCAGTGATAGGCATACACTCGACCAAAGTATAATGTTTAAAATAGTGGATGGAATTGAAAATAGTTTCTGCCACTTTTCCATGTTGCTTGCTAATGGCTACGTTTTTGTTTCCTAAGTTGAGTATGGGGAGATTGACGTGTAGGTTTTCAAAAATATGAATGCCATGAATAACTGCATGGTATACTTTCTTTACTTTTCGATGTTCGAATTGCATCGATATGGATCGATATGTTTCTGGATTTTTGGCAATGAGTAATATGCCTGAAGTCTCTCGGTCGAGTCTGTGGCAGATTTGTGCATTAGGATTGTATTGTTTGGCTAACCTTAACATATTTAAACCTTCGCCACCTCGATCATCTAAAGAGCTCAAAAAAGGAGGTTTATTGACTACTAGGATATCCTCATTTTCAAAAAGGATATAATCTTCAAATTTTGGAAATTTCACACTGAATAAGTTAAAGGGTACCAAAAATACAAGTTTTCGGGTTGATATGAGAGGCTGTTTGGAAAAGTTATGATATAATATTTAGTAATATTTTTATATAAATTAATAGTATATTCATTTTATATGTATAAAATGAATGGGGCTTTTTAATAAAATTACCGGTAAGTTCTGGGATGATGTAAAACAAGCTCGAGAGGGTCATAAAAGTAAGTTTTGCGTGAGATTAGGTGCGCGATTTGCTTTAGAGCAGGGAAATAGTGTCGATCCTGATTGGAAGATAGAATCTGTTCAGGCATTTCTAGATCAAGATGGAATAGTGATATTGCCAGAAGGAGACACACCCTCTCATCAGTTGGGATGGATGGACCAGGGTTTAGTGAAAGCCTATTGGTTACCCTGGCAGAGACGTGAGGTGAAAGTGATTTTGTTAAGTGAGATGAGTGATCCTAATGTGGATTTTTTTATCACTTCTGAGTTTAGCGGATGTAGATTTGTTGTTACGGATAAATATATCGGGCATGTGGCTTACTCAGCTGGGCCGCGATTTTTGTCAAGACCGACAAATATATTAAATAGAAGGGGTAGCAGTGTGGAGCGGACACTTGCAGAGGAAGAACTTCTTCAAATGTATAGATTAAGTACCCCTGAATGGCATCGATCAATATCTTATGGAGATCTTTCCACTGCCCATGCACCTGGGTTTGGATCATCTGATACAAAAATGCTTTCCTATTTGAAGAAGGGGAGTATGAAGGGCGATCGGATGATTGTTTTTGGATATCGTGATCCAGCATCTTGCATTGGCTGGAATTTCAAATACTTGACATTTAATTACATGAAGAAAGAAAAGCCTATTTGGCATATTATTCCACTTCCGAATACTGTACCTTCTGTGCGCTTCCAAGCAGGTGAAGACACATCTAAAGGTGGTTTTTGGGGATGTTTCAAGGATACATTTCGTAAGAGAAAATAAAATATTATGTTATTATCAAATCGGCATCTTAGTTAGGATCAAATTTATAGCCTACACCTTTGATGGTTTTAATATAATTCTCTCCTAATTTTTCACGCAGTTTGCGAATATGTACATCAATCGTACGGTTGGTCACAATAACGGAGTTCCCCCAGATATTTTTCATGATTGTATCTCTGGTGCAAACCTTACCTGTCTGAGAGGCTAGAAAGTAAAGCAGTTCAAATTCTTTCTTGACGAAGACAAACTTTTCTTGATTGCGAAAAACCAAAAACGATTCTCGGTCAATCAACAGATCTGCAACCGCTAGTTTATTATGATGTATTGCTTCTATTTGGATCCCCTTTCGACGAAGGATGGCATTAATGCGGCTTACCAGAGCCCTTGGCTTGATTGGTTTGGTAATGTAATCGTCAGCGCCAGCATTAAATGCAGTGATTTCAGCATTTTCTTCACTCCGTGCAGTTAAAAAAACGAGAAATGTTTTTTTTAATTCGGGTAGAGAGCGTATTCGTCGGCAGGTATCTATTCCATCCATTCGGGGCATCATCATGTCTAGAATGATAAGATCGGGTAAGGCTCGCTTAGCTTCTAGCACAGCTTCCTGACCATTACGAGCTGTGAAGATTTGATAACCCTCTTTGGTCAGGTTATATTGAATCAATTCAATAATGTCTGGCTCATCATCCGCAATTAATATTTTTTGTTTGATGGTGCTCATGGTGCTTAGTTATGGGGGTGTCGTTTCTATTTTAAAATCTTCTCTAAAAAGCGATTTAAATCATCACCTCGGAGATCCTGAGCAATAATTTTTCCACTAGGATCCAATAAAAATGAGGCTGGAATACTTTGTATTCGATATTGGGTAGCTACTTCTCCATACCAACCTTTTAAATCGGATACTTGTGTCCAATTTAATTGGTCTTTTATAATGGCTTGGATCCATGAATCTCTATTATTATCTAGCGAAATACCCAGTATGGTAAAGTTTTTATCCTTAAAACTTTGATAGTTTTTTACTAAATGGGGATTCTCTTCTCGGCAAGGTAAGCACCAGGAAGCCCAAAAGTCTAGTAACACATACTTTCCTCTAAAATCTGAAAGTTTGACCATTTTTCCTTCTGGAGTGGGTAGCTGAAAGTCTGGGGTTTGTTGATCCGGAGAAGCATTTTGTGAAGTGGTGTAATTGATTGGTCCACTCTCGGAAAATTGTTGTGTTTTATGTGCATCACCGCACGATGATACTATGCTCGTTAGGATAATGAAGGTAAGTAGCGCATTTGTTTTCATGATTTTGTTGTTTTTTAGGGTCAGTTTGTCATTTTATTGCTAACCGTTGCAATATAATTTCTCGAGCTAGTTGGGGATCGACCTTACCTTCCAATTTTTTCATAACCTCACCCATGAATAAACCTAAAACTCCTTTTTTCCCTTTTTGATATGCTTGCACCTGATTGGGATATCGTTGGAGCACTTCTTGGACAGTTACTTGAAGTGTATCAGTAGCGGTATTAATCAACAAGTTTAATTCCAAGGCTAACTGCTTGGGATTTTGATCGGGTTGAGCAAGAAGCATTGGAAATACTTTTTGTATGGCCATAGTGTGGTTTAATAGGCCATCGTTAATCAGATGGATTAGATCTGCAAGGATATTGGGTTTTATTGGGAATTGGCTCATCGAGTGCCCATGTTCATTTAACCACGATCGAATTGGACCATTGAGCAGATTGGCAGCTGTTTTGAAGCTTTTTGTGAATTGGGTCAATGTGTCAAAATATTGACTAGTTTCTTTTTCTGAGATAAGTATCAAGGCATCATATTCAGATAACCCAAGGTGATTCACGTAACGTTGCATAATCTGTTCTGGAAGCTCGGGCATGGAAGTAGCAATGTTATTGATATAGCTTTCGGTTAACTGGAGTGGCTGTAAATCGGGCTCAGGGAAATAACGGTAATCGTTGGCCATTTCTTTACTCCTTAAAGGAGAGGTGATGCCTGTTGTTGTATCGAAGTTTAATGTATTTTGTGCAATTGTTTCACCAGATTCAAGGACTTGGATTTGCCTGTTAAACTCATAATCGATTGCACGCTGTAGGTTTCGAATGGAGTTTAAGTTTTTTACTTCGCATCGATTTCCAAAGGTGTTTGTTCCTTTTAATCGCACCGAAATATTGGCATCACATCTGATACTTCCTTCCTCCATATTTCCGTCGCAGATATCAAGATATCGGACGATTCGGCGTATTTCAGTCAAATAAGCTGCTGCTTCTCTGGCAGATCGTATATCGGGTTCAGAAACAATTTCGAGTAATGGGACTCCGGCCCGGTTTAAATCGATGAGTGAGTCGTTCGGGTGTTGATCGTGTAGGCTCTTTCCGGCATCTTCTTCCATATGGATGCGATTAATCCGTATGCGTCGATAATTCTCTTGGATTTTGACATCCAAATAGCCCGTTACGCAAATGGGTCGGCCATTTTGGGTAGTTTGAAATCCTTTGGGGAGGTCTGCATAGAAGTAGTGCTTGCGATCAAAATAGTTTTCGTAATTGATTGTGCAATGTGTAGCCAAGCCCATTCTGATGGCATATTCTACTACTTTTTGGTTTAGGTAGGGAAGAGTACCAGGTAGCCCAAGACTAATTGAACTGACATGTTCATTTGGTACTATACTAAAATGAGCCGAGTCGCCTGAGAAAATTTTGCTCTTCGTACTTAGTTGTACATGGACCTCTAAGCCGGCAACAAGTTCATATTTAGATAAAGTGCTATTTGATGAGGCTTTAATCATTATAAAAACCTAAGTGATTAGAGACTCTGCTTTCTGTAATGCCCTTGTGATACCCGAACTATCTTTTCCGCCTGCTGTGGCAAAAAATGCTTGACCGCCACCACCACCTTGTATTTCCTTAGCTAGTTCCCGCACAATTTGTCCTGCATTTAGGCTTCGATCTTTGACCAAATTGTCGGAAAGCATGACTGCTAGACCAGGCTTTCCTTCTATTTCAGAAGCGATTACTAAAAACAGATCGTTCATGATGTCTTTCATTGAAAAGGCCAAGTTTTTAATAGCCTCGGTGCTGGGAAGATCTACCTTTTGGGCAATAAAATTGATTCCGTTAATCGAAGTGGCTTTTTTTGCTAGATCGTGTTTTAGATGAGTTGTTTGGATAAGTATATTTTTCTCGACTTCTTTTTTCAATCGGTTGTTTTCTTCTAGCAAATTTGTTACGGAGTGCAGTAGATCTTTGGGATTTTTGAGCGCCTCTTTCAGTTGGTTAAGTAATGTGTTTTGCTGGGTAATATATGCTTGTGCTTGTTCGCCTGTGATGGCCTCAATTCGGCGAACACCAGCAGCTACGGCACATTCTGTGATGATTTTAAAATATCCAATCTTACCAGTTGCAAGTACGTGGGTACCTCCGCAAAGCTCTTTTGAAAAGTTATCGTCGAATGAAATAACACGTACGAAGTCACCATATTTTTCACCGAAAAGAGCAGTGACTCCTGAATCAATGGCTTCCTGATAAGGAACATGACGTTGTTCTTTTAAGGAAATATTTTCGCGGATCTTTTTATTAACAATTGCCTCCACCTGGATCAATTCCTCATCATTTACTTTGGAAAAATGTGAGAAATCGAAGCGTAAGGACTGGTCATTTACCAATGATCCCTTCTGACCAACATGGGCGCCCAAAACCTGTTTCAACGCAGCATGTAATAGGTGGGTTGCCGAATGATTATTTTCGATCGAAAAACGTTTGTTTAAATCAACAAGGGCTAAAAAATGCCCATCTAGATGCTGAGGTAGTGTATCTGAGTAGTGAATAATTAGGCCATTTTCCTTTTTGGTATCAGTTATTTTGATCTTACTAGAATCAGATTGATTGATTAATGTTCCTGTATCGCCCACTTGGCCGCCACTTTCGGCATAAAAAGGGGTTTTATCTAAAACCAGTTGATATTGCTCTTTTACTTTGCTATTGATTTTTCGATACTTCAGGATTTGACATTCAGTGGTTAATTTTTCATGGTCGTAGCCGACAAATTCTACCCCATCTCCTGGATTAACGATGACCCAGTCTCCAGTATCAATGGTTGTTGCGGCACGTGAGCGACTTTTTTGCTTCTGTAGCTCAATTTCGAATCCTCCTTTATCTACTATTAAACCTTTTTCGTGTGCCATCAGTTCAGTGAGGTCAATGGGAAAACCAAAGGTATCGTAGAGTTCAAAGGCAAAATCTCCCGAAATGACCCCATTTTGAGCTTCAACGCGTTCGAAGCGCTGGATGCCCGTTGCTAGTGTTTTTAAAAAGGAAAGCTCCTCTTCTAAAATGACCTTTTGAACAAAATCTTGCTGTGCTTTTAATTCAGGAAAAACGCCATCGAATTGATCTGCTAGAAGGGGGACTAAGGTATTTAAAAAGGGTTCCTTAAAATCTAAGAAGGTATATCCATAGCGCACCGCCCGACGCAAAATTCGACGGATCACATAACCTGCTTTGGTATTGGATGGTAATTGTCCATCGGCAACGGTAAATGCAATAGCCCGAATATGATCGGCCATGACTCGCATGGCAATCGCTTTAGACTGGGTTTCTTTAGATGTATTAGAATCGTCGTAAATGTTCCCACTCTTCTGGGCAATAAATTGAATTAGAGGCTGAAAAACATCTGTGTCGTAATTGGATGATTTTCTTTGTAGTACACGTGCCAAGCGCTCTAAACCCATTCCGGTGTCTACATGTTTGGCGGGTAAGGGCTGCAAAGAGCCGTCTTTTAAGCGATTAAACTGGATGAATACATTATTCCAAATTTCAATCACTTGCGGATGATCTGCATTTACCAGTGTTTTGCCGTCTAGTTGTTTTTTTTCTTCGGGGGTACGACAATCAACATGGATTTCAGAGCAAGGGCCACATGGACCTGTTTCGCCCATTTCCCAAAAATTATCTTTTTTATTGCCTAGTAAGATTCGATCTTCCGAAATATGACGTTTCCAGAGATCATATGCTTCTTGATCTTTGGGTAAGCCATCTTTTTCATCGCCTGCAAAGACAGTTACATAGAGTTGATCTTTAGGGATACCATAAACCTGGGTAAGAAGTTCCCAGCTCCAGGAGATGGCTTCTGCTTTAAAGTAGTCTCCAAAGCTCCAATTTCCCAGCATTTCAAACAGGGTGTGGTGATAGGTATCAATGCCAACTTCTTCTAAATCATTGTGCTTGCCCGATACACGTAAACAGCGCTGTGTGTCTGCTACCCTTATATATTTGGGCGTTTCCCCTAAAAAAATATCCTTGAATTGATTCATCCCTGCATTGGTAAACATCAAGGTCGGGTCATTTTTAATGACAATTGGTGCTGAGGGTACAATCTGGTGTCCTTTGCTAGCAAAAAAGTCTAAAAAAGTTTTTCGTATTTCTTTAGTTGTCATCCCTATAGTGGATTGATATGATGAATTGGAATGCTTCTTGATTAGTCAGGAGTCGGTCTAATTTGGCATTTACAAAGATACGTAGGGCTTTTGATTATCTCTATTTTTCTGCTGTTAGATTTTTTGAGTAAAGGTTTGGGCTTCAAGAAAAAGTCGATTTAGTTTTATTCTCTTTTTCGTTAAAAAATTATTAAATTAATGTTGTTGTTTGTAAAATATAAAAATATTTGAAAAATATAGTTTTAGCCGTTTTTTTATTATTACTGATTGTTTTTCATTCTATGGCTGCCACTGAAACAATACCAAGTGGGTCGTTTATTGTGAACTTAGGAGTCACACCACAAACGGTAGCAAATGGGTTGAAGCCTTATGGGATGATCTATGATTTGCTGAAAAACCTGCATGTTCCGATCAAGTGGGTGATTAATTCAAGTAAAGTAAAAGATGGGGCTGATTTTGTATACAATGGCAAAAGCTATAGTGGAGGTTGCTTTATCATTACTGAACCTTATCGAACCAATGAGGTTAATGCGGTTATTAACAAGTGGATTGCTCTTGGTGTGATAGGGGAAACGATTACTTCTTCTTTAGATGTGGATGTTTATGCCACCTTGTCTTATGCACCTAGATGGACCTTAGATAAGACGGTAATTAACCTCCCTGGAGTGACCTATTCGGGGAGTTTAGCAGTGCCTTTTTTTGAGAATGCCGGAATTCCAGCTTCAGCGTATGGAGGGTCTTCTTTGGCTTCGTGGAAGCTTCCAGGTGATTTGGATCAATGTGATGATATTTTTGTACTTCCACATTCTTTTCCAACTCAAGCTACACATCAGAATTTGGCAACTTGGAATAGCACCAATAAGGGGGCGCTTTGGTGTGCTTGTATTGCAAGTAGTCAGTTAGAGAATATATCGGGGCTAAATTTCCTCACCACTGGGGGTATGATGTGTCCCAATTATGCTTTATATCCATCGCCTTGTATTGAACAACATATTCAGGGCACTCCATCTTATACGTATGCCTCTCCAGCTGATCCAGTGATACAATTTGTGGGGGGGATGGATGGTGCTACTGGGGGTGCAGAGTCGATTTATTTACCTAAACTAGCCAGTATTTGGAGGTCGAACACAGCACTCTATGTGACTCAGCCTGATCACTTCAATATAGGAGGCTATACTTCCACGATAAGTCCTACACTTTTTGTCCCCAGAACACCGATTGGTCCAGCTACAGCAACAATAGTAGCGGTGGGACGTGGGTTTGGTAATCCCAATAATGGTTTGGTCATGTATCAAGCGGGGCATTGTGATGTTAGAAGTGGGTTAGCAACTGAGGCAGAATATGTAACTATACAAAGAGCTTTTTTTAATTTTTCTTTAATGGTTGTTGCGGGTAGACAGGGAGATTTGCCTGCGATTCAAATTATTGCTGCATCAAGAATGAATGGGGGGCAGGCTTATCCTGTTACCTTCTCAGTTCCGCAGGGAGTGGATATTAGTCAGTACAAAATAGTATGGAGTGCTACTTCAGGACAGATTTTACCCAATCCATATGCAAAAGAAATTACCTACATCCCTTCTGCTGATGTACAAGCAAAGAAAGCGATCATCACATTGACCTTATCAGATGCATGTAGTCGGGAAGTGTTTACTAGTGATGCGATTTATATCAAAGACATTAAAGTTCCCAAGCTAGTATCTCCAAATGGGGATGGGAGTGGTTATGACTTTCTTTATTTAAAGAACATTGAATTCTATCCAAATAACGAAATCAATATTTACAATCGGTGGGGGAATGTGGTATATCATGAAAAAAACTATGATAATAATACAGTGAAATTTATAGGCCTTAATGCAAAGGGCAAAGAAGTTCCAGATGGGGTATATTATTATGTAATTAATATTGATGATCCTTCGGATCCAGAAATATCTTCTACACCAATTACTGGCTATTTTATATTGAGGCGATGAAAAAGAGGTAGTATTTACCTGGGATTGAAAAGCCGGCAAATAGTTATAGAGCTTGTCTAAAGTTTATTTTATGAAGCTATTGCCGGTTATTTTTGAGCGAAATGAGGCGGATTTTAGAGCCATAGCAGAGCACTATGGTGAAAAAATCCAACGAAATTGCAGCCAAAAAGAAGCAAAAGAACAAGATAAAATAAACTTTAGACAAGCTCATAAGTAAATCAAGATTAAATGAAAGGTGTTTTAACGCTATTTCTGAATCTATTTCTTGTTTCGGCGATTGCTCAGCAAAGGCCCATGCTCACCCAGTATATGTTCAATAGTTTGACAGTTAATCCGGCCTACTCAGCTATTGGGAATGATTTGAATGTTGCGGCTATTTATAGGCAGCAATGGGTGGGTTTTGAGGGTGCACCCAATACTCAATTTTTGACAATGCATTCGGCAATTAACCAATCGAACTCTTCGTTGGGTTTAGTTGTTATGAGGGATCATATTGGGGAGGTCATCAATGAAACAGGTGCATTTCTCACGTTTGCACAGCGGATGAAGCTCAGTGAAACAACGTACTTAGCGGTGGGTGTGTTAGCCGGTACTAGTAGATATGCAGCTAACTATAGTCAGCTCTGGGATCAGGTGTCAAGCTCAGATCCAATATTTCAGAATGAAAGCATTGGGAGCACCAATTTGGGTTTTGGAATCATGCTATTTTCGAACCGATTTTATGCAGGGCTTTCGTCTCCATTTATGTTATCTCTAACGAATGATCCAACACAAATCAATCATGATAAACCACATTATATGGCTCAAGGTGGATACTTGGTCCCTTTGGGCGATAACTTTATGCTCAAGCATAATATATTGCTTAAATACGTTAATGGGGCTCCTTTAGAAGCAGATATTAGTGAAGGTTTGCTTATTCATGAAGCAATATGGTTGGGTGTTGCCTGGCGATCTTTTGATTCTTTTGATGGTATTCTGCAGATGTACATATCTCGAAACCTACAGGTTGGGTATTCATACGATTTCACAACAACTAAAATAGGTCCCGTGCAAAAAGGTTCTCATGAGCTTATGCTTAGGCTTACTTTCCCCCATAACGGTAGCACCAGTCGTCGCTGTTATTTCTTTTAAGTGGTTTTGGTGTCAAGTTTCTTTAAATATTTCAAATACATTTGTTTGAAATACGAATGTATGTTTACGATTTTACCATATGCCATACAAGGAGCGAGATATTAATAAACTATACTATACCATGGGTGAGGTGACTCAGTTATTTGGGGTCAATGCTTCTCAGATTCGCTTTTATGAGCAGGAGTTTGATATTATACAGCCTAAAAAGAACAAAAAAGGGAATCGCTTATTTACACCTGAAGATGTGGAGAATCTGAAAATCATCTTCAATCTGGTGAAGGAGAAAGGATTTACTTTACAGGGGGCCAAAGATTTTTTGAAAACAAATAAAGATGGTGTTTCTGAGAACCAAAAAATTATAGATTCACTTCAGCGTTTGAAACAGTTTTTAATTGAAGTAAGGGAGCAGCTATAAGATCTCACTCATGGCTCTCTTAAAAGGTGGGGAATGTTTAGTCTATTATTAGGTTTGTATCACTCCTACATTAAAAGGTCTTTCTATCGGAGATTGATTAGCTGCTTCGATACCCATAGATATTACTTTCCGAGTTTCTAGTGGATCTATAATGCCATCCACCCAAAGTCGTGCTGCTGCATACAAAGCTGTAGTTTGATGGTTATAACGATCGGTGATTTCTTTGAGTAGCTTTTCTTTTTTCTCCTTGGTGATTTCTTCGCCCTTTGCTTTTAGGGAAGATTCTTGGATTTGAAGCAGGGTTTTAGCTGCCTGAGCTCCACCCATAACGGCAATCTTTGCTGATGGCCAGGCGAAGATTAAACGTGGATCATAGGCTTTGCCACACATGGCATAATTTCCTGCACCGTAAGAGTTGCCTATCACAATAGTGAACTTGGGAACAACTGAATTGGCTACGGCATTAACCATCTTAGCACCATCTTTAATAATTCCACCGTGTTCGGATCGACTCCCAACCATAAAACCAGTTACATCTTGTAAAAAAACGAGGGGGATTTTTTTCTGATTGCAGTTCATAATAAAGCGTGTTGCTTTATCAGCTGAATCGGAATAGATGACACCTCCAAATTGCATTTCACCTTTTTTGCTTTTAACTACTTTGCGTTGATTAGCGACGATACCGACAGCCCAGCCTTCAATCCGGCCTAAACCACAAATGATACTTTGGCCATATCCTTTTTTATATTCTTCAAAGTCGGAATTGTCGGTTAAACGCTCGATGATTTCGAGCATATCATATGGTTTTTCTCTGTTTTCAGGAAGCAGGCCATAAATTTCCTGTTCATCTTTTTGGGGAGGGAGGGGTTTTATACGGTCGAAGCCTGCATTTTTGGGGGCTCCCAGCATACTCATGATGTTCTTGATGGAATCTAGACAAGCCCGATCATTAGGATGTTTATAATCCGTTACGCCCGATACCTCACAGTGTGTTGTGGCTCCGCCTAAAGTTTCGTTGTCTATCTCTTCACCGATGGCCGACTTAACAAGATAACTTCCGGCTAAAAAAACAGAACCTGTGCCATCTACAATCATGGCTTCATCGCTCATGATGGGAAGATACGCTCCACCAGCCACGCAAGGTCCCATAATAGCTGCAATTTGAACAATTCCCATACTACTCATTATGGCATTATTTCTGAAAATACGTCCAAAATGTTCTTTATCTGGGAAGATTTCGTCTTGCATGGGGAGAAATACACCCGCCGAATCGACCAGATAAATAATTGGTAAGTGATTTTCCATGGCTATTTCTTGGGCACGTAAATTTTTTTTGGTGGTCATGGGGAACCAAGCGCCTGCTTTTACGGTGGCATCGTTGGCCACAATGATGCACTGCCTTCCGGAAACATACCCAATACCAGTAATTACTCCTGCTGAAGGACAGCCCCCCTGCTCTTGATAGCATTCCTCTGCTGCTAAGGCACCTATTTCTAACCAGGGTTTATCTTCATCAATGAGGTAAGCCACGCGCTCGCGAGCTAGTAATTTGCCTTTCTCTTTTTGTTTGGCAGATGCTTTCTCGCCTCCACCTTGATAGATCGCATCCAGTCGGTTTTTTATCTGGAAAAAGGAGAGCTTGTTTTTATCCTCGTTTTTGTTGAATTCTAAGTTCATTGAAGGGTTTGTCATTGGGAGGCCTAAAGTAGTGAAATTTTGTGAGTGCTTATTTTTTTAATATAATGTTAAAAATTATTAAATTTAATATAGTAATATGAAAATATGACAAGATGATTACGATGGCTGATCAGGGTTGTGTTAGCTTGTACGCTGATAAGATGGTGTACTGTTGGAATACCTATTTTAAGCGAAATATAGGTTCAGTGAATGATCGGGTGTATTTGTTAACATTAGCTGTAAATGAAGTGCATATCCGATGCGGTGTTCCTAGGATTACTTTTTCTGATCTGGGGAATAAGAGCCCAACGACCATTGGGACGTTTGATAGGACTGCCTGGCATATGAAATTGAATTATGCGGTGATTGGTGGGTATGTTGATGAGAATGGTTTTATGCTTATGGCTGAAGCTATTTATCACGAAGCACGTCACGCGGAGCAGCATTGGCTTATAGCTTGTTTGGCTTCTTCTGCAATAATATCGATGGCTGCTAGCCTAGACCCACAGCTCATGCAACGACGGGAAGAGCTAACAAAAAATATTGGGGTTATCCCTAAAAATATTACATCACGAGCTTGGGGAGAGGCTGTGCGTTTTAATCCTTCGCTAGAACTAAGAGAGAAAATAAAAAAATGGTATGAGAGTGCTTACACCCATAGGTTCGACTATAGGAGGGCTCTAGCGAATATAGATAGCAATATAGCTAATAATAATCCTTTCTTAAATGATCTTCGAGAACAGGCTTATCGCTCCTATAAATCCAGTGCACACGAAGCTGATGCTTTTGATGTTCAAGGACTGGTTCACAATAAATTATACCATATGCTTATGCCGAGAGGCCCTTCACCGATTTCTTTTGGAGGTAATTATCCACCTGGAGACTTAATAGTTTTTTAAAGATTTTTGTACTAGGTATTTTTTACCAATTCTTCCAAAGCCGTTATCCATTTTGGATGATCATTCAAACTTTCCACCAGCTGCATATGCTCACCACCTAAGCTTTTAAAAAGTTCGTGGTATTCGACGGCTATTTCATAAACTGTTTCCAAACAGTCGGCTACAAATGCGGGACAAAGTACCAATAGGCGTTTGTTTCCTGCAGTTGCTAGCGCTTTAATAACTTCAACTGTATAAGGTCTTACCCAGGGATCAGATCCTAATCGAGACTGGAAACAAATAGTGTATTTATCTGGGACAAGGTTTAGCTCTTTAGCAATTAAACGAGCTGTGTCGTGGCATTGAGCGGCGTAGCAAAGCTGATTGTTTGTGCTGATTGTATTACAGCATGTAGCAGTTTTGAGACAATGTTGTCCAGAATGATCAGCACTTTTGAGTTGGCTTTCAGGTAGTCCATGGAAGCTAAAGAGTATATGATCATAGGTGTCTGGCTGATATTTGCGAGCATTTTCTGCAAAAGTTTTAATCATTAATTCATTGTTATGAAAAGAGCTAAGCCATGACATACTAGGAACAGCTTGCCATTTGCTTATCAAGTTCATTACCTTTTCTAAAACGGATCCCGTACTTGCTGATGCGTATTGTGGAAATAAGGGGATCACCCGAATACTGCTCACTTGTGCTTCTTGGAGTTTCATTAGTGCCAATTCAATCGATGGTTGCTCATAGCGCATGGCTAGTTCAACCTGATAATTGTTACCGAGGCGTTTTTGGAGTAGGTCAGCTTGTAATAAGCTATAGTGCTTTAATGGTGACCCAGTTTGATCAGACCAGATTTTTTGATATAAAGCAGCTGATTTGGGGGCTCTAAAAGGAGTGATCAATCCTTTTACCAAGAGTGTACGCCAGATGGGGTGTACATTGATCACCCTCGCATCCATCAAAAACTCATTTAAATATTTGCGAACATCTGCTGTGGATGGACTATTTGGAGTTCCTAAATTGACTAATAAAATGCCTTTTTTATTCATGTTAAAATTCAAAGATTGCACCTACTGTAGGTATAATAGCGCCACTGATATTTTCTATTAATTTGGTTTTAAAACTATTGGGATCGCTGGGGGCATTTTGTGGATTGCCTGATGCATCCACATCCAAGATCAAAATGGGTTGTAGTTGATATCGCTTGTAGGTTAAGTTTTGGATATCGATGTACCAATTGAAGCTAAACCTGTGAAGGGAATATTTTTTATCTATTCTGAAATCGATCTGATAAAAATTAGCTAGCAGGTCTTGATTCAGCTGATTGAAATCAGGTATCCCTTGGGGATAAATAATAAAGTTTGTTTTTAGTGAAGATGCAGCCATATCATATGGGGTATATGGGCTACCTCCTGATAGGCGAAATTTAAAGCCAATCTCCCAATTCTTAGGTAGTAACTTACCTCCAGTTATACTGACGATATATCGGCTATTCCAGGATGACTGTACGTAGTTTTGGTTTTTATCTTGAAATTCACTGTTAAATAAGGTGACAGACATAATTCCATAAAAACCTTTGTTTAATCGCTGTTGTGCGAGGAATTCAATACCATAACTTCGGCCTTTAGTGGTCCCTGTAACTAGATTATTACCAACTACACCATAGTTTGCGCCTAAATTGGCTAAGGGAATGTCATTATTGAAAATGTGTACAATTGGATATTGGCTATACATTTTATAAAAGCTCTCAACAGTGAAGTGTGTATTCTGAGGGGTATTATATTCCAGTCCAAGTGCAATTTGATTGGAGCGGATGAAATCTACTTGCTGATTAAGTAAAGGTCCGCCAGTGAATGGTCTGTAGCCTAAAACCGTATAGGCAGGTAATTGATAATAAATGCCCGTGTAAAAGTTTAAACTGAGTGCTTTGCTGAGATTATAAGAAGCTGAAAGTCGAGGTGATATTGTCTTAGCCAGGTTGTTCATATTCGCTGAATAAGTATTTGCATCAGCTCTTAACCCAAGTGAAACACTTAGCTTATCTTCGGCAAAGCTTCTGCTTAGCTGTGTAAATACTCCGTACTTCACAAAGCTGAAATCAGATTGATAGGTTTTATTTCCAAAGGGTAAGCGGTTGTCGGTATTGGATAGGTATTGGGCTGTTTCCGCACCTGCACCATAGTTAATCTTGTAAGAACCTTCTCTACTGGTATTTTCGAAACGGAGTTTGTATTCGATTTCTTGAGCAGTATAATCTAGTGTTTTAATCTTGGTAGGATTGTTGTCTTCATATTTATAGGCAGTATTGTACAGGTAGTTGGTACTAAGGATTACAGTTGAATATCCTTTGGTATGATAGTTTTTGTAATTGGCTCCAAAGGTATAATTGTGTTGATTGCTTACTGGCACATTGTTGATGATATAAGTATTCAAGTCAGTGGGAGTGGCACCTAAATAAAGTTGAAAATCGTCCCATGCACCCAGGCCTAGTAGGGTAAGTTCATGATTGGCGTTGAATTTTGTTTTTATTTTGAACTGAAAGTCTTGGTAAGCAGGTAAAAATGGGATGTCGAGTAGCTTAAACAAACCCTGTAAATAGGAGTACCGATAAGAGGTGATCATGGTTGTTCTTTTTCCTAGCGGGCCTTCTGTTGCTGCAGCAAGATCGCTAGAACCTGCAGTGATTGAGGTGACGAAATGATCATCTCGACCATCTCGTTGTCTAAACTCAAGTACTGAGCTCAGGGTATTGCCTCGATTAGCTGGAAAGGCTCCCGAATAAAAATCAACTTCTCGGATAAAATCAACATTAATCAAGCCAACAGGTCCTCCAGAAGCACCTTGTGTTACAAAGTGGTTGATGTTGGGGATTTCGACACCATCAATATAAAAGCGATTTTCATTTGGAGCTCCTCCGCGTATGATAATATCGTTTCTAAAAGTGACTGAGGTGTTCACTCCTGGAAAAGATTGAATTACTTTAGAAATATCCCGATTGCCGCCCGGGTTACGTTTGATTTCAGTTCCACCAATGTTATGCATTGAAATGGGGCTTTCGATAGATTTTCTAAGTACAGGAGCAAAAACACGAACTTCTTGGAGTGTATCAACCAAGGTTTCCAGATTGACATCCAGTATGGTTGAGTGTGCCCCCGCTACTTGAACATCAAAAACGGTTCTGTCCTGATAGCCGATGTGTGAAAACTGGATATTATAAATGCCTGGTTCAAGATCTTTTAAAATATAAGTCCCAGTAGAGTCTGTGATTGTTTCTTGTGTAAGGCCGGTTATGCTTACACTAACTAGGGGTAGTTTTTGGTTCGTTAGGCCGTCCGTTACCTTTCCTTGGACAATGCCCGATGCTGGCGATTGAGCTTGTGCGGAGAGAATGATTAAGTTGCTAAAAAGGATAAGAAGTTTTTTCTTCATAGGATTGATATTTAAAAAGGTCTCACCCAAGTTCACTTTAAAGGAGATGATTTGTGTTCGTTATATTATTGTATATCAATTATTTAGGTATTTTTTACTTAAAAATGCATTAACTTTTCTTTCACTTCATGCATCAACCACATGGGTGTAGAGGTCGCCCCACAGATACCAACTTTGCTATTGGGGCTGAATAGCTGTTGTTGTAGTTCTTCCAAATGTGAGATGAAATAAGTATTTGGATTATATTGACGACACACTTCATAGAGTACCTTGCCATTAGATGATTTTTTACCTGATACAAATACGATATAATCGAAATTTTTTACAAAATCGCGCAGTTCTTTGTCGCGGTTTGATACTTGGCGACAAATTGTGTCATTGGCTTTTAATTGATAGCCGCGACTGATTAATTCATTTTTGATTTGGTAAAATTTGTCTGTGCTTTTGGTGGTTTGGCTATATAGTGTGATTTCACTGGGGAGCTCGAGATTATCCAACTCAGCGATATCTTGAAACACGACGGCATTCCCATTGGTTTGTCCTTGTAGGCCAATTACTTCGGCGTGACCATGCTTGCCGAAAATCAAAATTTTATCCTGATCATCATAAGAGTTTTTGATGCGATTTTGAAGTTTTAAAACAACAGGGCAGGACGCATCAATTAGGGTGATATTATTTTGCAGAGCAGTTTTATATGTTTCAGGGGCTTCACCATGTGCACGAATGAGTACTTTTTCGCCTTTTAATTTTTTTAAATCCTCATTAGATATAATACGAAGCCCTTTACTTTTAAGGCGTTCTACTTCTTCATCATTGTGAACAATGTCACCTAGACAATACAGATAGTCATTAGTAGCTAATATTTCTTCTGCCATGTCGATGGCATATACGACGCCAAAGCAAAAACCAGAATTAGGATCAATGGAAACTTGCAAGTTATAATTCATCGTGCCCAAAAATACGAAATATACCCTCTGAATAGCTTATGCAGGTTTAGAATACCTCGACATATGAATTGTTGCTTTGTTGTGGTTTTATTTGAATTATACTAATTCTTCATTAAAGTTTTTGTAAATTTATTTAAAGTATATTTTTTATCTTTTTTGTAAATTTTTTATTGTTTTATGGTTATATGAAGTGCATTATTGCTTTTGGGTGTCTCTTTTTTGCATCGATAGTTTGTGGTTGGGGGCAACAATATGCATTATATAATAGCAGAACACTTTATGATGCATTTGAGAATCCCTCGCAAAAGGCTTTCCATGCAGATTCAAGTTTTAAATATGCGTTTACATTTTTTTTTCCTGCATTTGCAGGGAATGGTTCTGTAGTTGGTCCTTCTACTGATTTCTTTAGGAGATCTATCTTTAAAAAAGAGACTGATGTAAGCCAGCTTAATCCAAATGAATCAGCACCTAATGTGGTTAATGTGAACGCCAATATTTATCTGTTGATGTTTCGTGTTTTCACAGATGTTCAATTTGATCAAGAAATAGGTTTTTCATGGCAATTGAGGAATGAGAGCCGTGCTGAACTGACCAATGGTATGTTGATTTTGGCTAAGAATCATAACCTTTTTGTCGATAGTGCAAACTACTACGATATTTTGAATGGGACTTCTTACAGCCAGTCCTATCATCAGTTTAGTTTAACTTATCGGAGGAATCATACTTATAACGGAAGATTGGGTTGGGGAGTAAAATTGAGCTATCTCGATGGCATCAACTATGATAATTTAGTGACACAAGATTCCTACTTAGCCAGACATGATCCATATTTACATTTGCGGGTGAATGGGCTCTACAAGACTAGTCATCCTTATGATAATTTTAATGTGATTGATAATGGATCGACATTTGCTCGGCCTACCTTTAAGAACCCGGGATTTTCAATGACTTGGAGTGCTAATCTTCGGCTAAGGAAGGACTGGTATTTGATGGGAAACTTGAAAGACATTGGGTTTATTACTTGGAATAATGCATATGAATACGATTTGGGTTTATTTAATATGACACTTTTCCCAGCTCCTCCTGGCACTTCATTAGAGAGTCAGTTAAGTGATCGATTAAGTAGAAGATTGACACGAAAAAGCTTTACAAGTTTTACCAATGGAAAGTTAGAGTTATTGGCAGCCAAGGATATGGGAGTTTACCAGCCTAATTTTATTTTTTCAAAAAGTTTATTTTATCCGGGTAGTGATTGGGTGTTTGTGAATAATGTTCATGTGAATAACATGGTATTTTCACTTTTTGCCGATTATAATCAGGATACAGCTTTACAGCTGGGGGGGCAATTCATGATACAGTCTCCAAATTTTGAATTTTACATGGGTAGTAATCAACTACTTGGCACTGATCAGTGGCTCGATGGATTGGCGAGCAAAAATGTGGGCTCAGGACCTATTTTGTCATCTATCTACATGGGTTTAGGCATTAAATTTGGACGTGTGATGTATCATCGTGCTGATTCTCCAGTTATTCCAGGTTTTTAGTAAACCTAGAGAAGTTTATTTGGTATAAAATCTTTTAAATAGTATGGTTCGAAGTAAGCGAGGTCTTCTATTGCTCCAGTTTTAAATTGATGATCTGCCAGTATATTCAAATGAGATGCTGAGTTTTCAAAATCGACAAATAGGGCATTGGGTTTATGTGCATATAATGTTTTACATTTCTCAGCCCCATCTCCAAAAAATATGATGGGATGTTTGGACAAATAATTATTAAACGAGGTTTCGTCTAGGATTTTTGCTTGTGTTTGTTCTATTTCTAATAGATTTTGGTTAAACAGTGCAGTGTATACCTCCATTCTTCGGGCATCAATCATGGGGCAGAATAGGGTTTTATCATTTGTGATGCTCATTTTTTGGAGTAGTCCAGTAGTCATGGCTTTTAGTGTGTTAATGGCAATTAGGGGTATATCCAGGGCAAAACAGAGTCCTTTTGCTGTAGCTACTCCAATTCTTAGACCCGTGTAAGAGCCAGGTCCTTGACTAACAGCGATTGCGTTCAGATCTGTGTAATCTTTGCTGGTCTGATGCATGATCTGATCAATAAATAAGGTAATATGACTAGCATGAATATTTTGCTTGTTTAATTCTTTTTTAGCAAGGATTAGTCTATTTTCAGCTAAAGCTACAGAACAAGAAGAGGTTGCTGTTTCAATGAGTAGAATTAAATTTTTTAGAGCATTCATTTGAGTACTTTATTTGGGATAATAAACTTTAGACAAGCTCAATGTGTATATTAGGGCACAAAATCTTGTCCATGCTTTCCCCAAGGATGGCAGCGAGCCAAGCGTTTCAAGGTTAGCCATGAACCTTTGAATGGACCATATTTCTTCAGTGCTGTTGCACCATATTCAGAACAGGTGGGTATATATCGACACGAGGCCCCCAATAATGGCGATAATAGATATTGGTAGAGCCGTATTATTAAGAGCAAAAAACAATTGATAGCTAAATGGAGTAGCCGAATAATCATCATTTTGAATAGGATTTCTGTAGTTTCTCGAAGGCGGCCAATAGCTTCTTTTTTAGGTAAGTATATTCTGAGATTTCTTTTCCAATGTAGTTAATTCCCAGTAAGATAGATTTTTGATCGAGGAACGAATAAACTGACTCGGTTTTATGTAAGCGATATATTTCTCGGATTCGGCGTTTGAGTAAATTCCGATCAACAGCTTTTTTAAAATTTCGTTTAGGAATACTGATCACCAATTGAGCTGGAACGGTAAGTTCTTCATGTAACCAGATGATACGAAAAGGATATAAGACAAAAGAAGAGCGACTTTGAAAAAGCTTGTCTAAAAGTTTTTTACTGCACAGGCGCTCTTCTTTCTTAAATGTATACATGATTGATTACGCTAGTCTATTGAGAAATAAATAGACAGGAATCGCAACAGGTGACCAAATTATGATTTATGACGCCCCTCGTCAGATACAGACAGTCTTTTTCTGCCTTTAGCTCTTCTGGAAGCCAGTACTCTTCTTCCGTTTGCAGAGCTCATGCGCTCTCTAAAACCGTGCTTATTTCTTCTTTTTCTCTGCGAAGGTTGGAATGTTCTTTTCATGATGTTGCAATATTTCAGCCGTAAAAAAACGAGCTCGCAAATATAGTGTTGTTTTCCTAAAAATCAAAATGGGATTAATGAAAAGCTTGAATCTACATACCCAGGTCGCGCATGATGATTGTAATCTTTGTTTCTAATGATTGCTCTATTTGTTTGAATATTGCTTTGTTGGGTAAATCCGCTTTAACGCTGCAATAGAATTTAATTTTAGGCTCTGTACCTGATGGACGTGCTGAAATGATACTTCCATCGGCAGTGATAAACTGTAGGACATCTGATTTAGGAAAGTCAAGATTGGTTACTGTACCGGTGAGTAAGTTAGTCTCTTTGCCCATCTCGTAGTCTTTTAACCTGATCACTTTTGATCCTCCTAAGCTGTCTGGTGTATGTGTTCTGAAGTTTTGCATTATTGCCCTAATTTCTTCGGCTCCAGCCTTGCCTTTTTTAGTGATAGAGATCAATGTTTCTTTGTACAAACCATATTGCTGATACATGTCAAGTAAGGCATCATATAAACTTATTCCTTGATCTCGGTAAAAGGCAGTCATCTCAGCAATGAAAGCGCATGATATAACTGCATCTTTGTCTCTTACCAGGTCACCTATTAAAAAACCATAGCTTTCTTCCCCACCACCAATGAAAGTCTTTTGGTTCGCTAAAGTAGTCATGAGTGCTCCAATGTATTTAAATCCGGTCAAGGTATTATAGCAGCCTACATGTTTTGTTTGGGCTATTTCTTCGATGAGATGTGTCGTTACGATAGTTTTGACGACGTATTCCTTTCCGGTTAGTTTACCTGCTTTTTCCCATGCATTGAGAAGATAGTTTGTCAATAAGCTGGCTGTTTGGTTTCCATTGAGTAAGATAAAATTACCCTCTGTATTTCGAATGGCAATCCCTACCCGATCGGCATCTGGATCAGTAGCTAGAACCAGATCGGCTTGGACAGTGTTTGCTTTTGCAATAGCTAGTGCTAAAGCATCCTGTTCTTCAGGGTTTGGATAAACCACAGTTGGGAAATTTCCGTTAGGCGCTATTTGTTCCTCTACAAGGATTATGTTTTCGAAGCCAAAGCATTTTAAAGCTTGAGGAACCAGGGTGATTCCTGTGCCATGGATAGGTGAGTAGACAATTTTAAGGTCTTTCCAGCGATGAATGGCTTCTTGGGCAAGAGATAGCTTCGTAATACTATCTAAATATAGTTGGTCCATTTCTTGGCCAACCATTTGGATATTTTTATCTACACGGTGAAAGTTTACTTCATCGATACTTTGAATTTTGGCCACTTCTTGCATTACTAGCTCATCGTCTGGAGTAGTTAATTGTCCTCCATCTGCTCCGTAGGCTTTATAGCCATTGTATTCCTTGGGATTGTGTGATGCTGTAATCATCACTCCCCCCTGACAGGCAAGCGAGCGAACTGCAAAAGATAATACGGGTGTTGGGCGTAGTGCTTGAAATAAATGGACAGTAATGCCATTAGCAGAAAATACGTCTGCGGTAATCTGGGCAAAAAAATCCGAATGATTTCGACTGTCATAAGAGACTGCAACGTGAATCTGTTGGTGGGGGTATTTTTTGTTTAAAAAGTTGCTAAAGCCTTGAGTTGCTGCACCAATGGTGTACTTATTAATTCGATTTGATCCTGGCCCCATAATGCCGCGAAGACCACCTGTGCCAAATTCAAGATCTCTATAGAAAGCATCCGTTAACTCGGTATATGCTTTTTCGTCTATAAGTTTTTGAATTTCTTTTTTGGTTGCTGTATCATAGGCTCCTTGCAGCCAATGAGTTATTTTATCGGAAATGATACTGTCCAAGCCTTGCATCGGTATACTTTGAGAAGAATTGATATCAATCATTGGTATTGCGTATTTGTGAAGATATTTTAGGTGTGTATGAAGGTTGTCTTAGCTCATAACTTAGTTTTTCTGATTTTGCTCCAATGCCACCAGGGTAGTTTTTCTCCAGTTTTTGCCTCATGAATAATGGCTGCAAAAACATCCCATACACATGGATCATGTTTGATGCCAGTAATCTGTTGAAGATTTTCGTAGAGTTGATCTGGTGTTTGGTTTTTTAATTGATCGATTTTATTGATGCCGAGTAGTTGCAAGTCCTTGAGTGTAGCCTTGCCAACATTCATCAGGCTTAGTAACTCACTTTTAGGCTGAGATGGTTTGGTCATATCATCTATTTAATCGTTACTAATAATCTTGATGTTTTGGAGTAAAGAGAATGTAAATGTGCTTTATAAATATCTGTAGCTAGATTTAAAAAGCGGAGAGGGAGGGATTCGAACCCTCGATACCCTTGCGAGTATACAAACTTTCCAGGCTTGCTCTTTCGACCACTCAGACACCTCTCCGGAGAAGGTCACAAAGGTAAGTATTTAGTACTTTATTTACTGCCGATTTTTTCGTAAATTGTTAGAGCCTGTTTAAAATTTATTTGATTTTATTTTTATGTGTCTTTTTGGCTACAATTTCGTTAGATTCTTTCGCCATAGAAGCCCCGCTATGGATCCAAAATCTGCCTCATTTCGCTCAAAAATACCCTATAATAATTTCATGCAATAAAATTTAAACAGGCTCTATTGTGTAAGATATGTTGAGGAGGATTTGTTATGGTCATTGTGATTGAGACGGAAAGGTTACTGCTGCGGACTTGGCAAGAA
Organism: Pedobacter sp.; assembly: GCA_008015505.1. Classification (GTDB taxonomy): domain Bacteria; phylum Bacteroidota; class Bacteroidia; order Sphingobacteriales; family Sphingobacteriaceae; genus Daejeonella. Next base: position 43,877 of record SSFR01000007.1, read on the forward strand.
TCAGATGAGCTTCCTTACTTGCGGATTAATCAGGATCCAAAGGTGATTGAATTTTTGCCTGGTTCACTAACGATGGAGCAAGTAAGGGAATTTATGAGTCATGAAAATGAGCAATATTACACCAAGGGCTACACACTTTGGGCTGCTTGTTTGAAGGAGACACAGGAGCTAATTGGCTTTATTGGTTTGGATTATACCGATTGGCCCGGAGTGGATTTCACGCCCTTTGTAGATATTGGTTGGCGTTTAGGCACTCAGTATTGGGGTAAAGGATATGCCACCGAAGGTGCTAGGGCTGTACTTAATTTTGGTTTTAATACTTGTGGGCTTGATCAGATTGTGGCATACACTGCGCATGCCAATATTCGATCGATGCGAGTGATGGAAAAATTAGGCATGAAGCTGGATAGTAAAGCTGATTTTGCCCATCCCAGCTTACCTGCTGATCATCCGCTTTCAAGGCATGTTTTATATCGCCTATCAAAGGAGGAGTTTGAAAAATTTAGCCTGTCGAGATATATCTTATAATCATTCATCTTCGCGACATGTATTGTATCGTTTGATCAAAGCGTAACATATTTGGTATTTTCGTGCTTTATTCTTAATACACGATGGATTATCAATTTAAAGATATAGAGAGCCGCTGGCAGCGATTTTGGTCCGAAAATCAGACTTATAAAGTAGAAAATAACCCTTCAAAGCCTAAGTATTATGTGTTAGATATGTTTCCTTACCCTTCTGGTGCAGGGCTTCATGTGGGGCATCCGCTGGGGTATATTGCCTCTGATATTTTTGCGCGTTATAAGCGTCTTAGGGGGTTTAACGTATTACATCCAATGGGCTATGATTCGTTTGGTTTGCCTGCCGAACAATATGCTATTCAAACAGGACAACATCCGGCTATTACTACCGAAACAAATATTAAGCGTTACCGCGAGCAATTAGATAACCTTGGGTTTTCATTCGATTGGAGTAGAGAAGTGCGAACCAGCGATCCAAATTATTACAAATGGACGCAATGGGTATTCATGCAATTATTCAATTCGTGGTATAATCTTGAAGTAGATAAAGCGGAGCCAATCAGTACGCTAATTGCAAAATTTGAAACAAGTGGAAGCAAAGGTATCAAAGCTGAATGTGACGAGGATGTTGCCAATTTTACAGCAGATGAATGGAAACGGTTATCGGAAGAAGAGCAGCAAAAAGAGTTATTAAAATATCGCCTCACTTATTTGAGAGAAAGCATTGTGAATTGGTGTCCTGCATTAGGAACGGTACTAGCTAATGATGAGGTCAAAGAAGGTTTTTCTGAACGGGGTGGCCATCCTGTCGAGCAGAAAAAAATGATGCAATGGAGCATGCGTATTACTGCTTATGCGGATCGTTTGCTCAAGGGTTTGGATGATCTTGATTGGCCAGAGCCTTTGAAAGAGATGCAACGTTATTGGATTGGGAAAAGTGTAGGAGCGATGGTGAGTTTTGACCCGATTGAAGTTTTTACCACTCGAGTAGATACTCTTTTCGGGGTGAGCTTTTTGGTACTTGCGCCTGAACATGAACTAGTATTATCATTAACTACACCCAGCCAAAAGGAAGAAATAGCGGATTACATAGCTCAAACCAGTAAGAAATCGGAGCTTGATCGTGTGGCTAATACTAAAACAGTATCGGGTGTGTTCACAGGTAGTTATGCCAAGCATCCTATCACTGGTAAAGATATTCCAATCTGGATTTCGGATTACGTGTTAGCGGGTTATGGAACAGGGGCGGTGATGGCTGTTCCTTCGGGTGACCAGCGTGACTGGTTGTTTGCTAAGCAGTTTGGTTTGCCTATTATACCTGTTTTGGATACTCAAAAAGATTTAGATCAGCAAGCTGACCCTACCAAAGAAGGAAGATATATTAATTCGGGCCTAATCAATGGTTTGATTTATCAGGAGGCTATACCTGTATTGATTGCTAAATTGAAAGAATTAGATGCAGGTAAAGTAAAGGTGAATTACCGTTTGCGGGATGCTATTTTTGGACGTCAGCGGTATTGGGGAGAGCCTGTCCCTGTTTATTTCAAAAATGGATTGCCCTATCTGATTGATGAGAAGGAATTGCCTTTGCTTTTGCCCGAAGTAGACAAATATCTGCCCACTGAGAGTGGTGAACCCCCACTGGGCCGTGCTGAGCATTGGAAATATCAAGATCAGTATGAATACGAACTAAGTACCATGCCGGGTTGGGCGGGGTCGAGTTGGTATTGGTATCGGTATATGGATGTACATAATGATCAAGCATTTGCTGATAAAAAAGCTATTTCATATTGGAAAGATGTCGATCTCTACATTGGCGGGTCTGAGCATGCTACAGGACATTTGTTATACAGTCGTTTTTGGAATAAGGTTTTAAAAGATTTAGGTTATGTAGGTCAGGAGGAGCCATTCAAGAAGTTAATCAATCAGGGGATGATTCAGGGTCGTTCCAATTTTGTTTATCGTGTGGTGAATGAAGGGGGGAAAAGCACGAACACCTTTGTATCGGTAGGTCTGAGGCATCAGTATAAAACTATCGCATTGCACGTGGATGTGAATATGGTAGAAAATGATGTGCTCGATATTAATCGATTCAAGTTTTCTCGAGCGGAGTTTGCTGATGCAGAATTTATATTCGAAGGTGGCAAATATATTTGCGGCGTTGAGATTGAGAAGATGTCGAAGTCGAGGTTTAATGTGGTCAATCCGGATGATATTGTGGAACGGTATGGAGCGGATACTCTTCGTTTGTACGAAATGTTTTTAGGTCCACTTGAGCAAAGTAAACCATGGAATACCAATGGGATAGAAGGCGTTTTTAAATTTCTGCGCAAATTTTGGAAGCTTTTTCACGATGATGCATTTAACTTTTGCATATCTGATGAGACGCCCAGTAAGGCAGAGTATAAAGCCTTGCACAAGATTATTCGTAAAGTAGAAGAAGATATTGAGCGATTTTCATTTAATACGTCTGTATCTAATTTCATGATTTGTGTGAATGAATTGCAGGATTTGAAGTGTAATAAGCGTGGGATATTGCAGGATCTAGTCATTGTGTTATCTCCGTATGCGCCACATATTGGGGAAGAGTTATGGGCTTTGTTGGGTAATAAAGCGGGGACCTTATCTTATGCTACTTATCCCAAATTCGATGAGCGTTACTTGATTGAAAGTGAGTTTGCCTATCCCATATCGGTCAATGGTAAAATGAAAATGAATTTGACTATATCTTTAGATTTGGCTGCACCTGAAGTGGAGCAATTGGTGTTAGCTAATGACGATGTGCAGAAGCATCTAGATGGGAGGAGCCCCAAGAAGATAATTTTTGTGAAGGGGAAAATCGTCAATCTAGTGGTTTGATGCGTTTGGATTTAGTTTGGGAATGATGATTATCTTCGTTTTTGAAATATGGGCTAAATGTTGTAAAATTGCACACTCAAAATGAGGCGCCTATAGCTCAGTTGGTTAGAGTAGAAGACTCATAATCTTTTGGTCCCTGGTTCGAGCCCAGGTGGGCGCACTTAAAATCTCTTAAAAAGCCACTCACGATACTGTAAGTGGCTTTTTTTAAGTTCGCAGAATTTGTACACCACCCCTCAAAAGTTCGCATAAACGCACCTTCTCACCCCAATAATTACAGATTTATAACAGAGTTCGCAAAAGTTCGCAGAGATGAAAAACGATGTACATCAGATCACTTTTAATATTGTGATTGATTCAAGGAGTAATTCCGATGGCTTGTTTAAAATACTTTTCCGGTTAAAACAGGGAAAAATAAAGAGGGATATTTTTACTAGAATCCGTTGGCCTAAAGATTACTTTGATAAGGCTCGCCAGTGTCTTTTACCAAGATTTCAGGACGATCCAGATGTAGTTCCATTTAATCTACAGCTAAACGAGTTTAAGGCAGCATCTCATCGTATTCAATTAAATGGGTTTGTGAAAAAAGCCACAATTACCATTGAAGATTTGGTTAAAGAATTTCATCATATCGGTAAGAGCGATGATTTGTTTTTATTTATGGAAACCAAAATCAATGAGCTATATAATACCAACGTAATAGCTTATGGGACTTGGAGGAGACATAGATGTAGTATGAATACAGTAAAAGAATTTCACAAAAAACCAACTTTAAATATTAGTCAGATTGATTTAGATTGGATACAGAAATATGATGCTTGGGCTAGAAAAGTTCATAAAGCTGGACATAATACTGTTTGTGGTTATCATAAGGATTTAAAAAAGTATTTAACTATTGCAGTGCAAAAATTCTTGATCGAAAAAAATCCCTATGAGGGTTTTTCTTTTGCTTACGTGGATGGGGATAGAGATGTATTGACTCAAGATGAGTTAAAAAAATTATTCCAATTATATAAATCCACCAAACTAAGTGAAAATGAAAAAGAAATTTGTGCCCGTTTCCTGTTTAGTTGTATTACGGGCTTACGAATCTCAGACACATCACAGCTAACAACTGACATGATTAGTGGAAACACTCTAAGTTTTGTGCCTTATAAAGGACGAGCAAAAGGTAAAAAATTAAAAATACCATTATCTAAAACGGCTTTACAGCTTCTAGAAGGAAGAACGGGTAAACTGTTTCATCCTTTTTCCCATGGATACATTAATGAAACTTTAAAGCGGCTTGCCATATATGCTGACATTGATAAACGGCTTACATATCATGTGGCTAGGGATACATTTGGTACGCTATTTATAGAGATGGGTGGCGATGTGAAATCTTTAAAGGATATAATGGGACATGCTTCGCTGGCAACCACTATGATTTATTTAAAAATGAGTGATAAGCGCAAACAGGGATTGATGGATAATTTTGATATCATGGGTTGTTAAAAATTACATTCCACAGAGAACCATACATTTTTCCGTGTCTAGTGCGTCTAGTCTGTCTAGTGAAATGTTAAATAGCTAATTATGAATATATTACAATTTAAACAACTAGACACGACCCTCAAAAAAGCCAATTTTTGGCCTAAAAACTAGACACGACTAGACACGGGATCGTATTTTGAGGATGGATCGTCCACTTTTTGAGCCCATTTTTCATCGCCACCGTCCCAAATCAAGCCACCACCCTAACCCCATTGACCCGCTCCTGGAAGTCTTCAAAAACCCGGTAGTTAAATTCAACGGGGCGCATTTTTTCTTCACGTACGGCAGCCTGAAGCAGGCGAACTTCCGATATCAATTCGCTTAGGTCTGCCGGCATTGCCAAATTGCTACCGGTCGAGCTTGCAGCAAAGCCACCATTTCGATATATCCTACTAGCCTGCATAATTTCGGAAGTGTTAACGACTACCCGCGCCCCATTTAGACGCTGGGAGCTATATAATAGGGTGTCGATAAGTTGCTTATTATTACGATACGTTTCCTTGCTCAAAATAGGTTCTCCACCTTCTATTTCACCAACTTTATGCCCATTTGGATTAATCAAGGCTATACCCCCTGCTTGATGCGATGGGCCTACAGGAATAAATCCTCCACCGGCAAACTTGGGAGCTGGCTGCGACTCAATCTTAATCACCTGTGCTAATGCAGCAGCTCCTGCCAAAGCTGCTAAAAATGGGTTGTGTATGACTTTTGTAACTGCCACAATTCCATTAATTATCGCTTGTGTTTTTGCTGCCTCCTTGTCAGCAATCCAGGCTCTCAGTTTCTCCGCCCGGATTTTTTTATCATATTTATCGTTTATAGCCTTCTTTTGTTCTTCCGTTAAGTCTTTATTAGCGAGTTCTTCCTGGCGTTGGCGATTGATTTCATCAAGAATAAAATTGGTCTCCGCTTGCCGATTAGACGCCGCAATTGAAAATGTAGCATCTGAAATTTCATGTGCCATCTGGCAAGCAAAATCTTTTGTTTCTTTCGCATTACTTATCTCTTGTTCCGTCTGCAATCGTGCATTTTCCGCCTTTTTCTTGGTCACGTCCTGATCGCGTTGTGCATTGATGGCATCCTGCAGGTTGTGGAATTCTTGCGTAAGCTGGAGTTCTTTGCCAAACCTCTGTTTTAATGCCTCTAGCTGAGCGTCATATTTTGCATGAATAGCTGCTAGGTCTCTGTCCACCTGCGTTCCATGCTGTAAACTAAACTCCTGCCGAATCTTTTTGTTCTCCTGCTGGAATCGCTGTTCCTCTCGTATTTTAGCATTAGCTGAGTCTTCGGCTTCACATATTTCCAAAAACTGAATTGCTTCGGCGTTACCATGTGCTTGCTCTTTCAGCTTAGCATAATGATTCCTTATGAGCAGTTGTTCTTTTTCTAACTCACTTTGGTGTACTTGCGTTAACTGTGATCTCAAATTTTGGATTTCTTCTAGGCGTTCTTTTTCCTGCCTGGCACGAATGGCCGAAATGCTAGCATCACTTTGAGATTTAAGACCGGTGATTTGTTTCTCGACAGCCTCCCTCTGCTCCGGTGAAATATTCTTGTGTTCTAAAAATTTCTGCTGCTCTGCTATAAGCCCAGCGTATTTATCTTTCTCGGCTTGGACTTCCTTTTCATTAGCGGACAAGGTCTTGTACAACGAATCCAACCTTTGCTTATCGAACTCAGTGCCTAATTTCTCAAATTCACTCTGCGTTTGTTTTAAATCAGCTTTTAATTCATCTTCACGTTTTTTTCGTTCAGCTGCTTCTGCCTTTAGTTGTTCCTGAGTTTTGCCTGGTTTTTGGATAGGAGGAGTGATACCCAACAAGCCGTTTCGCTGTTCAGTCAAGCGCTTAATTTCAGCTTCTGCATGGGCAGTTTTCATTTGCTTGAACTTGGCTATTTCTTCATCAATAGCTTTAATCTCTTCCTGATGGGCCTTTTCGGCCAAAACAGTATTTGCTTTGAGTAAATCGCCTTCTTCTTTTAGTGATTCGGCTAGTTTTTTCCTTCCATTAACAATCAGCTCAACATCAGCTATTGCGCGCAAAGCACCCTTGCCACGTAGATAGTCCAGGCCATCAGTCACCACTGCTCTAGTGCCACCAACTACGGCGTTCAAGCCTAGATTTTTTAATGATTCCCCACGCTGTTTAAGGGCTAAATCTTTTATTTGCTCATCATTCAGTTTAGCCAAAGCTTCAGCCGACAGTCCGGTATACTCAGCCACGCGGCGCCTCGCTTCAGCTTCTTCTTTTATCGCCTTGCTTCGCTTTTCCTGTATTTCCTTTATTTTATCTTCATTTGCCGCCATGAATAGTTTTAATCGGTACTGCTCATTTGCCTCTTTCAAACGTCTAGTTAGCAGCTCATTAGAAACTTCTTCCGCTTTTAGCTTACCTAAAAAATCCGGGTACTTGGCCTGGAGCTCGTCAATAAGCCTATTTCGTACTTCCTGGTTCTGATTGGTCATGACAATAGCACTCACTAAGCCATTTAGTTCTTCGTGTTCAGCTTTGATTTTGTCAGCCATTTTGGTTGCTGTAACTTTCTCTAGCCAGCCAACAAATGGCTCAAAAACGGAAAGATTTGCAGCCTTAAAAGAAGTAATCATGCCCCCGATATTTTCCTGAATTTTCACCATTCGGGTACCAAAGACTTCAAGTTTTCCACTATCAGTTTGGGCCATGGCCTTAGCCACGCCACCAAATTCCTTGGCCAATTCTTCCAGAATGACTTTCTGCGCACTGGCTAAATCTCCACTATTTTGAAAATTGGTAATGATTTCGCGTTGTGTTGTGCTAAAACTAACACCCACTTCTGCCAATGCCGAAAACCCACGTATGGGGTCGTTTAGAGCCTTGCCGAGTTGAATTGCACTAGACTCCAAACTTTGCCCCAGCGCTTTGTTCATGTCGAGCATGATAGGCAAGGTTTGATCATATATTTCACTTCTAATATTGGTAAAAGTGAGCAGCAATGCTTCCGCTTTTGCGATGTTGTCGCTATTAATGCCCGTTTGTGCCATCAAAGCTGCTGACAGTTCATTAAGCTGATCACGCGTACGGCTGGCCGCACTGCCAGTGGACTTAATCGCCGCGGCTAGTTGTGCTTGTGTTTGTTCCCCCTCCACAAACGAAGCCTGAGCACCTGAGAAAAAGGCAGTCAGACCACCGATGGCACTTTGAATGCCATTAATGGCTAGTGTAACTATACTGAACGATGAAACAAGCCCGCCAAGATTACTTTTAAAATCATCTAAAAAGCCTTTATTTGCTTTCTGTGTGCCATAAATTTCCTCCCGCCAAGCTTTTTGTTTTTCGACGCAATCACGCAATTTTTGCGCCACCTGCTGATAGCTGGGGTCATCTTTGGCCATCGTGTTTAACTTCTTACGTAATACGCCGACATGTTCGTTGAGATCCTTAAAGGTGTTAAAGGCATTTTCGCCATTGATTTTTAGTTGTAGATGTACAACTTTTGCTTCTGCTGCCATAATGGTGTTATTTTTTTGTACTAAATTTGTATAACATGAAAATCGATGACGTGACTAATGCGGCAGATGGCTTAGACCCACAGAACCGCGCTGCTACGGTTAAACTAATAGACTTGAAAGTTGAAGATGATATGAAAGAAGTATTAAATGCCATGCACAATGAATTTGCATTATTAAAAACTGAATTGACGCATATAGACGATAAGTTTGAAAGCAAATTCGGATATATGGATAGTAAAATCTCTACGGGATATACCTTCTTTGGTATTGCTTTTGGCGTACTCGCTGTTTTATTAGCGGTATTAGGCGTTATGATAGCGCTTAAATAGCAAAATTTTCTTCCTTGAATCTGCTTTCGATCTCATTCAGAATCAAATTTTCATGATGAGCCAGAAGCAGCTCTCGGAGCCTTGCCACCTCCCTTACTTTTGTCTTACTAAACCAAGGTTTAGGACTTCTTCCCACCCAATGTAAAGCCCCCTTTTCGTTACGCTTTTTAGAAAACATATCCCCTAAATGCTTTCGAGTTCCCCGCTGAAAGCCTCGGCCTACTCCCATGTCTACAAAACGCCCATATTGCTGAAATTTGATAATGATCTCTTCGAGTGTACCCCCGCGCCGATGAAGTTCTCCCGATATGCTATTTAAAAGTCCACTACTATGCCGCCCCACCTGCTGAGTCTCTAAAGCCTCTCGGAGCTTATCGAGTGTTTTGTTTAACCAGCCTTGCAGGTCGAATGCTGTGTTTTTTGCTTCCATGTATTAGATTTTGGACGGGTTTAGCACAACCAACTCCACTTCAGCAGGTATTATATTTTGCCCTTCGCTAGCACTAAAGGTCAACCGGCGCCACATGCACTCAACCACTGCACCCGATATACTTTTTAATCGAATAATTTTTGATTCATCTAATTGCTGTAAATCGGCTCCATTGAGTAGGACGCGTATTTTTATAACACGCGCAGCATGCGTTTTTTCCATCCACGGGCTATGAGCAAATTCATATAAGCCATTTCTTCCACTCATTTTTAAATTGAAGTAATGGCCTGTGTTTGAGCTTTTAGGAGCACCGTCATTATTGCAGAATAAAAGCCTTAACGGAAAGTTGGGTGGTTCCCCGGGTTTAGCATATAAATCCTTTGTTTTTTCATCAGCCTTAAACCCATGTGGCAGTAGCACTCCCTTGCACTTGTACTCAGGGATTGGATTTGGGTGCCCTTGAAGACTGCAAAAAGGCAGACTAGCAACTTTTGCATTTATTTTTATTTTGCCATTGCCAACGATCACCTCATCTTTTTGATCTAGCCCTTCAGCGTCTGCAGACAAATGAAATCCATCTCTAATAGGGGTAAATTCCTGGGATATGATTGACATTTTTTTGCCTGTCCAATCCATATACATGGGGCGATCAAAAACTGATTTTTTGAACGAAATGTTCAAATCGCTATCCGCTATGCGGACGGTAGTTCCAAAGAAAATGGAAAGCTCTTTGAAAAACTCTTTCAGTGGCAGTGGTGGCAAGTGATTTTTTGCATTGATTTTGATACCATAAGGCAAGCCAAGACCCACGGGATTTGTAATTACTAGCTTTTGAACATCGGCATGCTGCGCGAAATCGCCGCACAAATTCAGGTTTAGGTACCTAGCCATGTTTTCAAGCACATTACACAGATAAAAATAAGGCACGATAGGAGCCCATTTGTCCGGCGAATTCTGCTGAAAAGCTAGACCAATCGAGTGGTTTAAAACCCGATCCTGTTTGGGGTCAACCGATGAAAAAAAGTCATTGTTTTTAGTGGGCAAAAAGGTATAGGGTGTTTCACTGCTTTTGTTCTTGGAGCGCGTGCTAACCATATTATTCCACAATGCATCTCGATCCCCAATGTCGAAAACCGGAAAGCGAATGTCAGTTAGCTTACTGGCATCTAGTTTTTCGTTGATAGCGGCATTTTTGAGTAGCAAATGGCCAGAGAATCCCCCGCTTGCCATCCCCAACTGGAGGATAGCCTCCGTATGAAACCGGCCATTCATACGCATAAAAACGGGTATTTGTGGATGACTTGGATTGGTTTCTAAAAGATCAAAAAATTTGAAAATTCTTCGGTTTTTGCTCGTGTGGGCGAGCTGAATGGGATAGCTAAACCCACCTCGAAGCACGGTATTGGAAGCAAAAAAAGTATTGCTCTGTTCAATGGTTATCACGGTGGATGCAAGGTCTATCCGCTCAGCGTTCACTGTCATCAGCTCAATCATATTTTGCGTATTTGGTCTCTTCGGTAGCGTATTGAAACTCAAATGTGGTCATGTGGACCCTTTGCCAATCACTCGTCATTCCTGCCTTTTTAGTACTCACGATGATGGGAACTAGCTTGCCTTGCTCAACAACGTATTTTTTGTCAGACAGAAAAAAATCGGCTAAGCGTTCGTACTCACCCCTGTTTTGCAGTCCGGTAGAAACCTTGAATGTCCGCCTCAGTCGATTGTTGTATTGGGTCTGCATTTTGGCACCCCACAACCTTTCGCTTTCAGAAGTCTCGTTAAGAATATCATAATACTGTACTCCCTCACCCCTGGTACTGAATGTTTCTAAAGCACCTAAACTGGATACGTAAGCAAAAAATCGGCACGCTGGTAAGTATTCATGATTCACAAAAAACACAAACTCTTCCGACACACGCTTGTTGTCTTGGTCTTCTAGGCAACAGGCCACCTGCTTTGTATGGGGTTCCGCTAGGGAAACATCAAAGCATATTTTGGCATACAGGGCGGAATCGCAAAAACCAGAATAGCTAATTATAGATGACCCCTCCAAGCGTTCTATTGTTTTTTTCAGGCGCAAAGCTTTGTTTTCAGGGCGCGTATTAATAAAAAACAGCTTAAGCGGCTGGTCAATATGTACGTTTTGCTGACGCTGTCCGATCTTCAAAAATCGATCTTTCTGCAGGTCGCTGGATTCAGGGGCCAGCCAGTCAGTAAAAATGGGGGCTTGTAAACGAGTAGAAAATCCTCCTTTTGTAACCGTCTTTGTATCGGAGTTAATCACTTTTTGCACCTGTGCTGGCCAGCCGTAAACTTCTGCACACCGGACAAAAAACTCCCCCGATGATTTCCCACAAAGCTGCGGATCAGGGTGCTGGACATCGCACAGATCATCTTCTAGAAAAGCATCCAAAATACCACTGATATCCATGTTAGCGATACCCGAAAAAGGGGCATCTTGTGCAATCTGAGCCGAAAAAATGCAATCAAAGCGAGCTTGGTCAGCTCTACGAAAGAACACCTCAAATAAGAACCTGAAATTAACCCGGTCAGTCTGGTCTACTCCAGTCAGTAGTGGCTTTAGAAAGTCGTTCCCACTCAAATTGAAAGCGGGCCCAGCTTGTCTAGCCTTGAAAACAAGACAGTCTATCTTTTGTTCGATTTCGTAATGCTTAGTCAGCAAATAGTTTGCCTGGACGTATTGGGCTAATTGTGCTATCGACATGCAATCTTCCAAAAATTGATGTCCTGAACCATCAGGCTTCGCTACAGGCCATAGTTTGACCGATTGATCTGAATACTTAAACTCCAGCGGCTGCCCGTCTGGCCAAAGTGGGACTGTCTGCTTGCTTGTGTTTTGATAGGCGGGCCTACGTTTGCCGTCAATCGTTGTGGCCATGGCCACCGTCGCCGGTAACTTAAATTCACCACTATAATGTACAGCTGGCGTATCTAAAAAAATGGGACTACGTAGCTGAAAGGAAACTTCGTTTTGTGAAAGACTTAAGGATGTGGGTTGCAAAGCTAAAACGAGTTCTCCCCCGCTCTTGGTCGTGCCGTCAGTGCTTAGGGTACTAGGCTGGAGCTGTAAGGTAACACGTCTGGTGGCACTTCGAAGGCTAGATCGTACTGTTGCTGGTGTTCCATATGATTCGGACACTTCGATATAGTACTCTGCTGTAACCTGGCTCTGTTCTTGTGCAATGGGGTTAATTCTGTCGTAAGTACTCAGCAACAACTCCAGTGTGCCAGATAGGTTGTAGGAGGCCTCCCCAATTAAATTATTAAATGCTCCCCAGGATTCCGTACGACCAATTTTATCTTGTCCAATGGTTATTTTTGCCTCTAATTTAAAGCTAGGCTGATTTAAAAACCTAAAAAAAAGATCAACGGAAAAGGCAAAATTAGGCTGTATCTCGGGCTTGGGCATCACAGCCAATCTATTTCCACCATCACTGGGAGGCATGGGTGGTTGCCAAGTGTATACATTACTCGACCACTTAAAAATAACACCCTTCTTTTCGACTTCCGATACCGTGCGCGGCTCTTGTAAAAATCTGATAGCCATTGGTTAGAATTTTGATTTCCAAAAAAAGGAACTGCACAAAGACAGTCTAAATAAATAGCCATAATGGCTAGCCTGAATAGGGCCAACGGGCTCATATTGAATGGATTCCTCTTCTAGGTAAATCGGCCTGGCACTTATTTTTCTAGAAATGCTATCCGCGCGAAGTTGCTGAATAAGCCCTAACCCTATTTCGAAACAGTCTTGCCGAACAGCCTGGATATTTTCCAGTCCAGCCTTTCCAAGCAAGAAAAAGTCAATTTTTGTGTGCTGGGTATAATTGGCTGATCCATTATCGCTCAGGTAACCTGTAGGCACATCCAGGAGCAATACGCGCGAACAGTCATTATTTCTAACCGCATTATCCATTTCGACTAAGTCGAAAGGATTTTGGATTAAAAAAAAGGTCTTCTGCTTTTCATCGGGCGCATGCTGTAATGCCGGATGCAAACGTGCCAGCTGTTCAAAATAGGTGATATAAGTGGCGTCTATCATTGTTTTTGAACTTCTTTAGCTTCTTGAATTATGCCTACTAGATGCCTGAAAAAACGATGTATATTGGTTTGTTCGACCTGATGAATAGGTCCGAGCTTTTCGCCGGCCATTGTTTCGATAAGTTCTTGGAGGTCTTGTACAGGCTGCTCTTTACCTACCTTTGTCTGTTTGAATGCAGGCGCATACTTTCGTTGGATGAATGCACGGCAGCCTTCATAGTTCAATAGGATGGCTTGTAGCATCATGGGCGATAGATATTTAAATCGTTTTTCTCGCTTTTCTGTGCTGCACTTACCTAGTGGCCTGCGAATGTCGAGGGCTAAATCTTGTCTATTTTTTGGTCGATACATGGCGGCAGCCAAAGCCACTAGGAACTGCTTTTTACCTGTTTTTAAATACTGCTGAAAACATAGCTCTGTGATACGAAACTCGCCGATGGTCATATAAGATAGGGCATCGCCTGGGCCATAATAACGGCGAAAAAAATGACGAAAAGAAGGGACCACCCAACGAGACATAATAGGGGAGGTATTCAAAAACTTTAGCTGATGTGCAATAGCTACTAATTGTGTTTTTCGAAGGTGTCTTTGTGTTGCTTTGGAGAAACGGCTAGCACGTTTTACGAAGCTTATCTTGGCCTGTAAAACCTCCATTTTTTGTAGACTTATTCGCGACCACTGGAGCAACTGTACGCGGTTCATCTCCTCCCAGGAAGCGGGGAGCTGTTTCCGTTCTATTGTTCCATCTGGATATTGGACTTCCATGTTGATCATCTCAAAATCCTAAATCGCATGAAAACGAAAGCCAAAAAGCCTAAACCAACTAAAGTAACTGAAGAAAACCACCAGGTCAGTTTTTTAGCTATAATCTTGGCCAATAAGGCCTTTTGTGTGCATTGCTCGAGTTGTGTACGCAGTTGAACCACTCGCGCGGTATTTTCGCGAAAGAGCGTATCTATGCGCGTGATGCGCTGGACTATTTTACTGCTCGGCGGGCACTTATAAAACCTGTTTTGTGGTGGGCAGGGTAGTGGTGGAGCCTCGGTGGTGATGGTATCGATATGGACATGTTCCGTGCCAGGTTTGTATTGGTTATGTACAGGATACTGATCCGCACAAAGGCTAGCTAATGCTAAGGGGTTTTCTCTAAAAAAGCGATGTGCGCGATCGGCATGCTTTTGTTGCGTGGCACAAGCACTGATCAGGAATATGCTGGCAAGGAATAATCTATACATGGTTAATTCTCTTATTAATTTTTGTTGAAGTCTTTGGCGAAAAAACCTAAAGCACCTACCATGGCACCTATAAAAACCTGTTTCCAATCGATTGCACCCGTGGTAATTACCGGCTGTACGGCTGAAAAAACCGCAAAGGTGATCCCGATAAGTGTGGTCTTATAGCTTTTCCAAAACTGCCGGACGTTCGCCCTAGTTTCCATTGTACCACCTCCATTCTCGTACTCTCCGACCTAGTAAAATGGGCTTTCCTGCTGCCATTTTCCAAGCCTCAAAGGCCTGTTTAATAGCAGGGTCGTTCGGGTTGACATTGACACGTTTTAAGACCATGGAAGAAGCAAAAGCCGAAGTGCCAATATTGAAACAGAGGCTCACCAGTGCTTCAAATTGTCTTTGGTTGAGCTCCTGGCGTACACTTTTGCAAACCCTGCTTTCAAAGTCTTTTAAAAGGATTTTTAGCATCTGAATCGCTTCCTCCCTGGTGATTGGTGGGTCACCCAATTTTACCTTTCGTCCATCGGGGTAAAAGGTGCACCCAATACCAATGGTAGGCACACCACCCGCGCAACGGTATGGCCGCAGCGATAGGCCTTCTTCTTTAATCAGGAAGTTTAGACCTTCCTCAGATAGGTTTTTGGTTTGCATCCGAGTGTTGTTTTTAGCTGTTTAAGTTCGGTTTCGAGCGCTGCCACGCGATCACGTAAATGGTTGATTTCGGTTTCGAGCGCTGACATGCGATCGCGTAAGCGGTCAATTTCGGCGCGCATACTCTCAATCATATCTACATAGGTTTTTCCTAATAGATTCTGTATCTCCATGTTTTGTTTGTTCTTAGTGAACAAATGCGTGAGGAGTACTGCACTGCCTGCTGTACCCAAAAAACTGATGATTGTGGTATATTCCATAATGATTAGATAAAATAGACGTTAGATTTTTGCGACGAACAAGAAGTTTGTTCACAGTTAATGGCCTTGTTTTTTACAGGCTCAAGCGCTTTCTGCAAGCGAACAAGTTCAGCTTGCCCCCTGGATGTTAGATGAAACATCGCCGATTGCAGGCGATTCTCTGCCGACGGGCTCAATGGTTCGCCGACACTACTTTGGAAACATCCGGAGGCGTCAATAAGTAAACCGTTGTAACAAATGGTTTCAGCAAGGGCAAGGGGGGCAATCACGCGTTGCACGCGCTGGATCAACCCCTGTTGCTTGTCAGTGAATGATGTTTTTTGATGTGCTTTTTTGAGTTCTTCAAAAAGCGATTGTCCTAATAATGGATAGATGGTATCGTTTTCTAGTTTGATCAATTCTTGCTTCAACTGAAAAAATACACTGGAATGGATTGCTACGCACACTTTTGAAAATTCAGCTGACGAGCAGATGAAACTAGCGCGGTTATTCTGACGCTGGTTTGATTCGGCATAGCTTGGAAAATCGACAAGGTGAGTTTCTAAAAATAAAAGAACGGCTTCTAAAGCTTCAAAACCCGATCGAACAGACTGTTTGCGAAGTTCTAGTACCTTAGCATCACTGGCTGGACGAAAGCTGTCGCGCGATAAAACTGAAATCCCCGCATCCTGAATCTGCAAGGCGCCAAATGTCGAATATTCACCGAATGCAAAGCCTAAAACAGCTTTTTGAACCAGATGTAAAAGTTTCTTTTGCGGGCTCTTGGGTGCTAACCCTGCTTTCTTGGCTTCTAAAAGTATGTCCAGTGTTTCTTCGCCAATGACAGGAATTAGATGCGCGCGCGCTGCATCATCTAAAAAAGACTGGATGTTGTCTAGCTCGAAGCTAATGGCAAATGCACTGTTGATGCTTTTGAGCTCTTTCGACGTGTCAAATAAGGCCATGTTCAGGTGCTTTTTAATATGGACGTTTCATGTTGTTTGTCTAGGGTTTCGAGCTGTATTTCGACTGTTTTAAACTTCAAGTAAGGATATTTAGTCGTCCAGCCATTGTATTCGGCGATGAAATAAAGCGGTTCCAGGATGACCTCCCGATAGGGTTGCTGTAATGCCACATAGATATTCAAAGCAATCCGCTTGTCGGAGCCACTTCCACCGCCCATTCCCTTGCCTGGGCCATCACCGGTTAGGGCGCTATCGAGTGCTAAGGCCGAACGCAAATGTTGAGACGCTTCTCGGCTATCTTCTAGGAAGTTTCCATCTTTCAGTTTGTCATCAATCGGCAAAATCTTCCAAGATTGGATAGGCTGATGCATCGCATCCGCCCCCGACTCACTAAGAATGGTTTTACCGGTGTTTTCGACGCCTGTGATGGTATCGTTAATCTCTTTCACCTTAGCTCTTTTTATGGCCATCTGCTCCTCCAGTGTCATTTTAGGCCAGTCCGGATAGGCTGTAGGCCAGTAGTTCACAGGAATTTCCAATATGAACTTGGCTGAGAGAAGCTGTTTCATTAATTGAACCTTGCTTTTAGGAATCATCTTGGCCAGCTCGGGCCAGCCAGAAGTTCGCCAGCCATCCCAAGGGGCAAGCTGGTAATAGGATTTACCGGGTGATGGATAGGACACCGGATAAATGAAATGTGGGATATGTGCCGCACCTCGAAGCTCCTCTACCGCATTTGGGCGATAGGGATCGATGACAGGAAGTTTTAGTGTCGTTGGGTCACTAATCTTGGCATCTGGCCAATTTGCCGAGATGTAACAGTGTTCGATGATGCCGCGCTCGTTCATCGGAGACCAGCGGCAAAAACTGGCATCTTGAACCCCCAAATAGGCTATTTTGTCTCCGGCCTCGTTCTTGATCAATTCAGGAAAAACGTTCCAAAACCAAAAGAAGTCCGTGGATGCCTCCCGCAAGTAGCGTTTAAAAGTAATAGACCGTAAAAAGTCCGTGATTTCCTTGTCGTTAACGAGCTTTTCTTCGAACTCCTGTTTCGCTTCGTTCCATACCGACTCCACAGCTAGAACAGCCGTTCCCTGGAGTGCGCGCGCTTTCCAATCCAAGAGAGCGGCGAGTTCGGTCGATTCTGATGCAAGCTTGATAATTTGCTGCGGAAAGTCGTTGCCATCACCCCAAGAGGCAACAGTTTGGTGTTGTGAAAAGCCTTTCTTGATGGGCGAGTATGGCTCTACGCTCGGCTTTTCTAAAGCGACCACAAGTTGATGTTGCTTTAAAAAGGCTGTATGATCGTTCAAAAAGTCGATTTCTACTACTGACATGTTTTCAAACCACTGAATTGGGTTACTAGCAACGGATGTATTTTGATTAGCCGATCACCGTTTAGGGCACGTATGTTTCGTGTGTAATTTTCGTAGTGATTAGGGTTTTTGGAGCGACTTTTACTACTACTGCCGCCCACTAACACAGCCTCCGAGAGGTGAATTTTGTTACCTCCTTCGTTTTTCTTCAGATCGCAGGTCACAAACGTGATCGAGAATGGTATCCGCTGGCCATCTGCTCCACGCATTTCCGCTGTTTTGAGCATGTCGTTTGTTGATATGAGCTTCATTAAAAGCAAAAATTGACAGAAGAAAGACGACTTGAAATGACACAAATGTGAATGAATGGGCTTGGATTTTGGATGTGAATTGGCGGGCGTGCAACCATGAAACGTCTACCTAAGTTCATTGCGAACGTTTCGCATGTCTGTGCAGCGGGCGCATGGTTCAAGTAGCTGATAAACAGCTAATAGTGCGCCGGTGTTGCAAAAAAATAGAAGCGTCAGACAGCGGAAACCACGCCACGCACTATCCCCAGAGGGAAAGTGCATGAGCCATTTTTACGATATATGAAAATGGTATTCAGCCGAATTGAAAATTCCCAATAAAAATTTTTGGCTAAATTTGTGTTTAATGCATTTTTAAAAACAAAAGCACGGCCGAAAGTGGCCGTTATAGACTATGAGAGAAAGAATAGCCGTAGATATGGACGGGGTATTAGCAGATATTTACGGCCAATTTTTAAAACATGAATTTGAGGACTTAAATATTAAACAAAGCTTAGATTCACTAATTGGCAAGCTCGAAAACGAAGCATTTAGTAATCACGACAAGTATATAAATTCCCCCAATTTTTTTTACGATGCGGATCCAATTGAGGATAGCATTGAAATACTTGAGGAAGTAAACTCTAAGTACGACCTATTCATAGTTTCTTCAGCCATACAGTTCCCGTTAAGCTTGGATGAAAAAGTAAGGTGGCTAAATAAGTATTTCCCATTCATACACTGGAAACAGATTGTTCTTTGTGGAAGCAAAGAGTTAATTAGTGGTGACGTCATGATAGATGACCATTTTAAGAATCTTGATTTCTTCAATGGTAAAACAATAATTTTTAGTCAACCACATAATTTAAACCGAGAGAATGGGAGACACATTAGAGTTGATAACTGGAAGGAAATAGGAGCTATCTTATTATAGCACGGGACTAGACAATAATCAGCTCGTGAATTTGTGAGGAATAACCATATTGATGTTGAAACTTCCCAATATAAAGCGTATCCATCGCATCACTCAGGTGAGTGGCATCCTCTTGAGGGATTAGTTTGTTAGCCTCACTTCGCTTATCTTTTTCAAAGCCATTCTTGCCGATCCGAACACCTGCCAGTTGCATCGAGGTGAGTACGTTTTTACAGTTTTCACGATTAAAACGAATTGGCTTGAAGCGTGTATCACTTTCCCTCAGGACGGCTTCCCACATGCGATATCGAGTGTCGTGTCGTGGCTGCTGGCCGATAAAGCGAGGATATACGATCCAGCCATTTGCCCGCAAACGTTCGCACACGATATCTGCAAGGGTTTTTAAACGTGTAGAATCAGTAGACACCGCCGTGTGGTCGTAATAGTAGAATACCTCACGGCAATTGTGATACGCATAATACTGGCAAAATTCATCGATCAAATCGACTAAAACTTTCTTTTGTTTGTTAGTCACAAACATCGATTTGATGACACGAAAAAATCGTTCGCTTTCTTGACCTACCACCAGACTATTGATAGAGGCGTTATAGTCTAAGGAAATTTCTAGAGGTCGTCCCTTAAGCAGGTCTCGATCTTTGCGGCAATCGTTTAGCTTTCCCGCTGTAGCGATTCCTGTGCCCTCGATAAAAGCATAATCGTAATCGTCATAGGAATGAGTATCCAGATCAAGCAGGTGGTAAAAACCATTATCCGTATGGATTACGCGCTTATTGAGAATAGAGGCTTCAAAAACAGGTCGGGCCAGTTCGCGACGCCACTGTTTGATTTGCTCGGCGCCTAGTATCTCGACATTGTCAAGGGATGAAGCCTCACTATAAAATACAGTATCGCGCCTTAGCTCATTCAAGGCGCGTGCATATTCACTAGATTTTCGCAAGAGATAGTCCTTGCGTCCTTGCGACAAGGTAGTCCCTTTGAGCTCGGTTTCGAATTGGTTAAGGATAAGTTGAAGATTGATAATCGAAGTAATTTTATCCGCGTCCATCTGCTGTTCTTTTTCAAAAATCCACTTTCCCTTTGGACAGGTGGGCATGTCAGTGTACATGGTCACGGCATGATGAAGCGCCAGATGCCCAAAGACTTCTCGGTTGCCGCGGTTGGTTGGAGCAATGTCATCCATATAGCGGTCATGGTTGAGAAACCGCGCTTCGTCGCATACGATGGCATCTAAGTTTTTGCCATTAGCTAGCCCCGGTCGGTCTTGGGATATGAGATGAAATACATGTCCATTCCACCAGAATACGGCATGCTCTGGCGTTAAGGCGGGATAGATAGCAGATGGTATTTGTAGTTCTTTAGGGGGATAACGTCGGACCCAAAAATGTACATTGGTCTCATAGCCAAAGCGCTCCCAAGATTTAATCAACGGCGGTAATGTTCGATCAAGTAGTTGTAGATAGGTTGTCCCGACTAGCCCAGTCGAGCCGCGAGGCATCGCGTTTGCCGCTAGAATGGTTCGGTAGGCGATAGGTCCTTGAGTTTTGCCTGTGGCTCGTCCCCATACGCCGTATTCTTCCTTGGCTGACACCAATATAGACCGCTGTTGAGGCTTATTGAACCAAAGCTTAATTTGTCGCATGGTCTATTGTAGATGGTTCCGCAGGTGACTGCTTGAGTGATTTAAGCAGTTTTTGTACCAACTGGTCTGGATGTTCTATTTTTTCGAAACCGAGCGCTGATGGGTCGCTAACAATCACCGGCGTGGCAGGTTCCCACTGACTTAAATTGGGCGTCTCCACGTCTACTTTGTCAAGCCCATGTAATAGCCGAAGTTCTTTAAAGAAAGCTGCAGCTGCTTTAAAATCGCCCCTAGCGGCAGCCTCGCACATGAACTCCTCCCCATATTGGATCATTTGCCCGCGGGCAAATTCTTTGTCATTGCGACTTTGCGTTGACAGGAAAAAAGCTTTGGCTGTTTCAATGTCAATATAAGCTTGGCGCAAGCTAATTTTGAAACGTTCTACGAGCCACTCGGCAAGCTCTTTTACACGCATGGGCCTGGAAAAGTCTTTGCCATTTTTACGGATCAGTTTGCCGTGTTGCAACTGCTTGTCGGCCTCGCTAATACGGTCTAAGAGCTGTTTATCAGCATCTGAAAGGCCATCCAAATCATGTGAAAGCCATGCTCGCGTAATGCGATCTAAAGCTGTTTCACCGGATATTTGTTTGGGTTTAATCACTTGCATGGCCTATTAGTGCTTGAAGTCGTTTTTGATGTTTTTGGAGTAGCTGTTCGGTTTTTGTCTTGTTTTTGCAATGGGAATTTTTTAGCCGCTTTTTAGCTTTGCTGATGGCCTGGTGAAGGAGTTGTTTTTCTTTTTCCCTCACTACGGGATGTTCCTTCTCGGGAGTCTCAAAATACCCATGGGCTTGAAAAAAGTCTATTTGCGTCCATATTTCGCACTTCTTTTGGTGTAGCTTCAGTAGCTGTTTCGCTGTTTCAAATAAAATAGGCTGAGATGTGCTCAAATCAAGCACGGCTTTATTTCGCTCAATTTGCCTAACGATATCGTCGCGTTTACGTAACAATGCAAGGTATTTGGCTTGGTCTTCTTGTAAGTTAGCTTGTGGAGGTTTTGGACCTTCCTCCTCCAATTTGGGTGGCGAACTTACTTTACCGACGAGTTTTTGCAGTTCTTCGGCTAGTTTTTGTTTGTTGTAGGCATCTGGGCCAGATCGGAAACGCTTTTTTAGAAAACTATTGGTGCCGTGTAGTTCATACAACGAAATCCCCGCTACATAATCGCGCGGGGAGTCCAGCCATATTTTTATTGCTAGCATTAAGCCACTTGTTTAGGCTTTTGAGCCGCCCTTTTATCTTCCCTAAATTTCCAAGGCGGCGTAGGGTTTGCGGTACTCCACAAGCCATTTTTATTCATCTTGGCTGATTTTTCAATGATATATAGCTCAGCGTCTTTAGAGTACTTTAAGTAATGCCATGCATGTCCGTTTGCAACGAGCAGTCTGTTTATATTCTGATTATTTAAAAAAACAACACCGACAGACCTAGCGTATTTGTCTTTTGTTTGAATCTCCACCACGACATTTTTTTGATCAATCATCGATTTTAAAAAGTCGCGGGAAGCGATGCCATGCGCTTGATCCAGTTCGGGAGCATCAATGTTTGCAAGGCGGATTTTGAGTACAGTACCATCGGTTTGAGTTAATCGAAATGTGTCACCGTCGTGTATATTTGAGGCTATGCCGCTCACTTTCTGTGCAAAAGCAATAGCTTGAGCTGCAATTAGAAATGTTAGAATTAATATTTTTTTCATTTTTTTTGATTTGGTATGATTTCTAAAAAGATATTGCCAGCATCGACGAGGTCTGCGAAGGCAGCTGCTTTGCACACATCTGCCTAATTGCTTTTTTGCACACTGGATGGCATTTTATCGCTTGGAATATCGCCCTTATAAACATAATAGGGAACCTTTCCGTAAGCTTCAAAAGTGACTTTGATACCCGTGGAACCCGTAGGCCCAGTACCAAGATCAAATTCCACATTGACCACTTGTGCCGGCATACCTTCCGAACCTATTTGTACAAACTCGTTGTCTTCCCCTGCACGGCGCATCAAGACAATGCCTTGATAGTTTTTTATCGCTGTCACTGTTCCTAAATTATCTGCAGTAAGTCTCGGAATAAAAAACTCGGCGGGTCCCTGTTTGAAAATTTTACAAAGCTCTTCGCCCTCCAGTGCCCCTTTAAAACCAGACTTTTTAAACATCGAATACATTTTCACAGGGCCTTTGCCCGTGTTCATGACATGCGACTCGTTTATTTCAACTAAGGAAGCCGCTGTTGTTCCTGCTTTAGGCCGGGATATTGTTTTCATCCAAGAGATCGGCAGAAAATAAGTGTCCTGTTGTATCCCACTAGAATTATCTTCACCATCCGTATAGCTTAAACCATAATTGGTTATTTTCTCAAAAATGCTCATATGTTGTCCTTTTGATTTGTTTTGGGTTGCGAAATAGCCCCTGATCCGATTTCTAGCAGATAGGCGCATACCTCCGGATCATTTTCTAGCGCTTCCTTGGTATACTGTTTGCGCATTTCTGGGATATAGACACCAAAATGGACGGTATACTTAGCCACACCTGGTGCGGCTAAGTTTTCATTTTTAGGCTTCATGTAGGTTGATTAAACTTGGTCATTTACCCGCATTGCATCATAATCTCGAATTGCATATCCAAGATTGAACATCACTCGCCACTTAATAATTTCGAATTCTGAATGCGTATGAATTTTATCCATGTCATTATCTCCATCTATACCCATCAGCAAATTTTCTTGAGGAGTTGCGATAATACGCTGAGATTCCCTCATCCATGTACATGGAATTACTCTGACCATCCCAGCTGTATTATCTACATGAAATACGCCGTCTGTATTGCACGCAAAGTTTTTCTTATACCGCTCTCGATAGTCCTTATTGTACTTATCAAAAAGATCGTAGCTGCAATACAAATTAAAACCATGCGCCCTAAATTCAGTCGGCATGGCTTCCATCACCATTTCAAACTTGGATACAGCATTTTGTGCTGTAATTTCGCCAGTAGCGACTGGGACAATACCACTACCAGGAACACTATTTTCTGATTCAATAGCTTTGGCAATTTGGGTGCCTATACCATCAAAACTTTTTGAAACAGAGCTTCCATCCACTTTCTTGGCGTAGTAGGCATACTTATTCACTTCGCGGGCAATCCCTTTCGCTGTCGTCTCTGCAATAAATTCAGCAAAGGGTAAATCATCCAAACTAACACCTCGACGCTGTCTTTCTGACCGCCACGTTAGGCGCTCTCTTAGCGGGTTAATTTTTATATCCCGTTTTAGTAGCGTTGTAGTTAAATCGCGCCCTGTGTAATGTAAATCTTTCCCAACAGAATCAAAATCTTCGAAATCATAATAAGATTTAACACCTTCGTCAATGGTCAACTTGGTTAACCTCAAAGTGTTTTTTATGCCGCGCATAACTGTCATATGCTTGGCTAAATCCATAGATTCGTGAAGTGTTGAAAAAATCTCATGTTGGTAAGCTCCAGCATAAGCATCTATTATTTCGGTATCTGTTAAAGACATATTGATCGATTTTTATTGTTTAATATTTTTTGAAAGAAGAGCACGTTCCCCGCGATCGAAGGAAGTTTCAAAGTTTTGTCCTCGACTGCTATGGTATGCCTTATCTGTTGAAGCATATGCGCGCAAAGGGGGGGTAGATACTGCATCAAGGCGCTTACGCAAGGCATCCAGCTGTGCGGGTAAATCTTCTGTCTCTTCTTCATTTAAAATGGCCTCGAATGACTGTAAAAGTCCCTCAAAACCTAGAGCACAGTTTTCCAGTCGTGATAAAAGATCATTCATTATTTGATCTGAACTAGGCTCCTGTATAGTGTCTTCATTTTTTACTGGCCCCGAAAAGTGCTTGTTGGGACTTAGGCGAGCGTTTAATATTTGTCTTATTGGATTCATATGTTGATTGTTTTTTTGATGATTTAAATGGAAAGCCTCCACAAGCTTATTGTACGTCAGCTGATGGATATTTTGGGGAATGTCTTTTGCTTGATGCGTTTCGATCTGGTCGATCAGGCCCACTGAGAGGGCCTCAGCGGGTGAAAATAAAT
Source organism: Pedobacter sp. (assembly GCA_008015505.1). Lineage (GTDB taxonomy): Bacteria > Bacteroidota > Bacteroidia > Sphingobacteriales > Sphingobacteriaceae > Daejeonella. The sequence continues at coordinate 68,406 of SSFR01000007.1, forward strand.
GATCTTGAAAGTTAAGCCAGTTTTGATGGACATAATCCAAGCTTTTACCACTCTTAGCGGCAATTAAATCCGCCAGAATAGTATCGTATTTTTCTACTTCAGCTGCTGTTTGTCGCAGTTTTTGTGCGTGGCCATATTCGTTTGTACTCACATTGTGGAGCATCAGCAAGCTGCCTTGTGACATATATACCCGATGACCAGCCAAAGCAATCATCGCGGCCATGGAGTAGGCAATGCCATCTACGTGCGTGTATACAGGAACTTTAGATGACTTAATTGTATTGAAAATGGCCAGCCCATCCCATACTGATCCGCCAGGAGAGTTGATATGGACATGGATGGTATGCCCCGCTTGTTCAAGCTTTTGGAATTCCTGAACGAATGCTTCTGCTGTGACACCGTCCTGGCCTATTACTCCGTAAAGGAAGATCTTGTGGTTTTCCCGATCCATCTTTCAATTTTTCCAAAAATGAAAAGAGGAAAGAGAACCAGAAATGACACAAGTACTAATTAGCCCACTGAAACACTTACGCGATTCGAGAAGTCAAAAATAGGCTGGGTCTCCTGGTCAATTAATGGATTCAATCGTGTACTTTGCTTACGTCTTTCCCTGAAGTACCACTGCTTCATGTTCAAAAAGGGTAGTTCATCTTCTGAAAATCCATAGTAATCAAGAAATGATCGGATATTATGATCCGTTTCTTTAAAGGATGCGTTGGGATGCTCGCACCATTTAAACAGCTCCTGCCTAATAAGCTTGTCTATAGCCGTATTGAAGCGTTTAAAATTTCTAGTAGAAAATGCTACTGCACGATCACGCGCGTGAAAATTATTCCAGGAGATCACAAAGTCATAAGTAGCACCTAGAAATACAGGTGATGAATCATCTACTGCACCATTTTTAGTGGGCACTTTAAATATGCCATTAAACAGCAATGCGGCATAATTTGGCTCTCCTGAATAAATGCGTGGGCCATATTGTGCCACTAAATAACGACGGATGTGGGGATATACGGGAATGCGGATTATATACATACTAGAATGGTCTGTATTAAATATAACGCCGCAATATACGATATTGTTGTCTTTAAAAGACACTATTGTCTTGATATAATTTTTTGATACCCTCTAGGCTACTTAGAGGGTATCAAAAAATTTATTAATCAGGCTAAGCGTATAGCTAGGCATCCTTGAATCCCGTACTTGCAGAATTAGCACGGTACAACATCGATTTAAATAGAAAATTCAGCTTTCTTAGAAAAAACAGTTTGATTTTTAGATCTCTGGACAAGGCATCATCGTGTGTTTGGTCAGTTACTGCTTCTGAGATATCTAAAAAAATATCCTCAAAGTCTTCTAAGCCTAATCCTCTCTCTTTACATGAATTTAGAAAGCTAGATAAATCGGCAAGTGTTATTTCGATTTGTTTGCCATTAGATAATACAATGTTTGATGCTTGTTTGTTGGTTAACATAGAATAAAAACTTAGTCATTAAAATTTTCCCAATATTCAAGATTAAGTTTCATAACCACACTAGGAAAAAACTACGAAAAAATGCGTGATTTTAGCGTGAATTTACAATCACGAATACGTGATTTTGATTTTTAAAAAATAATTATTCGTTTAAATAAATATTAAATTTCTCCAACAATTCCTTTCTACTCCGAACATCTGCTTTATTACGCATCTTTTCAATGCGCTTTTCGACCGTCCGAGGAGACGTATCATTTAAAATTTTGCCTATTTCTTTATCTTTCATATTGCCAAGTGTTAATTGCCACATCACTTGTCTTTCTGCGGGAGAAAAGTCTAACAATTGACATGTTTTATTAAATGAATCATCATGATACTCATAGCACGTGTCTGTTGCCTTTTGCAACAGATTAACCATATAACGTTTAAGTTCATCGGCGATATCTAAATTACCAATCCCTTTCACCTCTTTTTCAAAATAAATCGATTTTAGTCGCCTGCGTTCATTTTCCTTCTCTGAATAGGATTCATCGAGCCATTTGTCAAAGAACCAATTAGAAATTAGAAAAGGTGCATTGAGAAAAAAATCGCACACCTGCTTGGAGGCATTGAAAAAAATACTAATGAATGGAACGATAACCCATGGCGCTACATTCATTAGAATTAATAGTTGTTCTTTTAGAAGGTGCTTATCTCTGGTTTCCCGATAGTGCCCAATGATCGATCGTAATGACTCATAAATCAGAATCAAAAAATATGAAACTGGAAGAATAAACATACATATCCTTACCTCCATCAAATTTTGCCGAATAGGATAAACCACGCCAAATACAGCAATCACAGGCACGAGTATGCATAAAGCGCCATACTTTCCATGCCATTTCAATGATTGAAACTCGAGCATTTTGTATAAATACAATGGGAAATAACTGGCCAACACATAACCAAACCCCCTTCCAAGAAAAAACTGCAGCGTAGAAGGGACAGAAACATTTTCGTAGAGGATCGGAAGAATTAACTGTTTAACAGTTATGAAAAACAGCACTACCAGAAAAATGAGCTGCCAGCGCTTCTTATCCCCCATTGGTCGTGAGACATAGAATCGAGTATAGCTATAAAAAAGCATACACTCACAAAGAAGAATAATAAAGGTAACCGGATGGAGTTCGAGACCGTAAAAGGTAGGCATGGTATTTTTTAGATATGAAACAATTAAAGTTTCAAAACTAAAAAATACTTATTACAAACTCATTATATACTAATTTAGTATACAATGAGTTTGTAAGCGTAACATTAATATGCAATCACTTGTTGATCTATTGACTGTGGTAAATCCCTAAATTCATACTGTTGTGTACGCAACTGTGGTTCGAAACCTGCTTCGTGTATGGCATCTTGAATGCCTTGTGATGTAAAACGATGGGGAGCACCTGCGGCTGATACGACATTTTCCTCAATCATAATTGATCCAAAATCATTAGCTCCAGCATGTAGGCATTGCTGGGCAACTTCTTTACCGACAGTAAGCCATGATGCCTGGATATTTTTTATGTTAGGCAGCATGATGCGGCTTAAGGCAATCGTACGAATATATTCGTCCCCAGAAACTTGGTTAGTAACGCCGCGAACTTTTTTGAGAAGTGTACCATCATCCTGATACGGCCAAGGAATAAAGGCAATAAATCCTTTCGCATGCGCGGGCTTTTCTTCTTGGACCTGACGCAGCCAAACTAAATGCTCAAAACGTTCTTCGATAGTCTCCACATGACCAAGCATCATGGTTGCTGAAGTTGTTAAATTTAATTGGTGGGCCGCACGCATGATGTCAAGCCATTCTTGCCCACCACATTTGCCTTTGGATATTAATCGACGCACGCGATCATTTAGTATCTCGGCGCCAGCCCCAGGCAAAGAATCTAGTCCAGCTTGAATTAAAGCGGTTAGCACTTCTGTATGAGTAAGACCTTCTAGTTTTGCAATGTGTGCAATTTCTGGTGGGCCAAGAGAGTGTAGTTTTAATGTAGGAAAGGCTTCTTTTAGCTTTTTGAATAAATCAACATAAAAGGCCAAGCCCAAGTCGGGATGGTGTCCGCCTTGCAATAACAATTGCTCACCCCCATAACGAAAAGTTTCTTCTATTTTCCGTTTATAGGTGTCAAAATCTGTGATATAGCTTTCCTTGTGGCCTGGTATTCGATAGAAATTACAAAACTTGCAATTGGCCACGCAAACATTGGTAGTATTCACATTTCGGTCAATAATCCATGTGACTTTACCATGAGGAACTTGTTTTTTCCGAAGCTCATTGGCTACATGTGCCAGCGATTCTGTGGTGGCATTTTTAAATAAAAAAACGCCCTCTTCTTGTGTAAGAAATTCAAATTGAGAAGCGCGATGGAGAAGGTCTGAAGTATGCATAGCATGCGAAAGTACGGTGTGAACGGCAAAAATACATATGCTATCTATTTTATTTCTAACATTCTATTAATTTTTTGTTCCCAAAGTCGGACTGTGTTGTCCCATGCTGTCCCACGCTGTCCCATTTTTTAGCCTATTGAAGCATATGTTTTATTTATAACATATTGATATATAGATAATTAAATAAGAATAATACATAATGGGACACGTGGGACAGCGTGTTTTTGCCCTTTAAATCTATCAGAATGGCATTTTTTCCAATTCACACCGTTCCTCCTCAAAGGTCATACCCATTTCCTTATATTTTGCTCTCAGTTCGTGCGCTGATTCTCTTCTTATCAAATCAATCCCCAGCTCATTATATTTGAACTGAAAGCATCTGTTCTGTTTGCCTCCAAAAAAACGCCGAACACGTGCCACAAAGCTTTTAGTGTCACTTTCCAAATATTTCTCTAGGGTGGCTTTATCTAGCATGTTGGGGTCACGGCGTTCCTGCAATGTTTTAGCATAGTCGTGGTAAATATCTTGTACGCGGAGAAATAGATAACCATCCTTGAGAATGAAGTGCGTATCCTCATCTAACTTATAACTGTTAAACAGATGCTCGACTACATCCCAGAACTTGGAAGCATCATCAGACCCTTTCAGTGTAGCAAACTGATTAATTAAATTCTGTTTTACGTCTTCTTTAAAAGTCAGCAGGTTAAAAGGTAATACCACTTGAGTAGCTATTAATTCGGCCGTGGCTATTAGAGCCGCGTAGTTCATAAATAGTCTATCATCTACCTCATTGTTATTTACTGCTTTAATAAGCCTCTTTTGTTCAATCTCAAACACGCTTTTAAATTGTTTGTCGAACAGTTCGCGATAGCGTAAAAGCTCAACGGTGATACAGCTTAACCCTTTAACTTCTAAATCTTGAAGCTTTCTAAATTCAGCACGTTGGGTTTCTGTAAAAGAAGTCTCTTTCATAGATATCAAGATGCAACGAGTAAAAAGGGCATTTTCAATGGTGGGCATTTCTTGACCGGATACAATACAAGCCGAACTAATAGGGGTACTTTCGGTACTGAAGGTGTTGTCCTTTTTACCTCGTTCGTATCCTATTCGGTCAAATATATTTTTTAAAGATTCGATAATTTTAGGGTTTAGATTGTTTTTGTATTCGTCCATCCACACTAGGCCATTAGCAAATTGTCCCATTTTTCGCATAAATCCTACCACTGTACTGGCTCCGCCTAACATGATTTGTTCTTGCGGCTCGCCAAACATCCGCATTAAAGACCCTATTAATGTTCCTTTACCAGAACCACGTTTGCCATACACGAACAGTAGGGGGAAACGTTTTCCGATGTCCCTAAAAATGATATCGGAAAATAGTGCCATGATGTAAAATATAATACCAAAATGCCCTTGTCTATTGTAAACTAAGGCATATTGCCTAGCCCAACAAGCAAAATCTACGGTGGAATGCTGATAGACAAACTTTTTGTAGTTGGCAAGCATATCTTCTTTTTCCAAAAAAATATTAGATAATGCTGGGATGAAAAAATTTTGTGGATGCGTATCTCCCTTGTTATCTGCCAAATGATGTTCCACGATGCCATAATCGTCGATGGGCATGAAGGCATCAGCAACAGTATCATAAATTCCGTTAGCAAAAGCATAAAACTGCCCCCTTTTGTGCCAGCCCAATTTCTTGACCAGTTTGGTAGGACGCTCTTCACGCTGTAATTTGTCCTGTAATCGACATAAATCGGCTTCATTGCCCTTAAAGATAAAATTCCCTTTTCGCGCCACTGCTTTTTTAAAACTGACTACAGAAACAAAGTCATCCGTATTCATTTGACAAATCTCAAGATGTCCATGCACGTTTAATATTTCAATTAATCTAAATGCTTCCTCTTCGGAAGTACCAACATGATAAAGTATCTTCATCCTAAAGTTGGATATATTGACCTTTTTTCCCTTAAGGTCCAAACTCCAATAACTGCCTCCACTTTCCCAAATTCCGAATGCTAGATAGTCCTTTGTGTCGGCCTCATTGCCTATAATTTCGCTGTAATCCGCTTCTGTTTTTGCCTCACTAATCGTTTTTGGTAGGGATATTTTTATCCCATGATTTTTGCAAAGGATAAAGAATTTGGCGGGGGTTTTAAAAATGGTTTTTCTAAGTGCATCATCAAACTTGCGATCGGCATCTTTTTTGTCATAGGCATCATTGTATTGTACAGCTCGATGGTACAAATCCCTGGCATCTTCGCCCAAAGTGCTTAACGAAAATCCAACCAGTAATCGATCTTCATAATCATTATCAGTGATATCAATTTTTGCAGCTTCAATTTGTTCTATACAAAATAATACACGTTTTAGATTCTTTGAACGCTCATACTTCCTGCTGCCAGTCGTTTTTTCTTCAGTATGATCAAATTGGTCAGGTGTTGATTCTTCAACCGAATCAAAGGCGTACTGCTTGCTTTCTGGATTAAATTTAGCCACTAGAGTAGGAGTGGTTTTTTTAGCCACATCGAATGTAAAAAGTTTACTTTCTGGATTAAAGTAGGCTTGAGGATCATAGCTAACAAAGCAGGCGCGTGTAACATCTTTTCCTGATTTATCAACTATCAGCGATGCTACTTCAAAAAATTTAGTGAGTGCTAAAAAGCTTTGCAAATGCAAATGGGGTTGAATCTTGACCAGTACTTTAAGTCCCTTTCCACCTGGTGAGCGAAAACAGGCTAGGGTGAAGTCTTGTTGGCAAACGTAGTCGAAATACTCTTCGGTGTTGATGTCATCAAAATCAAGGCATATGATGCCACTATGTTCGATTAAGCTTTCCGTCAAACGCTTTTTAAACTTTCCGGAGAAAGTAAAATAATCTAGGTTTTTTTTGATCACATTTCTGACATGTGGATCACTTGAATTACGCAGGCGATCAATATCTGTTTTGTACTTCTCGCTGCGAATAATCCTTATAGCATCCTCCACATTCATTTCCAATGAGGGGATTTTTTGGGTAATACCGTTCCTGTAAAACGAAAATGCTTTCATTTTTTAATGGGTTTTGGGGAGATGAATGGTTATTTTTTGCTATTGGTTGGCTTTGATAGAGATTCTATTATCTCATCTAGAAGGTCGGGATTGCTAAAGCGTATCACAGTTGTACTGGTGTTGTTCACCAGAACATGAATAGCAAATTGATCAGGGCCTTCGCATTCTACTTTAGTGATCCGTAAGGGGTGATTCTGGGGTGGGTTGCCCTGTAGAGCATGGTTGGGTAGGGGGATGTTTTTCTGGTTTCGCATGTCAGATGAAATTTTGTAAATAATAGCCCAGGTCGCTGCGAAACCAGCTGGATTACAGAAGTTGCAGGACTTGCACCTGATCGCCTGAGCTTTATTTTGATTAATAAATTTTGAGATGGATTGCTCCATCTGGTTTCGCGCTTCAAACGTGCGACTATTTTTTGGGAAATACAAATACATCAGTGCTTTTTTAGATATGGAGCTGTTTTAAAATAGGATTAACCTCCAGGTGCTCGTATTCAAAGGCCAGAAGGTCATGAATAAAGCGTGCAGCTGTCTTTTCTTGCTCTAAAAGATATTCAAGCATTTCGGTGACTTTGTTTGTGGTGTGGGTTAAGTTCTTTGCCTGAGCATATTTTAGCCATGAGATATTATGCTCCAGTATGGAGATTTTCTCTTGGCACCTGTCGAGTTCCTCCAACATGGAGTCTACGGCTTCTGTGTTGATCATGGTGTTTGTATTTAGATGATTATACTAAATTGAGTTGATGAGCCAGAATCGCTAATGCAGGCTTGCCAGCGATGCCAGCTTTGTAGGCTATTTGATCCTTGTGGTAGCGCAGTGTGCCCAATGCTATGAAGAGTTCCGCGCAAATATCTTCGTCCGTCTTAGCTTGTCCGATGAGCTTTAGAACGTCAATATCACGTTTTGATAGAATTCCATTTTTAAGTTGGATGGAAGCGCAAAGCCTTCCTTCATAGGGACACTTCCCCCGCCGTCCACATTCGATATATTCAGAATGAATGATTAAGCCATCGGCGGTGATATCTGCATTTTGATCGAAGCCACCAAAACGACAGAATATATACTGTCTAATTTGTGATCGATAATCGGTAATATCCCAATCAACCAATGCTTTCAACGCTTTAGGGTTTTTGAGCATATCTGCCTCAACGATTTTTATGATGTGCGCAGGAATATTTTCAAAGGTGTAAGTCATGCCGTTGTGTATGCATTTGATTTCATTCTGATGAATGAAAAATTCAACACCGTTGTCGACTAGGCCAGCGGGTAATTTTTGATTTTGATCAATTAAGTTCATGGATAAATAGGAGTTTAGATTTTAAAATTTCTTTTTCACTTTCTGGGAGTCCAGATAAATCAATGGCTTTTGTAACTACGTGGCCATTATTCCTCAACCTGAGCATCACTTTGTTGACGGTTGAAATACTTTTCCCTGCCTCTTGTGCTACTCTTTTTTGCCAGCCTCTTGGCATATGTTGGCGAATCTTGTTCAGCTCCCTTTTTCCAAGTGTTCTTTTTCTTTGACTCATTTGTGTAACTAGATCGATGAAAATGTGTATTATATTTGTGACTGTCTTGAGATGACAAATATGATTATAAAAAACAGTACTGTCAATAATCGACATTAAATAAAATTCAATATATAAGTAAATAATTGATATTAAGAAACTTAAGTTTTAAAATAAAGATCATGGAAATACAAATAGGTGCTAGAATAGATAACCTTAGGCACAAAAGGAATGTATCAGTAGAGGAGCTTAGCGAAACGCTCCATATAACTGAGCGAAACGTTTATAAGCTTTTTAAAAAAAATGATATCTGGGTTAGCCAGTTGTGGGATTTAAGCGAGAAACTCGATTATAATTTTTTTGAGCTCTATAAACCTGCAACCTCTGGGGAACCAGCCAAACAGAAGCCAACCTTGGAGGGCATCAAAGATTTAAAAAAGACTAAGGTTGACGAAAAGGCATTGGAGGTAAACTTTGCTGTTCAATATCTACCAGAAGCATCGGACAAGCTAGGTCAATTTATACTTAATGTTCAAATAATGGCAGAGGAGATGGGGATCAAGGTGGTGTAAAAGCTACTTCATCTGGTTTGACGTGTCTAATGGTGTCTAGTCGTGTCTAGTAAAAGCAATGGTGTGTGTTTTGTAAAGTATTGATTAATAGAACTGTATATTATATTTTATACATATAGACAGACTAGACGGACTAGACAAGCCAAAGAAGGGGTTGGGATTATTCATTGCTTTGAATGCAAAAACATCCCTGACCCTTATATGTGGTTCGCATTTTTAATACAAGTGTTTTTTAATTGATTGGTTATCAGGTTATGTTAAACGCCAGGTGGGCGCACTCAAAAAATAAAAACCGCAGTCTTGATATGAAAGAGGCGGTTTTTCTTTTTAGATGGTGTTTGTAGAAGTGGACAAGGTCCACATTATAGTCCACCTATGAGTAAGGCGGTCGAAGTAAAGGCTAGCAGTATTCGTTGTATTTAAGGCTATTTTAATATCTGGAAATTTCGTAAATTTGATAATAAGGCTAGAACCTTGAAATTTTTGAAAATTATGAAAAAGATATGTTATATCGCTGCTTTGTTGATTTTGCCAGCAATCGGGTATAGTCAATCTAGTGCATTTGTTTCTGATCAAAATCCCCGCTATCAGGAGAGTCAAGATCACTATATGAAGTTAAAGGACTCATTAGTTACTTTGCACGGTACTACAGTGCAAAATACTTATAAGGCATATGACTGGCGAGAAGATCGAGCGGCTCGAAGACAGCAGCGTCGTGAGTGGCGTCATCAAGAGCGTCTTTATGAAATTATGTATGGGGGGTATGATTACTATGGCTATTATCCGTATTCCTCCGGTTATTATTATCGCCCTTATTCTGGTCATAGGCCTTATTGGGGTTATGGGAATCGTTGGCGTAGTGGTTTTCATCTGGGCGCTGGTTATTCTTGGTAATAGTTTACCAAGTCGGAGGCTTTCCTTTTTACTAAATAAGTGATACATCTGAATTAAATTTTTTATAAACTATCCTAACAATTAAAAATGAGACTTAATAAATTGATTATGTCTGCTGTTGTTGCAGCATCTGTGTTAATAGTTTCTTCATGCGCGCGCAAGGTAACTCGGATAGATCCGAATCAACAGATAGATATTAGTGGCGGGTGGAATAATACAGATGCGCGTTTGGTTGCAGAACAAGCTACGAGTGATATTTTGAGTGCTTCTTGGCTTACTAATCATTTAAGTGATCATGCTGGTAAGAAACCCGTAGTGATTGTTGGAATGGTTTATAATAAGAGTCATGAGCATATTGAAGCAGAAACCTTTGTTAAGGAAGTTGAGCGATGCTTTATCCAGTCGGAAAAAGTGCGCTTGGTGCAGGGTGGCAAAAAGCGTGAAGAGCTTAGAGCAGAAAGAGCAGATCAGCAAACCAATTCCTCGGTTTCAACGATGAAAAAATTTGGTTTAGAAAATGGTGCTGATTATATGCTTCAAGGATCGATTAACTCCATTGTTGATGCGCTAAATAGGAAGAAAGTAGTTTATTATCAGGTGAATTTAGAGTTGACCAATCTCCAAACGAGTGAGGTAGTTTGGATTGGTGAGAAGAAAATAGCGAAATACGTTAAGAACTAATTTATAAGCAGATTTTTTGGGGCGGGATATGTTAGTGTTGGGCTAGCATGATATTGTTTAATGTATTTTATGATGATAATCAATCGACTGAAATTGGTTCAAGCATCAGTTCTTATGGGACTGATGCTTTTTTTGTTTAGCTGTGCTACCTATAATGATCGGATAGCTCACTATTATGATCATATTAAGAGTGGGAATTATGTAGCAGCAAATAAAGATCTAGATCATAACAAGCTTTTGCAGAAAGACCGGAATAGACTTTTATATCTGCTTGAGAAAGGAAAAACATATCATCTGCTTCATCAGCCAGATAGTAGTAATTTATATTTTAATCTAGCGGATGACTACATGGAACAGCAAGCGTGGTCAGACGCAAAGGATGTTGCTGTAGGAACCTTGGTTAATCCCATGATGGAAAAATATAGGGGTGAGGACTTTGAAAAATTCATGATTCACTATTATAAGGCTTTGAACTATTTGTACCTCAATAAAATGGAAGATGCCTTAGTAGAGGCTAGGCGCATTAGTTTACAAACGCAGGAGCAGAGTAATAAGTTTAATGATAAAACAACGCGTTATTCTAAAGATGCTTTTTCGATGAATCTTCAAGGAATGCTTTACGAAGCAGGTGGAGATATGAACAATGCATTTATTGCTTATCGTAACGCACTTGAAACTTATTTAAGTAGCCCTACAAAGACTTATTATGGAGTGTCTTTGTCTAAACAACTGGAGAAGGATGTTATTCGTACTGCTTATTTGAACGGGTTTCAGTCGGATGTTGATTTTTATCAGCGTAAATTCAATATTCAGTATCAGCCACAGCACGTTTCTGAAGGGGGAGAATTAATTCTGTTTTGGGAAAATGGCCTTGCGCCAGTAAAAGATGAGCAAGAGTTTTTTTTCTCGCTTTTGAGAGGGGCAGGTGGGGTATTTTACTTTTCAGATCCTTCAGGCCAAATGATGATTCCATTCACTGGGGCAGCAGAGGTGAACATGAATGGAGTGAATTTGAATGATTTTCGTTCCTTGCGTGTTACCTTTCCTAAGTATGTTCCCAGCCCAGTATATTATACGTCTGCTACGGTATCAGTAAGTAATACTACAACCCATTTAGAAAAGGTAGAAGATATTAATATGCTAGCTATTGAAACCCTAAAACAGCGTTTCGCTAAAGAAATGGCGATAACTCTTTCTCGGGTGGCTATTAAAAAAATTGCAGAATATGCTGTTAGGGGGGGGAAGGGAAATAAGGGTGATGATGCTGCGAGTAGAGAGTTATTAGCAGGAGCAATACAGTTATATAGCTTGTTTTCTGAAAAATCGGATACGCGTAATTGGCAAACACTACCCGCATCGATTTATTATGCGCGTATTCCACTGCAAAGGGGAAAGAATGAAATTCAGATAAAGTGTAGAACAGTCTCTGGTCAGGATCAATCCCATACCATTACGGTGGAAGGAACAGGAGGGATTACGCTTTATAACTATGCTACGTTGAAGTAGTATCTTTTTTCTTTAGGTTTTTTATAGGTAAAATAGTTCATCTATTTTTTCTTTCGCCTCCCCATTACTTATTTTGTGATGCGCTAGTTTTTAATATTCGATCCCTTCGGTGAAAATACTTTACTAAAAGTACCGAGAACACTATTACCAACGAACGCGCTTGCAGCAAGTGCACCACTAAAAATATGAGTTGTAGGCTCTCCTGTAGGCTCAATAACGGTAGCTTGTATATTATTCGTAGAATCTGCTGCAGTGAGAACAGCACGAGCCTCATCGATAACAACAATAGCGCGATTATTATCAGGAGTCTTACCAACAGCGATAATAGCATTACTTTCACTATCAATAGAGGTTTGATTAGTCATACTTCTGTCATTGTTGTTACCAAAAGCCCGGGCAGCAATTTTCATAGCTTCGGTAATAGCAGTCATGGCACCATTGCCAACATTGCTTGCAGCAGCAAGGGCACTGTTTAAGGCACTATTTGCAGTAATAATACTGCCACTACTAATACTACCTGCAGCAGCAAAAGCTGCATTTCCGGCAAAACTAGATGCGACTAGAGTACTATTCATAGCACTATTGGCAGCAACGATAGAACCATTGCCAATACTACCTGCAGTAGCAAGAGCGCTATTTAAGGTACGAGATGCAGCAATGGTGGAACCATTGCCAATACTACCTGCAGCAGCAAGAGCGCTATTTAAGGCACGAGATGCAGCAATGGTGGAACCATTACCAATACTACCTGCAGTAGCAAGAGCGCTATTTAAGGCACGAGCTGTAGCTACAAGAGCACCATTGCCAGTACTACTTGCAGCAGCGAGGGCGCCATTGCCGACATTACCTGCAGCAGCGAGGGCGCCATTACCAGCACTACCTGTTGCAACAAGAGTTCCATTACCAGCAGCCTCAAGATATCTCAGTGCATTATTATACATTTCCCAGAAAAGATTATCAGGAACGCCTTTATTAAAAAAATCACTGGCTTTCAGTATTTTATTTAAGAAATATATGGTAGTTACTTCAGAAAACTTGATTTTACGTATATCAGGACAAAGAATTTCGGCAGATTTAACACCCAATTTGGTATGGTATGTCCCCAATATGGGTAATATATTGTTTTTTATATTGGATGGATCTAGAGAATCTGAAATTCGTAATCCTGCTCCTAGTTGGTTAAGGGATAATTGAATGACCCACATTACAAACTGTGTAGGAAGTAAGTTAGTGGGCATTTTACTTAGCTTGGGCACAGCTGGAGAACCAAATGGTCGACTAGTTTTAGAAGGAGCGATCTGATATCCAGAAAGAGACAAACTACTCATTGCCACCCCAGCTATCTTGTCAGCTAGATTAGGACTTTTAGGTCGAAATATATTGAACTTACTACCTTCTTTTAATACTGATGCGATTATCAATTGGCTGGTTACAAAATATCTTCTTTCTGAAGGGTTCCATTCTAGGTAGATTAATTTATCTTTTGAAGTAACGATCCCTGTAAAGCCACCTTTTTTATTATTATAGTCATCATATAAGGTGAATATATCTCCAGGTTCTAAGTTTGATAATGAAACACGAAACAGCTCTTTACCATTTAGTCTACGTAAACACTCACTTAATATGCTTTTCATTTGTTTAGTAAACATATCTCGCCACATTTGGTTGCTTGCTGGGTTCATTTATTTATAAAAAGTCTGATTGTTAATAATTGAATTAGACATTCGTGATTAGCGAATGTCTAATTCTAAGGTATTGAGCTAGTCTAAGGTTTATCTTTTTTTACTTTTTTGGTTTTTTCGGCTGCAATTTCGTTGGATTTTTCGCAATAGTCTCTTTCTATTGTTTCAAAATCAGCCTTATTTCGTTCAAAAATAAATGGTAATTACTTCCTAAAATAAACCTCAGATCAGCGCTCATTGTGTATTATTTCTCTTCTGTTTTGACTAGTTTATATATGGTGTATCCTATTGCGGCAAGTCCTGCAGGAGCAAGCATAATTAAGAATCCTCCTAGTATGGTGGCTCCCACAGTAGCTGTAGTTGTAATAGGTTCAAATCCCCCATTTTGTTCTCTCATCTCATTTGCGCCCATTTCATGAGCATCAAACATCTTTAAATCTAAGGTTTTCATCTTTTAATAATTTATATTTTCAATATATGAGACCAAATCTTGCGCAAGAGTCTGATTTGTTCTAACGAAGCTATGAAAATAAAATATTATTAAAAAAATATTAAATATGTATTAACAATTTTTAACATTAACACTTTAATGAAGTGCTTTTGCTCCCAATTATTGTCCTATATTGGGGCTTTAAAGCAAGTAAGCCAATCTTCTTAGTGAAGATTGGCTTACTTGCTTAGAGATGATGTATGTGTTATTGGTATATCACACTTTAATTTCTACTTCAACACCACTTGGGAGCTCTAGCTTCATTAAGGCATCCACAGTTTTGGAATTGGAACTGTAGATATCTAATAAACGCTTATACTCACATAGTTGGAATTGCTCGCGTGCTTTTTTATTCACGTGTGGTGAGCGTAGTACAGTGAATACCTTCTTTTCTGTTGGGAAGGGAATGGGACCGCTTACTACAGCACCTGTAGGTTTAACTGTTTTTACGATTTTCTCACCAGATTTGTCTACCAAGTTGTAATCGTATGATTTTAATTTAATTCGGATACGTTGGCTCATTGTTTTTTGCTTATCTACTATAAGAGCTATTCACTATAGTAGTTTGTGATTAATTTTTTGTACTAATTACTATCCAAGCTCTTCCCCCTTTTGGGGGGAAGGCGGGGAGATTCTTTTTATACGTTTTGTGTTTTTCTTCCTTTAACCTTAGCGATGATCTCATCTTGTACGTTTCGGGGCGCTTCTTCATAATGGTCAAATTCCATTGTTGAAGTGGCTCTACCTGAAGTGATCGTACGAAGCTGAGTTACGTAGCCAAACATTTCGGAAAGAGGAACCTGGGCTTTGATTACTTGTGATCCCGCTCTGGTATCCATTCCTTGAAGTTGTCCACGACGACGGTTCATATCTCCAATCACATCACCCATATTTTCTTCGGGTGTGAGTATTTCTACTTTCATGATAGGTTCCATTAATACGGGTCTAGCTTTAGGCAGTGCTTCACGGAAGGCTGTACGCGCACAAATTTCAAAAGATAAGGAGTCGGAATCGACAGCGTGAAATGATCCGTCAATCAGACGAACCTTCATATCTTGCAGCGGATAACCAGCCAAAACACCATTAGCCATAGCAGCAGCAAAACCCTTTTCGACAGAAGGAATGAATTCACGGGGAATTGCTCCACCCACAATCTCATTGACAAACTGCAAACCTGATTTACCTTCATCTACCGGAGAGATCACAACTTGGATATCGGCAAATTTACCACGACCACCTGTTTGTTTTTTATAAACTTCTCGGTGTTGAATAGACCCTGTGATTGCTTCTTTGTAAGCTACTTGAGGAGCTCCCTGGTTTACTTCTACTTTAAACTCACGTTTCAAACGATCCATGATAATATCTAAGTGAAGCTCACCCATACCCTCAATGACGGTTTGACCAGTTTCCTCGTCCGTTTTTACGCGAAAAGTAGGATCTTCTTCAGCTAATTTACCTAATGCGATTCCTAACTTATCTACATCCGCTTGTGTTTTAGGTTCAATAGCCAAACCAATTACAGGTTCGGGGAAGTTCATTGATTCCAAAATGATTGGATTTTTTTCGTCGCAAAGAGTGTCCCCTGTTTTGATGTCTTTAAAGCCAACCACTGCAGCAATATCTCCCGCTCCAACATTTGGAATCGGATTTTGTTTATTGGCATGCATTTGGAAAATACGAGAAATACGTTCTTTAGCCTCAGAACGTGTATTGTACACATAAGAACCTGCTTCCAGATTACCTGAGTATACACGAATAAAGCATAGGCGTCCTACAAATGGATCCGTTGCAATTTTAAATGCAAGTGCAGAAAATGGTTCCTTGATATCCGGCGTGCGGAGTATTTCTTCACCAGTGTTAGGGTTTGTTCCTGTGATACCTTTTGAATCTAATGGTGAAGGCAATAGTTCCATCACATAATCAAGCATGGTTTGTACACCTTTATTTTTGAAAGATGAGCCACAAACCATAGGAACGATTTTTGCATCCAACACAGCCTGACGTAGGGCATCTAGTACTTCACGTTCAGTGATTGTTTCGGGGGCTTCGAAGAATTTTTCCATCAAGCCCTCATCGTATTCAGCTACTGATTCTAATAGTTTTTCTCTCCATTCGGTAGCCTCTTCTAGCATATCATCTGGAATAGGAACCTCAGTAAAAGTCATTCCTTTATCGTGTTCGTTCCAAACAATACCACGGAAGTTGATTAGATCTACCACGCCTTTGAAGTTATCTTCAGCACCGATAGGTAACTGTAGTGGAACGGCATTGCTACCAAGCATATCTTTTACTTGCTTAACTACCTTTAAGAAGTCTGCTCCTGAGCGGTCCATTTTATTAACGAATCCGATACGAGCGACGTTGTAGTTATTTGCTAGACGCCAGTTAGTTTCTGATTGGGGCTCAACGCCGTCAACAGCCGAAAATAGAAATACCAATCCATCTAGTACGCGCAATGAACGATTTACTTCAACCGTAAAATCTACGTGACCCGGCGTATCGATAATATTGATGTGATAGGTATGATTTCTATATTTCCAATTTACTGTAGTGGCTGCAGAAGTAATAGTGATACCTCGCTCTTGTTCCTGAGCCATCCAGTCCATGGTTGCGGCACCTTCATGTACCTCACCAATTTTGTGGCTAACACCAGAATAATACAGGATCCGCTCTGTGGTAGTTGTTTTACCTGCATCGATATGGGCAGCAATTCCAATGTTTCTTGTATATTTTAAATCTCTTGACATGCCTTGGTTCTTGATTAGAATCTAAAGTGAGAGAATGCTTTATT
The DNA here is from genome assembly GCA_008015505.1 of Pedobacter sp. Taxonomy (GTDB): domain Bacteria; phylum Bacteroidota; class Bacteroidia; order Sphingobacteriales; family Sphingobacteriaceae; genus Daejeonella. The sequence goes on from SSFR01000007.1 coordinate 85,473, forward strand.
TGCTTCAGCCATTTTGTGAGTATCTTCCTTCTTCTTCACTGCAGCACCCTCACCTTTGGAAGCAGAAATGATTTCTCCAGCTAATTTTTCTATCATAGTTTTTTCGCCACGTTTGCGCGCGTAGTTGATCAGCCACTTCATTCCTAAAGCAGTTTTTCGTTCTGGGCGAACTTCTGTAGGAACTTGAAAGTTTGCTCCACCTACTCGACGAGATTTTACCTCTACCGAAGGCATGATATTATTAAGTGCTTTTTTCCAAGCTTCTAGACCACTTTCGGTAGTTTTCTTCTCTACTAATTCAACAGCATCATAAAATATTGCGTAAGCAATTGATTTTTTGCCGTCGTACATCATATTATTTACAAATCGAGTAACCATGACGTCGTTAAACTTCGGGTCAGGCAGAATGATTCTCTTTTTTGGTTTTGATTTTCTCATGTTGCTTTCCTCCGTTTAATTATTTCTTTTTTCCTTTAGCGGGAGCCCCTTTTGTTGCAGCGGCTTGCCCAGGTTTAGGTCTCTTGGTTCCGTATTTAGAACGACGTTGATTACGTCCAGTAACACCAGAAGTATCTAATGCACCACGGATAATATGGTAACGAACTCCCGGCAAATCCTTTACACGACCTCCACGAATCAATACGATAGAGTGTTCCTGTAAGTTGTGTCCTTCACCAGGAATGTAGGCATTTACCTCTTTGCCATTGGTTAAGCGTACACGGGCAACTTTACGCATAGCTGAGTTTGGTTTTTTAGGGGTAGTGGTGTATACACGTGTACACACTCCTCTTCGCTGTGGACAACTGTCCAACGCTGGAGACTTACTCTTGTCTTCCAGAGCTACTCTACCTTTTCTAACTAATTGTTGAATAGTAGGCATTTTTCCTTTTTGTTACTTAATTAAGTTTTGACCTAAATTATAGGATTGCAAAGGTAGTATTTAAAATTTGATTATCAATGGGTTGGATAAGCTTACTAGTCGGAAATGGACCAAATGTAAATACACTTATTTAACAATTAGGACTATTAATATGCTATTGTTTTAAATAGATTAATAATCATACTTTTAGCGAAAGTGTAATTAATCAAAAAAGATGAATCATTTGCGTAAAAAAGCATTATTATGTGGTATAGCTGGGTTGATGTCCTTTTCTGTTGTCGCCCAGAGTAAGCAATCCACCAGTCAAACGAAGTCGAATGTTACTTTTGGTGTAAAAGCAGGGGCTACTTTTTCTAAGTTTTCTCTTTCGGGTGATAACTCAGTGGGTTATACATCATCTTCTCTTCCCTCCTTCTATGTAGGTGGTACGGTGGATATACCTCTTTTTGGCCTCTTGTCTGTTGAGTCTGGTTTGTCGTTGATAGGTAAGGGTAGTAATATTCATTTCCCTTCACTTCCACCAACTTCTATGGATATAAAATATTCTCCTATCTACTTAGAACTTCCTGTAAATCTGGTATTAAAGCAGAAACTTGGTCCAGGCAGTATTTTTATAGGGGCAGGACCTTATTTGAGTTTTGGTTTAGGAGGCAAGATTAAAGTGACTACTGTAGATCTACAAGGTATTCTGACCGTGGACAAAGATGGAAGTCTACAATTTGGTTCAGATACCTCTAAGGATATTAAATCAACCGATTTTGGATTAAACGTTTTGTTAGGTTATCAGTTGAAAAATGGACTAAATATTCATGGAGGATATGGTTTAGGCTTGACAAATATTAATCCCGAGCCCACTGCACCAACATCTAAGAATACAGTTATTTCTGTGGGCTTAGGTTACTCATTTTAGTGTTGTATTGATGTTTACTATCTGTCATAAGAGAGGAAGTAGTCTCATTTCGTGGTGAAATTATACGGGGAAAACGCCTAAATCCTAATAAATTTTGTCAGCATACGAGTTATGAACTACTAATACTTTGGCTAGCTTTGTATGAAAAAAATAGAATTATGAGTGTACTTGTTAATAAAGATTCTAAAGTTATAGTTCAAGGTTTTACAGGTAATGAAGGTACTTATCATGCTTCGCAGATGATTGAGTACGGTACTAATGTAGTTGGTGGAGTTACTCCCGGAAAGGGTGGGCAAAGGCATTTGGATCGTCCGGTATTTAATACGGTTAGGGAAGCCGTTGATCAAGTAGGTGCTAATGTATCGATCATTTTTGTGCCTCCTGCTTTTGCTGCTGATGCCATTATGGAAGCTGCTGAGGCAGGTATCAAAGTGATTGTATGTATTACTGAGGGTATTCCAACTAAGGATATGATTCAAGTGAAGGAGTACATTTCGGGACGAGACTGTCGGTTAATTGGGCCAAATTGTCCAGGTATTATTACTACTGGAGAAGCTAAAATAGGTATCATGCCAGGTTTTATTTTTAAGAAAGGGCATGTGGGGGTGGTGTCTAAGTCAGGAACTTTAACCTATGAAGCAGTTGATCAAGTAGTGAAAGCAGGTTTGGGTATTACAACAGCTATTGGTATTGGTGGAGATCCAATTATTGGTACTACGACCAGAGAAGCCGTGGAATTATTAATGAATGATTCAGAAACATGGGGTATCATCATGATTGGCGAAATAGGTGGTGGGATGGAAGCCGAGGCTGCTCGCTGGATTAAGCAGTATGGAACTAAGCCTGTGGTTGGATTTATTGCAGGTCAGACTGCTCCTGCGGGACGTCGTATGGGACATGCGGGTGCAATTGTTGGTGGGGCTGATGATACGGCAGCAGCAAAAATGAAAATCATGGCCGAGTGTGGTATTCGTGTGGTGGAGTCTCCGGCCGAAATTGGAGAAGCAATGGCCGAAGAGTTGCAAAAAATAAAAGTGACGAATACATAGGTAAAATTAAAGGGCAGAACAGTTTCTGCCCTTTTTAATTTCATAATACAAGGTTAAAAGCCCATGCGGAATTTATACTTACTCTTAGTAGTTTTTTTACTTTCTACAAGTGTAAAGGGACAGCTCATCAATGATGAAGCTTTGGCTGCACAATATAATCAGGCTGGTGATTTCGATAAAGCACTTACACTTTATCGAAAGCTATTCAACAAAAGCAAAGATGCCAGGTTCTATGTTCCCTACTTTTCCTGTTTATTGCGTGCAAAAAAATATGATGAAGCTGAGCAATTGGTTAAACGACAGCTGAAAAGTGTTCCATCGGATAATACTTATGTGGCAGATTTAGCTAAGATATATCAGGAGCGTGGCGAACTCAATAAACTTGCTGAGTGGTACAGCAAGATTATCAAGCAGTTACCTAGAAATGAATTAGCAATAAAGAGTCTGGCTGTTGCTTTTTATAACGTGGGTATTTATGATTATGCAATTAAAACCTATTTGGCTGGTCGTGATTTATTAGTTGATGAGCATGCATTTTTCACTGAGCTGATCGATCTGTATCGTTTACGTAAGGATAAGATTATGCTTACCCACGAGTATCTAAATGCACTTGCATTGAATCCTGCGCTTTTAGGACAAATAGAGGATACTTTGCCTAGTGTTTTTGAAGATCAGGGAGATTATGATTTTTTAAAGACTGCGTTGCTCAAGCGTTTACAAAAAGATCCCCAAAATATTGCCTTTACTGAGTTACTTATTTGGCAGTTTATCCAACGGAGAGATTTTGCCATGGCACTCAAGCAAACCTTGGCCTTAGATAAGCGTTTAAACGAAGAAGGCCATCGGGTGTATGACCTCTCCAAATTATTGGTAAGTAATCAGGCTTATAATCAAGCTATTGAGGCTTTGGACTATTTGATAGCTAAGGGGGCTAATGCCAAATTTTATATTCAGGCGAAAATTGATTTGCTGGATATTAAAACCAAATTAGCAATAGCTGGTAATTATTCAACAGCTGATTTACTTGCTTTGGAAAAAGATTATCAGGATTTGCTACGGGACATTGGGAAAAGTACAGAGACCGCCTTCGCCATACGTGCTTTGGCTAATTTGCAAGCCTATTATTTACACAAGCCTAATGATGCAAAAGCGGGTTTAGAAGAATTATTAAATATGCCTAGGTTGACACTATCAACCATTGGGCAAGTTAAGCTAGAATTAGCTGATGTGGATGTTGTTTCAGATGAAGTTTGGGATGCGGCTTTGATCTATGGCCAGGTTGAGAAGCAGTTTACGGGTGAGCCTTTGGGGCAGGAAGCTAAAGTCAGGAATGCCCGATTATCCTATTATCAGGGTGATTTTGCCTGGGCTAAGATGCAGCTAGATGTATTGAAGGGGGCGACTTCGCAATTGATAGCTAATGATGCACTTAATTTAAGCTTGTTACTATCCGACAATTTACAAGGTGAGTCTGATACCAGTGCCCTGAAGAAGTACGCTCGTGCTGATCTATTAATTTTCAAAAATTTACCTGATCAAGCATTGTCGGTGTTGGACAGTATTGGTGTGCTTTATCCGAAGAACTCATTGGCAGATGATATTCTTATGGCTAAAGCCAAAATTTATGTAGCTAAAAACAGTTACCTTGAAGCGATTACCCAGTTGCAAAAAATCATAACAGAGCACGGTACTGGTTTATGGGCAGATGATGCACTTTTTATGATGGCTGATATTGCCGAAACAAAACTCAATCAGCCCGAAAAAGCGAAGGAATTCTATCAAAAAATCATTGTGGATTTTCCTGGGAGCCTATATGTGATTGAAGCTAGGAAGCGGTTCCGTAATCTTCGTGGGGATAAGCTATAAGGTTCCATATGCAAATGAATTATCTTTGCACCCATGATTATTTATAATGTTACTGTTATCCTGGATGAAGTTATTCATGTAGACTGGGTGAATTGGATGAAAAATGGGCACCTTCAAGAGGTGATGAATACAAACTGCTTTATTTCCAGTCGTGTTTTAAAAGTACTTGAGTCGCCCAACGATGGCGTGACTTATTGCGTTCAGTATACTGCAGAAACACTCGAGAAATACAGAATGTATCAAGCTGATTTTGCACCTGCTTTACAAGCTAAGTTCCCTGCTCATTTTACTAATAAGTTTGTGGTTTATCGTACCATAATGGAGGTGGTTGATTGGGTATGAAGTTTATCAAGACGCACATCGATGGTTTGTATATCATCGAACCTAAACTATGGGAAGATGATCGTGGGCATTTCTATGAAAGCTATAATAAGCAGCTTTTTGAGGAGGCTGGTATCATTGCTGATTTTGTACAAGATAACGAGTCGCTTTCCAACCGGGGGGTAGTACGCGGGTTGCATGCTCAAAGGGCGCCTTTTGCTCAGGGCAAATTAATGCGCGTTGTACAAGGAAAGGTGATGGATATTGTCGTAGATATTCGGAAGCATTCGCCCACTTTTGGGCAGTATGTGCGTGTTGAACTAAGTTCAGAGAATCGCCGCATGTTTTGGGTTCCCCCTGGATTCTTACATGGCTTTGCTGCATTAGTTGATCATACTATTTTTAATTACAAAGTAACAAGCCTATATGATAAGGCATCCGAAGTTGGTGTGGTATGGAATGATCCTGATTTAAATATCGACTGGGGAATTACTGATCAGGTGGCGCATGTATCTGAAAAAGATAAGTTGCTACCGCGCTTAAAAGAGATTGAAGCCCCATTTTAGGTGTATGATAAAGCCTCATCCTAACCCTCTCCGAAAGGAGAGGGGGCGATTTTTCTACTCAAAAAGGATTTCTATTTAATCAGATTATACAGCTCATCCAATTTAGGTGATAGTACAATTTCTATCCGTCGGTTTCGACTTCTGCTATCGGGGGTTGAGCCACTGGCAATGGGTTGAAACTCACCTTTTCCTGTTGCGGTGATGCGGGTGTTTTCAATTTTTTCAATCTCGGTCAGGTAGCGTACTACGGAGGTAGCACGCAAAACACTTAAATCCCAGTTATCTTTTATTTGCCCTAAGTGTGCCACGCGCTGGTTATCGGTATGTCCTTCCACAGAGATATTGATCTCGGGTTGATTTTTGAGCACTTTGGCTAATTCCTGTAAAGCGAGTTTGCCTTTTTCATCGATGATGATGCTTCCGGTGTCAAACAGAAGCTTGTCAGTTAAAGACACATATACCTTACCATTTCGGATATCGACAGATAAGCCACTTTGTTGAAAGCCTAATAGGGCTTTTTGAAGTTTATCTTTGAGCGCGTTGGTCGCTTCATCACGTTTGCGTAAAACTTCTTCTACTTCTTTTAATCGTGCTTCTCGTTTTTTAAGGTCTTCAGATAATTGATTGATTTTGGAAGCACTATTTGAGCGCAAAGAGGTATAGTTAGCATGTAATTGGTCAGCCTTACCTTGCAGTGCAGCGATTTGCTGATTAAGCCTAATGGTGTCTATTCTTAATTGGGCAATTTGGCCCTCTAGGGATTCTATTTTGACTTTGGCGTTGTTCAAGCCATCTGCAATAGAATCACACTGAGATACCAGCGTACGATATTTTTTAGATGATAAGACTACACAGGCATTTAGTGAGCTTAAGACTACTATTGCCGATAATAAACCAAATAGATATTTCATATTTTTTAAATAGTAATTAGTACAATTTTATTTTTCAGATGAGCCAGTAGGCTAATGCTACCCGATCGCCCTACGAAGAAATGCAATAAATGGATAAAGCTCACTAAATCCTTTTACGACTTTTTTGGTTGCATCAGCTCCTTGTAGGTCATCTGGTGACAGGGGATGACTCACTGTGAAACTTTTCAGTTGAAGGTAAGAGATATCCGGATGATCTACCGAGTATCCTTTAGGAGCTGCTTTCAATTTGTCTTCCGCATCTAAATATCCAAAGTAGTTTTTGAATGAATGACGATCAATAACGGTATGAAAATCAGCCCCATTATAATCTATTTCCTGGCGAATGGCTTTCAGAATATTTGCTTCGGGCATCCAGCATCCTCCTGCGAGGAATGATTGTTTGGGGTGAATATGTAAATAATATCCAGGGCCATTAAAATTTTTCCCATCAGGGGAAATTCCTACACCAAAATTGGTTTTATAAGGGGTTTTATCTTTGCTGAATCGGATGTCACGATAGATGCGCATCACGCAATCTTTGGGATCGAGATCAGTAGGAAGCCCCGGGTCTATTTTGCACAGTTCTTCTTTGATCTGAGCTACAAAAGCGAGTACATTTTCGCGTGCCTCATCATGTTGTTGCTTATGTGCATGAAACCAATCACGATTATTGTTTGTCGCTAATTGGCTTAAAAAAGTGAGGGTTTTGGGATGGATCATGAATTTCGGAAAAGTAGTTTTACTCCTCCAAAAATAAGAAACTTGATGGTTGTCTGGATCACCTTATCTTTGGTGTCTGAACTTGAGCTTGCTTAGAGTTTATTTTATGAAATTATTGCAGGTTATTTTTGAGCGAAATGAGGCAGATTTTGGAGCCATAGCGGGGCTTCTATGGCGAAAAAATCTAACGAAATTGCAGCCAAAAAGAACCAAAAGAATAAAATCAAATAAACTCTAAACAAGCTCCTTTAAACAAGTTCAATGTGTCGAATTGAAACGACAAATGTTTTACAGAGCCTGGTATGCGAAGTTTTTTTCTTTATTCTTGTTTGCTTATTATGAGTTCCTGTAAATTCAATTCGAATATACAGGGGCATGGGGTAGACTATTTGCAGGGTGTTTGGGTAGAAGATCATGCAGGTTATCAAATACAGCGATTAGAATATACCCTCCACACGTTTAAATTTACTTGTGATTCATTTTATTTGAAGCTAGATACTTACGCCAAGGTGAACCGGTATTTCGATCATTGTTTTAATCAGGGCCATTGGACTGAATATGTCAAGGGTACTTATTTGGTTAATAAGGATACTTTAGTACTGAATGGAACATTTACTAAATCGAACTTTAAGCAAAAAATATCAGGTTGTTATCGTATTGGGCAATATGTGCGGGCTTTTTTTATTGAAAAAAAGTGTGATAGTTTCCTTATTCTTCAGGACGTTTCGCAGCATATGCCAGTTTCATTACGTTTGCAGCAAAAAATAAGTTGTATTCCTAAGCCAATCAATTAAACGCAGCGTTACTTTTTAATTAAAACATATCAAAAATGAATAACAGACCTATAAAGCATTTTACAATAGCTTTTTTCCTCTTTTATCTGCCTTTGAAAAGTATGGGATGGGGTGTTATTGGGCATCGCGTAGTTGGGGAAATAGCTGATAGCTATTTGAAGCCCAGTACACGTTTGGAAATCAAAAAAATTCTGGGGAATGAAACATTGGCCATGGCTAGCACTTGGGCAGACTTTGTGCGATCAGAAGCTGCCTATAATTACTTAAACAATTGGCATTATATTAATCTGAATCGGGGGTACTCCCATGCTCAGATGGAGGATTTTTTAAAGATAGATACCAGTACTAATGCCTATTCGAAGATTAATCTTTTGATGAAAGAGCTCAAAAACAAAGAGTTGGCGATGGGTAAAAAGCGAATGTATTTACGTATGCTCATTCATTTGGTGGGGGATATTCATCAGCCGCTGCATTCGGGAAACAAATCGGATCGTGGTGGCGGCGAAATTAAAGTGACTTGGTTTGATAGACAAAGTAATTTACACTGGGTTTGGGATGCTGAGATGATCGATTTTCAGCAATTAAGTTATACTGAGTATGCTAACTCAATTAATGAGACTACTGATAGTCAGCGGGATGATTGGACCAAAGGGGGGCTGAGCAGCTGGCTATTTGATGCCTATCGGCTTTCGGATGTAATTTATGCCAGTGCAAAATCGGGAGATAAGTTAGACTCTAAATACAACTATGACCATATTACTATTGTCAACGGGCAACTTTTAAAAGGAGGGGTTCGTTTGGCTGCTTTGTTGAACCAATTATTTGCCAGTTAATTCGATGAAGATATTGATGGTTTGTTTGGGCAATATTTGTCGTTCGCCGCTTGCTCATGGCATATTGGAGCATTTAGCTAAAAGGGAGGCTTTGGACTGGGAAGTGGATTCTGCAGGCACAGGTAGTTGGCATATTGGTTCTGCTCCTGATAGGAGATCTATTGCGGTAGCCAAAAAATATGGAATAGATATCTCTCAGCAGCGTTGTAGGCAATTTAAAGTCAGTGATTTTGATAGTTTTGACCAGATTTATGTAATGGATAGTCAGAATCTGGAAGATATTCTTTCCCTTGCCAGAAATGAAACTGATAAAGGTCGTGTGGCTCTTTTGTTAGAAAATGACAGTATTCCTGATCCATATTATAACGACGCTCAATTTGAACCTGTTTTTCAGCTAATTGATCAAGCTTGTCGCTTACTATTAAAGAACCATAAGGAATCAAAGTAAGAGCTTTTGAGTACCTTCGTGGCATGGCTTTAATTAAACCAAGTATTCCCAAAGGAACACGCGATTTTTCACCCAAAGAAATGGTGAAGCGTAATTATATTTTTGATACGATACGGTCTGTTTTTAGCAAATTTGGTTATCAGGAGATTCAAACTCCAACGATAGAGAACCTTTCTACACTTACTGGTAAATATGGTGATGAGGGAGATAGACTTATCTTCAAAATTTTGAATTCGGGTGATTTTTTAGCTAAAGTAGATGCACAAAAATTGCAAGCTAAAAACTCGGATAGTCTTGTATCTGAGATTAGTGAGAAAGCACTTCGTTATGACTTGACAGTTCCTTTTGCTCGCTATGTGGTTATGCATTATCATGAGTTGTCTTTTCCATTCAAGCGCTTTCAGATGCAGCCTGTTTGGCGCGCTGATCGTCCGCAAAAGGGGCGTTATCGTGAATTTTATCAATGTGATGCCGATGTAGTAGGTTCAGCTAGTTTGCTAAATGAAGCTGAATTGGTACTCATTTACGATGAGGCACTCACTAAGTTAGGTCTAAAAGATTTTACCATTAAGCTTAACAATCGTAAAATATTAGCTGGAATAGCTGAAATTATTGGTAAGCCTAATTTGATTGTAGATATGACTGTCGCTATCGATAAGCTGGATAAAATTGGGCTGGATGGTGTATGTAACGAATTGAAAGAGCGTGGATTTACTCAGACAGATATCGATCAATTAAAGCCTGTTATTCTGCTTCGGGGAAGCAATGCTGAGAAATTAGTGCAATTACGTTCAATTTTGTCGACTACAGCTATTGGCTTAAAGGGTATAACAGAAATAGAGCAAATCTTTTCCTATCTCGAGTACTGGCCATTAGAGCGAGCAAATGTGGAATTGGATATTACTTTAGCTCGGGGACTCAACTATTATACAGGGGCCATTTTTGAAGTCAAGACTAATGAAGTATCAATGGGAAGCATTGGAGGGGGGGGGCGTTACGATGATTTGACAGGTATGTTTGGTTTGAAAGATTTAACAGGGGTTGGAATTTCTTTTGGTGCCGATCGTATTTATGATGTGATGGAAGAGCTTGGTTTATTTCCCCAAGCGGTCTCTCAGGGTTCTCAAGTACTCATCAGTAATTTTGATAGTCGAGCAGAAACTTATGCATTGCCCTTATTGCATCAGCTTCGGGCTAAGGGAATCGCTGTAGAAATATATCCTACTCCAGCCAAACTTAAAAAACAAATGAGCTATGCCAATGATAAATCGATTTCATATGTGATTCTCATTGGCCAGGATGAAATGCAGTCGGGTTTACTCACTTTGAGAGATATGCGAACTGGCGAGCAGAGAAAGCTTTCAATTGAGCAGATTGTAGCAACATTGATTTATTAGAGTCTCTTTTTATTGTAGGATAATTGTTTTAAAGATGGATAAAGTTGGTTATCGGTACACCTGCGCAATGGAGACGCAGGTTAAAGAAGAAGTTTTAACACTGGAGGAAATATTGGTGGGGATTAAGGCTTCACATCATCTTATTTTATGGAATGATGATACCAATACCTTTGATCATGTGATCGATTGTTTGGTCCGATATTTAGACTATACGGAGCGACAAGCCCAGCGAATCGCTTGGACGGTTCACAATGATGGCAAATGTATTATTTTGGAGGGTTCTTATACTGAGGTTGAAGTTTACCGAAAGATACTTCAGCAAGAAGGGCTTAGTGTGACTGTAGAGTAAAACAAACTAAAACAGATATATATGAAAACAATCATGCTCTTACTAGCTACCTTAAGTGTTAGTATTGTTACGCTTCATGCGCAGACGTCCAGTAGCAATATTGGTAAACTTAGGGTGGTATCACAACTTAAGATACGTCCGGGAAATGTGGCCGTATCTAAGTATGGACGCATTTTTTCTACTACACATCCACTAGGTAATCACTCATTACAATTAATTGAGATAACGGGCATGAGGTCCTATATTCCTTTTCCGAGCGAATCCTATCAAAAAATGGATCAGCCAGCCTCTGACGAAAAATTTGATTCACCATTAGGATTAGTATTTGATTCCCATGATCATCTTTGGACTATTGATATGGGAATAGCGCTTGGGCGAACGCGCCTTTGGTGTTTTAATATTAGAAACAAAAAACTGCTCGAAAAAATTACATTACCTGAAGATATCGCACCCAAAGGTAGCAATATCAAAGATCTGGTCATAGATGATGAAAATGGCTGGGCCTATATGTCTGATATTAAAAATCCGGCAATAATTGCCATTAACCTAAAAACAAAAGAAGCACGTAGGTTTAGCCATCACTCTTCTCTACAAGCGGAAGATATTGACATGGTTATTGATGGGAAAACGATTCATTTCGCTGGTAAACCAATACGTATTGGTATCAATCCAATCACTTTATCTGCGGATAATGAAACTTTGTATTTTGGCGCTATGAATGGCCAAACCTGGTACCAAGTTCCTACAAAGTACTTTAGAGAAGGAGCCAGTGATGCAATGATTAGTACCATGATCAAGGTTAATGGTAAAAAACCTTTGTCTGATGGGGCAAGTACTTCAGCTAGTGGTAACCATTATTTTACTGACTTGCAAGGTCATGGCATTACTAAGCTATCACCCGATGGTACTTTGAGTACTTTAGTTACAGACAATAATAAAATAAAATGGCCTGAAAGTATACGTTTTGGTCCGGATCAATATCTTTATTTATCTGTTAATCAATTAGATAGGACACCTGCTTTTACTGGACATGAAGATGAAGGAGAAGCTCCATACTATATTTTAAAAGTGTATACTGGAGAAGATCGAGTAAATCTAGCCTCGAAATAATATCTCAGCTTCTTCTCCAATTTATCCCATGAAAAAGGGCAACCCAATCTTCTTTGGGTTGCCCTTTTTCGTGTAAGTTATCGTATCGCTAAATACCAAAAGCTTCTTTAATCATATCTACGCTATCTAGTTTTTCCCAGGTAAATAGTTCTACTTCTACTTTTTTGGTATCGCCACTACCGCTGGTAAACTGTTTGGTGATGATTTTGCTTTCACGTCCCATATGTCCATAAGCTGCAGTTTCAGAATAGATGGGGTTGCGTAATTTCAATCGTGTTTCGATACCATAGGGAGTCATATCGAATAGCATTGCAATCTTGTCAGCGATTTGTCCATCTGTAAAATCTACTTTAGCTGATCCGTAGGTGTTTACATAAATACCCATCGGATCTTTCACACCAATTGCATAGGAAACCTGAACCAATATCTCGTCACAAATACCAGCAGCGACCATATTTTTAGCAATGTGACGTGTGGCATAAGCAGCTGATCGGTCTACTTTGGATGGATCTTTGCCTGAAAATGCTCCACCACCATGAGCTCCTTTTCCGCCATAGGTGTCTACAATGATTTTTCGACCAGTTAAGCCGGTATCACCGTGTGGTCCACCAATCACGAATTTGCCAGTGGGATTAATGTAGTATTTGATTTGATCGTTAAAGAGGGCCTGTAGTTCGGGTTTCAATTGTTTTTTAACACGAGGAATTAAGATAGAAACGATATCCTCATAGATTTTTTTCTGCATGGCTAGTTCTCCATCGAACTCATCATGTTGGGTAGAAACCACAATTGTGTCAATGCGCACAGGTTTGTGATCATTGTCATACTCAATGGTAACTTGTGATTTTGCATCGGGTCGTAAGTAGGTGATTTCTTTTCCTTCGCGTCGTAAAGTAGCCAGTTCGAGTAAAATTTTGTGTGCTAAATCTAATGCCAAAGGCATGTAATTATCAGTTTCATTGGTAGCATAGCCGAACATCATACCTTGATCTCCAGCACCTTGATCTTGTTTTTTCCCACGAGCAACACCTTGATTGATATCAGGAGATTGTTCATGAATAGCAGAAATGACACCACATGAATTAGCTTCGAACATATATTCTGATTTGGTATAACCAATTTGTTTTACCACATCGCGTGCAATTTTTTGTACGTCGATATAGGTATTTGATTTGACTTCGCCGGCTAGAACGACTTGTCCAGTGGTTACCAGGGTTTCGCATGCCACTTTGGAATCAGCATCCCAAGCCAAGAAATTGTCAATTAATGCATCTGATATTTGATCGGCGATTTTATCTGGATGACCTTCCGATACAGACTCTGAGGTGAATAAGTAAGGCATAAAATTCGATTTGAATTAGTTAATAAATTGGTAGGTAAGTAATAGAAGAGGAGTGTTGATTGGATAAAGCCAATTGTGTTTTAGCAATTTTTTTATGTGGTTGCAATCAACGCAAATCATTCCACCTTTTACGAACGCAAAAATAGTATATATTCCTGAAGCTCGAAAAATTAGAAGTACTTTCGTGTGATTTCCCCAATTTGAAAACAGAATCTGATAGAATTGTATTCACTTTTGGGAGTTTATGTAACTGAAAATGAATATAGGTGAATAAAATTCTATTTATAATTAATCCAATTTCAGGGGGGACGAGTAAGCGTAATTTCCCAGATCAAGCTATTCGTTATCTCGATCCCGCAAAATTTTGTCCCTATTTTTTGTTTACCGAAAGAGAAACTCATGCTTATGAGTTGACTCTGGAGGCTATTCAATCAGGTGTAGATATTATTGTCGCAGTAGGTGGGGATGGTACAGTTAATGAGGTGGCATCTGCTTTGGAAGGATCGGACAAAATCATGGGTATAATTCCTTCTGGATCTGGCAATGGACTAGCTAGATCTATTGGTATTCCTATGAATCCTATGCGAGCGATTAATAAGTTAAACGAATTGAAAATTGATCTGATTGATTCTGCAATACTCAATGATTATAAGTTTTTTAATGTGGCAGGAGTAGGCTTTGATGCACATGTAAGTGCTCGCTTTGCCAAAAGTAAAACCAGGGGCTTGTTAGGATATATTCAAATAGCTGCTGCGGAAATTATTCGGTATAAATCTCAACATTATACGCTTGAAATTGATGGTAAACGAATTGAGCGAGATGCATTTTTAGTGAGCATAGCCAATGCTTCTCAGTATGGGAACAACATGTATATCGCCCCATTTGCATCGCTTAGTGATGGTGTATTGGATATATGTATTGTCAAACCATTACCTATATATTATCTTCCCATTATGGGTTTTCATTTATTTAATAAAACAATACATCGGTCTAACTATATGGAAATTATACAAGGAAGAAATATTAAGATTCATCGACAACAATCAGGACTTGTTCATTTAGATGGCGAACCCAGGCAGATTGAGGGTGATTTGCAAATCGCTTTAAAGCCGCTTTCTTTGCGTGTGATTCATTAGATAAGTTTTATTCTCATGTCAAAAAAGAATAAGTCAGTCAGTGGGATAGTCTATTCTACGGATCCTCAGTTTTTATATCAATTTGAGCAGGAGCAAGCACATGATACCCTACCTCCTGCTCAACAGAGTTTGCGTGTTCAGTTGGACAAGAAGCAAAGAAAGGGCAAAATAGTTACTTTGATCACTGGATTTGTTGGTACTGTAGCGGACTTAGAAGCACTTGGTAAGAAATTGAAACAAAAGTGTGGGGTAGGAGGCGCAGCAAAAGATAGTGAGATCCTTATTCAAGGAGATTTTTGTGATAAAATAAGTGCAATATTGATAGATGATGGTTATAAAGTGAAAAGAGTTAGGTAAAGAGCCGGCCTAAAGTTTATTTTATAATTCAACTATGAAATAGGATGTAATGTAGTAGATTTTATTTATCGGTGGTATTTTTTGCTCAATTGATAATAATGCTTTGTAAACATTCATGTACTTATTATTTTTACGAAATACCCATACCTATTGTAAGCCTATGAGTAATATATTGTGTCAACCTTCGAATTTCAAATATTTAAACCTCGATCAGGTAAAAAATATTCATTACCAACTTTCGCCAGCTGAGCTAATAGAAGCGGCGATTTGCCATAAAGAAGGTACTTTGGCTGATACTGGAGCATTAGTGGTTGATACAGGAGAGTTTACTGGACGCTCGCCTAAAGACCGTTTCATTGTTGCAGATGATATAACAGAAAATGCGGTGTGGTGGGGGGATGTGAATATTCGTATTAGTCCGGATAAATTTGAGCAACTTTTTCAAAAGGTAACTAAACATTTGAGTGCTGGGCGAGCTATTTATGTTCGGGATGCTTCTGTTTGTGCAAATCCTAAGTATAAATTATCCTTACGCATTGTAACAGAAAACGCATTTCAGAATTTATTTGCTAATAACTTGTTCCTTCCTCCAGATCAGGTAGATCCAGTAAAACGGCCTGAATGGACTATCATTGCCGCTCCAAGTTTTAGGGCTATACCGGCTGAAGATGGTACGAGACAGCATAATTTCTCAATTATTAACTTTTCGAGAAAAATTATTTTAATAGGGGGAACTGCTTATACGGGAGAAATTAAAAAAGGAATGTTCTCTGTGCTGAATTTCATTTTACCGCAGCAACATGTTTTGTCTATGCATTGTTCTGCTAATGTGGGACAGAATGGGGATACAGCTATATTTTTTGGCTTATCAGGTACTGGGAAAACAACCTTGTCAACAGATTCTGAGCGAGCTTTAGTGGGGGATGATGAACATGGGTGGTGTGCAAATTACATATTCAACTTTGAGGGGGGGTGTTATGCTAAGTGTGTGAATTTGAGTGCAGATAAAGAGCCTCAGATATATGATGCAATCAAGTTTGGCGCTTTGCTAGAAAATACCATTTATTATAAAAATACCCGTACGGTTGATTTTGCAGATATTACTAAAACAGAAAATACACGGGTTGCGTATCCAATACATTATATTAAAAATAGCATTATCCCTTCATTAGCATCTTTGCCTCAGAATATATTTTTCTTGACGGCAGATGCCTTTGGCGTTTTTCCACCAATTTCTAAATTGACGGCAGGGCAAGCGATGTATCATTTTATTTCGGGATATACGGCCAAAGTAGCTGGCACGGAAGCTGGTATTAATGAACCTCAGGTTACTTTTTCGGCTTGTTTTGGGAAAGCATTTTTACCACTTCATCCAACAAAATATGCTGAATTATTAGGAGAGAAAATGAAAAAAAGTAGTGTGAATGTTTGGTTAGTGAATACGGGATGGACAGGTGGGGCTTATGGGGTTGGGAGTAGAATGAAACTTTCTTTTACACGAGCAATGGTTACTGCAGCAATTAAGGGCGAATTAAATAAGGTTGGTTTTGACGAGCATCCCATATTCGGTTTAATGATACCTTTGAGTTGTCCTGATGTGCCATCAGAAGTATTGAATCCAAAAAATACCTGGTTCGATAAAAGTGCATATGATCGAGCGGCTCTTGATTTGGCCCATGCATTTATCTTAAACTTTAAGCAATTTGATGCATTTGCTAATGATGAGATTAAAAGTGCTAGCCCTAGAGTAGCCGTTCGGATATAAGACTTATTTTTAAATTTGGTTTTAAAAAAAATAAATCTTTTATTGGTGGGATGTTGATTCCTGTGAATCACAAGTCGTTTGCTCTGAATTTTATCAAAATACGTGCGATACCACTCAGGGTAATCCTGAATAAATTTGATAAAACAGGAGCGATCATCTATTTATTGGAATATAATAGATTTGCTGTCCGTGTATCGGGAATAGATTTATAGGTATAGGATAGCTTTTACAAGCTAATTTGGTTAACAAAAAACAAGTAATTAAAAAACAAATAACTAAAAATTAAGAAAATGGCAAACCCACCAAAACCAACAATGGCGAAGAAAGAGAGCTCTGGTTCCAGCATTTTTGCAAGTTTATCGATTGTCATCTGTTTACTGATCGGATTTGTTCTTTGGAAATTTGTGATGGGGGATGCTTCAAACTTTGAAGGGGGAGATCCAGTCAATGGACACCCGCTACCAGGTAATTATTTTGGGATGGTTTATAAAGGAGGGTATATTGTTCCCGTATTGATGGGGATGTTATTGATGGTGATTATATTCTCTTTTGAGCGCTTTTTTGTGATTAATAAAGCTACTGGGAAGGGTAACGTGGATGTTTTTGTCAAAAATATTCAAGGGTTTTTGGGTGCTGGTCATGTGGATTCAGCCATGTTAGAGTGTGATAAGCAAGAAGGTTCTGTTGCCAATGTGATCAAATCTGGGCTAAAGAAATATAGAGAAATGGAGCATGAAGCCAAAATGGATACGGAGCAAAAGTGCTTAGCTATCCAGAAAGATATTGAAGAAGCAACTGCATTGGAGATGCCTATGCTAGAGAAGAACCTAACAGTTATTGCCACATTGGTATCTATTGGTACATTGATGGGTTTGTTAGGTACGGTAACTGGTATGATCAAGGCTTTTGCCGCATTATCATCTGCGGGTTCTCCGGATCAAGCTACTTTAGCTAATGGTATTTCAGAAGCATTAATTAATACGGCTACGGGTATTTCAACCTCCGCATTAGCTATCATTATGTATAATGTATTTACTTCTAAGATTGACAAGTTAACCTATTCGATTGATGAGGCTGGCTTTTCTATTGTTCAGACCTATGCAAGTACGCATAAGTAAACATAGCGTCCTTAATCATTTTTGGATTATAACATTTGATAATTTACGACGATCACTATACGAAATAGTTTAACACAAAGTCATGCCCAAAGTAAAAGTCCCTAGAAAAAGTACGGCTATTGATATGACAGCGATGTGCGATGTGGCTTTCTTGTTGCTTACATTTTTCATCTTGACTGCAACGGCACGTCAGCCTGAGCCACTTCCTGTAGATACCCCAGCCTCTACGGTGAAAGTTAAGCTACCGGAACTGGATATAGCTACCCTAACGGTTGGTCGGGGCAAGGTTTTCTTTGGAGTAAAGGGTCAGCAGGTACGTGAGCTCATGTTGGATAAGATGGCTAAGCGATACAATATTCAGTTTACTCCAGAAGAAAGGAAAAGGTTTTCACTGATAGAAAGCTTCGGCGTGCCTATTGCCAATCTAAAACAAATTATTGCTTTGAGCGGAGATGAACGTAATAGGCTCGGGCTTCAACCAGGTATACCTCTTGATTCAACAGATAATCAACTAAACGAATGGATTTTACAGGCGCGTTATGCCACTAAAGAGTTACATAATGTGGATATGCGTATTAGCATTAAAGGAGATTCTAGGGAACAATATCCCGAGATCAAAAAAGTGATTGATATTCTTCAAAAGCAAAAAATCAATAAGTTTAGTTTGATCACTTCATTGAGAAAAGGCGAAGAAAAAAACAAGTAGTACATGTTTTCTGAATTGTGTTTATTGATTAATGCTTCTACAAAAATTAAATAATTAGATAATGGCAGAATTAAACACCTCCGGTGGGGGAGGGAAAAAAGGTGGTAAAGTCAGGAGTAAGAAAATGTCTACTCGCGTTGACCTGACTGCAATGGTTGATTTGGCTTTTCTCTTGATCACTTTCTTCATGCTCACCACAACACTTGCTAAACCTCAGGCGATGGATTTAGCCATGCCTGATAAGGATGAGAAAAATAAAGATGCAAAGCTGGAAGTAGCTGATAATCGAACTATGACTATTCTTTTGGGTAGTGCCAATCGCTTGGAGTGGTACATGGGAGCTGTAGATAAGCCACTTACTCCTCCAACAGTAGATAATTTTGGTAAAAATGGTATCCGTAAAGCCATTATTGAACAAGCAAAGAAAGTATTAGAGGCTACAAAAAATCCCAAAAAAGGATTAATCGTGTTAATTAAGCCTAGTGATAAGTCTAATTATAGAAATTTGGTTGACATTTTGGATGAGATGAAAATATCCAATGTGCAGGTTTATGCCATTGTTGATATCACAAAACCAGAAATAGCTTTGCTTACAAGAGACCATATTTATTAATGCCTCTTAAAAATTTGGTATATTAAATTCTTAAAAAATAAAGTATGCTAGGATCAAAACTAGATCTATTCGATCCACAATGGTTAGAGGTGGTTTTTTTTGGGCGGAATAAGGCTTATGGAGCATACAGTCTTCGTAAAAATGATTCGCGTACGACAAGTATTGCAATAATTGTCGGTGCGACATTATTTATACTTGCGGTAAGTCTGCCTCTGGTAATTAGATATATTTCGGGAATTATGCCTCAGGAAGAGAAGTTTAAACAAACAGAAGTCGTGCTGGCTCCACCACCTCCGGTAAGTAAGGAGGAGACGCCACCACCACCGCCTGAGCCTCCTAAGCCTAAAGTCGATCAGGTAAAATTTCCTCCTCCAGTGGTGGTTCCTGCTGAGAAAGTGCGAGACGAAGAGCCCCCAACTGTGGAAGAGCTTAAAAAAGCAGATCCGGGCCAAAAAACAATACAAGGTGACCCCAATGCAGAGGTTAAAATTGAAGAGCCAGTAGGTGAATCAGAAGCTAAAGTTACAGAGGACAATACATTGCATGATTTTGCAACAGTAGAGGTGTTACCAAGTTTTCCAGGTGGAGATGCTGCCTTTGGAAAGTATCTTAGTAAAGCTATACGGTATCCGGCAGTAGCTCGTGAAAATAATATTACAGGTAGGGTAATTGTGAGTTTCGTTGTGGAAAAAGATGGTTCCTTGACAGATATCAAAGTATTACGTGGTATAGGTGGGGGCTGTGATGAAGAGGCTGTTCGAGTTTTAAAACAAGCACCAGCATGGAAGCCAGGTATACAAAATGGGCGTCCGGTACGTGTTAGTTTTACTATGCCTATATTTTTTCAACTGTCATCCGAATAAGAAGTTATTTTTTCATGTATAGTAAAGAGTTTTCAAATAAACAAAAATCGCCTATGCAGCGATTTTTGTTTATTTCAGGCTTATTGATGTTTGGGCTGTACTTTGGATTGGGTATTGCCATCATATGTTGGAAAGATTTTCCATTAGCACTTTCTTTTGGCTATAGGGTTGCATTTGGGTTGCTGTTAATCGTATATTCCTTTATTAGATTTGTGCGCCTCTTGAAAAGATAGTATGAAATGGCCGAAGATTACATTTTTTGCTTTTATTGTGTTGGTAACTTGTTGTAATACGCCCCAGGAACATACTTATACTTCTGGAAGCACCAGAATACTTGTTGATGAGTCTTTGGCCCCCATTATCGATGATGAAGCATATGTGTTTCAAAACATTTATACTAAGGCTAAATTGGTCTTAATGTATAAGCCAGAAAATCAGCTTATGTCATTGTTTTTGAATGATAGTGCTCGGGTAGCTATTTTATCGCGGGAATTGACCAAAGAAGAGGCTAAATTTTATGAAAATAAGAAAATAAAGATACGAGCCACATGTTTTGCTATTGATGGAATAGCACTTATTACACATCAATCTAACCCAATCTCTGAGGTAACTGTAGATGAATTAATCGATGTGTTGACAGGAAAATCTGGTAAGATAAAAAGTTTGATTTTTGATAATCAAAACTCAAGTACAGTGCGGTATTTTAAGGAGATAGCAGGAGTAGATGTATTACCACCACATACAGTGTATGCGTTGAAATCTAATTTGGAAGTGATTCAATATGTGTATAAAAATCCAGGCTCAATAGGTGTTGTTGGAGTTGACTGGATAGAGCAACCGGATAGAATAGTGGAGAAACTAGTTGAACAGCTTAAGATATTGGGTGTGAAAAACAAGTTGGGTAAGCCAGGGTCAGATGCATACTATAAGCCTAACCAAAATGATATTGCTCTTGGAGTTTATCCATTCACTAGGTCGTTATATATTATTAATTGCCAGGGTGGACCGGGTCTAGGTGCTGGTTTTGCTTCGTTTTTGGCAGGCGAAAGGGGGCAGCGAATTATATTAAAGTCGGGGCTTTTACCTAATCAAATTCCCCCTCGTGAAGTAGTTGTTAGAAAGTGAAATTATTTATAGCATAAGGATATATGATAATGATTGGAAAGAAGTGGTGTCTGAGTATTGGGTTCCTTTGGGCGTGTACAGCGGTATATGCACAGAGTTTAGCTGATGCTAAAAAAGCCATCGATGCAGAACAGTATCAGAAGAGTAAATCGATGCTTCAGGTTTTGACTGTTAATCAGCCTACTAACGCAGAGAATTATTTCTATTTGGGTAGTGTTTATATGAAAACAGACCATCCTGATTCAGCAAAAATGATCTTTAGCAAAGGGGTATCTATCAATGTTAATTATCCGTTGAATTATGTAGGACAAGGAGCTGTCGCATTAGCAGAAGGGGACTCAGTGGTAGCAAAAGAACGTTTTGATCGAGCGCTTTTACTAGCAGGTAGGCGAGATGTTTTGCCTTTTCTGAACATTGCTACAGCATATATTAAGACCTCTAAGCCAGATTACGTACGAGCGTTGGCGTATTTAGAAAAAGCCAAGGAAATAAATGATAAGGATGCCGGGCTTTATTTGGTTATGGGAGATGCTTATCGAGGCCAGTTAAAAAATAGTGAGGCATATAGCGCCTATCGTACTGCTTTTGATCTTAATAAAACATTATTACGTTCTAAGGTGGAGCTTGGTGTAATCAATAAAATGTCCAAAGCTTTTCAGGAATCGGTGGATGAGTTTAATAGTGTACTGTCCATCGATCCTAATTATGGTCCTGCATATCGTGAATTGGCTGAAACATATTACTTATGGGCTAATTCCGATGCAGCAAAGTATAGTGCAAGGATTAAACAAGCCTTATCATACTATGAGAAATATATGGACTTAACGGATCGCTCATTGGATTCCCGGATGCGTCATGCTGATTTTTTAATTCTTGCCAAGGAATACAAAGCTTTAGAAGCTGAGGCGAATGAAATGGCTAAAATTGATCATGTAAATCCTAGAATATTGCGCTACAAAGCCTATGCTGCTTATGAAAATGGGAATTATGATTCTACTATTCAAGCTTTAAAAGACTTTATGGGTAAGGTTGATCCTAAACGCATTATTGCTCAGGATTATCTTTATTTAGGACGAGCAGAAATTAAGGTGGGATCAATAGATGAGGGTATTGAGGACTTTAAAAGAGCAATTAGTATAGATTCAACAAGTACCTCTGCAATGAGTGAGATAGGTAAAACACTTTATGATGCTAAAAAATACGGTCAAGCAGCTCAAGCTTATGAGTTATCAGTGAAAAACTCTAAGCGTAGTCTATTGGATTATTATTATTTAGGGTCGTCCTATTATTTTGATTACGGTTCGAGAAAAGTGTCTAATCAAAATGTGGATGCTACACTTTTAGCAAAAGCTGATTCTGCTTTTAGCTACTTAATACAACGTGCACCAACTACACATGCAGCTTGGCAGTTTAGGGGGCGTATCAATCGTCAGTTGGATGATGAAAATGATAGTAAAGGGTTGGCTGTACCTTATTATGAAAAGTATATAGATATTATTACCGTGACTAAACCAGAACTTGCTGCTAAAAATGTGCCCGGTTTGGTAGAAGCATATACCTATTTAGGCTCTGTGGCTGCAAGGAGAGATCGAAATAATGGCAAAGCGAAAGAATATTTCGATAAAGTGTTAGCACTTGACCCTAATAATGAAGTGGTCAAACAAGCATTAAAGGCAATTAGTCCGAAGAAGTAGATTTTCGTGGATTTGATTTTAAGAATTCTTCCTGTTGCTGAACAAGCTCTAATATATCTTGTCTTAATAGTGGTCACAGAATCTAAATAAAGCTTACCTTCTTTCCATCTACCGATGATGACTATATTGATAGCTCTCGTGTGTCATTAAATTAAAACCAAAGCCCATTTAAATTTTGCTTAAACAGGCTTTGGTTTGGCATTTTTTTAATTCGATTTTACTACATCGCCTGAATGTGTAAATGGTCTAATGCATCAGCAAAGAGGAAGAGAATATTTGCTCCTCGAGTTGCAGCATTATCGATAGCGGTTTTCAGTGTATTGCGTGAGTTTGTATTGGCAATAAAGTTGAGATCAGTAGCTGTTCTTCCAGATGGAGAGTGTTCATTGTATTGATTGGGAAGAAATAAATTTCCAGTAGTGGGAAGGTCCTGATACTGTGGCAACAGTGTCGGAGGTGTGGTATTGGCATACACCGTAATGTGGTTATTGTATGTCCTGAAATCGTGTTCAGCCCCTGATCCGTCCGCATAAGGTGGGCGTGGTAGTCCAAGGGCATAATTTCCTGGTGCTAAGTTATTGATGGCAGCCACGACCGCATTCAAACACTGTGCTTGATTACGAACATCAATGCGAATGCCATCGATATGAGTTAAATCTACCGCTGTACCATTGGAGTGATGCGAAGAACGCGGTCTAATATAGCTCAGGATTCCAAAAGCCGGATTAGCGCTTTGATTATGATTTAGCGAAAAATAAAGCATTTGATTGATGCTTTGAAGTAGGGATAGCGAAGGAACAAAGGTGTTGTCACCCAGTTGATAGTTACCATTGGTCCGGATGTATTCTAATTGCTGCCTGATATTGCTTGGAATATTTACCCGACCGGGATTGGAAAGAATGTCATTTACCACTTCTTGGATGGTTACGCTCTGTGCGGAAGATATACTTTGTCCAGTAGATGGCGGAGTATCGTATTGGATGAGGTTATTATGATCGATAATAGATATGAGTGAATCGGCATAACCTGGATCAGTGGCATATCCGGCTCGGGCAATTTCTCTAGCAAATTGACGTCCGTCATTAGTATGGTTGAAAGCTTCTCGGTATCTGCTGTTATTTACTAAAAAATTGCCATGATCATTGAAACTGTCGGTGGCACTAGCATATGCTCTAAAATAGTCTTTTACTCGCCAGCGGTATTTAGTTGCACCACTGCTATCAGTAAAGGCTTCGATAGAAATAATCTCGGGGTATGGATGACGACTCTGATCGTTATCGTTATGAATTTCGGTGGTGGTTAATAGTTGTCTTTGTCCTGTCCAGCTTGAACCGGCTTTAATACCAAAAAAGTTGAGACTAGGAGCATGCCTACCCCAACCTGATTCTAAGGCTGCTTGTGCCAGTGTCACTGAGGCTGGAACACGAGTGGTACGCATACTATCGATTGCATTTTGCGAATACTGACTAATAAAATCAGTCTGAACTGAAAATTCTCCTGATAAACTATTCCAACTAGCAGCGATGGATTGTGCACTTGAAGTTCCTGTAAATAAGGCAATTTCTCGGTTTCTTCTGTTTATTAAACCTTGTGAGTCAACAGGCCGCCCATTGATCCTGACTTTTACCCATTTTCTCATTTCGGTGGGTACGGCATCGTAATTGCCTTGATTAAGTAAACGACGTAGGGTGGAACGATTCCAAGCACCCGTACCAATGTTGTATACGAAGCTGGCTAGAGCGTCAAATTGATTTTGACTAAGGGTGACGGTGACGGTGTCGTTGAGCACTTGTTGGGTACTATTTATTCGGGTCATCAATAGTTCGGTAGCTCTCTCTTCGGTGATGCCATTAGTGTAGGGTTGTTCAGAGGCATCTCCATTGCAATTGCCATGATGAATGAGTGTACCATAACCAATGGTACAATGTCCAGCTTGATCATTATATTTTTGTGGCATGAAACGTTCAAACTGTTTGATGAGGTTGACCCCACTGGTGGAAACTTGCCAGTTATTAGTCAAAGCTCGTGATACGTCAGTAGATGCAGCCACCGACAGTGTTTTGGTAATTTGACGCTTTTTATCAGGTGAATCTAATAATAAGGTATTCATCTGGATGAATCTGTTGTCTGACATAGGTTTTAGTATTTAATGATTTCGCCGTTAATGAGGTGTTGCGTATTTCAACATTTTTAGTGCCTCTAAAGTTTATCTGAATTTAAGATTTAGGACAGTTCTTATAGAACTTTTCCCAATTCAAAATGCATCCCATCTTTATGTCCATTAAAGTGTCCTCCCCAGAAAAAACCATTGTTGCCAGCAATGGTTACTAATTCGCGTACAGATCCATTTTGTCCGACCAGGGCAGGCTCACCACCAAATGTGTTCCAGGGAGCATTGATGTCGAAAGCAGTTCCCCAGGCATGGTTACTTAGTGGCCTTGGTGAGCGACTTTGTGTGCCTCTTATAAATCTGGGGGCATATCCACCCTCAAAAGTTTGTATTCGATCGAGTAAGCCGGCAGCTTCCCAAGCAGCCCAAAGTCTAATTAATGCATCGGCTCCCAATCGGTGAAACGCGATCGTGCCATTTTGTATAGTTTGGTTGCCAAATCGTTTGCCGTTTAATTGGGGGATGCTCACATTGGTGATATTTGTGTTGCGCCAATCCCCTAGGACTCGGATGCCATCGCCGTTAAAAGTCGATGGATCAGGCTCGTAGTCAAAGTGTCCATAAATTTGTAGTCTTTCGCTTGTGTTATAGGGCCTGATGGTAGTGGGGCGTTCTGGATAATTGGTACTATGAATATCAACAGTTAATGAGTTAGATGTTGTTGATAGATTGGGTGGGGCTGTATTTACTTGATTTGTGTTTGATTTTTTTTGAATATCTTCGAGATCGTGTAAAAATTCAGTAGGATCAAAATCCATCTCACTACTTAATTTTTTGTTTGATTTGGGCTGTTTGCTTACCGTTTTTTTTACCTGGTTTATTTTTTTCTCAGTTTGATTGATAGCGTCCAGATCATCAAAGCGCTTCTCGAGTTCACTGGTGTTTAGAGGGATGGTTCCCAGGTTATAGGCATTGGCATACTGCATATTTTCCTTGATGCGATCGAAGATAGCATGCGGATTTTCTGATGGATCAGCTTGTTTTGTTTTGGGTGCATTTGGTTCGATTGATTGTTGTTTACCCAATTCACTTCTGTCCACTGTTTTTCCTGATGCTGAGTCGTACACTTTTTGACCTGAAAGAATGGCTTGTAGGTCATTGATTAACTCTTGTTCTTTGGCCGATTGTGTTTCGCTGGTATTAGGGTTAGCTAGAGGTTGATGATCGGGAGCAGATGTTCGCGTTTGATTAATGTTTGATTCAAGGGGAAATGTTGGCGGTGCGTCGTATGTATTTAAAGATTGAGCTTGGGCGCTTAGTGTATTACTGGAGGCGAAGGGCTCTAATATGCTGGTTTGATATTCTTGATCTGTGCCTGTCGGATTAGAATTGATGGGTTGATTGGATAATGTGGGATCACTCGAGTAATAGGACAGAGAATTGATAACATCGTGGTTATTCTCTATCGTATTGAACGATTTTGTAATATAGTTGGAAGAGCTATCTGCAGGAGAAAAGGAATAGCCCACCACATATTCTTCTTCTTCTGATTCATTAGGGGTAGACTGTTCTACCACATATTCTTCTTCTGACTCACCTGGCAGTGCTGATGCCTGCACAATATATTCTTCCTCAATGGATTGCCCATAGGCACGTAGTGGTTGTGGAATCACTCCCCCGTCATCAAAATTAGTTGCTGTGGTTATTTTTATTTTTTTATTAAATCCATAATAGTCACTGAGCAAATCGTCATAGTTGTCAAATAATTTCCGCTTCCTTTTCATGGTGGTAGGGGTTAAATGCGAATGTTCATTTTTACGATAGCGTAGGGGTCTAGGGTTAAGATCAATTCATTTTCTTGCCCTGAGATATGACTTTTATTTAAAGCTATCTTGAGTTCATCAGAGCTGGAGTGAACTACTTCAGCAAGTTTATTGTTTAATACAGCCACAGGTGGATAGTTTTGATTAAGGGAAAAATTTTGTCCTTTGAGATGTAGATAAGGCAGATTGTTGTCATCTAAGGATAAACTCACTGACCGTACCATAGGTGGATTTTGGTTTCGTCTAGATTTTTGTATTTGATTGGCTAAGGTTTTGAAATCGATGGTATCATCGGATACACGTGCGATGTCTACTTTTTTACTTTCGAGCTGATTGAGATCATCGACTGATGTGACCCCTATTTTGCGAAGTTTGTTTTTAGTTTTTTGGTCGATGTTGATTTGGTCAATGGATGTATCTCCCTTTACATTGGTCATTTTAGTAGTTGCTCGAACCTGTTGATCGGTGATGGAACCAAGTTGTATATTCACTTTTGATGCGCCTTGTTGTCCGGGTTGGGCAGTAATAAATTTGATGTTATCTCCATCAAATGTGGGGAAGATATTGAGATCGATAGCTAAATCTTTGACTGTATAAGTTAGTTGTTTGTTGATTGCCTTGATTGCTAGGGTTTCGCGTGTTTTGTCAAGCTCAACTACGAGTGAGTCGACAAAATCTTCCAGATTCCAATAGGTATTATTGCTATTATTGGTTTCGGTTGCCATCTTCCAGATGTGTTTTAGCTTTTAGCGTGATGTTATGGTATGATGGACGAAAAGAGGTATCAACTCGGTATAAAGGGGGGATTGCCCCGATGGTTACCTTCCCATTTTCATCCACAACGATGTCGAGTTCAACCGGTGTCCCTATCTCAATTTCGTCGATGTAGAAATGAATGCCATTGTCCTCATCGTTGATATTACCTTTGATATCAAGCACTTTTTCAATGATTTGTCCGAAACTGATGAATGCGCTATCCATTAGATTGTGGTTTGATGTTAACCGGTGTTAGCGCTACTTTAGTATTGATTTCAATATCAAAACCATCAAAATGGTATTCCACTTCGAGATTTTCACTTGATTTTGAATCCAAGCTGTCTGTGTCCTTATCGTCGGTCATATAACGAACTAGTGGGTCATAAGTAGTGTTTATCATGGTAGTGGTGTGTTAGTTAATTATTGTTTGATTTTAATCCTAAAATCCGGGCACTTATGGGCAATGGAAATTTAATTTTAACAGGTGTGATATGGCTGGCATATCCATTTTCATTGAGTGACTCAATTTTACCTAAAGTCAATTCGGTTAGTTTAAAAATGGGTATTACCCAAATGGTTCCCTGCTCGTAGGATTTGCCTTTAAGTTTGATATTGTGTATCAATTCAGAGGCGTTCGTTCGTGTGAAATCTAGGTTTTTAAGGGCATTTAGTTTTTCTTCGTCCAATAATTTTTCGCCATCCCATCCATCCATGAGTTTATTTATTTCGGATAAACTTAATTCGATTCCAGCTTTCATCTTTCCAGCTGTGGTATCAATTAGACTTTCTTTGTCTTTAGGTTCGATGGATAACTTGGTGTCGGTTAATCCATTGGATGTATGATCGGGGGCGATGGAGAAGGTATATTTTAGATCCACTTCTAGTTCCCAGCTAAACTTTTTCTTTCCTGTGACGGGTGATTGCCATATTTTGTTCCAAAAGCTTCGATATAGTTTCATATCGCTAAGCTCTTTTTCTTGTGAAACGGTTGTTCCTTGATCTTGGAAAAAGTATTGTCCTACAAATAGGGCATGACATGAGCCAACAGCTTTGAATTCTTTTTGCCCTTTCGTTAACCAGCGCATCTCGACAAAAATGTCTAGGGCATTTTGTAGCGGAATACTGGCGAGCTCATTTTTCGAAAACTCGAAGTCGGAAATGGTATTGGCAATGACATCTTTTCTTTTAAAGGTTTTGATGAGATAAATTTTTTGAGTAGTTGTATCCTTAAAGGAAAAGGTATAGATGGCTTTTGGTAATGGGCTTTTAGGGGTAGTGGGGGTGTTGATTTTTATTTTGAAAATAATTCGATCGCTTTTTTGTAGGATGAGTGTGTCTTGGCCTATATACTTTTGCGGTTCTAAATTTTCGAATGTGAGTAATACATTATTGCTAAGTGTGAATGCTTCGGTATTTAATAAGCTATGTGCAGTAGCTACAGCTGGAGTAGGTGCCGGAGCTGGTGCAGCTGCGGGTTGATTTTGTAGTTGAGCCAATAATTGAGCTAAAACTGCCGGATCAATTGTTTGCGCAGGATTTTGTCCCGTGGATGCTTGATTTTGTAGTAGTTGTTGCATCATTAATCGGCGCTGTACTTCACTGGCTAGGCCTGACATGAGCTGATTATTGGCTTGTTGAACTTGTAGCCGATGCTGTTGCGTAGCGTTGACTAGCTGAGGAAGTAGTTGTAGTCCTTGCTGTATAATTGGGCCTGCTAGTGTTGCAAGCAGGGCATCGTCAATACCGAAAACCATGGCGTTAGACAAAGGGCCATTATTTTGACCATTCATAAATCGGTTCGAGATATGATGGTCCTGGTGAAATATAGATTGTTGGGTGCTTACGCCTGTTAGGGATGGTAATAAAGCCCTTAACAAGCTGGAAAGTATACCTGCAATATTGGTTGATTGTTGTGTTGTTTGTACGGTATTGCTGCCGGTATTCGGGTTTGAAGCATTTCCATTGGGCTGGGTCAATAGATTGATAGCCGCAGGCAGGACAGCTCGGGCTACATTGCCAATGAGCTCCTCAAAGGAGTATTGCGTAGCCAATTCCTGTTGATTTTTACTGATGCTTCTACTTGGATTGAACGTTAACTGACTCATTGGTATGCTTGCGATTGTTGATATCCCAAAATTTGTTGTGTTTATTTCCTTTAATGCAAAAGGGATTTTAACGACATCAGATACAGCTAGAGATTTGCCCTTTTCGTCTTTTGCACTAATTAATTGGATATAACAGCTAGTTCTATTAAAATAATTTTTAGGTAATCGTATTTCTTCTGAGGTATCACCCATGAAGAAGGTTTTCTTTTTTGCTTTAAAAGGGGTGGAGCGCGTAATATTTGCAACCCATTGGATACCACCCCTTACATCGGTATTTTGTCCAATAGTAAATTTATAAAAGGTGTTTGTGCCAATGTCTATTTTAAATCGGTAATGGTTTTTATCGGCTGCGCCCCAATGTAAAATAGCTAATGCCATAATTTCGAGCTTTATCTGCTAGGTCCAGCTGCTGCAGGAATACCCGGTACGCCAGCTGCTGGTGTTGCAGGTTTTAGGGCTGCTATACCACCGTCTGCATACATGTTGGCAAAGTTGTCCAGTTTGAAGTAGTCTGTTTTGAACTTGATATTAACATGTCCTTTTAAGGTGGCTGATAAATCGTCTGTTGCTTTTTTGTCTGATGTGTTTACTTGGATATTGGTATTAGTTATATCAATAGAACCACTTGGCCCTCCAAAGATGCTTCCCAATATGCCGCCGTCCATCTCCATATGCGAGGAAACCGTATTGATGTTTTGGTCATCATGGTGCGCTGTACTGGCACGTGTTGCTTTGATTGAAAACTCCACCGCAGCATCGATCTCTCCTTTTTCAACGACTAATCGGGTAACACCCATTAGGAGTACTTCGCGTAGTGCTGCTCGATGTTCTTTGGCCATCATTAGCTTGGCTTCAAACAAGTCTTTCTTTACCTCGGCATCTTCCATGTCGTGCTTATCCCCATCTGGATTAGTGAGGACTAGTTTACTACTGCCGTCGGCATTTTTTTCGGTGCTGATATTGTATTTATCTCCTTTTGACTCAGCCATATGACCAAAGGCATCTTCGTCTTTTACTTTTTTGATAAAATCGCCAGCATCTTTGGTCGCCTCTTTCATCAGCTTGATATAGCTATCGGTTTGGGTTTTCATCACCTTGAGGTTGGCATCAAAGACCGCTTTAAGTAGGTCGGCAACAAATTTGGGGAAGTCAACTGAGTCAACTAATTCCTTAAAGGATTGTGTATCGCCTTTGAATGCAGGATCATAACCTTTGTAGCCCATATCCTTGCCACTGTCTGTGGCCATACTTTCGGCAATCCCATGATTACGCATTTCCTTTGAGGCATAATCATCAACTAGAGATTGATAAATACTTTTTTGTGAATCAAAGGGCATTTGTTTAAAAACATCACTCATGGCTAGCACTTCACGTGCTTTAGCCCGTGCATTATTTTTGATTTGCTCGACAGAAGGCAAGATGTTTATTTGATTCATATTTATTCGTGTTAGTGGTAAATACTTTTTACTGCTATAAGCCTTAAGACACTTATCGTAAATTAAGGACAGATTGAATTATATACCGTTCCTCCCTTTAGAGGGGGGCGTGGGTTAGACTTTAAAAAGCCCATTCATCTTTGCTACTGTTATCTGTTCTGGCATCGGTTTTATTATTGGAATCCGTATCGCTGTCTTTATCTCGATCTCTGGTCTTGTCTTTATTTTCGGGTTGTTTATCATCATTGTCATCATCAAATGATTGCAGTTGTGCCTGAGTGATAATATAGGCATCCACATTGCTAATAAAGTCTGAGAAATTTTTATCGTCTTCAAACGAAGCTGGATTATATTTGGCTATCGAGTCGAATATTTCAAATCCTAGTTTAGCTTTATTATAAAGGATGGTTGTTTTGGGTCTCTGTTGTTTCATGCCTTCATAGAGCAGCTCTACTACCTTCCACCAGGTGCCTCCAGCGGGGACTAATTGTTGCACGATTTCTGGGTGGTTTAATACCCTTTTGATAATAAAATTCAATTCTTCGTAAATAATGGGGGTAATCACATTAGCCATTCCTGAGCAATGGGTAGAAAGATTGTATTGCAAGTCTTCTACCGCTTGCATGATGGGTTGTCTAGACACATAGCTTTCAGGATTTGGGCTTTCTTGGGCACGTTGAATGTATTTAGCTCCTTCCATGATGAGGATCTTGAAGAGTTTATTAAACTCTTTATTGACGATCACATCTTCGGTAATTTGGCCAGATCCATAATTAAATACCTGCTTATAAAACATGTATCGTTCTGTTGGTCGTGTACGATCAACAATTTTTCCGTTGAGGATATTGGTGAACTTGTTCGAGAATACATATAACTGAAGGTCTTCGCGCAGCGTTTTGTCCGAAATTTGAATCGTTCCTCGGATCATGAATTTATGCGTGAAGTAATTCATTACGTCAAAAATATTTAGCTCGTCGCCCAGTGTCATTGAATAAAACATTTGTGCAGCGCAACGGATATTATTAATGGCAATGGTTACTGTTGAGGCTTGTTCATCTAAAAAGTCGACATCAAAATCAGAAGCAGGTTGGCTATCACTAGTGGACCCATTGCCATTACTCGACACTTCCATCAGCGATGGATTGTTCTTAATGTCATTAAGAAAAATGGGTGCTAAACTGTCGTAGTTTGCTTTGGTTACTGGAATGATCGAGTGTTTGATTTCATAAATCAGCGGCTGAATCAGTTCAGCAGGAATGGTGGTTCGATTATATAATGCCGAGCCATCTATTAAGGACAGCTCTTTGCTATTGGTAATATAGTCTTCGAGCTTGCTATGAACTAATGGGCCGAATGTAAGGGATGACAATGCAGGATTGGTATTTAAAATAGCCTTGATGATCAGGTCATCCGATGAGTTATAATGAACATCTACTTTTTCGGCATTGATGTATTGGCGGGCTGCACTGATTTGTGTGTATTTGAGAATGTTTCGTAGCCCATTTGCATTCCCAAAAATAAAATTAATCAGTCCATTGATTTCTGTATTGCCTGCAATCACATAGCTGTAAGCCAATAGATAGTCAACAATGGCAGGATAGGTTAATAGGGTCTTGGTATTGTTATCAAAGTTAGTCCATAGATTTTCATTGATCTGGGTATTAAAGCTGTATTTTAACAACGATAATGGAGCAGTGGCATCAATATATTCTTCGATGGTTTGTAGATTAGCGCTGTTGTTTGAGGAAGAAATATTGTAAATATTTTCCAATAAACTGTCTGATCCTTCCCATTGATTGCTGTCTTGATGCTTGGTTCCAAAGCAGCGGGGACTTAATTGTTTAATTAATAGGTCTGCTGGGAGCATGCCATCTATGCCGGTTTTTGTTTTGACATTGTCAGGGCTCTGTTGTTTGGCTAGAAAGACGGGCTTTGCTAAGAGTGTGTTTAATGCGACAAGTTGACTTTTGACATTGGAATCTACTGCTGCATCGACACCATTGGTAGTTACGTTTGCCCTGCGAATCTTAACTCCGCCTGTTGAAGGAAGAACAATGTTTGTTGCCATTGGATTTCGGTTTTTAAGATAACATGTTGTTTAATAATTTGAATGAATCAGCCAGATTGAGTAAGCCAAAACCTGATCTGATATCCCGTACTTTATCGGTGAGTCGGTCGGATGTATTTCTCAGGATGTAATTGATTTGCCGATTTGATAGTTTGATGCCTTTTTCGTTAGCTAATGATTTCATTAGTCCAATGGAGCCACTTACAAATGGCGAAGCCTGTGATGTCCCAGATAGATAAGCGTATTTGCTGTCTGGAAACGAGCTATAGATATGATAGCCAGGTGCAACTAGTGTAATGGGGGCCCCATAGGAAGTGAAACTAGTTACTTGTCCAGTTAAATCAACAGCGCCAACAGCAATGACTCCATTTAAAGCAGCTGGATAATACATTTCTTGGGTACCGTCATTTCCACTGGCAGCTACAATGGTCACATTTTTATTGATGGCATAGTTAACGACATCTTCGTGTGGCAAACCGCCGCCAGTGTGTTTGATGCCTAGACTCATATTAATGACGTCGGCACCATGATCTACGGCCCATTTAATTCCGTTGTTGATGTTATCCACGATGCCTGCCCCAACGATGTGATTGCCAGTTCTCATGGGTGCGAGTACTCTGCATGAGAGTATACTGCACCCTGGGGCAATGCCTTCGCTCATATTTAAGCCTTTTGCGGCAATAATACCTGTTACATGTGTACCATGTCCTACTTTATCTTCATCTGAATCATCGTGTAGGCCAGTTACTTCGCCTATAAAGGAAGTGGTATCTAAACCTTGTAGGTTGACAAAATCTTTATGTTGGATGACCTGATCTTTAAATTCAGGGTGTTTGATATCAATGCCTGTGTCTAGTACGGCTACCTTGATTTGCTTGGTGCCTTTGGTCCAAGCTTTGGCATAGGGCAGATAAATCATTTTAGCAACAGCGTCTTCATCTGCGTAAGTAAATGTAGTAGATGTACTGGGGATAGGAGTAGTTCCTATTGTGATTGGATGAACATAGGTTACAAAAGGTAACGTACGGATTTGGTGGATGAGTCTATCGGGCAGTGTTCCGTCTTCTTGTAAAATGATTCGGAATGTTAGGTGAAAGCCGGATAATATTTCTTCATAATTCCAGCCGTTGGCATGTGCTTTATATTGTCTAGTTACCCAAAATTTAAAACCGGATTGGATTAGTAATCTATCTAAAGTGGGTTCAAATTTTTCAATCACCACACTTTTGTCTGTAATAAAATTTTCCCAATAGGGAATATTGGCTGGCAGCGTGGCCAGCGAGTTGGGCTTTATTTTAATAATAAAGTGTTCTTTCACCCGATTTGAATTATGGTTTCAACATTCAGAATGATGCAGATGACAGAAAGGTTATCAAATATAATAGTTGTTTTCATTGATTTATAAAAAATAAATTAAATTCTTAGTTAAAAAATATTTTAGTTATATATGCTGAGAAATTACAATAGGGATGGGTTCATTATTCTCAATTTCTCCTCATTCTATTTTATCTTTGTTCCAGCTAAAAAATATGATGGAAGCACAAAGTACAGCAGTAAATTATTTGCCGATTATTTTTCAGATGGTTGTGGCTATTGGGTTTGTGGTGGGCACGATGGCCGTTACGCACCTGATTGGTCCTAGACGAAATACTTCGGATAAATTAATTCCCTTTGAGTCGGGAATAAAATCAATTGGGAATGCACGTCAACCATTTTCGATCAAATATTTTTTGGTGGCAATTTTGTTTGTGCTTTTCGATGTGGAGGTAATTTTTATGTATCCCTGGGCGGTTAATTTTAGAGATTTTGGTGTAAATGGACTGATTGAAATGTTCATTTTTATGGGTACGCTTCTTTTGGGCTTTATATATATTCTAAAAAAAGGGGCTCTAGATTGGGATTAATATTTAGAATATTTCTAAATAGTGCTTATTTATTAGGAAAACATTAACAATATGTAATTTTGAGAGCTCATTCGAAACGTGTTTTGGAATGGGCTTTTTAGTTTGGAAACCATGGGTGATGTAAAACTAGTAGATGCTCCCCCAGGCGTAGAAGGTGCTGGGTTTTTCGCCACTGCTTTGGATAAAGCGGTGGGTATGGCTCGTGCCAATTCATTGTGGCCACTTCCTTTTGCCACTTCTTGTTGTGGGATTGAGTTTATGGCTACGATGGGTGCGCATTATGATTTTGCTCGTTTTGGTTCGGAGCGGCCTAGTTTTTCGCCCCGTCAGGCAGATTTGTTGATGGTGATGGGAACGATCGCTAAAAAAATGGGCCCTGTACTTCGTCAGGTGTATATTCAAATGGCCGAACCGCGTTGGGTAATGGCGGTTGGCGCTTGTGCTTCGAGTGGGGGAATATTTGATTCTTATTCTGTTTTACAGGGAATTGATGAAATCATTCCTGTAGATGTGTACGTGCCTGGCTGTCCACCTAGACCAGAGGGCATGATTGATGGGTTGATGAAAATACAGGACTTGGTTCGAAACGAGTCGCTTCGTCGTCGGAATTCACCAGAATACAAAGAGTTGCTGAGTAAATATGGAATACTATGAGTAAACTGAGCAATCAAGTTGTACTGCAAAAAATAACAGCTCGCTTTGGGGATCAAATTACGATTCCTACAGAGCCGCCTGGATTATTGAGCTTTGAAACAAGTAAGGAAAATATTATCGACGTATTGACCTATCTCAAAGACGATAAAGAACTACAATTTAATTTTTTGACAGATCTAACAGGTATTCACTATCCAGAACAAGCATTGCCTATTGGTGTAGTGTATCATATTCATAGTTTAACGAACAATGTGCGGGTTAGGGTAAAAGTATTTCTTAGCGATGACACCCCTACGATTCCTAGTGCAACTAAACTTTGGGAAGGTGCTAACTGGATGGAACGAGAAACCTATGATTTCTTTGGGATTAACTTTGAAGGGCACCCTAATTTAAAGCGAATATTGAATGTGGACGAAATGACGGTTTTCCCTATGCGTAAGGAATACCCGTTAGAAGATCCTAATCGTGTTGATAAAAAAGATTATTTCTTCGGAAGATAAATGAATCACAATCATCCTGTTTATACGGATAATGATCCTCAAAATGAGACGACCACGTTAAACCTGGGTCCTACGCATCCGGCCACGCATGGTGTATTCCAGAATGTGTTGGAAATGGATGGCGAGCGTATTGTCAGTGGTGTTTCAACGATTGGTTATATTCATCGTGCATTTGAAAAGATAGCGGAGCACCGCCCATATTATCAGATCACACCTTTAACAGATCGCTTGAACTATTGTTCCTCTCCGATTAATAATATGGGTTGGCATACCACGGTGGAGAAGTTACTCGATATCAAGATCCCCAAGCGTGTGGACTACATGCGTGTCATCATCATGGAGCTTGCTCGGATTTCTGATCATTTGATTTGCAATGGGATATTGGGTGTGGATACTGGGGCCTTTTCTGGCTTTTTGTATTTGATGGAAGAGCGAGAGCATATTTATGAGATTTATGAAGAAATATGTGGTGCTCGTTTGACAACTAATATTGGTCGAATCGGTGGATTTGAGCGCGATTTTAATGACATCGCTTTTGCCAAGATTCGCAGGTTTTTGAAAAAATTTCCTCCCATCTTAAAAGAGTTCGAGGCGTTGTTCAATCGCAATCGCATATTTATTGATCGTACTTCGGGGGTAGCAGCCGTTGATCCTGAAACAGCGC
This sequence comes from Pedobacter sp., assembly GCA_008015505.1. Lineage (GTDB taxonomy): Bacteria > Bacteroidota > Bacteroidia > Sphingobacteriales > Sphingobacteriaceae > Daejeonella. The sequence continues at coordinate 122,366 of SSFR01000007.1, forward strand.
TTAATTATAGTTGGTCAGGACCTATATTAAGGGCTACAGGTGTGGATTACGATGTTCGTTTGAATGAGCCTTATTGCTCGTACGAAGACTTTGATTTCGATATTCCAGTAGGAACAACAGGCGATATATACGATCGTTTTATTGTTCGCAACGAGGAAATGTGGCAAAGTTTGCGCATTATCGAACAGGCTTTGAAAAAGATAGAGAAAGAGCCTAAAGGTATTTTTCATGCAGATGTTCCTGAGTTTTATCTCCCACCGAAGGAAGAAGTTTATAACAATATGGAGGCTTTGATCTATCATTTTAAAATTGTGATGGGAGAGATTGATACGCCTAAAAAGGAAGTATATCATGCGGTTGAAGGGGGAAATGGTGAGCTCGGTTTTTACCTGGTGAGTGACGGTGGACGGTCGCCGTATCGTTTGCATTTCCGTAGACCGAGTTTTATCAATTATCAGATGTATGCGCCGATGAGCAAGGGAATGTTGCTTTCGGATGCTATTTTGAATATGAGTAGTTTAAATGTTATTGCAGGCGAATTAGATGCTTAAGCTTACAGAAACCAAGGAGGCCAAATTTTCTTCGGAATTGATCGCTAAGTTCAATGCAGTTTTAAATGGCCGTTATCCCACAGGAAAACAAAAGGCGGGTTTATTACCTATTTTGCATTTGGTACAAGCGGAATATGGGTGGTTGAGTTCTGGGGTGATGGACCAAGTGGCTGAATATTTAGATATCAAGCCCATTGAGGTGTATGAGGTAGCCACATTTTATACCATGTTTTTTTTAGAGCCTCGGGGGAAATATGTGTTTGAGGTTTGTCGAACTGGGCCATGTTGCTTGGTGGGTGCGGAAAAAATTATGGATCATTTAGAAAAATCGCTAGGTGTAAAGGAAGGAGAAGTGACTTCAGATGGTTTGTTTAGTTGGAGAGGAGTAGAGTGTTTGGCGGCTTGTGGGACGGCACCTGTTTTACAGATTGGTCCTGAGTATACCTATTACGAGCATTTGACCGAAGAAAAGGTTGATGAATTAATTAAAGAATTAAAAAATAAATAATATAGCCTCTTATGGCTCAAAAATTACTCTTAGAACATGATCATGTGCCCGATATTCACACGTTTGATGTTTATCGTGGAAAAGGAGGTTATCGTGCAGTTGAAAAAGCGTTCAAAGCTATGTCTCCGGATGAGGTGCTAGAAGAGGTGAAGAAATCAGGTTTGCGTGGTCGTGGTGGAGCAGGCTTCCCTACTGGGATGAAATGGAGCTTTTTAGCTAAGCCAGAAGGTAAACCAAGATATCTGGTCTGTAACGCTGATGAATCTGAGCCAGGTACTTTTAAGGATCGTTATTTGATGACCCGTCTTCCTCATTTGTTGATTGAGGGAATGATTGTTTCGAGTTTTGCTTTGGGCGCTAATACCTCTTATATCTATGTTCGAGGGGAGATGATGCCGCAGATTCGAATATTAGAGAAGGCAATCGCGGAAGCAAAAAGTGCCGGTTTTTTAGGAAAAAATATTTTAGGATCGGGTTATGATCTGGACCTTTTTGTGCAGCCGGGAGGTGGAGCCTATATCTGTGGTGAAGAAACGGCTTTATTGGAGTCTTTGGAGGGTAAAAGAGGTAATCCACGTATTAAGCCCCCTTTCCCGGCGATTGCGGGTTTATGGGGATGCCCAACAGTAGTGAATAATGTGGAATCGATTGCTGCAGTGGTTCCTATTATCAACGATGGTGGGGATGAGTATGCTAAACGAGGTAATGGGAAGAGTACAGGAACTAAACTAATTTCGGCTTCTGGAAACTTAGTTAAACCAGGTGTGTATGAAATTGAATTAGGTTTGCCCGTTGAAGAGTTTATTTATTCAGAGGAGTATTGTGGAGGGATAGCGAATGGAAAAAAGCTAAAAGCAGTGGTTGCTGGAGGTTCATCTGTGCCTATTCTGCCTGCTAATTTGATTTTGAAAACAGCCACTGGCAATCCCCGCTTGATGAGCTATGAGTCGTTATCGGATGGTGGTTTTCAAACGGGGACGATGTTAGGTTCAGGTGGTTTTATTGCTTTTGATGAGGATGCTTGTATTGTTCGCAATACTTGGAATTATACGCGCTTCTATCATCATGAGAGTTGCGGACAATGTTCACCTTGTCGGGAAGGCACGGGTTGGATGGAAAAAGTACTCCATCGCTTGGAGCATGGACATGGTAAGATGAGTGATATTGATTTGCTAGTGGATGTGGCCAGAAAGATAGAAGGGAATACCATTTGTCCACTAGGTGATGCAGCAGCATGGCCTGTGGCGAGTGCTATTCGTCACTTCCGGGATGAATTTGAATGGCATGTGACGCATGCGAATGAGGCGATGGAGCGAAATTATGTAAACGGACAATGAATGGTTGTTTGGTATTAAGGTCAAATGCTAGGGAAAAATTATCCATGTGAGTTTGAAACAGAGAAGGGTAGCAAGTATACTATCTCTGAAAATAATGTCATTCGTGAGAAGAAGGCTACTAATGAGTCATTTAATGATGAGAATAGGAACATTTTTTATGCCCCTGAGACGGCCTATAGGACACTCATGGATGGACGTCTAAAAAATCTTGCATTCAAAGTGTTGAGAATTCCTCTCAATGCTGAGCAAGTGACTATTTGTTTGGCGAATAAAAAGCAAGTTGTTGTGGGAGTCAAACCAGAAGTTGGTTCGCACCCAGTTGATATGTTTCTTAACAATGATGGTAGGTGTATGTTTAGTATCATAAATGTGACTCTAGATAATCGGCCAGTAGCAGGTCTTCATGCTGACAATCTCGAGGTGGACGACGATGGTAAAATCATAAAATATATTTGTACAGGCAAAGGAGAGTTAAGACTGCACCGTTTTCATATTGGACATAAAATAGTGTAATTTATTTAGGAGAAGAGATTTTTTTAGTGATTTGTGACGGATAGCGTAATAATTGTCCAAATCAGTCAGAATAGTTAAAGTACCATGTCAGATCAAGTGAAATTAACCATAGACGGAATATCTGTTGAAGTAGATCCAGGAACGACTATCCTAAATGCTGCACGTCAGATTGGTGGAGACTTGGTGCCGCCTGCTATGTGTTATTATTCCAAGCTCGAGGGTAGTGGAGGTAAATGTCGTACGTGCTTAGTTAAGGTGAGTAAGGGATCCGAAAAAGATCCGCGGCCAATGCCCAAATTAGTGGCATCCTGTCGAACTACTGTGATGGATGGTATGGAAGTACAAAACTTAACTTCACCCGAAGTGATCGAAGCGCGTAAGGGTGTGGTAGAGATGCTGTTGATTAATCATCCACTAGATTGTCCGATTTGTGATCAGGCAGGGGAGTGTGATTTGCAGAATTTAGGTTATGCACATGGGGCTTCGGGTACACGATACGAATTTGAACGTAGAACATTTGATAAAATAGATATTGGAGATAAAATACAGCTCCATATGACGCGCTGTATTTTGTGCTATCGTTGTGTGTTTACGGCTGATCAGATTACCAATAATCGGGTGCATGGTATTTTAGGTCGAGGAGATACTTCTGAAATATCCACCTATATCGAAAAGGCTATTACGAATGATTTTTCGGGAAATGTGATTGATGTTTGTCCAGTGGGTGCCTTGACAGACAAAACATTTCGCTTTACAAATCGGGTTTGGTTTACCAAGCCTGTTGATGCACATCGCAATTGTCCAACCTGTAAAGGTAAGGTGACACTGTGGTATAAGGGAGAAGACGTGATTCGTGTGACGGGGCGTAAAAATCATTACGGTGAGGTAGAAGATTTTATCTGCAATACCTGTCGCTTTGAGAAGAAAAAAACAGCTGACTGGGTGATAGAGAACCCAACACCTATCGAAAGAACATCGGTCATTTCTTCTAATCATTATGATACCTTGATACCGTTGCCAGTGATTCAAAAGAATAAAGTCTTAATTAAGGCCAATGAAGAAGAATTTGCAAGAACAAAAAAGATATAATGGAATTAGCGTTCATCATTGAAAAATTTGTGCTGATCACAGTGATCTTTGCTTTGAGTTTAGTAGTAGCGATGTATTCTACTTTGGCTGAGCGCAAGATAGCTGCATTTTTACAGGACCGTGTGGGCCCCAACCGAGCTGGACCGGGTGGGTTGTTCCAGCCCTTGGCTGATGGAGCAAAAATGTTTTTTAAAGAGGAAATCATTCCTGAGCAGGCCAGTAAGTTTTTGTTTGTAGCTGGTCCTTCCCTAGCGATTCTGACAGCCTGTATTGGAAGTGCGGTGATTCCCTGGGGAGAGGCTGTTGTTATAGCAGGTAGAATGATTGATTTACAAGTGACTGATATCAATGTAGGAATACTCTATATTTTCGGGGTCGTTTCTTTGGGGGTGTATGGGGTGATGATTGGCGGTTGGGCATCAAATAATAAATTTTCGTTGATGGGTGCCATTCGGGCTGCTTCTCAGAATATCAGCTATGAGATCCCGATGGGCTTATCGATCATTGCTTTGCTTTTGTTAACCAATACCTTGAGTTTGAAAGAAATCACCGCACAACAACATGGTTGGCATTGGAATGTGTTGTATCAGCCGTTGGGTTTCTTGGTGTTTTTGGTTTGTTCATTTGCTGAAACGAACCGAACGCCTTTTGATCTTCCTGAATGTGAAACGGAACTGGTAGGGGGGTATCATACCGAGTATTCGTCCATGAAGTTGGGTTTTTACCTTTTTGCCGAATACATTAATATGTTTATTTCTTCAGCGGTGATGGCTACCTTATATTTCGGGGGTTATAATTATCCGGGTATGGATTGGGTGAATAGTCTACTTGGTCCTTTGTGGGGACCATTGGTGGGAATGATGGTTTTATTGCTGAAAATATTTGTATTTATCTTTTTTTTCATGTGGGTGCGTTGGACCGTTCCGCGTTTTCGTTATGATCAGCTGATGAACTTGGGATGGAAGGTATTAATTCCATTAGCGATAGCCAACATTGTGATCACGGGAATTTGGATTACTGTGGTTGATAAACTTTAATATTAAAACAGTCTTCTTGTATTAGAAGAAAACTCAAATGAAATCACTAACCAATAAAAAGAAAGTACTGGAACAGAAGCCAATGAGTTTCTGGGAGCGCTTGTATCTCCCGGCTATTTTTCGTGGGATGGCCATTACCTTTATGCACATGTTCAAGAAAAAGGAGACTGTTTTTTACCCTGAAGTGAAGCGTGAATTTTCGGAGAACTGGAGGGGGCTGCATTCACTCAAGCGTGATGAGCAGGGTCGTGAGCGTTGTACAGCTTGTGGATTATGTGCTTTAGCATGTCCGGCAGAAGCCATTACCATGACGGCTGCAGAACGTAAAAAGGGTGAGGAACATTTATATCGTGAAGAAAAGTATGCAGCTGTATATGAGATTAATATGTTGCGTTGCATCTTTTGTGGTTTGTGTGAAGAAGCTTGTCCTAAGGAAGCAATTTATTTGGATGGAAATATCGTTGAGTCAAACTATCTGAGACAAAACTTTATTTATGGTAAAGACAAATTGGTTGAGCAACTTTTTAAAGTGTAATGAATAATCATATTTCGGATAACAAATGAAGTGTTTGAATCAAATTATTTTTAAATGAGTATTTCTTTATTCTATTTCATTGCTTTTTTGTCGATATTTTTTTCATTGCTGGTCATTTTTGCTAAAAATCCAGTACACAGTATTTTATATCTGATCATCACTTTTTTTACCTTCACGATGCAGTATATTCTGTTGAATGCGCAGTTTTTGGCTATTGTCAACTTTATTGTTTATATGGGGGCTATTCTGGTTTTATTCCTCTTTGTGTTGATGCTGCTTAACCTAAATAAAGAATCAGAGCCTCTCAAATCTAATTTGCTTAAAACCATTGGTGTGATTGCTGGCATGTGTTTGTTGGTGACATTAATTGGATCGACTAAATCCTTGCAATTATCGAATCCTATAGTGCTACAGGCACAAAATTTGGGTTTAGTGAAAAATCTAGGTAAGGTATTATTTAGTGAATTTCTTTTGCCGTTTGAGATATCATCTATTTTGTTGTTATCGGCTATGGTAGGAGCTGTATTGTTAGCTAAAAGAGAACCCAAAGACGCGTCATGAACCCTATTACTCAAGCCATACAGGGGGTGCCCTTGAATCATTACATTTTACTCAGCACGATCATTTTTTGCATTGGTGTTATTGGTGTGCTTATCCGTAGAAATGCGATCATCATTTTCATGTCCGTTGAGTTGATGCTGAATGCAGTAAATCTGTTATTAGCAGCTTTTTCGGTGTATCATAATAATGCTTCGGGACAAGTTTTTGTATTTTTTATTATGGCCTTGGCTGCTGCAGAAGTAGCTGTAGGATTAGCCATTATTGTGATGATTTATCGAAATACACATTCGATAGATATCAATGTGTTAAATAAGTTAAAGTGGTGAAATACAATGATAAATTTAGTTTGGTTAGTTCCTTTATTTCCTTTTATAGGTTTTCTTATTAATGGTTTTGGCCGTAATTTTTTGTCTAAAAATGTAGTAGGATTTATAGGAAGCCTGATGATTTTATTATCATTCGGATGTAGTCTTGGCATTTTCGTGGAGTTAAATGGGGCAGATGTCAAATCATTTACTGTGTCGCTATTTAACTGGATACAGGTAGGGTATTTAATGGTACCTTTTTCATTCCTTCTTGATCCATTGAGTTCGTTGATGTTATTGGTTGTGACTGGAATAGGCTTCTTGATCCACGTTTATTCCATTGGTTATATGCAGGCTGATGCAGGATTCGCGAAGTTTTTTTCTTATCTCAACCTATTTATTTTCTTCATGCTCTTGTTGGTGCTTGGCGCTAATTATGTGGTGTTGTTTATTGGTTGGGAGGGTGTTGGTTTATGTTCGTACTTATTGATTGGTTTTTGGTTTACGAATCCAGCTTATGCAAGTGCAGCTAAGAAAGCATTTGTGATGAATAGGATTGGTGATTTGGGTTTTCTGATTGCCATATTTCTACTCTTTGTCACTTTTGGTAGTGTGGAGTTTGCTAAAATATTTCCTTTAGCTGCTCAGATGAATCCGGGAAATGCTACCCTTGCTTTGATAACGATTTTACTATTTGTGGGTGCAACAGGCAAGTCGGCGCAGATTCCTTTGTTTACCTGGTTGCCTGATGCTATGGCTGGACCAACTCCGGTTTCGGCATTGATTCACTCGGCTACCATGGTTACAGCTGGAATTTATATGATTGCGCGCTCGAATGTGTTATTTACTTTGTCGCCCTGGACTATGGGGGTGGTTGCAATCGTAGGTTTGGCAACGGCGATAGTAGCAGCTACTATTGCATTAACCCAAACAGATATTAAAAAAGTATTGGCTTATTCTACTGTATCGCAACTGGGATACATGTTTCTAGGCTTAGGTGTTGGCGCTTATGCGGGTGCATTTTTTCATGTAATGACACATGCTTTCTTTAAGGCGTTGTTATTTCTTGGAGCGGGATCGGTGATTCATGCTATGAGTAATGAGCAGGATTTACGTAATATGGGTGGGCTGAGAAATAAATTACCCATTACTTTTTTAACGATGTTGATTGGTACGTTAGCCATTTCCGGCTTACCACCTTTTGCAGGCTTCTTTTCTAAAGACGAAATACTAGCGTATGTTTATGCGAATTCTCCTGTGCTGTGGGGCATTGGTGTTGTGGGGGCGATTTTTACGGCATTCTATATGTTTCGTATGCTCTTCCTTACTTTTTACGGGAATTTTAGAGGAACGTCTGCTCAGGAGCATCATTTACATGAATCTCCACCATCGATGACTATCCCCTTAATGCTGTTAGCCATATTATCAATCTTTGGAGGATTTATCGGTTTGCCAGAGGTGTTTGGTGGTCATCATTGGTTAGCTCATTTTTTAGCACCTGTATTTGAGTTATCCGCGGCTAAAACACCCACATTTGAATTGGATCATCGTACTGAATATATTTTGATGGTAGTTTCTGTGGGAGGAGTTGTGTTGGCTTTATTGTTCGCTTATGTGAAGTATATCAAACGTGCACACATTCCCCTTGCAGATGATCAGAAGCGTGAATTACTGACAAATATTATGTACAAGAAGTATTATGTAGATGAAATTTATGCCTTGATTATCACTCGTCCGCTTGATGCATTATCAAATTTCTTTTACGGCACGATTGATAAATTGGGAATTGACGGTATAGTTAATAATGTGGGGAAAGTAGTTGTAGAGGCCAGTAGGGGTTTTCGTTTATTACAGACGGGAAATGTCGGTTTTTATATTTTCATGATGATTTTGGGAATAGTTGCTTTGTTGATCTATGGGATGGTGGTGACTAACTAAAATCTGCTGTCAGGTCTGATATTAAAGCCTTGATTTAATTGAAATACATTTTAATATTCAACACCAAGTACCCAGTACTCGATACTAAAAAATGGAATTAGCACGCTTACTATTATTACCTCTCTTGGGGGCTTCAATTTGTCTTTTTATCAAACAAGACAAAATAGTACGAAATACAGCCTTAGTAATATCACTTGTTTCTTTGGCTTTTACACTTGACTTGATAACCAATTTTATCCCCAATGCATCTATTCAATTTTTAGTTGATCAGGTTTGGATTTCACGTTTTGGTATTCATTTCAAATTAGGGATTGATGGGATTAGTATGATTCTAGTGTTGTTGACCAATACTTTGATCCCAATTATAATTCTGGCTAATTTTAAACAGCAGCATAAAAATGCGCATGTGCTTCATGCCTTAATTCTTTTTATGCAGACGGCTTTATTGGTCGTTTTTACTGCGCTGGATGGGTTTTTATTTTATGTGGGCTGGGAAGCGGCCTTGATTCCCATTTATTTTATCTGTGCAATATGGGGGGGTGAAAATCGCATTCAGGTAAATTTAAAATTTTTCATTTATACGATTGCAGGTAGTTTGTTGATGTTACTTGCGATCATCTATTTGCATTTACAGACGCCCAACTCCAGTTACGATATCGCGGAATTTTATAAACTAAGTTTAGATAAGTCCACTCAGTGCTGGCTGTTTTGGGCATTTTTTATAGCATTTGCCATTAAAATGCCAGTATTCCCATTTCATACTTGGCAACCTGATACATATACTGAGGCACCAACAGTAGGTACGATGTTGCTTTCGGGGATTATGTTGAAGATGGGGATTTATGGTGTAATTCGCTGGTTGATTCCCGTGGTGCCGATGGGTTTCGTACCTTGGGGGCAGGTGGCTCTTACCTTATCTATTATTGGTGTGATTTATGCTTCTATTATTGCGTTTACGCAAAAAAATGTAAAACGTCTGATTGCTTATTCCTCGATTGCGCATGTTGGGTTGATTTCGGCGGGTATTTTTGCTTGGAATGTGCAAGGCGTACAAGGAGCAATCATTCAGTTATTCAATCATGGGATTAATGTGGTTGGGCTTTTCTTTGTGTTGGATATCATCATGAGAAGGATGAGTACCTATCAATTGAATGAATTGGGAGGTATTGCGACAGTGGCTCCCAAGTTAGCCATTGCGTTTTTGATCATTATTTTAGGAACTGTTGCTTTACCGTTGACCAATGGATTTATAGGTGAGTTTTTGCTCCTGATGGGTATTTACGAGTGGAATATATGGTATGCTGCCATTGCAGGGTTGACAATTATATTAGGGGCAGTTTATATGTTTCGGATGTATCAGCAAGTGATGTTAGGAGAGGTTAATACGTATACCGCTGCATTTACAGATATTGATGTGACAGAGGGGCTTGTGTTGTTTATTCTTTGTGCCTTGATTATTGTCATGGGAGTTTATCCACAACCTATTCTACATATTTCTGAAGCAGCAGTAGACAATTTGTTGGATCAGGTTAATCAGAAAATATTATTAAGTAAATAATAATGAATGCACTAATTGTTCTATCCCTTTTGGCGATAGTTGTTTTATACTTTGGGTTGTTTAAAGCTCAGCGTCTTCTGTTACCAGTTACATTAGTAGGCTTAGTAATAGCATTGGTGATGACATGGGGTGGTTGGAATACGAATGCTCAGCCTATTTATAGTGGAATGATGCTTTTTGACAATTTTGCTGTTGCTTTTTCTGCTTTATGTATTGCTTCGACGATCCTTATTCTGTTAGTTTCCAAGGATTATTTTGAACGTATTAGTAAACATATTGCAGAATATTATGCCATTATTTTGTTTGCTTTAGCGGGGGTGCTGGTGATGGTTTCTTTTTACAATTTGTCGATGTTGTTTATTGGTGTCGAGATTATGTCAGTAAGCTTGTACATTTTGGTTGGTATTCGGAAAAAGGATTACGCTTCCAATGAGGCTGCATTGAAGTATTTTTTGATGGGTGCTTTTTCTACAGGCTTTTTATTATTTGGAATTACTTGTCTTTATGGTGCTACAGGATCATTTAGCTTGGAGGTGATCAAAAATTATGTCCTTGTTAATCCGGGGCAAATATCTTCTTTATTTTATAGTGGGGTGATTTTAATGCTGGTTGGACTGTGTTTTAAGATTGGTGTGGCTCCCTTTCATTTTTGGACTCCAGATGTGTATGAAGGAGCGCCTACATTAATTACGGCATTTATGAGTATAGTGGCCAAAACGGCTGGATTTGCTGCACTTTTGCGCTTATTTGCATATTGTTTAGTACCCCTGAATCATTTTTGGGTACCTGCAATAGTTGTAATTATTATCTTAACTATATTCATTGGCAATATAACAGCCGTATACCAGATTAACTTCAAGCGAATGTTGGCTTACTCGAGTATTTCGCATGCGGGATATTTACTATTAGCTACGTTAGTTTTGGGAAGTACGTCAACTTCCGCAGTATTTATGTATTTGGTAGCTTATTCTATTGCTTCAGTGGTTGCATTTGCTACTTTGATTCTATTGAATCGGGGAGTAGGAACATCTAATTTTGATGACTTTAATGGTTTGGCCAAAAAAAATCCATGGATGGCTTTTGCGCTTACAGTATCTATGCTTTCTTTGGCGGGGATTCCATTGACGGCTGGATTTGTTGGCAAGTTCATGCTGTTTTCTGTGGCTATGTCAGCTTATCATATTGGACTAGTAGGTTTGGCAATTGTTAGTGCGTTAATTGGTGTTTTTTATTATCTCAGGGTGATTGTAGCGATGTACTTTAAAGAGGCTGAGCAAGAAGAAATAGCACTTTCCTGGGGTTATAAGTTGGTTTTTGGGTTTGCTACGTTTGCAACTATTCTTCTTGGGGTGTATCCCAATTATATTCTGGATTTATTTGGGGGATGATTTTGGCTATTGTGTAAAATAGGAAGGCTGCCTAAGTAGGTAGCCTTCCTGTACTCATGAGATTACGATGATATCAATTTATTGTCGGAATAATGCGAACACCAGAGGAAGCTATATTCTTAACTTCAGCTTCCACCCCGTCGAGATTAATTTTTAAATCATAGGGTATGCCAGTTGCAAGACCTGTGATGATGAATCTATTGTTGGTATAATCACAGGTAACGTGAATAAAATTTGAAGTGTCAATTTTTTGATAATCACCGGGGTATTCTGAGTTAGAGACCTTGGTTTTGATGATGGCACTTGTGATATCATTTAAGTTGATATTGTTAAGCTCTACGAAATTTAGAACAATAACTCCTCTTTCATATGCAGGAAATGCCTTAGCAGCATTAAGATCGGCTTCTACTCTCATTGATTTTCTATGACCTGAGGGGCCGGATGTTGAGGGCACTTGTTTAGCTTTTATGTATACTGGTGCAGTATGTTCTGTATAGAACCAACGGTCATTATCCCCTGGTACCTGATATGCCATTCTGAATATATAATTTCCTTCGACAAAAGGCCCTGTAATTGTAATGCATCTATTAAATGGGTAGACGATTGTCTGTACGAATTTTTGTTGACTAGGATCATATATTAACTCTCCCAGATCTTCTTTCCAGCTCCGGTCCTGGTCTCTACCTCCCCAACCCCCACCGGAAGTGGTTTCGATACGTCTATACTGAAATTTGCGGTTTAGGTGTTGTTCGTTGTCTAAACCTTTAACTTCAATGTTTACTGTACTTGGTTTATCGGATACAGCTGAGAGCCTTGTGTCAGAGGTTTTGGGCTGACTTGGGTTCATTGGGGCGATTTTATTATTCTTACTACAGGCAGCAATAAGTAGTGTCAATGCCATACTTGCGCTAATTAAGGCATTAGAAATTTTTAGTTTTTGGATTGATTTCATTGTTTTCTGGTTATGATGATTTTAAATAGATGTGCAAACATAATTTCTTTTTTTTTGTTTAAATATGAAACTTTTTAGTTTAAAAATATTATTGAATGTATGAGTGTGTATGTTCAGTTTTATTATGGTAGGGAGAATTTTAAGGGCTGTCAAATGGCATTTAGATGTACAAGCCTTAAAAACCATATCTAAGTCCTCGAAAATATTGTAGATTTACCCAGATTCTTTATGCACGACATCTGGGAAACCCTGCGACATTTTATTGATCCTGAGCTTTTGCTACGAGAAGGAGGTTTATATGTTTTGTTATTCGTAGTATTTGCTGAAACGGGCTTATTTTTTGGCTTTTTTCTCCCAGGGGATTATCTTTTATTTTTGGCGGGGATGTTTACAGCCACGAATCGTCTAAACACTTCGATATACTTGCTGATTATAGGCTTGATTATTGCGGCAGTTTTGGGTAATTTTATTGGATACTGGTTTGGTAAAAAAGCTGGGCGAGTTTTGTATGATCGTCCTGATACGTTTTTTTTTAAGAAAAAGCATCTGAAAGCTGCAGAAAATTATTACAGAAAGCAAGGGGCACTTGCCTTGATTATGGGAAGGTTTATTCCTATTGTGAGGACATTCGCGCCGATTTTTGCAGGCATTGTTAAACTTGAGTTTAAAAAATTTGCTTTTTATAATATTTTTGGGGCAGTCCTTTGGGTTACCTCATTGACCTTGATTGGCTTTTTTCTTGGTATAAAATTTGAAAAAGAAATAACTGACTATTTGTTGTATATTATAGTTGGTTTTATTGTTATTACTGCCTTGCCATTATTCATTTCTTATATTAAGGGAGCGATTGGTATTAGTAAAGTTGAAGAAGAAGTTTGAACCAATAAATAATATAATGAGTAAAGACCATCCGTGGCACCATGTTTCTCCGGGGGATCACACCCCATCGACTGTAAATGCAATTATTGAAATTCCCAAAGGATCTAAGGCTAAGTATGAAATAGACAAAGAGTCTGGTTTAATTAAATTGGATCGGGTGCTTTTTTCATCGGTGATGTATCCAGCTAATTACGGGTTTATCCCCAAAACGTACTGTGACGACAAAGATCCTCTGGATATCTTGGTACTTTGTTCTGTAGATGTTTATCCAATGACTGTCATCGAAGCTAAAGTAGTTGGTGTGATGCATATGGTTGATAATGGCGAGCAAGATGATAAGATTATTGCTGTAGCAAAAAATGATATGTCAGTAAATTATATTGATGATCTGTCTGAATTGCCGCCTCATACTATGAAAGAAATTGTGCGTTTCTTCCAAGATTATAAAGCCCTTGAACAAAAAAATGTGACTATCGAGCATCTCTTAGGGAAGAGATATGCCTACAAAGTAATTGCCGAAAGCCTTGAACTTTATCAAAAGACATTTGTCAATAAATAATAAAGAATGGTCATTCAGTTATTTGTTACATTTTTCCTTATATTTCTTAATGGCTTCTTTGTGGCAGCAGAGTTTGCCATCATACGGGTAAGGGCTTCTCAGATTGAGATCAAAGTGAAATCTGGAAGCAGGGTTGCCAAAATAGCCAAGCACATTACTTTACATTTAGATGGATACCTAGCTGCTACTCAGTTAGGTATTACTTTAGCTTCTTTGGGATTAGGCTGGGTGGGGGAACAAGTGATGGAAGATATTTTGAGACTTATGTTCACAGATTTTGGCATTGGACAGGATGCGATACGAATACTTTCTAGTACACTTGCGCCAATCATTGCCTTTACAACAATCACAGTTTTACATATTGTTTTTGGTGAGTTAGCTCCAAAAACAGTTGCTATTATGCATCCGGTGAATACGACCATGAAGATTGCATTTCCCTTACATTTTTTCTACCTGATTTTTCGCCCATTTATTATGTTATTAAATGGTTTTGCTACTATACTATTGCGCATTTTTGGGTTTCGAACGGGGGTAGGTAAGGAGTCTCATCATAGTTCTGAAGAGCTGCAATACTTGTTGGATCAAGGCAAGGAGAGTGGTGCTTTAGATACGACGGAACACGAGCTAATCAAAAATGTGTTCGATTTTAATGAACGTGTGGTTAAAAATATCATGGTGCCTCGTACTCAAATATCCGGTGTTGAGCTGAATACCACTCAAGATCAACTATTAGGTATTCTGATCAAAGAAGGGTATTCTCGTGTACCTGTTTATCAGGAAACGATTGATAAGATTGTGGGTATTGTGCATGCCAAAGATGTTTTGCCCTTGCTGGTGGAACATAAGCCATGGGTATTAAAAGAGATTATTCGCAAACCGTTTTTTGTTCCTGAAACAAAAAAAATCAACGATTTGCTTAGTGAACTTCAATTGAAACGTATTCAAATAGCTATTGTGCTCGATGAGTTTGGGGGAACGGCTGGAATGGTTACTTTAGAAGATATTGTGGAAGAGTTGGTTGGTGAAATTCAGGATGAATATGATGAGGAGAAGCCAATCGTGGAGAAAGTGTCAGATTCAGAATTCATCGTCAATGCGCTAGCAAGTATTTATGATGTAAATGAATATTTACCACATGACTTGCCAGAGGATGGTGATTATGATACGCTAGCGGGTTTGCTTGGGGAGCAGTTCGGGAAAATTCCAGAAGTTGGAGAACAGCAAGAGATTTATGGTTATATCTTCACTATTCTTAAGAAAACAGAACAAAACATAGAGTCAGTTAAGCTGGAACTGCTCATTAGTGAAGATGATGCTGTCAATTTGCATTAAAGCTTGGTGGGGGGAAAGCCATGCATCTATTTTACACGCCTGATATTAGCAACACCAATTATACACTTACTGAAGCAGAAAGTAGACATTGTGTTCGCGTGCTTCGTTTGCAGCGAGGCGATCGGATCGTTTTAGTGGATGGAAGAGGGGGCTTTTATCAAGCTGAGATTATTGATCCGCATCCTAAAAAGACCATGATTAAAGTGGTGGCTACCCAGCTAGCATATGGTAAACGGAATCACTATTTGCATATTGGTCTTGCTCCAACTAAGCATATCGAAAGAATAGAGTGGTTTCTTGAGAAGGCTACTGAAATAGGTATCGATGAGATTAGCTTTATTTTGTGTGATCATTCGGAGCGTAAAGAGGTCAAAATAGATCGACTGATCAAAGTGGTTACTTCAGCTGTCAAGCAATCGTTAAAAGCATATCATCCTAAGGTGAATGAGATGGTTGATTTTGATCAGTTTATTGAGCGAGTAGGGAGAGTATCTCAAAAGTTTATTGCGCATTGTGCGGATGGGGATAAAAAAGAATTAAAAGATTATGTACAATTAGGCGCTGACTACGTGATATTGATTGGTCCTGAAGGTGATTTTGAGGCGAAGGAAATCATGTTTGCTGTTGATCGTGGTTTTATTCCTATAACTTTAGGTGCTTCGAGGCTGAGAACAGAAACAGCAGCACTGGAGGCCTGTTTTGAAATTAATTTTTTGAATCGATGAAAGGAATATGCTTTACACTATTATTGTTGGGTGGGGTATCGATGGTGGCATTTAAACCACCTACGTATAAGATGGCTAAACTTAAGTATAATGGTGGTGGTGATTGGTATGCCAACAGAACAGCTTTATCTAATCTTATTGCTTTTTGTAACAAAAATATTGGAACCAATTTCGATGAGGAGGCAATTGTTGAGGTAGGTAGTGCGGATTTGTTTCATTATCCATTTGTGTATATGACGGGACATGGGAATGTTACTTTTACGGATCAGGAGAGTCAGAACTTGCGTAAATATCTACTGGCCGGTGGTTTTTTGCATATCGATGATAATTATGGATTAGATAAATTTATTCGGCCACAGATGAAGAAGGTTTTTCCTGAGCTCAATTTTATTGAGCTCCCAGCTAACCACCCGATCTATAATCAGAAGTTTAAATTTCTTAATGGATTGCCAAAAATCCATGAGCATGATGGCAAGCCAGCTCAGGGCTTTGCACTTATTTATAAGGGTCGGATTGTTTGTTATTACACTTATGAGTGCGATTTAGGAAATGGCTGGGAGGATTTTGGCACTTATACAGGTGATACCGAAGAGACTCGTCAAAAGGCACTCAAAATGGGAGCAAATCTGATTCAGTATGTGATGATGCAATGATTAGATATATATAGTCTGACTATTAAGATAAATTCGAATACTAAAAAACCAGGTTAATCACATGGATCATGGTTCAGATATTATTTGTATGATTTATCTATTACCATTTGGTTGGGATAAAAGATTTTTCAGCTGAATAGTTTGGTGATCAGCTAATTTTTGGAGTGGTCCACTGGCAAGCATTTTCATCATCATGTTGAGATCAGCAGAGATGATGTGTTTGGCTTCTGTTGTTCCGTCACCATTATCCATTAGTGACCACTTTAATTCGACATCAAATGGGGCTTTCTCAGATGGAATAATTGTGATTTCTTTATTTTCGATGCGATTGGATACTTTTAATGCAAGTTTGGCCATGTTTTGAATAGTGAAGCGGGCTTCATCTTTGGTTGACGACCAATTATAAATATTATCTGGCATCAATTTTTGGTGGTGATCTAGGTCCATAAGAAAGGAATAAACTTCACTCACTGGCTTATTAATAGTTGCTTTGCTTTCGATAATGGTCATTGTATCAATATTTATTTAGGACCAAGCTTCCCCACTCTGCAGGATTCTCTCTCCATTGATATAACAGCTTGAGATCTTCTGGGCCAACTAAGCTATTTTCTGTGGCGTATTCAATTAGGGCATTATAGTTGCAAAGGGTAGCAACACGACATTTGGCATTTTTAAAATTTTCAATAGCAATATCTAGCCCATAACTGAAGATTGCTACTAAGCCAGCCACTTCACAACCTGAATTACGTAATGCCTCAACAGCTTGAATGCTACTTTTTCCTGTTGAAATCAAATCTTCTATAACCACTACACGCTGACCTTCAAAAAATTCACCTTCAACTAAACTTTGGGTGCCGTGATCTTTAGGTGTCGATCTTACATAGACAAAAGGTAGTCCTAGTTCCTGTGCTACAAGTACACCTTGAGGAATACCGGCTGTGGCTACACCTGCAATTAATGATACGGAGCCATATTCTTCTTGGACCAATGTAGTGAGCCGCTGGCGGATATAGGTACGAATAGATGGATGTGAAAGTGTAATGCGATTATCACAATAAATAGGGGATTTCCATCCAGATGCCCAGGTAAATGGCTGATCTGGTTGTAATTTAATTGCTTTAACTTGCAGCAAAAATTGGGCTATTTTTTGTTCAGTTTCTATTTTATTAAACATAGGTGCAAATGTATAGAATTTATATCAATCAAGCTGTTCTAATTATTTCGGAATCAGTTCCTGCTGCTTCTACTAAAGCGTATCGGCAGGTTGAGTTGGAGGGTTTGGATTTTGTCCATTTCTGTAAGCACCTTATACCCAAAGATAGCGTATCTAGCTATTTAATTTTAACGAAAGATGTAGATCGTGTATTCAATACATTAACCTCATCGATAAAAATAATTAAAGCTGCTGGGGGCTTGGTGAAAAATGAAAAAGGGGAATATCTATTTATTTTTAGAAGGGGGAAATGGGACCTCCCTAAAGGGAAGGTAGAAATAGGAGAGGGTGTGAAAGAAGCCGCAATGCGAGAGGTGGAGGAGGAATGTGGAATCAAAGTGAAACAAATAGATTATAAAATTGGAGAAACATATCATGTATACGAATTTCATGCCGAATTAATTGTAAAACAGACAACGTGGTATGCTATGTATGCCGCCAGTGAGTTTGTTTTAGTTCCG
This sequence comes from Pedobacter sp., assembly GCA_008015505.1. Classification (GTDB taxonomy): domain Bacteria; phylum Bacteroidota; class Bacteroidia; order Sphingobacteriales; family Sphingobacteriaceae; genus Daejeonella. Next base: position 140,460 of record SSFR01000007.1, read on the forward strand.
CAGATGGAAGAAGATATCACAGAGGTGCGTTGGTTTGAGACAGCTGAGTTAGATTTAGTTTTCCAAAATACATATCCCCTGATTCGAGAGGTTATTGGCCATGTAGTGCACTAATAATCGCCCAAGCTTCTTTTGGAATAAATTGGGCAACGTTGCCCTTGTTTCGAAGGATATCGCGAACAATGGTTGAGCTAATGGATGAGTATCCAGGCTTGCTTACGATGAAAATGCTTTCGATTTCGGGTATTAAGGCATGATTCATTTGGGCAATGGCCTTTTCATATTCAAAATCAGATACGGTACGAATACCACGAATCATATGAGTAGCTCCAATGTTTTTGCAAAATTCGACGGTTAACCCCTCGTAAGCCACAACCTTTACTTTGGGATCAGATGCAAAGACTGCTTCTAGCATTTTTTTTCGAATTTCTACATCGAAAAAAGCCTGCTTGGTGCTATTTAGACCAATTCCGACGACGACTTTATCAAACAAGTCAATAGAGCGCTTCAATATATCAACATGAGCTTTTGTAATAGGGTCAAATGATCCTGGAAAAAGGGCTGTTTTCATTAGTTAAGTACTATTTAAAAGTGGCCAAAAAAACTGAATGAAGACGATCCATATTGGCGTCGTTCTTTAAAATGTGGATGATCGTCTAGGTTTTTCATGCTTGGATGCTCCAAGATGAGACATCCTTCAGGCTTAAGTAAATTTTGCTCAAATATTTTTGATGGAATTAAGGGTAATTGAGGCAAATCATATGGCGGATCGACAAAGATTAAATCAAATGATTTCATTTCTTGGTTTAAAAATTTCAAAACATTTGCCTTAACTGGATGGATAGTACTCAAGTGGTGCTGCTCCGCTATTGTTTTTAGGTATTTAATGCATCCAAAATCACTGTCGACTGAAATTATTTCTGGAACACCTCTTGATGCAAATTCGATCGAAATGCTGCCCGTTCCACTGAAAAGATCAAGGACACGTATTTGCTCAAAGTCAATTCGGTTATTTAGGATGTTAAAGAGGGCTTCTTTGGCTAGGTTGGTGGTAGGCCTTACCGGTAAATTTTTAGGTGGATTCAAATACAATCCCCTTAGCCGCCCGCCAATTATTCGCATAAATTTAAGCTGATGAGTGAGAAAAATTCGTGTGGCAGAAGTTGCTCTGCAAGGTCTGATTGAGCGAGCAGGGGCCAGACACTCAAAAACTGAATATTAGAGAAATACTTTTTAATGCGCTCGTAATGGGGATCATTTCTTTTGATATGACCAGCAAGTAGAACCTGAGTTTGTGTTGGATTCAGGTCTAGTTCTTTGATTAGATGGAGTATAAAGTAATTCAGTTCGTCAGCATGAATGCAATCAAATAAATTATAAAATTTTAGCTTTCCGGAATGGAATAAGGCAAATTCAACAATTTTTGACCGAATATTAATGGCTAAAGAAGTTTTTTCATTTTCGATCACTAAATGATTTACTCCAGTTAAGAATGGACTTGCTTGGTTTAATATTAGGGCCTGATCAAAATGATTCATTAAACCAGTTTGCAAATTATCTTCTAACACAGTCAAATTTTTGATTCCGACGGATGATATATCATTAATTAGGATAGACTGATTTTTTGAAATAGTGGGATGGACAAATTTGGCATAGTCTTTTACCAGTGCATGATCAAAGAGTTCGGTCGGAATAAAAGTGAATAGTGTGCTTTGTATGCTCACCTTTGTTTTTCTAAATGGGAATTTGAGCTCCTGGTGTGTTTCTACGTGTTCATCCAGTTGGTCCAGTATATTGGTTTTATGATCATTATTCGAGGAATAATTCGAATAATAAAGTATCTGAAGCCTATGATGCAATTGGTCGATAACGGCATAGGAGAGATGCGTTAGGCTCAGTTCGATGAGCAGGTCGCATTGGCCAGCATGTTGCTGTTGAAAATGTTTGTCTCTAAGATACTGATCCATTAACTGATATCGTTGAATGTTTTGCCTAGGGGTGCTTTAGAGATTAAAAAATCTGGCCAATAGCATCCTTAATTTCAGTACAGGGCAGGTGGCAGACTTTGTTTTTACAGACAAATATTTTTGTTGCTTGACCTTCCATTTTACCTTGGAGCAAAGGTAAGCTTCCTGAAGCTCCGCCCAAAAGAATTTTGTTTGGGATGAAGTGCCTTTCTAATTGGTAACGTTTAGTTTCCGCTTGGGGACCAGTAATGGCTATTTCAAATGTTCCAAATAATTCATTTAAAAGTAAAGAAGCCCAATTTGAATAAGCTGAACCATATTGCTTGATCAATGGAACCACATTGCGTAGTTGTTGTGAAGCAATATTGATATAATCTTGGCGATCAAAGAAGCGACCCAGTTTGAATAAGTTATGTGCCATCATGGAGTTAGACGAGGGTATGACATTGTCCATGATTTCTTGTTTGCCGGCAATTAACTGCTCGGCAAATTTGGAAACGTAGAAAAATAAGCCATTTTCTTGGTTGTAGAAGTCAGTGATTGTGCGATCTGTTAGTTTTCGAGCTTGCTCGAGCCAATACTCATTGAATGTGGTTTCATACAAGCCGATTAGTCCATCGATGACAAAGGCATAATCATCCAAAAATGCTTTTATTGGAGGTTTGCTAGTGGATGGAATGGTATATAGCCGTACTAATTCGTTATTAATGCATAAATTTTTCAAAATAAAATGTGCGCTAGCTAATGCAGAATCCATGAATTCTCGTTTATTAAATACACGATAAGCATCTGTATAAGCCTTGAGCATCATTCCATTCCAGGCGGTCAAGATTTTATGATCTAAGCCTGGAGGTGTTCGTTTAGCGCGAAAAGCATGCACTTTAGCACTCATGTGGCTTATTTTGTTTTCGATTTTTTCAATGGATATATCTAGTTGTTCGGATAGTTCCTCATTGGTGTATTTTCGAAAAAGGACATTGGTTTTTTCTTCTTCCCAATTTCCCTGATCTGTTATGCCATAATATGTGCAAAATAAGGAAGCATCATCCCCTAAAATAGGAATCAACTCTTCCCGGGTAAAAGTGTAAAACTTACCCTCTGAGCCCTCACTGTCGGCATCCAAAGCTGAGTAGAAACCTGTCTCCGGTGATGTTAATTCCCTTTTGATGAATTCAAGTGTTTGATAAACCACTTGTTTATACAGCTTGTTGGGTGCATATTGATAGGCTTCGGCATACAGGGAAACAAGTTGGGCATTATCGTATAGCATTTTTTCGAAATGAGGGATATGCCACTTGTTGTCGACTGAATAACGGGCAAAACCGCCACCAATATGATCGTAAATACCACCCAAAGCCATTTTTTGTAGCGTTAATCGTATGCTGGTATCGACTGTTTTGTCTTTGGTTAAATGTGCATATCGTAGCATAAAATGCCAGTTATTTGGTAGTGGAAATTTAGGCGCATGTTGGTATCCACCTTCTACTAAATCAAATGATCGTTTCCATGGTTCAATTATGGCTTTTAGATCTGTTTCGGAATATTCTTTTTGTTCTATTACGAGTGGGATTTGCTCACTAATGCGGATACCTTCAGTTAATTTTTCGGCATAGCGGAAAGATTCTTGCGGTTTTTCATGCCAAAAAGTGCTTAAGTGGAGTAGTAGATTCTTCCAATCGTCTGTTTTAAAATAAGTACCACCATAAATAGGTCGCTGATCAGGTAGACAGATGCAGTTAAGCGGCCAACCACCACTACCGGTCATAAGCTGAACAGCGTTCATATAGATCTGATCAATATCTGGACGTTCCTCGCGATCAACTTTGATGGAAACGAAGTATTGATTCATCACTTGGGCAACTTGATGATCTTCAAAACTTTCATGTTCCATCACATGACACCAATGGCAAGCCGAATAACCAATGCTAACTATGATCAACTTGTTTTCTTTTTTTGCTTTTGATAGGGCTTCTTCGCCCCAAGGATACCAATTTACTGGGTTGTTAGCATGCTGTAATAAATAGGGGGAAGTTTCAGAACTGAGCTTATTAGCCATCGTGAGCGCTTGTTTAATTTCTCAAAGCTAAGATTAACTCTGTCCGCCCTTCGAAGAAAAATCAAATCACTGACTATCCAATTAGTTTTAGTTGGGAGCAAAGCCAATAATCAATTGGGATTGAAGTGATTCTTGTATGAAACCAGTTGTTGTTTTTAGGATATCATCAGTATAGGTAATACCTAATTCTGAGCAGACCTGTTGGCTTAATGCGGTGACTGTGCAGGGCTGGTTAGCAAGTATTTCTAACATGCGAAGCAGTGCTGGGGAAAGATTGGTAAAGGATACACTTCCGGTTTCAGGTAAACGGTGTATAGTGAGGTAATAGTTGGAGTGATCGGCTTTGGTGATTTTTTTTGCATTTTTTAAGTGGACGGGATAGTTAAAATGCTGAAAATGGCTTTCTGGGTTTAAGACAAGTGCATCCGTGCTAATATCTCCGATGGAATTGTAGGGCACTATTTTGTCAGCCATCATGTACAAATCTATTTCTAGCCATTCAAACCAAAGCAGCTCTAAGAGAAATGGATATTTTGCTAGTAGTGGATGCCTGATAGTCGATAGATAGTGGTAAAACTCTTTGGGCATATGCCATACTTGCGGTGAGCTACAAGGGTGATTGCTAAAGAAGTCTTTGGTGAGTGATGCCCATTCTCGGTTGGAAACTAGGCCATAGGCGAGAGGAAAAGCTGATGTGAGCATATCGTCGACGATACTGAATACAAGTCGTCGGTATTGTGTAATATTCTTTTTGTTAATCCCTTTGATGGGTCTATAATTTCCCGTGCGGCAATAGCTAGCTAGGGCGGATTGGTTGCGATAGGTTGACTCAAGCAGCGGCATAGTTCTCTTTCTTCAGAGCGTCTTGTTTGATTGTTTGTAATCGGTCTATTTCTAGTTGCAATTCTTCTAATTCTGGAATATTGAAGTCTCGCTCTAGTAGTACAGGGATATCTCGTCCAAGTTTTTTGATGGTATGCTCAAAAAGGTCAAATACCGGATCAATAATGGCTTCACCATGGGTGTCTATGATCAAGGTATCAGATAATTGCAGATGTCCTGCCATGTGTATGTAGCTTACTCTTTCTAGTGGGAGGGCGTTTATAAATTGTTTGGCATCATATTGATGATTAAAGCTATTGACATATACATTGTTAACATCCAGTAATAGGTCGCAATCCGTTTGTTTGAGTATCAGATTAATGAAATCTATTTCTGTTATCTCTGGTGCAACAGGCGAATAATAGCTTACAATTTCGATAGCAATTTTTCGATCCAATACATTTTGAATCATCTCTATTCGCTTAGCTACATGCATTGCTGCATCTTGAGTAAAGGGGATAGGTAGCAAATCGTACAGGTGAGCATTGTCACATTTGGCATAGCTCAGGTGTTCGGAGTAGATTTCGGCATTGGTTTCAGTTAAAAATAGTTTTACTTTCTTTAAAAAGTCATAATCTAGTTCATCTGGACTGCCTATTGAAAGCGATAGACCATGCGTATACAAAGGATATTTCTCTAGTGCTTTATAAAATAGTTTTTTCCAATAGCCACCGACTCCTATCCAGTTCTCGGGAGCTACTTCGATGAATGAGGGTGAGAGTGTATTACTTTGCAATAGCTCTGCTGCAAAATCTTTTCTAAAGCCTATACCAACCATATGATTTAATTGAGTTAAAAAATTGAAGCAGATAATTTGATTTATCTGCTTCAATGGTTTTGTTTTTAGAGGAGAGTGTTTTATTTTTTGTTAGTGTCTTCTTTTTTATGATCTTTTCCGCATTTGTGATCCTTGCTGCACTTATGGTCTTTTCCGCATTTGTGATCCTTGCTGCACTTATGATCTTTTCCACACTTATGGTCTTTCCCGCATTTTCCCTCTCCACACTTGCCATCTTTTCCACATTTGTGATCTTTTGCTGTTTTACTTGCACCGCAATTTAGTTCGAGGGTGCGCGTATTACCTGATGATCTACCAGATAAACCGGCTCTTATTTCTTCACCAGAGCCAAGGTTTTCATGATGAAATACAGTTGCTTGAGCAGCAAAGCTAGAGCATGCTACAATTGCACTAGCTATTAATGAACCTGTGATAATGTTTTTTTTCTTTTCCATTATTTTTTTTGTTAATGTGATTGATTTTTATCGCGTAAATAAAAACATTATTTAATAAATAAGCAAAACTGGTTTGACAGATTCAGGAGATGACCAGTTATTTTATTACCGATGTCCAACGAATTTGCAGTCGGAAGGAACTAAAAGAAAAACCGAAATAAACTTTTAGACCAGCTTACAATTAGCGGGGTATCTTATTGACAGGAATATTTGACATGAGGTGATTATGATTTTTTCCACCACAATGCCTACAGATATGCCGTAATTTATCCGCAGTTTCTTTAAAGTCGTTACCATGTACTGTTGATCTGATAAACTCATTGCGAAGATTTTCTTGGATAAGAAATGCATCGAGTTCCTGTGGTATAAGCTGATACCGGTGGTACCAATGATCACTCTTTCCTATATTGGAGTAGATGCATCTGGTGTCGCCAGTGCTTCTTGATTTTCTCCACTTTTCGATTAGCTTTAAGAGATTTGTGTAATATTTACTCATATTACCGGCACTATCAACGGGTATTTCTTTCCTTTTTAATGCAGTGCCAAGTGCCATATTAAATATTCTTTCCGGTTCATAGCGGATAATTAAATAAGTGTTTAGTACTTCATATTGCTTCTTATTTTTGTTCCATTTTCTTTTTTCGAAAAGGTTTTGAACACACAGTAGCCATGATTGTTCTGCATGTCGCCCTTCATGATATATGGTTTCTACTACTTCATAAAAATCATGTTTTGATATAGACTTACCATTGAATATTTCTGCATTTATACTCATTTTCCATTCCAAAGCTTCAAATAAACCATGAGAGGTAGAAGATGGCTTATAATATATCTTAGTACCAATATGTGGGATACCACACATATCAAAAATTTCATTTAGAATTTTGGCCAAATCATTTACAATAGCATCTTTTGAATTGTATCCACCACTCTTGACACGGATCCAGCAACCGCAAACTTTGTTGACAAATGCCTCCACAACGTGGTCATCTGTCATGGTCGACTTTGGCCAAAGAATTCCTTTTAAGTCGGCAGCAGCTTTAGCTGCTTTTTCAGCTACTTTCTCAGCTGCTTGAGCTCTTTCTTCTGCAGCTATAGCCGCTGTTTCAGCCGCGTCTTTTGCATCTTTGGCTTTCTCAGCAGCATCTTTAGCTGTTTCTTCAGCTATTTCTTTTGCTTTTTTGGCTTCTTCAGCTTTTTTAGCAGCTTTTTTATCGGCTTCTACTAAAAGACGAGCTTTTTTATCGGCTTGCTCATCACTATGCAAGTGTGATTTTGCATCGCTCGCTATCTTTTCAGCCGCTGCTTGGGCTTGTTGGGCACTTATCGCTATTTTTTCAGCTTCATTTTTTGCTACTTGTGCTTTTGTTGCTGCCATATCAGCTGCACTTTTTGCTATTTGTGCTTTTGTTGCGGCTTCTCTATCTGCTTTAACCTTTTCTGCGGCTATTTGTTCGGCCGATTTATGTGTGGCTAGTTTTGATTTAGCATCATTAATGGCTTTTTGGGCTGCTTCTCTTGCTTTTCTTGCATTCTTTGCCGCCTTATCAGCTGCTTCTTTGATTGATTTTTTCTTTGCTTTATCTCTATCTGAAACAGCTTTTGCTAATGCTTTTTCTGCCTCGGATCTTGCCTTTTGTGCATTTTGGATAGCTTTTTTATCTGCATTAATATTTCTCAGCGCTTTATCAGCGGCCACTTTGTCCGCAGATAATTTGGCAATCAGTTGAGCGTGTTCTTGATCAGCTTTGGCCAAAGCATTCTTCGCCTCAATAGCTTTATTATTTGCATCAATTTGAGCTGCTATTGCCTTATTGGCAGCGTCATTTTTAGCTTGTTGTTCTTCTTTAGCTTTTTTTACGGCTAATCGATCTTTTTCTATAAGCTTATGAGCCGCATTTGCTTTTGTCTGATCTTCAGCAATCTTATTCTGTGCATTTTTTAGTGCATTCTCAGCTAGAGCTTTCTCAGCCGCAGCTTTTTTACTTGCTTCCCTTGCTTTTATAAGTAAAGCCGATTTTGTATTTGCTTCAGTTCGATCGGTTTTAGCTAATGTTGCTGCTTCGTGCGCTTTTTGTTTGGCCTCACTAGCTTTTTTCTTGGCAATATTTTCAGCTTCTATTCTTGCTTGTTTAGCTTTTTCAGCTATATTTTCACTTTTTTGTAATTTTTTTGGCATGCTCTTAATGTTAAGTGTCCTGTGTTGGCCGCTTCATTCTAATCTCCTAAATATTAAACCTTATATAAGACCATTCCATGGATTTGATTAGGATTTCGCGTAATCGTAATTTGTCAAACCGGGATTTGTGGCGCAGCTATTTGCTTGTACTTACCAATTAAAACCTGATATGCATCATAGAATATGGGTGAATTCCATCCAATATTCCACTCAAGTTGGATGGGAATATTTCGAAGATTCACGTTATGCTTGTTAAGATGTTCTAAGAAATGTATCATATTTTTTTTGGTGGGTCTGTAATGACCACTTTTACAAGAAATCCCTACAAGTTTTCCGTGTTTAACAGCAATTTCTCCAGCAGAAGAAACATAGTTACCGGCCAAAAAACTCGAATGATGAAACTTGATAGAATCTGAATCTGAATAAATAGTATTCTTCTCATCAGTAACAAACATGGCCCATCCATTGCCACTTTTTATGGTGTTTCTAGCCCCTGTATGATAAGGTCTATTTGTTTGATCTATTAAATAACCCTGTTTATCTATTCTAATTATTTTCTTTTTCCTTTCGTTGCTATTCAAATGAATAACCCGTTCATTTTTGATGCCATTAAGCATCTCTTTTCTTGTTAAGGTATCTGAAACCCATTCATTTGGATATCTTTTCTCCTTTGCTTCTTCTCTGGGAACAAATACATGAAACAGCCAGTGCATAAAGTCTGGGTCCATGGTGCAATCATGTTGAAAATTATAAATCCATTCTTTGTATGGTATAGTTAAATAATAAGACGCAATATGGTCTCCAGATGCAGTTGGAATTGTTTCTAGCCAATCATTCCTGTCATCTAGGTCCCCTTGTCCGTCGTTCAGCATGACCCCATTTTTAAAGTTGCGAAAACCTGCTCCTGCTGCTCCTTTTACTGGGTGTGGCACAGGTGCGGGTTTATGCACAGACTTTCCAGTTACTGGCTTATGTGGCACAGGAGCTGGCTTATGCACAGGTTTTCCAGCTACCGGTTTATGTGGCACAGGTGCAGGTTTATGCACAGGCTTTCCAGCTACTGGCTTATGTTGCATAGGTGCAGGTTTATGTATGGGTTTTTTATTCACTGGTTTCATAATGAGAAATTGCTCTAATCAGACTAATTTCTGGGAATTAAGAAGGTGAACTATTAAACCGCCAATGGATACCCCCCAAAACAACAATGTCATAATATTCATCACGCCAATCTTCAAATTGCTTTGATTTAAGAAATTTTTGTGGTAGTAATGGAAGTTTATCGTCAGATGCCATTCCCTTCACAAGTCCTTTAGCATCATCGGGTGCCGGAGAACTACTAAAGTCATAGCCAAGTAGAGAGCCCGTGTTGTATTCAAGCCCGATTAGTCTGAGAGGAGCCAATACTTCATGAAGACTGTGCATTCCACCACCAACGAGGTAGCCAATAATGGCAAATAAATATTCCTTAAATAGTTCACTTTGTGGGTTAAAGTTTCCAAAAGTGAACGCAGCTGAGAGTGCTCCACAGACGGTTCCAGATGGACCAGCACCATACAGCTCGTTGCGTAAGTCGAGCTGATTATAATAAACATTTCCGGATGCCTCTGGCCGAATTTTGATACCAGTTGGAGCTGGATTTATATCAACGCGTTCAAACCAATCAGTTGCACGAGTTCGAGATTGTACACTTGGGAAACCAGGTACAGGATGTTTAAGATTACCTGCTAATGTTGTTGCAGGTGGGTACCCATTTGGAGTAGAGAATTTTTTTTCTTTTCGACCATACCAGCCGACCCCATTACTGCCGCCATCTCGATTAAATAATTGCCCCTCGCCACTAAGATACATCTTGTTCTTCCACGACATATAAGTAAGGTATGTGGGGTCGTTTTTTTGTGATGAATAATCTTTATAGCGAACAATAATCTTAAATCCAATAGCATCATGAATAGCCACTAAGGTTTCTACTCGAGCTTTATTGGATGATCGCAGACATTCTTGAAGCTCATCCCATATAACTAATGGATCTTGAATATCATCATCATATAGGCGACCAAAGGAGTTGTAGTTTTTTATTCCAGAAAAAAAACTTTTATATGAGTTGATAAAATTATACTGTTTTAGTATAGATTGTTTTTGTAGAAATGAAAGTATCCCCGAAGACACAGACGTTAAAGCATCTTGAGAAAAAGAGCGATCTAGAGCAATCACGCCAAGTTTTGTATGGCATAAGTTGCGTCGATGTTTACTTACCTCAGTGTCATAGGGTCTTAACCCCGTCTTATTGGGTGGGGTTCCTCTGCTTTCTTCTATAGTAGCATATACTACACGACCATCAGTGTTAATTGCCCAAGGAACATATCTTTTCTGTCTAAGATTAGCGATGGAATCTTGGATTTCTTCATATCCCATGGGCAAATTATAGCTGCGTATTAATATTCTCGTCATCTCATTTCCTCCTTGTCAGTTAATACATAAAACACTATTGGGAAAATTTAAATATGGACGGTAAAGATGGGTAAGCTGCCTTCCTTCTTGTTAGCATTCCTTTTGGCCTCTTTTTCTGCCCATTTTAGATCACGCTCACGATCTTTTTGCGGATCTGTTTTACTTACGACTAGGTAGATGCCTTTAACTTTGACCTCACCTGTTCGCGGCACTCCCTTATATAAGACTCTATTGGGGGTTCCTGGACCCATGATGACTAACTCATTATGGTTCTTAGTATTATACATTTTCTGTTCTCTCACTAGTTCCTCTGGGCTGAGTAATGATTCAAATGCATTGAGATCCTTACCCCTGTTCCTTGCATTTGCCTCGACATAGCAAAGAACGTGACATCCTCCACTTTTGTGCTTTCTTTTACACTGTGAAATATGATGTTCACTAGCTCTGCTAAAAATATTCCCTGAATTGGTCGATAGTATATTTTGTGCTGGTACATCTAAGATGTATCCTACACGCATTCGCCCAGTAGCGCCATTAGCGCCATATGTCCAGTCAGGGGTTTCGTTCGTCACTAATGATGCACTTATCTTTTTCCAATTACTTGGAAATTTACGTGCAGTAAGTAATGGTTTTCCACCAGTTGTTGCCCTAAAATCCATATGAACGATATGTTGCCAAGTATGTGGTTTTTTTTGATCTATTTTGGTCTTTCTTACCAAGTCCCATTTTGCAAGCTTACCTTTTATAAGACGATTTGTATCTTCTTTTAAGTAGTTAAAGTGTGGTCTTAAGCCTTTATCTACGGCTTTCTTATCTGGAGAACGATAGGTCCCCACTCCCGTTTGGCGATTGACTTCAAAAATGGGTAGATTATGTTTTACGGCCATCTGTTCTGCCCAGCTGCGGTCACGGCCTGCCTCTAAATAATAATATTTGAGATCATCGTCGTCAACGATTAGGTATATCGCTTTTGCTTTGATATCTCCTATAGGAGCTGCACCCTCGTATACGTGGGTTCGATTTGTCCCCTCACGACACATAATCAACATTTCATTTTGGTGAAACTGCTGATGTTTACGATTAGGGCAGTTACGAGTTTCTCTTAGGAAGGTATCCGGATCTAGTAAGCTATCTAGAGCATATATGGCTTTGGGGTGATGTTTACCTAATTGTTCTGGGGTGTTGTGTTTAATGTAACAAGCTATTTCACAAGCACCTCCTGGATGTAACCTACATCTTTTTATATGTTTTTCACTATTTATACTTGCAACATCTTCGGGACTTGTCGATAGTATATTTTGCGGTGGTATATCTAATATATATCCCACGCGTAAGCCACCACCATGATTACTACCGTCCGGATATCTGCGGTATAAATAGGTCCAATTGGGCATTTGGTCTGAAACAAGTGAAGCACTTATCTTCTTCCAGTCGTTGGGAAACCTACCATTAACTAATAGATCGGGTGGATTATTGGTTAGAAGTACTCTGTAATCCATATGGACAACATGTTTCCATGTGTTGATTTTTGTCCCCATTGGCATATCCTGATTGCGTACTTTAGCCCATTCATTTAATGTCTTTTTTAGCTTTTTTTCCTTAAAATCTTTTTTTGAAAAACAAGGTTTAGATAGATCAGAAGATAAACCGACTACAGGAGCTACTGGGGATATATTTACACCATTAACTCCACCAAAAGCGGCATTAAAAGCCCTATTCCAGTTAAAACCTGCTGGTCCTAAACCCGGTGAAAGTGGTGGTGCCCCCGTATGAATAGTTACTTTCATACCCCTTTTACGGCAGCTATCGGAAACTAGCTCGGCAATGCTTTTTGGTTGATGGATGTATTGAATGGAGCTGACTATATTGTGTGCTCCAGCTCGGTTAACATAGTTAAATGCTTCTTGAAGGACAGTCAATGGACAATTATAAACAATCTTTAATATGGAAGGGGTTAAGTTATTACTTATTACGATGGTACCAATTATATTATACCAGTATAATTCAGCATCAGAAAGCCCTTTAAAGGCTGATGCCAAAATTTCAGCAAATTGATTATCCGTCATTCTTGAGTTATTAATTGCCGAATCTACTTCAATCTGCCACTGCCTATCATTAAAACGAGTTCTTCCAATGCCGGTAGTTGCTTTTGGAGCAACTAATTCATGACAGGGTCTTTGTTGTCTATTGCATATCTCCTTAATAGCTATATTCAGATCATTTAATCGCGTGGTTGGAGTTGCGGTATTCCAACTAGGCCAGTGTTTATGCATTTTGCTTACAAAGTCATCTATTATGCTTTTTTCTGGTAATACTTGTATCATAATATTTTGTTTAAAAAATGAATATTTTTTTTAGTTATTTGAATATTGACTGGTGTGATTGTAAGTGTTTCTATTTTTCCTAGATTATTTAAGTACTATATGTCTCAGCTAAAGACACCAGTTTTTAGTAATTAATGATTAAAACAATCTAATATTGAATTTTGTGTAGCTGATTGCAGTTCAGTTATTTAGTTTAAAAAGACTGACCTGCATTCCTTTATTAGGAATGGATAATCTCGAGCTTGGTGTTGGTGCTTGAGGAATGTGGATGCAGTTACTATAGCTACTTGCCTATTGTAGTATTCCTTAACTAGTGTATTGACCAAATGATTTAGTCTTAGATTAAAGGTGATTGTATTTATTTCTAGTAACATGTTATTTTAATTGAGTTAGTGTGCATTAATTTTAGATGTTAATTAGATTATATGAAAATAATAAAATAAATTTGAAATTAAAAATAATTCAAAAATTATATTTCTGTTCTTAATTAGAATAAATACAATGTATTCAGTAGATAGATATGAAATTAATCTTGTTGAAGTAAATGGGTGGATTAGTATCTAGTAATGAGTAGCATTGCGTGCTTTTTGTTAGGATATGCTTATGATAGATGTAGATTGATGGCAACCTTTATTCCAATGAATCGGGGGAGTGAGGGATTCTTGTGAATATTAATAAAGATTAAATAACAGGGGAGAAGAGGTCTTCTAGTTGATGATATGCCTTATGTTATACTGCATAAATAGTTATGATTTATAAGAGAGCTTGTCTAAAGTTTTTAAATGGTTCTTACGGTTCTATTAATTCGATTGATAAACATGGTTGCAAATGCTAACCAGTGTAGATTCATCCAGCTGGATATGGTTTTTTCATATCGCAGAATGAGTGATTTGAAACTATCTATCCAGGCATTTGAACGCTCAATAGCTGTTCTCTTGCTGTATAGCTGCTCATCAAAATAATGATCAGACTGATTGCACTGCTTGGTATTCTTGTGTTCGTTTTAATGTTGGGCTCGATTTCTTGTCGAATACAAATATTTCTGAATTGATCGGAATCAAATCCAGCATCAGCATTTAGAAAAATGCCCCTGGTATCTATTCCAGCGGACTCTAGCTGATCGATTATTTCTCGAAATGACTTCTCAATCTCAAAAATCTCATGATGTGATCCATCTTGTGGTGTGGACATGGCTACCATTTGGCCTGAATCATCCGCAAAAAAGACTATTACTCCTTTTTGAAGCCTTTCTATCTTGATATCTAACTGCTTCTCCACCGCCTTTAGCGCGCGTATGGCTGCCGTCAACTTGCATGCTAGATAGATTCAAAAATGCTTTCTGCTGGCTCAGCAAAGAAATCCAAACCTGCTTCCAGGAGCCATCTTTGCACCATTTTTTGAAATGATGATAGATCGCTTTCCAGCCCATTTCAACACTTTCCGTGAAATGTTTGATAGGTAGTTCTCGCCACTGGCATCCGGTCTTCAAACGATGATGGATCAGCATAACAATTTCATTTATTTCGATCTGAGGTTTTGGGCCTCGTTTTGTTTTACTTAGATAGGGCGTTATATACTCCTCTATCATATTTTTGTCTAGGGTTACCAGACTAAATGAGTGTTTATGATTTTTCACACAAACAAAACTCTGTCATTTAGAGGGAATCTCTTTTATTTCACCACTTCAGATTAAAACTTTAGACAAGCTCAGATTTTGATATCCGATCCAGTTCAATTTTGGTATCTCGACTTTTAATGGTTTTACGTTTATCAAAAGTTTTCTTGTCCTGAGCTAAACCTATTTGGTCTTTTGCAAGACCACGGTCATTTTAGTATTTCGGTCATTTTATTGCTCCCTTTTCAGTTAGTACAATACATGAACCATCATTGGGAAAACTTAAACATGGACAGTAAAGATTGGCAAGCTACCATCCTTCTTGCCAGCATTCCTTTTGGCCTCTTTTTCTGCCCATTTTAGATTACGATCACGATCTTTTTGCGGATCGGTTTTGTTTACGACTAGGTAGATACCTTTAACTTTAACCTCATCTGTTCGTGGTATTCCTTTATATAGTACTCTATTGGGAGTTCCTGGACCCATAATTACCAATTCATTATGTGAGTTAGCATTATGCATTTTCTGTTTTCTCACTAGTTCTTCTGGGCTGAGTAATGATTCAAATGCATTGAGATCCTTACCTCTGTTCTTTGAATTTGCCTCGACATAGCAAAGAACGTGACATTTCCCACTTTTGTGTTTTCTTTTACACTGTGAAATATGCTCTTCACTCTCAAAACTGAAAATATTTTTTTCATTGGTCGATAGTATATTTTGCGCCGGTACGTCTAAGATGTATCCTACACGTAATCCGCTAAATGTCCAGTCAGGAGTTTCGTTTGTCACTAATGATGCACTTATTTTTTTCCAGTCACTTGGAAATTTACCGTCTGTAAGCAATGGCTTTTTTTTACTGTTTAGTACCCTGTCATCCATATGAACAATATGCTGCCAAGTAGGTGGCTTATTTTGATCTATTTTGGCTTTTCTTATCAAGTCCCATTTTGTAAGCTTATCTTTTATAATACTGTTTTTAGCATCATCTAAATAGTTAAAGTGTGGAATTAAACTTTTATCTATTGCTTTCTTATCTGGAGAACGATAGGTCCCCACTCCCGTTTGGCGATTGACTTGAAAAATGGGTAGATTGTGTTTTACGGCCATTTTCTCTGCCCAGTTGATGTTACGGTATACTTCTGCAGGATAATGCATGATATCATCGTCGTCAATGATTAGGTATATTGCTTTTGCCTTGATATCTCCTATAGGGGCTTCATTCTCGTATACGTGCGTTCGCTTTGTCCCCTCTCGGCACATAATTAACATTTCATTTTGGTGATACTCCTGATGTAAACGATTAGGGCAGTTACGAGTTTCCCTTAAGAAGGCATCTGGATCTAATAAGTTATCTAGAGCATATATGGCTTTGGGGTTATGTTTACCTAATCGTTCTGGTGTGTTGTGTTTAATGAAACAAGCTATGTCACAATCATCACTTGAATGTAATCGACAGTTGTATATATGTTCTTCGCTCCTTACGCTGTCAACATCCTCTGGACTTGTTGACAGTATATTTTGTGGTGGTACATCTAATATATATCCCACGCGTAAGCCACCGCCATAAAACAAATCACTTGGATATCTACGGTACAAATAGGTCCAATTGGGCATTTTGTCTGAAACAAGTGAAGCGCTAATCTTCTTCCATGTGTTAGGAAACCTGCCATTAACTAATAGATCGGGTGGGTTATTGGTTAGAAATACTCTATGATCCATATGAACAATATGTTTCCATGTGCTGGTTTCTATCCCCATTGACATGCCCTGATTACGCAATTTAGCCCATTCACTTAATGTCTTTTTTAGACTTTCTTCGTTGAAATCTTTTTTTGAAAAACAAGCTTTAGGTAGTTCGGGAGGTAAAGCGATCTGAGGAGTTCCTCCTAGAAATATATTTCTAGTATTACTGGTCTGACCTAGACCAGTAATAGTTATAACTCTTGGCGCTGCACCCTCTCGCCCTAGAATTACAATATTAATACTTACAATACCTCTTTTCCGACAGCTGTCTGAAACTAGCTCAGCAATGCTTTCTGGTTGATGGGTAACTACTCGATAATTAGATGGTAGTTTTATTCTTTCAGGATATGTTTTTATAAGGGTGTTGTACGATTCTAATTCAGCATTAGAAAGCCCCTCCAAGGCTGATGTCAAAATGTTAACAAATTCATTCTCTGTGATTGTGGATTTATTAATGGCTGGATCTACCTCAATTTGCGACAACCTATTATCAAAATGAGTCGTTTTTTTAATGCCGATTCCTCCTTTTGGAGTAATTAATTCATGATAGGATTTTTGATGTTTATTGCATATTTCCTTAATAGCCATAGTTAGATCATTTAATCGTGTGTTTGGAGTTGTGGTATTCCAACTAGGCCAGTGTTTATGCATTTTACCTACAAAGTCATCTATTATATTTTTTTCTAGAAATATTTGATGATTCATGATAGTTATTTTAAAAATGAATATTTTTTTTAAAATTATTTTAATGTTAACTAGTATGATTTTAAGTGTTTTGTTTTTTTAGCTTATTCAAGTGTTTACCTGAACTAAAAACACCAGGTTTTAGTAATTAATGATTAAAACAACCTAATATTAAATCCGGAATTTTTGTAGTCTATTACAGGTCAATTATGTATTACGCAGAGACTGATCTGCATTTCTTGTTATTAGGAATGGATAATCTTTAATTTGTTGTTGATGTTTGAGGAATGTAGACACAATTACTACTGCTACTTTGCTATCGTATTCCTTAACTGGTGTATTGACCAAATGGTCTGGCTCTAGATTAAAGACGCCTTTCTTTATTTTTAGTAACATTTTATTTTAAATAAGTAAGTGTATATTGGTTTTTAGTGTCAGTTATATTGTTCTAAGATAATAAAATAAATTTAAAATTAAAAACAATTAATAAAATAGATTTATTTTTCTAATTCAATTAGAATAAATAGAATGTATTTAGTAGATAGATATGAAATTAATCTTGTTGAAGTAAATGGGTGGATTAGTATCTAGTAATGAGTAGCATTGCGTGCTTTTTGTTACGATATGCTTATGATAGATGTAGATCGATGGCAACCTTTATTCCAATGAATCTGGGAAGTGAGGGATTCTTGTGAATATTAATAAAGATTAAATAACAGGGGAGAAAAAGTCTTCTAGTTGATGATATGCCTTATGTTATACTGTATAAATAGTTATGATTTATAAGATTTTGTTATCCGATCCAATTCAATTTTAGCATCTCGACTTTTGATTGTTTCACGTTTATCAAAAGTTTTCTTACCCTGAGCTAAACCTATTTCGAGTTTTGCAAAACCACGGTCATTAATAAAAATTTGTAATGGAATAATGGTAAATCCTTTTTCTTCCACCTTAGTTCTCAGTTTGACTAATTCTTTTTTAGTCAAGAGTAAGAGACGATCTCTTTTCGATTCATGATTGTAAAATGAGCCATGGGAATATTCTGCAATATGCATATTGCGCACATACAGACCATCTAGCAAAAAACTACAAAAGGCATCATTAATATTGGCCTTACCTTCACGGATGGACTTTATTTCTGTACCCAATAATTTGATACCTGCATTATATTTTTCGAGGATGTGATACTCAAAATATGCTTTCTTATTACGAATATTTAGACTGCTTCCCATGATTAATCGTATGCATAAACTGGTTGCTATCAAGAATAGGGCATTTCATTCTTAAGCTACCAACACCATCAGACGTGTGCTGATCTGGCGGGATGCAAATATCCTAAAGAAAATCTGCAATTAAAATCATTTGCTTTTTCGGAGTAATTGTAGAAGCTTTACGAATCTTTGTTACCTTTTGAAAACTAATATTCCGATGTCTGCTAAGACCAAGTCAAATAAAAGAGCGTCTGTATCGGCTCAGCAAGTGACCACGCAAAAAAATAGTCTTCAACGCTTCATTCCACTGGTAATTATATCATTGTATCTACTAGTTGATTTTGTGCCTGAGTGGGGAGCAGTAGATCTTATTGGATCGCAATGGCTTTATCTTGCACTAATTAATGGCATAGGTATAGGATACATTGGTTACTATTATAAAAATCATGGCTATGAATCTGTTTTAAAGGGACTGTTTGGCCAGTTTATTCCTCAGGTTTATCTCGTTTTATTTGTTTTGGCAGGAGTATCTATACTTTTTGCTATCAATCCAACAGAGGCGCTAGTATGCTATGCCTACTTTACTACTACGTTATTGGCTTTTTTTAGTATTTCTATTCTTTTGAGCAGTAATAAAAATAATTTCAAAACGATAGCCCAACTAGTTGTTATCATGTTACTTATTCAGTCCATCCATACGCTTAGCACCTTTCTCAATGGAATGAATGACACCCCATTGGGCGATTTAGTCTTGAGCCTGAAAGGTAATACTGGAAACAAAAATATTTTTGCGGCGAGTTTAGCAATCAAGTTGTCCTTTGTGATGTATTCTATATATATATCTAAGTCATGGACTCGATTGATTTATATTTCCATTTTGGTGCTTGGGGTGGTTTGTTTATTGCTCATTAATGCACGTTCGGCTTATTTGGGTTTGATCATAGAAGTTAGTCTGGTCTTATTATTTATTACCCTTCAGTTTTTAAAGGATAAAAAAGTTAAAGAGGGGCTATACCGAGTAGGTGCTATTCTAGTTCCTATTGTCATTTCTTTTTTTATTGCTCAGACCCTATTAAGCAATGGGAAGCAAGCCACAAGTGTACCATCTGGATTTAGTTCGATTACAGGGCGACTGGAATCAATCACTTCTAAAACTGCTGTATCTAATGCTGGGCGATTGAAATTATGGACAAGTGGGTTTGATTATATTAAGAAGCACCCCTTCATGGGCTCGGGATATGGAAATTGCAAAATAGCTATCGTCCCTTATGAACATCATTTTATGTCAGGTTTTGAATTTAATCAACATCTGCACAACGATTTTATAGAGTCGGCTTTTGAATTAGGTATTTTGGGTGGATTGTTGTTTGTTTCACTATTTGTTGGTGTATTGATCGGTGTGATTAAAGTATGGAAGTCCAAAAGTGATGATCAGTTGAAAATCATGACTGTTTTCTCTCTGATTGCCCTGGCAGGATATGCTACCGATGCTTTCTTTAATTTTCCTAGTGAGCGGCCTATTATGCAGCTACTTTTCTCGTTAATTCTAGCTATGCATGCAGGTGCGCTGACCCTTATCCAAAAAGAAAAAATTCACCTTCGTGGGTTTAAAAGTAAATACACAACACCTGTAATTGCATGTATAAGCATTATGCTTGTGTTGTTTGCCGGATATTATCGATATAATACGTATCAATCTTTGGTAGCACAAAGCTTAACTATCCCTGATTTTCCCAATCGAGCAACACATTCTTGGAAGGAAATTAATGACAAGCTTCCTGACATTCCTAATTTGGATGCAAACAATATTCCAGTTGATGTTGTTAAAGCCTGGTATCTATCTCAGGATGGGAAATATTCTGAGGCCTTAACGTTATTAAATAGAAGTGTTCAGGTGAATCCGTATGGTTTAGCCAATGAGCTTATTAAAGCTCGGATATTTCTTCAAACACATCAGTTAGATAGTGCGCTTTACTACGCAAATAAGGGTTTTCAGACCAGGCCTTCAAACATTGGATTTTATGTCATCCTAAACGATATCTATAGACAGAGCAGGGATACGCTTAGCCTGACTAAAACTTTTCGAAAGTGTATTCAATATCTGCCCACTGTTGGTGTGTGGGATAGTTATATCAGTACTTTGATGGCATTAAATTATCCAAGTGACCGGCTATTATCCATTATTCAAACTGCACAAAAACAGTTCCCGAATGAAAAGTCTATTCAAGAAAAAGGACTACTTGTAAAGGCTACTTTAGCAATGAATGCTTCTAATATTCCATTAGCACTCTCTGGTTTTCTGAAATTGGCCGAGCTAAACCCAACACGTTATGATTATTTAGAAAATGTAGGGGTGTGTTATTTTGCTACTAAAAAATATGCATTGGCACTGCCTTATTTAGATCGAGTTATTGCAGCAAAAATTTATGCGAATGGTAGAGCAGAATACTTCAAAAGTTTGTGTCTACTTAATTTAGGCCAAAAACAAGAGGGATGTTTCTATGTAAAAATAGCCAGCTCCAGGAATTACCCTGGAGCGACAAATCTTGCTACTACTTACTGTAGATAAGTGGGGTAGTTTTACCCAAAAATTCTAGTGTTCTTCCATAGTGGGTACGTGATTGCAAATACAAGGAAAAGAAGCACAGTCTCAGTTCCATTTTTCACTTCCTTTATTGTATTAGCAATGCTCCATCCGCCATTGATATCACGCATTGCTACAGTATTCATTTCTTGAACACCGAGTTGTTGTAATTCTATTTTTTTCATAATAATAAAGATATTAATAAAATTTAAAAATACAATGAATTATTTTGATTGTAGTTTATGACAATTGTTTTCATTAACCACTATTTAAGTATTTTATTTTAATAATAATTTTATATTGTTTATTTATTAATTTATTAATCTATTTGTATATATAAGGAAACTTTGAGAACTTACCTATCTTTGAATCTCGACCTAAATCAATTATTCTCGCTAACCAGATGCTTAATAGAATCAATATAGCTCCTCGGTGGATCATTTTCTGCTTAGACTTGACTTGCTGTGTGTTTTCATTGCTTTTAGCGTACTATATCCGATTTAGTATTGATTTGAAACTCATTGATCTAACAACACTTAGTAGAAATGTGCTCATTTCTATTGCGATCAATTCGGTAGTATTTTATGTGATGAAAACCTATGCAGGTATCATACGATACATTACCATACAAGACTCCTTTCGTATAGGTGCTGCTGTGATCCTGAGTAATATGCTTTTTCTGATCACTAATCTATTGCTAACTGCATTTCATCGACCATTTATCATTTCTAATGTGGTTTTAGTCATTAATGGATTGTGCTCCTTTCCTTTGTTAGTGATGTATCGCGTAATTATCCGATACACTTTTACTCGCTTAAAAAACACGGGGACTAATCAGCGAAATATTATTATTTATGGTGCCGATGAGATCGGAATAGCTGCTATGCGTTCGCTTGATCATGATCCAAATGTGCATATGACTATTGTAGCTTTTATTGATCATGATCGACGTAAAAAAGGAAAAGCTATTGATGGAATAAAAATCTATCACTTAGATGATCTTAGTCAGCTTGTTTCACAGCATCAAGTTGATGAATTACTCATAGCTGGTGCTGTATCACCCAAGGAGAAAAACAGAGTTGTTGACTATTGCCTTGAGCAAGACATCAAAGTACTTGCTTTACCGCCTGTACAGAATTGGATCAATGGGGAAATCGATGCGAGCCAAATACAAAATATCAAAATTGAGGATCTCTTAGAGCGTGATCCCATCCACATTCACAATGAATTAATGGCCAAGCAGCTGCAAAACAAACGCATATTAGTAACAGGTGCAGCTGGATCCATAGGTAGTGAAATAGTTAGACAATTAGTAGCGTTTCAGCCTCAAATGATCATCCTAAATGATTGTTCTGAGACCCCCTTGCATGATTTACAATTAGAGCTTAATGAAACATTTGTTGAGCATACCTTTCATTGTTTTATTGGCGATATACGGGATGCAATTCGAATGGAAGTGCTTTTTAAGACCCTTCGACCTCACTACGTATACCATGCTGCTGCATATAAGCATGTCCCACTGATGGAAAACAATCCCAGTGAGTCTGTGCGGACCAATGTTATGGGAACCAAAATAATTGCTGACTTAGCAGCAAAATATGGGGTTGATAAATTTGTGATGATTTCTACGGATAAGGCGGTTAATCCGTCTAACGTCATGGGTGCTTCCAAACGTTTGGCCGAGATTTATGTCCAATCGTTATATGGGCTTCTCAAGCAGGGAGGGGGGATAAGTACAAATAATCCTAAAGACGAGACTTCATTAAAGTCAAACACAATAACCAAATTTATCACTACCCGATTTGGTAATGTATTAGGATCTAATGGATCAGTCATCCCCAGATTTAATGCCCAAATCAAAAAAGGTGGCCCAATTACTGTAACTCACCCCGAAATTACGCGATACTTCATGACTATCCCAGAAGCCTGTAAGCTAGTTCTAGAAGCAGGGTCCATGGGTGAGGGTGGGGAGATCTATCTATTCGATATGGGTAAGTCTATAAAAATTGTTGATTTAGCTAAGAAAATGATTCGCCTTTCTGGTTTAGTTCCAAATCAGGATATTGCCATCGAGTTCACGGGCTTGCGTCCTGGTGAAAAACTATACGAAGAACTGCTGAATAATCAAGAAAATACACTCCCCACACATCATCATAAAATCATGATTGCTAAGGTAAAGGAATATGATTACGAAGGCGTCAATCACAATATCGCTGAATTAATTCGCTTAAGTTGTGCTTATCAGGACCGAAAGGTAGTAGCCAAGATGAAAGAAATGGTACCTGAGTTTAAGAGCAATAACTCCGTGTATGAAGACCTTGATACCTCCTCAAATGAAGACCCCAAACCTACCACCAAACGCTGGGTCACCAATGGTCAGTAGACTTGGCCTGGTGTAGGCTTTTCTCTATTTTTGCGATAGCATAGAAAAAATTTCATGAAGCAGAAAATTAGTGTTGGTTTGGTGCAAATGAGTTGCACAAGTGATAAAGAAAAAAACCTAGAAAAAGCAATCCAAAAAATTAGAGAAACTGCTGCCGGCGGGGCTCAAATTATTTGTTTACAAGAGCTTTTTACCTCACTATATTTTTGTGATGAGGAAAACCACGAGAATTTTACATTGGCAGAATCTATTCCTGGGCCCTGTACTAATCGATTAGGAGAGCTAGCAAAAGAATTGCAAGTTGTACTGATTGCTTCGCTATTTGAGCGGAGAGCCCCTGGTATTTACCACAATACCACAGCCGTGTTGGATACTGATGGCGTTTATTTGGGAAAATATCGCAAAATGCATATTCCGGATGATCCTGGTTTTTATGAAAAATTTTATTTCACACCTGGTGATTTGGGTTACCAAGTATTTAAAACTCGATATGCGACTATTGGAGTCTTAATTTGCTGGGATCAGTGGTATCCTGAAGCTGCCCGTATTACGGCATTGATGGGAGCTGAAATCTTATTCTATCCGACCGCAATAGGCTGGGCAACTTCGCAAGATCAAGCAACCAATATTGAGCAATATAATGCTTGGCAAACCATCCAACGAAGCCATGCTGTTGCCAATGGTGTTCACGTGGTTAGCGTTAATCGTGTGGGACATGAAGCTGGCATTAACTTTTGGGGAGGTTCTTTCATATCTAATCCTTTTGGAACTGTGATACACCAAGCTGCACATCAAAATGAAGAAATTGTGGTGCAAGAAATTGATTTGTCCCTAACTGACCACTATCGCACCCATTGGCCCTTTCTAAGAGACAGACGAATAGATTCCTATCAACCAATCACTGAAAGATATTTAGGTGAAAAGTAAAGTTTACAAGGGGCTTCATTGTACCCCATAATTAAGTGTTTAGTACGATGAATTAAGCCGCTTAGCTACAAACCGACATTGTAAAATACTTGGTTATTCTTTTCGAGTTTGGGGAGTTTAGTTTCTTCTTTAAAAATACCATATACTGAGGCCCCGCTTCCACTCATGGAAGCGTATAATGCGTTTGCTTCGTATAAAGCTGATTTGATGTTTGCAATTAGTGGGTAGTTTTTAAATACAGACACTTCAAAGGAGTTGCTAATGTAGTTTTTCCATTCTTCGATAGGCAATAAAATGGTTTCTTCGAGTGGATAACTGGGGGGTGATGGCATGATCTGTTTGTAGGCGTCATGGGTGGATATGTGAACCCGAGGCATCACTACAACAAGGTAATAATTTTCAAGTGTCAACTGAATAGGGCGGAGTTGGTCTCCTTTTTCGGTGGCTAAAGCAGTTTGATTTTGAATGAAAAAGGCACAGTCGGAGCCTAACTGTTTGGCATAAGTCTCCATTTGATCCATATTTAGGTTTAATGAAAATTTTTCGTTCAATAGTTTAATACAAAAGGCTGCATCAGCAGATCCTCCACCCAAGCCAGCACCTATAGGAATATGTTTGTGTAAGTGAATATGAACTGGTGGGATTGAAAAGTCCTTGAGGATCATTTTGTACGCTTTAAGACATAGATTATTTTTTGGATCACCGGGAATATCTGGGATAGTTAGGCCAGAGGATGAGAAGTGAAGCTCTTTGGATTCGACAAGTTCTAGTGCATCCTTTATTTTAATGGGAAGAAAAATCGTTTCTATATTATGATATTGATCTTCTCTACGGTTAATGATATGTAAGCCAATATTAATTTTTGCATTGGGGAAGGTAATCATGTATAGTTACTTAGATGAATAGTTTGTCGTCTGGTAGTGGGTGTGTCGTTTGAAATTATAATAAATAGTTCTACCTTTAGTTGCGAGCACCAAGTGGTGAAAGAAATTCTTTGCAAAATTAAAGAATAGTAGGGCAGTTTTCCTTGATTATACCTCGAATTTTTAAGAAGAAACAAGCTGATGAACAATAAAACTTAAATCACAAAAAATGAGCGTACATATGAATATGAAAAGATTAATTGTATTATCTGGCCTTATATTAGGCTTTGTTACATTTACTGCGATATGTCAGGCGCAGCCTTCGCAAACACAGCAGCAGCCAACTAGTAAAGGTGAGCTCAAATTTGATTCTGAGACACATGATTTTGGGAAAATTCCACAAGGAAAGCCTGTAACTGTTGAGTTTAAATTCACTAATGGTGGTAGTGAACCTTTGAAAATAAATGATGTTGTTCCTACTTGCGGTTGTACAATAGCCGATTTTACTAAAACTGATGTTAAACCAGGGGGAACGGGTCTTGTGAAGCTTACTTTTAATGCAGCAGTTGCTTCTACTTTTAATAAAGGAATAACAGTGAAATCAAATTCAGAAAAGACGCCTGTTAAAATGCTCTACATCAAGGGTGAAGTTGTATCGTCATCTTCAGACCCTAAGAAATAGATTATAGATCTAGATTAATTGTATATTTAGAGGCCTCTCCATTAGTTTTGGAGAGGCCTTTTAGTTTAATGTCATGCCAAAAATCTCACTTAAGGGGCAAAACATGCCCGCTTCTCCTATTCGGAAATTAACACCCTATGCCGATCAAGCTAAGAAGGATGGTAAAAAAGTGTTTCATTTAAACATTGGTCAGCCTGATATTGAGACGCCGGAGATTATGTTGGATGCTATAAAAAATATCAGTTTTAAAATTTGGGCATATACGCCTTCGGAGGGTATGTTATCCTACCGAACAAAATTAGCAGGATATTACAATAAGCTCGATTATGCCATTGCCCCAGAAAACATTTTAGTCACTAATGGTGGATCAGAAGCAATTACAATTGCCATGCAAACCTGTTTGAACGATGGAGATGAGATTATTATTCCAGAGCCTTTTTATGCCAACTATAATGGGTTTGCTTGCATGAGCAATGTGATTGTGAAGCCCATTTTATCGCATATTGATAACGGGTTTGCTTTACCACCAATTGCTGAATTCGAGAAGTTAATCACAGAGAAGACCAAGGCCATTATTATTTGTAATCCAAATAATCCAACAGGCTATTTGTATTCATTGGGGGAGTTGAATGAGCTTAAGAAGTTGTGCTTGAGATATGATTTGTACTTATTTTCAGATGAAGCCTATCGGGAGTTTTGTTATGATGGACGTTCATTTGTTTCGCCGATGCATTTGGATGGTATCGATGACCATGTGATTGTACTTGATACCGTGTCCAAGCGATACAGTGCTTGTGGCGCTCGTCTGGGATGTATAGTTACTAAAAATGAAGCTGTTTTAGCTGCAGCATTGAAGTTTGCTCAGGCACGATTAAGTCCGCCTTTAGTAGCGCAGATTGCGGCAGAAGCGGCAATAGATACTCCTCGGACTTATTTCGATCAGGTGAATAAGGAGTATACCGAACGTCGGGATATTTTGGTAAAAGCATTGAATGAAATTGAAGGCGTTTTTTGTCCTAACCCAGGAGGTGCATTTTATGTGGTGGCCAGGTTACCAATTGATGATTCGGATAAGTTTTGTCAATGGATGCTAGAAAAATTTGTCTATCAAAATCAAACAGTAATGATGGCTCCAGCGACAGGCTTCTATAGTTCGGATGGGGCCGGGAAAAATGAGGTACGCTTGGCCTATGTTATAAATAAGGAAAACCTAAAAAGTGCTATTATTTGTTTGGAAAAGGCTTTATTGGCATATCCTGGTCGGGTGATCAATTCCTCTAAATTGGAAACCAGTCAAAAATAGTGTACCTTTGTATGGTACAACTTTCTATTGGGGTCGACCGGAATTGACAGGGTAGTGATGAGTATGTAAGCATACAGCGCATTGTGAGTCTAGCGCTTTAATCTGAACTTTCAAACAATAATCGGCGAAAATAACTACGCCTTAGCTGCCTAATTTAGAATTAGATAAGCTTTTGTCTCGCTAGGTTCTGCTTTGTTACTTAGCAACTGGGACATCGAACAACAAAGCTGGCTTGGGTTTAATGGTGTAATAATTTAAGCAAGATAAGACACCTAAGAAAGGCGGTACAGGTGCGTTGTTAACTTTCCCCTTTCCGACAACCGAATAGCAACTAAGTATGTAGAAAGCATAGTTTATCCTATGTTTGGACGAGGGTTCGAATCCCTCCGACTCCACAAAAATAGGGGGCGTTCTTTTCCATAAAAAGAATGCCCCCTATTTTTGAAATCAATTCAATCTAATATCCCTTATTCCCCATCTTACATTCATGTAGTTATTGTGAAAGGTTTCTGATGAAGCGAAAGGTTGGCTAAAAAATATACCCATAAGACTCCAAGTTCCCATCAAGCCCACATAAATAGCACCGATGATAATATTAGGGGGGATTCCACCATGGTAGCTACTCATATCGTATGCGCTTAAGTTTTGGACTTTGGATTCTTTTAGTTTCATAGTTGTATTTGAGCTTGTTTAGTTACAAAGTCAGATTTGAGTAAACCGGGGGATTATTTATTTTTCCGAGCTATAACACGTTGCACAGCAGCTATAATATCATCTGTTTCTAAGCTATATTTTTTCATTAATTGATCAGGTGTACCGCTTTCGCCAAAGGTATCGTTCACGGCGACATATTCTTGTGGAGTAGGATTGGTTCGAGCTAGGAGCTGTGCAATACTATCGCCTAAACCCCCTATTCGATTGTGTTCTTCTGCAGTAATGATGCATCCTGTTTTTCTTACCGATTGTAGCACTGCTTGCTCATCTAATGGTTTAATGGTATGAATGTTGATGATGTCAGCATAGATACCCATATCAGCTAGTTTCTCTCCCGCTTGAATGGCTTTCCAAACCAGGTGTCCTGTGGCAAAAATGCTCACGTCTGCTCCTTCATTGATTATCCAAGCCTTGCCAATCTCAAACTTTTGATTGGGATCAGTAAAAATAGGTACTACAGGACGACCAAATCGCAAATAAACAGGACCCGCATGCTCGGCTATCGCTATCGTTGCAGCTTTGGTTTGATTGTAATCACAGGGATTGATGACTGTCATGCCGGGAAGCATCTTCATCAAGCCAATATCTTCCAGAATCTGATGTGTAGCACCATCTTCGCCTAGTGTTAGGCCTGCATGTGAAGCACAAATTTTAACGTTTTTGTTTGAATAGGCGATCGATTGACGGATTTGATCATACACGCGTCCAGTGGAAAAATTAGCGAAAGTTCCTGTAAAAGGTATTTTACCACCAATGGTCATGCCCGCAGCAATGCCCATCATATTGGCTTCGGCGATGCCAACTTGGAAAAAACGTTGGGGGAACTCTTTTTTAAAAGCATCCATCTTGAGTGAACCAATGAGGTCGGCACATAAACCAACTACTTGTTCATTTCTTTGAGCAGCTTCCAACAGCCCAGCACCAAAACCTGAGCGTGTATCTTTTTTATCTGTATAGGTGTATTTCTTCATTGTTTTTGTCATCATTTGATCTGGTTTGCTTTGTCACCTCGCGTGAGGGATAGTAGTGAAAACCCCGCAGCGTAGCGAGGAGTTGTAGCGGATAGCCCGACCCGAAGGGGCACGCTCCCTTTTATCGCATATGGATATGTTTGTTTTCTCTCTTTTATTTGAACTAGTAATCACCAAGGGTTTCTTCTAATTGAGCTAAAGCGGTAGCCAATTGCTCGTCATTTGGAGGAGTGCCATGCCATTTGTGGGTATGCATCATGAAATCAACCCCATTACCCATGATGGTTTCCATGAGAATCATTATGGGTTTGCCTTTACTTGTTTTGGACCTAGCTAGTTCGAGCACGCGAACCACATCGGCCATATCATTTCCGTTCATGGCCAATACATCCCAACCAAAAGCTTCCCATTTGGCATGTAAATTTCCAAGCGAAAGCACCTGCTCGGTCGTCCCATCAATTTGTTGACCATTGACATCAATAGTTGAAATTAGATTGTCTACTTTGTTGTGTGAGGCATAGAGGGCAGCCTCCCAGATTTGACCTTCTTGTAGTTCTCCATCTCCATGAAGTGAAAATACAAGTCCATCGTCCTGGTTGAGTTTTTTGGTTAATGCAGCACCAATCGCTACAGACATGCCCTGCCCCAATGAGCCGGAAGCAATACGTACGCCAGGTAAATGTTCGTGTGTGGTGGGATGACCCTGAAGGCGAGAATTTAACTTTCGAAATGTGGCTAGTTCGTTGATATCAAAATAGCCTGAACGAGCAAGTACACTATACCAAACAGGGGAAATATGCCCATTGGAAAGAAAAAATAAATCTTCATGCTTCCCATCCATGTCAAATTTGGGGTTATGCTTGAGAGTATGAAAGTAAAGTGCTACCAAGAAATCGGTGCATCCCAATGAACCCCCAGGATGTCCGGATTGACAGCCATGAACCATTCTCACGATGTCTCTACGCACTTGGCTGGCCATTTGCTGAAGTTGTTTTAATTCTGCCATGAAATAAGGGATTGTTTAATTTAAGTGCCTAAATTAAGCAAATAAGAGCCTAAATGAAATGAAGCCCAAAAATGAATGGTTGGGGTAGATGACTATAGTTATTATAGTTGATTTAGATTCTTTTAAAAATCATTCAATTAATATTTAGCATGATTCAAAAACTCAATCAAGCGCTGCATTGCCTTTGCTCGGTGACTCATGCGATTTTTTTCAAGGACGTCGAGTTCGGCAAAGGTGGTATCATACCCCTTGGGAATAAAAATGGGGTCGTAGCCGAAACCCTGCTTTCCCAATGGCTGATGAGCGATGTGCCCTTCGACTATTCCTTCAAAAAAATATTCCTTCCCATTTAAAATCAAAGAGATGACTGTAATAAAACGTGCACTGCGATGGGTATTATTGCCTAGTTTTTCAAGTACTAAGGATAAATTTTGTTCACTATCTCGTGTTCCTGAGTAGCGGGCAGAGTAGACACCAGGCTCACCATGTAATGCATCTACTTGAAGTCCCGAATCATCAGCAAAGCATGATAGTCTATAACGCTCAAAAATATATTGGCTTTTTTGGCTCGCATTTTCTTTAAAGGAGGTGCCTGTTTCAGGAATATCATCGATACAACCGATATCAGACAAGCTTTTTAAATAAAATTGAGAGCCGATGATTTGTTGCGCTTCTTCTAGTTTATGTAAATTATTGGTTGCAAAAACGAGTTCCATAGCTTAAAAATGTTTCATAACGTTCCAAAATTGGCGCTTTTTGTCTTGGTCAGCATTCATTTCATCTAGGCTGCAAGAAGGTAGAATTTGCACCTGCTCGATTAGGTGAATTTGATTTATTGTTAGGCTAGGAAGTTTTAATGATTGTGGGTCGATGCCCAAGAGGGTTAATTTATCACATGCAAAAAATACTTTTAACTCATTAAAACAAGTATTGGGGTAACAGGAATAGTTGACTATAGCGATATCATCTATGTCTAAACCTTTTGCTTGCATGATTTTGAGTAAGAGATTCAGGATGTTAGGACTTATTTTAGAATGCTTGGGATCTTCAATAAGTACCAGGAAATGGGCTTTGTTTTGGCCTAAATACTCGAAAGAGCCTCTTGGGCTTTCTGGCATTTTGTGACTTTTGTCCTCTTTATCTTCTTCTTTGTCAGGGATGAGATAAATATCTTCTGTTAAGAATAATTGTAATGCTAGTGGATCATTGGTTTTGAGGGGATGCATCTTTTGGAGCAATGGTATTTTGATGGATGCAAATTTACTAAAGGATTTGGGGGCTTAATAAATTTCTGTTTTATTAATTATAAAATTATTATGTTAATTTTAAAAATAATTTTTATTGTTTTGTTGTATTTTTTAAATTAATTGACAGTTTTATAAATCAAATTAACCATGAAAAAATCAACTTTATTGGGTGTAATCACCTTAATTTCATTTTCAACATTTGCCCAGAATAAGGGAGATAAGGGTTCGGGCATTGGTTTTGGAGTAAAGGCAGGCGTTACATTTGCCAATTTTGCTTCATTTAACTCAGGTCTTGGAACTCCAGATCCGCTCACAACTAACTCGGTTACCTCATTTTATGTGGGCGGGGTAGTGAATATACCTGTTGGCAGTATGTTTGCTGTACAACCTGGTTTAACCTTAATAGGTAAGGGTGCTAATACTGTTCCAACGGCAGCTACATCTGCTTCTGGAGCTACTGGAGGGATCAAAGAAACACCTTGGTACCTAGAAGTTCCTGTAAATGTCACAGTTAATTTTGAGGCTGGACCAGGTAAGATTTTTGTTGGGGCCGGTCCTTATTTGGGCTTTGGGTTGTTTGGAAAGCATACCAACTCATTTTTAGTAAATGGAGCTGCGCAACCAGGAACGAAAGCTAGTGGTAATACTAAGTTTGGTACTAATTCTGCAACAGATTCTAGCAATGATTTAAAAACGTTAGATTTTGGTTTGAACTTTTTGTTAGGTTATCAATTAAAGAATGGTTTCAGCATTAATGGTGGCTACAGTTTGGGTTTAACCAATATCTCACCAGATGCAGGTATTGCTGGTAATACATCTTCATATAAAAATGGTGTGTTTTCTGTAGGTTTAGGTTTTGCATTTTAAGAAGCAATACTTTGATTTTATTTTTTGTAAGAAGTCTCAACGTCATGTTGGGACTTTTTTGTTGAGAACATGTAGTATCGGGAATACGAAGTAGCAAGGCTGTTTAGTTTTTCTATTTCTGCCTAGATGATATGTTTTATGATTAATTAATTAATAAAAAATATTTTATAATAATATTTGTTTTATGTGATAATTTAGCTTTAAGTATTATTAAACCTAAAACATTAGCCATGAAAAGAATACTTGTATTAAGTGTTATCGCTTTAATTTCATATCCCACGTTTGCTCAGCATAAGCAGGTTAAAACTACTCATTACCGTGTTACCTATGGCATAAAGGCCGGAGCGACTGTTGCGAATGTCTCAGTGTCAGAGGGTTCAGCGCCTAGCCCAATTACCTCACTCTATGTGGGAGGTACAGTTAACATCCCTGTTCATAGTGTATTTTCTGTACAATCTGGTTTAACGTTGATTGGTAAAGGATTTAATCGGTTTGAGTCACAGGCCTTGTCAGTAGTAGGGTCTACGGTAATAGGATCTCTCAATAAGTCCTATAGAAGCACACCTTGGTATTTGGAAATGCCTGTAAATGCTATTGTTAGTTTAGGTGCTGGACCAGGAAAACTCTTTTTAGGAGCTGGTCCTTATTTAGGTATTGGGTTGTTTGGGAAGCAAGAATTGACCATGACAGGAAAAACACTAGGCAGTACGACTAGTGTCAATAGTCAAATTGCCGATATCAAATACTCAGGTACAGATAAAACATTAAATACCTTTGACTTTGGATTGAATTTTTTGATAGGTTATCAGTTGCTTAATGGCTTTAGTGTACATATGGGTTATGGTCTAGGTTTAACAAATGTGCGTCCTGGTGCAGCAGATGTGCAAGCAGTAAAAAATAGCGTGTTTACTGCGGGGCTAGGTTTTACGTTTTATTGATAGATTTTGTCTAAAGTTTATTTGGAGAGAAGGGTTTGGCTCGATGCCAAAGCCTTTTTTGTTTTGATGGGGTGTGATTATTTTTTAATTAATTATTAATTATTTTTATTATATTTAAATTAAAAAATGGTCATGAAACGAATATTTTTATTGAGTGCAATCGTATTAATTTCATTTTCCACGTTCGCGCAGGACAAAGGGATTAGTTCTACGATGGTTAAGCAAGTAAAAGCTCATATGACTTATGGTATTAAAGCTGGGCTTACTTTTGCAAATGCTGCTTCATTCAATCCAGGATCGACAACAAATTTTTATGCAGCGAACTCAGTCACATCATTTTACCTGGGGGGTGTTATTGATATACCTATTTTTAGTGTATTGTCTGTTCAGCCTGGTCTAACGTTAATTGGCAAGGGGTCAGAAATAGTTGGTTCAGAGGGTAATAAGAAATATCTTCCTTGGTATTTAGAGATCCCAGTCAATGTATTAGGCAATGTTAAAGTTGGTCCTGGTAAGCTTTTTTTTGGTGCAGGGCCTTATTTGGGCATTGGTGTTTTTGGAGGGTATAAAGACAGCTTCGGGTCGCGTATTATCAGGTATGGCACCAATACGGAATTATCTGGTGTCGATAACGATCTAAAATCCCTAGATGTTGGGCTTAATTTTTTGCTAGGCTATCAGCTAAATAATGGTCTTAATGTTCATGGAGGTTATGGTCTAGGTTTAACCAATGTTGCTGCCAATTCGGGTATTTCAGGTGATACATCGTCGTTTAAGAATAAGCTATTTTCTTTGGGACTAGGTTTTGCTTTTTAAGCAAGAACCGGTCTAAAATTTATTTTATTAAAAAGGTTTTAGCATGATGCTGAGACCTTTTTTGTTGGTGGCAATTGAAAATGATCGAATAATGGATTTATCTAATAATTTTGCGATCGGCTTCAGCTTGTAAATTATTATTAAGTAGTAAGTCAGATGAACATTTATAAAATAAAAAACGAATGAAAGTACTAGTCGGGTTGATTGCTACTACACTGATATTGATGCAAGCGGTGGCACAACCACAATCAAGGTCAGTAGACAAAATAGCTGCTGTTGTGGGTGGATCCATTATTTTACAGTCGGATATTGAGATGCAGTATGCGCAGTATAGGGCGCAAGGAAATCCGGAAAATACGGACATCAGGTGCTATTTTTTGCAACAAATATTGGCTCAAAAATTGCTTTCACAGCAGGCTGCAGTTGACTCCATTACAGTTTCAGATGCGCAGGTAGATGATGAAGTTAACCGTCGTATGCGTGTGATGATTCAGCGTGCTGGTGGGCAGGATCGGTTGGAACAGTTCCTGAATCGGTCGGTATTACAGTATAAGGATGAAATTCGTCCGGATATTAAGGAACAGCTAATTGCTAATAAGATGCAGGGCAAGATTACCGAGAATGTAAATGTAACTCCTTTGGATGTGCGTAAGTATTTTGAGTCAATTCCTAAGGATAGTTTACCGTCTTATGGTACTGAAGTGGAGCTGGGTCAACTGGTGATGTATCCTAAATCAACTCAATTGGAGAAAGAGGTTTTCCATGACAAGTTAGATGCGTTGCGATTGCGAATCAAGGCTGGGGAGGATTTCGGAACCTTGGCACGAATATATTCCCAGGATATCGGTTCGGCACGTGAGGGTGGTGAGCTTGGTTTTGCTGATCGAAGTGCCTATGTGAAAGAATTTTCAGCGATAGCCTTTAAGTTAAAGGTTGGCGAATTATCGCCTGTTTTTGAAACACAGTACGGTTTTCATATATTACAGGTAATAGATCGTCGTGGTGAGCAAGTAAATGTCCGTCATATTTTGATTAAAATAGAGCCTACTCCAGCGAGTCTTTCACGGATTAAATCTCATATCGACAGTGTTTATCATTTGGTGTTGGATAAGAAGGTAGATTTTGGAAAAGCAGTAGCTTCCTTTTCAGATGATAGTGAAACAAAATATAATGGAGGTATGATGCTTAATGCAGAAAATGTCCGTAGTCGTACAACTCATATTTCAATTGATAAATTAGATCCGCAACTTTTTTTGGTAGTAGATACCATGAAAGTAGGTACCTACTCTAAGCCTGTTCTTTTTACATCTGCTGATGGAAAACAAGGATACCGATTTCTATATTTGAAGACTAAAACACATCCGCACAAAGCCAATTTAGAATATGATTTTCCAAAAATTAAGGATATTGCTTTAGAAGATAAAACAAGTCGTGTCGTGAGCGAATGGTTTGAGAAGCGGAGACAGGCTACTTATGTCAAGATAGATACGGAATATCAAACGTGTTCCAGTTTAAAGGATTGGACACATAGTCAGAATTAAGTACTTAAAAAAGAACTCGATGCAAGTAGTAACCTATAGTTCAGAAGTTGAGGCTGTAGATGCCTTAAAATCCGCTTACCAAGAGATCAGGGAAGAAATAGGTCGGGTTATTGTTGGACAGGACGACGTAGTTAAAGCGGTATTGATTGCTATTTTTAGTAACGGACATTGCTTACTTGTTGGAGTGCCTGGACTGGCCAAAACTTTGTTGGTGCAAACAGTTGCTCAGGTGTTAGACTTGAGTTTTAATCGTATTCAGTTTACGCCTGATTTGATGCCGTCTGATATTCTTGGTTCGGAAGTTCTTGGGGAGGATCGTTCATTTAAGTTTATTAAGGGGCCAGTATTTTCCAATATTATACTTGCCGATGAGATTAATCGCACACCTCCAAAAACACAAGCTGCCTTATTAGAAGCTATGCAAGAAAAGGAAGTCACTGTTGCTGGAGAAACTCATTCACTTCCCAAGCCTTTTTTCGTGTTGGCTACTCAGAATCCCATTGAGCAGGAGGGTACTTATCCTTTACCCGAGGCACAGCTGGACCGCTTTATGTTTAATGTATCGTTGGGTTATCCTTCTTTGAAAGAGGAGGTTCAGATAGTAAAAAATACTACGGGGAACCAAAAACTAAAGCTAAAGCAGGTACTTAACTCACAACAAATCACATATTTCCAACAGTTGGTTAGGGATGTTCCGATTACGGATCGTGTATTAGAATATGCGGTGTCCTTGGCTGCTAAAACACGTCCTGGTACTTCGAATGCTACCGCTGAGGTGAATCAATTTTTGAGCTGGGGGGCGGGTCCACGCGCTTCACAGTATTTGGTACTGGGTGCTAAATGTCATGCAGTGATATCTGGAAAATATTCTCCAGACGTGGACGATGTACAAGCGGTTGCGGAAGCTATTTTAAGACATCGTATTGTGCGTAATTATAAAGCTGAAGCCGAGGGTGTAGGTACCGAAAAGATAATTAATAATCTATTTTAAAGAGGTTATTACCCAATAGAAAAAGCCCTTTCTTTTAGAAAGGGCTTTTTCTATTGGGTTTTTCAAAGGGTAAGGTAGGGTGTTGAAGTTAATCTAGAGAAGGTAATTCGTTGGCATATTGCCCCCTTTTTACAAGCGTGTCGAAACTAATCTTTCCGGGGCCATAAATAAATAATGTAAATAACATGATTAGGTAGTATAATGGTATTTCAAAACCATTGTTCCCTGCCTGGAACCCGTTTGTCCAATGCACAACGGTAATGGCAACAATCATGGTTATCATGAGTGGTATGGTAATTAGGCGGGCCCCTAATCCCAATAATAGTAACACTGCTCCAAATGTTTCTGTGGTTGCTACCAAGTATGTACTGAAAAGGGGTAGGGGAATCCTAAGCTGGGTGAACATTCCTGCCACATCATTAATATGATGCCATTTCATCATAGCAGGGCCGTAAAAGCCATATGCTAAAATTAGCCTCATCAAAAATAAAGGAAGATTTTTAGCCTTTTCAAGCTTTTTTACGCACGAGAAATAGTATTGTCTGGTTGCTTCCATAATGTATTTTAAATTTTAAATTTAAAAAATTAATTATAGATATAATTTATCAAATATAGATTTTATATCTGCTGGATTCAAATCATTGATATAATTTTTGGTGATTTTATGTGGTAATGCCCTTTATGATACGAGGTTATGTAGCTATTTCTGCCTTTTAGTACGGAGGATTTGAAATCCGTATATTTGAAATTTTGGTCAATAATGGTACATAACTTAAAAAGTGGCACGCTATTGCCATTGATGGAGGAGTTTTACACCATTCAAGGCGAGGGCTACCATGCTGGTCGGGCGGCATACTTTATTCGTTTAGGGGGGTGTGATGTAGGGTGTCACTGGTGTGATGTCAAAGAAAGTTGGGATGCAACATTGCATCCACTTGTGGCGGTGGATGATTTGGTGAAAAGAGTGGAAAAATATCCCGCTAAGCTTGTGGTGATCACCGGGGGAGAGCCATTGATGTATCGCTTGGATTATCTCACTTTGGAGTTGCAAAAACGAGGCATTCAAACTTTTATTGAAACATCTGGAGCTTATCCCTTATCGGGCTATTGGGATTGGATTTGTCTTTCTCCTAAAAAATTTAAATCTCCAGAATCTGCTATTCATCCTTTGGCTAACGAACTTAAGGTGATTGTTTTTAATCAGAGTGATTTTCGTTGGGCAGAAACACATGCTGAACAGGTTCCGTTATCTTGTAAACTTTATTTGCAGCCTGAATGGTCGAAGGCTTCCTTGGTAGTGCCATTAATTATTGATTATGTGAAAAAAAATCCCAAATGGAAAATCTCTTTGCAAATTCATAAATTTTTGGATGTGCCTTAGAATCTTAAAAACTGATATCACTTCTATGTAAAAATTGTTTTTTAGTAGTTTGCATGACGGATAGCAGTAAAGAGCCCACAGCCAGGCGAGGACTCGCAACGAATAGCCCGGCCCGAAGGGTACGCCCAACTATAAGCATTTTTAGAAATTATTATGCATGTTTCTTCTTGCATGATACTTGGGGTGAACTACTATCTTTGAAAACAAAATTCAAAAAAAATGATGAGGCATAACTTTGGTGCGGGGCCATGTGTCTTACCGCAAGAGGTGTTGAAACAGGCATCACAAGCAGTCATAGAATTTAATGAGACAGGATTATCTATCTTAGAAATATCACATCGAACTCCGGAGTTTGAGTCTGTTGTAGAAGAAACCATTGATTTGGTCAAAGAACTGCTGGATGTTCCAGAAGGGTATTCTGTTGTATTGATGCAGGGTGGAGCTAGTTTGCAGTTTTCTTTAGTCCCAATGAATTTAGTGGATGATGGCTCGATGGTAGCTTATTTGGATACTGGGGTTTGGGCAAGCAAGGCCATTAAAGAAGCCAAACTATTTGCGGATGTGCAAGTGGTTGCTTCTTCGAAGGATCAGAATTATAGTTTTATTCCTAAGAAATATACGATTCCACAAGAAGCGGTTTATTTTCATTGTACATCTAATAATACGATCTATGGAACAGAACTATTTCAGTTCCCTAAATCTCCAGTTCCCATGGTTTGCGATATGTCTTCTGATATATTTAGTAGGCGGATCAATGTGGCTGATTTTGGTTTGATTTATGCAGGGGCTCAAAAAAATATGGGGCCCGCAGGATTGACCATTGCTATAGTGAAAGATGAATTGTTGGGTCGAATCAAACGAAAACTACCCTCGATGCTGGACTATAAAGTTCAGATTGATGGCGGATCAATGTATAATACGCCTCCTGTTTTTGCCATTTATGCATCGATGCTTAATTTGCGTTGGCTTAAGGCTAAAGGGGGGGTAGATGCTATAGAAAAAGAAAATATAGCTAAAGCAGAAGCGCTGTATCGTGAAATTGACCGCAATTCACTCTTTAAGGGTACTTGTGAAATAGCAGACCGATCAAGAATGAATGTCTG
Organism: Pedobacter sp.; assembly: GCA_008015505.1. GTDB lineage: Bacteria > Bacteroidota > Bacteroidia > Sphingobacteriales > Sphingobacteriaceae > Daejeonella. The sequence continues at coordinate 179,119 of SSFR01000007.1, forward strand.
CTTCGTTATGGAAGATATCTCACTTGAAACGCTGTTCTTGAAATTTGCAGAGGATAGGGGAATTGTTGGTATTAAAGGTCATCGTAGTGTGGGTGGATTTCGTGCGTCTTTGTATAATGCTTTGCCAATCACGAGTGTGCATATTTTGATTGATATCATGCAAGAATTTGAACATGGACAAAGACAAGAATTAGCCAAAAAGCAAGAATATAAATAACTCATAAATTTCATAGACCTATATAAGCATGATCAAAATATTAGCTAATGATGGGATTGATCCAGTGGGTAAGGCACTATTGGAGAAAGCAGGTTTTTTAGTAGATAGTGATCCTGTTCCACAGGAAAATTTGGCTGAAGCACTTTCTGCATATGATGTCATTACGGTTAGAAGTGCTACAAAAATTCATAAAGAGCTAATTGATGCTTGTCCTAATATTCGTTTGATTGGTCGTGGTGGGGTCGGGATGGATAATATTGATGTAGACTATGCAAAAAGTAAGGGTATTACTGTAGTAAATACCCCAGCTTCTTCTTCACTTTCTGTTGCTGAGCTGGTTTTTGCACATTTATTTGGAGGGGTTCGGTTTTTATATGACTCTAATCGTAAAATGCCTAGTAGTGGGGACTCTAGATTTAATGAGCTGAAGAAGTCTTATGCTAAAGGAATTGAGTTAAGGGGGAAAAAACTGGGTATTATTGGTTTTGGGCGTATTGGTCGCGAGACGGCTAAGTTAGCTTTAGGATTAGGTATGGAAGTGTTGGCTTTTGATCTCTATCAAGTTCCTGCTGAGTTGGAGTTGCAGCTAGCTGGAAATGTTCGAGTGAATGTTCCCATTAAGGGGCTTTCGATGGATGAATTGCTTAGTGGATCAGATTTTATCAGTTTACATGTTCCATTTTCTGAAAAACCGATTCTTGATGAGGCAGCTTTTAATGCCATGAAACAAGGTGTAGCTATTGTCAATTGCTCCCGTGGAGGTACAGTAGATGAAGTTGCGTTATTAAAAGCACTAGATTCAGGAAAAGTATCTTTTGCAGGGTTGGATGTATTTGAAAATGAACCCACGCCTAGTCGTGCTATTTTGGCTCATCCTCGTATTTCTTTGACTCCACATATTGGCGCCTCGACCAATGAAGCACAAGCGCGTATTGGGGTGGAACTTGCCAATTTGATTATTCATTTTTTTAGGAAATAACAAGTTTTTTACAGCTTTTCTCTTTATCTACATTCCCCAAATTATACCTATCGAACCAGTTCTTTATTATGCCAAAGATTAAACCTTTCAGGGGGATACGACCTAGTCAGGAGTATGTTGATCGTGTGGTGTTGTCGGTCGAAAATTTAAGTCTCTCTGAGGCTAAAAAAATCAGATCTAGCAATCCATATTCATACCTTAATATGCTGGTCCCCAAGCTTGGGAACTCATTTCTGAGGGGAGCTAAGCAAGAGATAACATATAAAAAGATTCATGAGAATTTTGAGGATTTTATTGAACGAGGAATTCTCGTTCAAGATGATCGACCCGCCATTTATATTTATCAGGTAGCTGATGAGCACTTCATACAAACTGGTATATGGACCAGTACATCCATCGATGATTACTTGAGTAATACTATCAAAAAACATGAGCTTACACGTGCCGATCGGGAAAAAGCATTGATCGATTATTTGCAGGAAACAGGAATGGATGCCAATCCCGTTTTGATTACTTATTTACCCCAGTCACAGATACAGGCCATTATTTCAAATGTAATTGCAACTAAATCAGATCTTCATTTTGTGTTGGATCGACTAACTCATCAACTTTGGAAAGTAGATCAGCCAGATCAGCTCGCAGCACTTAGCAAGGCTTTTGAAGCAATCCCAGCTTCTTATATCGCCGATGGACATCATCGAGCAGCAGCAGCTAGTGTTTTGGGCATTCAACGGCGAAAACTGAATTTGAAACATACTGGAAATGAATCCTATAATTTTTTCAATTCAGTATATATGTCCACTGATCAACTGCGAATTTTTGAATTCAATCGATTGGTAAAAGACATTGGAAGTCTATCAGTAGATCAGCTGATTCGTCAATTATCTGTTCATTTTGAGATTGAAAGACTTTATGGATTCGCTGCCTTTAAGCCTCAACAATTACATGAATTTGGGATGTACGTAGACCACTGTTGGTATCGATTACGTGCTAAACCAGACATTTATGAACAGAAGGATGTAGTCGATGGACTGGATGTTAGTCTACTTCAGGATTATATACTTTCACCCATTCTACAGATTACAGATCCCCGTACGGATTCCCGCTTAACCTTTGTAGGAGGAATGGTTCCCACCCAAACAAGTATTGAGCAAGTTGATCAGGGAGATAATACACTCTTATTTACCCTTTTTCCTATTGCTATTGAGCAGTTAATACAAGTTGCCGATGCAGGCGAAGTAATGCCTCCTAAATCAACGTGGGTTGTGCCTAAATTTCAAGTAGGTTTGGTTATTCATTCGCTATAAAATTTTAGTAAATTCTACCCATTCTAATGCCTAACTTCGGCGAATAATTTAGACGATACCATGATTTCTTTCGAACGTTTTACCTTGAGTAATGGCTTGCGTGTGCTGGTTCACGAGGATCCAACAACACCAATGGCCGTGGTTGACATATTATATGATGTTGGAGCCCGTGATGAGAACCCTGATCAAACTGGATTTGCGCATCTCTTTGAACATTTAATGTTTGGTGGGTCAAAAAATATTCCTGTCTATGATGAACCCTTGCAACGTGTAGGAGGGGAGAATAATGCATTCACCAGCAATGATATTACCAATTATTACATTTCACTTCCTGCTGTTAATCTGGAAACTGCCTTCTGGCTTGAAAGTGATCGGATGTTAGATTTAGCTTTTTCGGATAAAAGTTTGGATGTACAGCGCAATGTTGTTTGTGAGGAATTTAAGCAGCGTTATCTCAATCAGCCTTATGGCGATGTGTGGTTGAAATTGCGTCCAATGGCTTATCGGGTGCATCCATACCGTTGGGCTACCATTGGTAAAGAATTGGCCCACATCGAGCAAGCAAAAATGGAAGATGTGAAAGCTTTTTTTGCCAAGCATTATCGGCCATCTAATGCGATTATGGTTGTAGCGGGTGACGTAAAGGTGAACCAGGTAAAGGAGCTTGCTGAAAAATGGTTTGGAGGTATTCCAAAAGGAGAAAAGCCATCCCGAATGTTGCCACTTGAACCTGAACAAACAGAGGCTAGAAAAGAAACAATCAAAGCGAGTGTGCCTTTGAATGCGATTTATTTGGCTTTTCACATGTCCTCTAGACTTGATGATGCCTATTATACCACTGATTTGATTTCAGATATTTTATCCCGAGGTCAATCCTCACGATTATTTAGTCGTTTGGTGAAAGAGCAAAAGTTATTTAGTGAGATTAATGCGTATTTGACCGGAAGCTTGGATGCTGGATTGTTTGTTGTGGAGGGTAAACCATTGCTTGAAGTCTCCATAGAAAAAGCGGAGCAGGCTATTTGGTTTGAATTGGATCAATTAAAAGCGGATTTGGTAACTGAGCATGAACTGATCAAGGTTAAAAATAAGATGGAGTCGACCATGGTATTTTCTGAGATGAGCTTACTAGATAAAGCCATGAGTCTGGCTTATTTTGAGCTGCTAGGCGATGCTAGTCAGGTGAACACTGAAATAGAAAAGTATCTCCAGGTGAGTGCCGAGGACATTAGGAAACAAGCAGGCCATATTTTTAGAAAAGAAAATTCATCCACGCTGTATTATTTAGCGAATTAAACATGATAGATAGAGTAGTAGCGCCTGCATTTAGGCAAGTAGAACAGATAGAACTTATCCATGCCAAACCACAAGTATTGAGTAATGGTGTAAAAACCTTTGTGATTGCAGGGGGAGAGCAAGATATGGTGCGTTTGGAGTTTATTTTTAATAATGTTAGTTGGGATGCAGCTAAGCCTTTACAAGCTTTTGCTACACATACCATGTTAAATGATGGAACCAGTGAATTTACGGCCACTCAGATCGCTGAGAAAGTCGATTATTATGGGGCTTTTTTGACGACGGAATATGGCTATGATCAATCTACAGTTACGTTGCTAACATTGAGTAAGCATTTGGCATCCACGCTGCCCATTGTCAAAGCGATTATTAGTGATTCGGTATTTCCGGAACGTGAATTGCAAACTTTTATCACAAATCAGAAGCAAAAGCTCAGTATTAATTTAGAGAAGAATAGTTTTCTGAGCCGGAGGATATTTAATAAAGCTTTGTTTGGAAATACTTTGTACGGGTATGATGCACAAGCAAGTGACTATGATCGATTGACACAGCAAGAATTGAAAGATCACTTTTATCGGACATATCAGCCACAGAATTGTACCATCATCGCTTCCGGTCAAGTGACGGATGATATCATCAAGCAAATAGATACACACTTTGGTAAAAATTGGAATAATACAACAGCTGGTATAACTGAAAATCAGTTTGAATTCAAAAAAACAAAAGGTAGTGATCATTATGTAGAAAAACCGGAAGCCTTGCAATCGGCTATTCGTTTGGGGCAGCTATCGGTGGGTCGTTCGCATCCAGATTACGCTGGTTTACAAGTGCTTGGTACCATTTTAGGAGGATATTTTGGCTCCCGTTTGATGGCCAATATTCGTGAAGATAAAGGATACACCTATGGAATAGGATCAGCGCTTACCTCGTTCAAAAATACGGGATGCTTTTTCATTGCTTCGGAAGTGGGGGTAGCGGTATGTCAGGCTACGCTTGATGAAATCAAAAAGGAACTAATTATTCTACAACAGGAATTAGTGCCGGTTGAGGAGTTAAGTTTGGTGCGTAATTATATGTTAGGTTCTATTTTAGGGAGCTTAGAAAATACGTTATCACATGCCGACAAGTTTAAAAATATCTACTTTTTTGGATTAGGGTACGATTATTATGATCGGTATATCAATACTGTGAAAACCATTGCTTCAGAAGAGTTACTCCGTTTAGCACAGCAGTATCTAAACTTTGATGAGATGGAAAAGGTGGTGGTAGGGAAGAAATAGGGCAATAATTCCTAACTTCGTCTGGCAAATATGAATCTCAATTATTTGCCATGCAACTTGATCCAAATAAGTTTATATCCGAGGGATTAACCTACGATGATGTACTCTTAATACCGGCCTATTCCGAAGTACTGCCACGAGATGTAGATACGAGCTCGTATCTCACCAAAAAAATCCGCCTTCATGTGCCAATTGTTTCTGCGGCGATGGATACTGTTACGGAGTCTGGTTTAGCTATTGTCATTGCACAGGTTGGGGGGATTGGCATGTTACATAAAAATATGAGCATCGTTCAGCAAGCCGAGCAAGTTCGCAAGGTAAAGCGATCCGAAAGTGGGATTATTCAAGATCCGATTACTTTGCATGAAGATGCTGTGGTGGCCGATGCTTTTTCGATCATGCGTGAGTTGAAGATAGGTGGTATCCCAGTAATTGATACAAATAAGAAGTTGGTTGGGATGGTTACCAATCGTGATTTACGTTTTCAGAAAGACATGAAGCGTCCTGTCCGAGAGGTGATGACCAAAACGAATTTGATCACAGCACCAGAGGACACATTGTTGTTGCAGGCAGAAGAAATTTTGCAGGAGCATAGAATTGAAAAATTACCTCTTGTTGATCAGCAAGGATATTTGAAAGGGCTAATTACTTTTAAAGATATTCGGAAGCTTAAAAACTACCCGAATGCTTGTAAGGATCAATATGGGCGTTTATGTGTTGGTGCAGCTGTTGGGGTTACTGCCGATACGATGCAGCGAGTGGAGGCTTTAGTGAAAGCGGATGTAGATGTGATTACGATTGATACGGCACATGGACATTCCAAAGGGGTACTTGAAAAACTAAAAGAGGTCAAAAGAACTTATCCTGGTTTGCAAGTGATTGTCGGGAACATAGCTACAGCAGAGGCGGCCATTGCTTTAGCAGAGGCGGGTGCTGACGCAGTAAAAGTGGGTATTGGCCCGGGTTCGATTTGTACGACGCGGATCATTGCAGGTGTTGGGGTTCCACAGTTGTATGCCGTTTACCAGTGTGCAGAGGCTTTAAAGAGATACGGGGTGCCAATTATTGCAGATGGAGGGATCAGACAAACGGGAGATATGGTGAAAGCCATTGCAGCTGGAGCAAGTACAGTTATGGCAGGGTCTGTATTTGCGGGGGTAGAGGAATCGCCTGGGGAAACGATTATTTATGAGGGGCGTAAATTTAAATCATATCGAGGAATGGGTTCGATAGAAGCTATGGAACAGGGCTCGAAAGACCGATATTTTCAGGATGTGGAAGATGATATAAAAAAATTAGTGCCAGAAGGGATCGTAGGTCGTGTGCCATTTAAAGGGTCTTTAGCAGAAGTGATGTACCAATTTGTGGGCGGGTTAAGGGCTGGAATGGGATATTGTGGTGCAGCCACTATCGAAGACTTAAAAAAAGCAAAATTTGTCAGGATTACCTCATCAGGGATGCGTGAGAGTCATCCGCATAGCATTGCAATTACTAAAGAAGCACCTAATTATAGTATTTAGTAAATACTCACAAATCTTATATACTTTAGCAGGAGACAAATCATTCTATGGAGCTGGCAATTAAGGAGGAAAAAGAATTTAAGTATATCGAAGAAGGAGAAGGCCAAGTCCTATTATTACTTCATGGTTTGATGGGGGCTTTGAGCAACTGGTCAGAAGTAGTTAGTGCATTTAAAGACCGTTACCGTGTGATTATTCCTGTATTACCACTTTATGAATTACCCATTTTGAATACAGGTGTAAAGAGTTTGGCCAAATTTGTACATCGCTTTGTGGTGCATAAAGAGCTTAAGGATGTGGTGTTGTTAGGAAATTCTTTAGGGGGGCATGTGGCTTTGATTTATACCATTAATCATCCCGAGTATGTGAAAGCTTTGGTCCTTTCTGGAAGTTCTGGCTTGTATGAGAATTCCTTTGGAGGGTCATTCCCCAGACGTGAGAGCTATGATTTCATTCGGGAAAAAGTAGAGTTTACATTCTATGATCCGGCGGTGGCAACCAAAGAACTCGTTGATGAAATATTTACAATTGTGAATGACCGATTTCGGGTAATACGGATTTTGGCGATGGCTAAATCAGCGATTCGACATAATATGGCTAAAGACTTGCCTAAAATTAAGATACCCGTGAGTTTAATCTGGGGGAAAAATGATCGGGTAACGCCTCCAGAGGTTGCCCTTGAGTTTAGCACACTTTTGCCAAATGCTGAATTGAACTGGATAGATCATTGTGGGCATGCACCGATGATGGAGCGTCCACTTGAGTTTAATCATTATCTTGAGAAATTCTTAAACCGGATCTAAAATGATTGCACGCAAACTAGTGACAGACACGATTCCTCCACTGAAGACATCTGACTCTGTTCAGATTGGTTTGGACAGAATGATCGAATTTCGTGTGAGTCATTTACCTATTGTTAATGATCAACAATTTTTAGGATTAATCACCAGTGATGACCTGATTGAGGCCGTAGATCGTACCTTGCAGGTAGGTAGTTTGAGTCTTTCGCTTTCATTTCATCAGTCATTTGTACATGAATGGCAGCATGTTTACGATTCGATTCGATTGCTTGATGAACAAAAGCTAAGTGTTGTTCCTGTAGTTGATAAAAACAATAATTATTTGGGTGTCATTTCAGTTTATGCGATGATGCGCTATGTGTCAGTTGTTACGGCGAGTAAAGAACCAGGAGCAATTTTGGTGTTGGGGATTAGTAATCGAGATAATTCCATGACTCATATTGCCCAGATTATTGAGTCTGATAATGTCCAAATACTTAGCTCATATGTAGAATCATTCCCTGATTCTACCAAGTTAGAAATAACACTCAAATTGAATCGTGTAGAAGTATCAACAGTTGTTGCATCCCTGATTAGGCATAATTATACGATCAGAGGCGTATTTAATGATTCTAAGTCGAACGAAGGGGCGATGGATCGATATGATCAATTGATGAACTACCTAGATATTTAGGTCCTAAAACTAACAATGAAGTTTGCAATTTATGGTACGCAGTTTAATAATTCCGTACTGCCGTTTGTGCAGCAGTTATTTGATTGCTTAACTCAGCAACGGCTACAGGTCTGCATTTACGGAGAATATAGTCGATTTCTTCAGGATAAAATTACCTTTTCTAAAAAGCAGGCTACATTTAATAACTACCAAGATTTACTTGCTGAGGGTGCTGATGTGATGATTAGTTTGGGTGGAGATGGGACTTTGCTCGATACGGTTTCCCTAGTTCGGGATTCTCAGATACCCATTATTGGTATTAATTTTGGTCGTTTGGGTTTTTTAGCCAGCGTGAATAAAAATGATATTCCTTCGGCTATTGATAGCTTGGTTAGTAAAGATTTTACCCTGGATAATCGCGCTTTGCTAAGGGTTGAATCTGACTCAAAATTGTTTGGAGATGAAAATTTTGCACTGAATGATGTGACGATACATCGACGAGATACTTCGGCAATGATGATTATTCATGCTTATTTGAATGATAAATTTTTGAATTCGTATTGGGCAGATGGATTGATTTTAGCTACGCCAACGGGTTCCACAGCTTATTCATTGAGTTGTGGCGGTCCTATTATTTTTCCTCAGTCTAATAATTTTGTTGTTACGCCAATTTCTCCACATAATTTGAATGTACGACCAATAGTTCTGGCAGACAGTAATACTATTTCATTTGAAATTGAAGGAAGGAGTTTGAAGTATCTGCTTTCTTGTGATTCGAGAACGGAAGTATTAGATGCTAAATCAGCTCGAATAACGGTGAAAAAATCAGATTTTGAAATTAATCTTATTCGTTTGAATACCGAAGATTATTTGTCTACATTAAGGAAGAAGCTACTGTGGGGCATTGATACCCGTAATTACTAAATGTTCATTTTTGCTGATGCGGACAATTGGTGTCATTTTATTGATTATTTTTTTAAATGTAGTTCCATCTACGGCTCAAACATGGGAGGCTGAGGTATTTGGAGGAGCCTCGGGTTATATTGGGGATATTAATCCTGTACGGGTGTATAAGGTGACTGATCCAGCTTATGGCGTAGCTATCAAAAGGAACTTTGATGGCTTCTGGTCTGCAAGTTTGAATGCGATACATGGACGAATCCAAGGAAATGACGCTGATGCTAATAATCAATTCCAACGTAACCGGAATTTGAGTTTTTTCTCGACACTTACAGAGGTGTCAGCTATGGTTGAGTTTAATTTTTTAAACTATCTGCCAGGCACAGAACGTCCGATTAATCATCATCGGGTGACCCCATTTTTATTTCTAGGTGTAGGCGGTGTTTTTTTTTCACCACGGGCGATATATCAGGGAAAAGAATATGAGTTGCAAACTTATGAAACAGAGGGTTCGCAGTACTCATTGGGTTCTATTACAATTCCATACGGAGTTGGGGTGAGATATAATATCAAACGTAATTGGAGTGTGTCATTTAAGGTGGGCTATCGAAAAACATTCACCGATTATTTAGATGATGTTAGTGGATTATATCCGGTTATTTTGTCTAATGGAAAAGCCATTGCACTCTCAGATCGTTCTGGGGAGGTAAATGGTGGGCATAATATCGGTTTTCCAGGAACCCAGCGCGGTGATCTTAGTGGAAGTGATGCTTATATGTTCGCGGGCTTTGGTATTGCTTACACATTTGTGAATCATCGTTGTTTTACCTTCCAGAAGAAGTGATCGCTTCTCGAAAACAAAATTTAAAAATGAAAATTCTACCTTTACGACCTTAATCTTGCCTATTAGGGGCATTGTAATTGGTGTTTAATTTTTAAGGGATCAAAGTAGATGACCTTATTTCAACAAATAGATAGGGATAAATTGCCCCAGCACATCGCCATTATTATGGATGGTAATGGCCGTTGGGCAAAAGAGAAGGGGAATATTCGTGTTTTTGGGCATAGGAGTGGGGTGTCTGCAGTGAGAGATATTGTAGAAGGTGCTGTAGAATTGGGTATTAAGTATATCACCGTGTATGCTTTCTCGACGGAAAATTGGAATCGGCCTAAAATGGAAGTATCGGCATTGATGGAGCTTATGGTTTCGACCATGAATGATGAAGTAAATAGATTGATGGACCATGGCATTCGTCTGAATGCAATTGGAAATCTAACTGAGCTTCCAAGTAGGGTGTATAAAAAATTACAAGAATCGATGGCTAAAACAGCGAGTAACAAAGGACTTACTTTGACGCTTGCTTTAAGTTATAGTTCGAGATGGGAATTGACTGATGCGACTAGGCGATTGGCTGAGAAGGTGAAAAATGGGGATATTAAATCGGAAGATATTACGGAACAACTTTTATCAGCCAGTTTGTCTATGGCAGATATGCCAGATCCAGAGCTGATGATACGTACAGGTGGGGAATTCAGGATTAGTAATTTCTTATTGTGGCAATTGGCCTATGCCGAGCTCTTTTTTACTCCAAAATTATGGCCGGATTTTCGAAAAGAAGATTTATTTCAAGCAATTGTCGATTATCAGAAACGTGAAAGACGCTTTGGCCTGATCAGCGAGCAACTGAATTGACCTGTTTTTCAACAGAAAATGGCTGATTCCATTAATTTAGCACATTCAAACTTATCGCATGAATCGCAGTTTATTTATTTTATTTCTATTTATTTCAAGTACTACTACGAGCTTGGCTCAATTTGGTCGCTCTGGCCACATAAACGGTATTAAAAGTTCAAGAGGTGATGATTTTAGTTATCTGAATCCCAAAGAATATATGATTGCAGGTATCACCGTTAGTGGAGTTCAATTTCTTGATAAAGATGCACTCATTACAATCTCCAAATTGACCAGGGGTGAGCGGATTATGGTTCCTGGAGATGCAACAGCTGGAGCAATAAAAAATCTTTGGGCGCAGGATTTATTAGATGATGTGAAATTAAATATCACTCAAATTAAGGGGGATTCGATTTATTTTGATATCGCCGTTGTAGAGCGTCCTCGATTGACACGTATCGATATTCAAGGTTTGCGAAAGGGGCAGGCAGACGATATACGTAGTAAGTTGGATAGTAAAAAAGGGAGAATTGTTAATCAAAATTTACTTAATACCATCACCGCTACAGTTAAAAAGCACTTTAATGAAAAAGGGTATTTAAATACTGATGTGACCATTACACAAGCAAAAGATAATGATACTAAGGAGCCTAATAATGTGATTCTGACTGTGGCGGTTGATAAGCATCGTCGGACGATTGTCCACCGGATTACTTTTGAAGGTAATCACCAATTTACGGATGGTCAATTGCGTGGATTCTTGAAAAAAACTAAACAACAAGCATTTTATCGAATCTTTGGTCCAGGAAAGTTTGTCCAAAATAAATATGATGAAAGTAAACAGGCGCTGGTCTCGAAAATGCAAGAACGGGGATATAAGGATGCCGAAATACTGCAAGATTCGATCACACGATTCAATGATAAATCGGTAAATATTCATCTTAAAATACATGAGGGACCAAAATATTTTTTTGGAAACATCACCTGGGCTGGAAATGCGAAGTATTCTACCAAAGTTTTGCATCAGCTATTAGGAGTAGAGAAAGGAGAGGTGTTTAGTGATCAACGATTGAATAGGAGGTTAAATAGCAGTCCTAATGGAGATGACATCTCTTCCTTGTATATGAATGATGGTTATCTCACTTTTAATATTGACCCGGTTCAGACTAAAGTGTATGGTGATACGATTGATTTGGAGTTGCGTATTTATGAGGGGCCGCAATATACCATCAGTAAAGTTATTGTAAAGGGAAATGAGTTGACCAATGATAAAGTTATTTTGAGGGAGATTCGTACCAAGCCGGGACAAAAATTTTCCAAGGAAGCTATTATTCGAAGTGTTCGTGAGATTGCAGCCCTTAAAAACTTCGATGATCAAAAAACAGATCCTAGGCCAATCAATATTAATCCGAATGAGGGTACGGTAGATATTGAGTACAATGTGGTAGAAAAACCCTCTGATCAAATTGAATTATCTGGGGGGTTTGGTGGTAATCGTGTCGTTGGAACATTGGGGCTAACATTCAATAATTTTTCTACACGCAATCTATTTAATGGCAAAGCCTGGAGACCTGTACCCAAGGGGGATGGACAAACTTTGAGTATTCGTGGGCAAACTAATGGCAAATACTATCACTCATTCAATCTTTCATTTTCGGAGCCTTGGCTTGGTGGAAAAAAACCTATTTATTTTGGAGCTAATGCATACACATCTGTACAATCAAATGGGCTAGCTTCGGGTGATCCGGGAGTACAGCGTATTCGCATGAGTGGTGTTAGCTTTAGTTTGGGTAAGCGGTTAAAATTTCCAGATGACTATTTTCAAGCAAATACCACTTTAGAGATGAAACAGTATAATATGACCAATTATACAGGCTTCTTACTGGCTAATGGTATTGCCTATAATATCAACCTGACTCAGCAGATCAGTCGTAACTCGACTGATGCACCTATATATCCAACTTCGGGCTCTAATCTTAGGCTTACTTTACAGGCAACACCCCCTTACTCACTATTGAATAATGTGGACTATTTAACTGCTTCTGATCAGGATAAATATCGATTTACGGAATATTATAAATGGAAGTTTGAATCACAATGGTTTCAAAAGATTTATGGCAAACTTGTGTTGAAGACTCAAGCGCAGTTTGGTTTCTTGGGTTATTATAACAGTGCAGTAGGGCAGTCTGCTTTTGAACGTTTTAAGTTGGGAGGAGATGGGATGCAAGGCTTTGACTTTTTTCAAGGTGCAGAAGTAATCAGTATGCGGGGGTATCCCAATAATGCAGTTATTCCAGTGGAAGCAGCTAATCCAAGTGTGGCGCTACAGTCCGGTAGTCCCATATTTAATAAATATGTAATAGAATTGCGTCATCCAATTACTATGAGCCAGCAGGCGACTATATTCGTATTGGCTTTTGCTGAAGGGGGAAATACTTGGAGTGCGGTTAAGGATTTTAATCCATTTAATGTGAGGAGATCGGTGGGAGTTGGAGCTCGTGTATTTTTACCTATCTTCGGATTGTTAGGCGTAGATTGGGGCTATGGTTTTGATAAGATTAATAGCTCAACAACATGGGCTTCGCAATCTTCTGGCTGGAATTTTCACTTTAGTATAGGGCAATCGTTGAATGGAGGATTTAACTAAAAAAGTCTTACGATGAATGGTTCTCCTCAAAGGAGAGGGCTAGGTAATTTATATTTTCTTTGTTTCAATTGTAAGATAAAAAAGAGATCAATATATATGATGAAAGATAAATTTATTGAAAACAATGCTTTTGATATTGTCGCCGAACTAGGTTCAGAGCATGTACAAAAGCGTTCTATATTCATTTTCATCTTTTTGATTTTCACTTCGGTCAATACGTTTGCACAACGTTTCGCTTATGTAGATAGCGATTATATTTTAAAGTATATTCCTGAATATGCTGCTGCCCAGAAACAGCTAGATGTTCTATCTGCTCAATGGCAAAAGGAGATAGATACCCGATTTGCAGAGGTTGAGAAGTTATCTTTGGCTTATCAGGCGGACCAGGTTCTATTGACGGAAGAGATGCGTAAACAGCGCGAGGGCGAGATCAAAGAAAAGGAGGATGCTGTTAAAGAGTATCAGCGACTGAAATTTGGATTTGAAGGGGAGTTATTTAAGCAGCGGGGTAAATTAATAAAACCGATTCAGGACCGTGTAGCCAAGGCTATACAAACGATGGCAGATGCTTTACAATTGGATATGGTTTTTGATAAAAATAGTGAGGTTACCTTTTTATATGCCAACCCGAGATTGGATAAGAGTAATGATGTGGTCACTCGCTTAGGTTATAAACCAGGGGATTTATCCAAGAAAAAGCAATAAATTAGAAGCCTGAATCGTAAACAGAAAAAACGGATACAAAAATGAAAAAATCAATTAAAGCTGCATTGGTGGGACTTGGTTTGGTTAAAGCTGCCTTGATGGTGTTTGGATTAGTGATGGTGGGTAATATGGCAAGTGCACAACAAAAGTTGGGACATATCAATTCTAGTGAACTGTTACAGGCGATGCCTGAAATGAAGGTGGCTGATGCTAATTTCCAGACTTTTGCTAAAGGCAAACAAACGGCATTGGAGCAGATGGATAGTGAACGTCAAAAAAAGATTGTTCAATATCAAGAGAAAATGAAAACAGTAAGCGAAGCCAATAAAGAGGCTGTAGGGAAAGAGTTGGAGGCCTTGGCTAAAGAAATACAAGACATGGAGAAACGTATCACCGATACGCAGCAGAAATCTCAAGAAGAGCTGACGGCTAAGCGTAGTGAATTGTATTCGCCTATTTTTAAAAAGGCAGAAGATGCGGTGAAAGCAGTAGCCAAAGAAAAAGGATATGCCTACGTATTTGATATTTCGCAGCCAGGTGTAGTTTACTTTGAAAGTAGTGAGGATCTACTAGCAGCTGCTAAAGTTAAGCTAGGAATCTCTGCTACTACGACCACAGAGATTCCTAAGGGTAAAAAGTAGTAATGGACTTACCCTTAACCCCTCTCCGAAGGAGAGGGGGGATGTACTTCCTACTCTACTGCTTACAAGCTAATTTCATTATATATCTTAATTTTTAATGCGAAAAACATGGATGGGTTTCGCATTTTCTTATGAGCCGATTTAAAGTTTATTTTAAGAAATAATTATCGGTTGTTTTTGAGCGAAATAAGGCGGATTTTGGAGCAATAGTGGGAGACTATTGCGAAAAATCCAACGAAATTGCAGTCAAAAAGAACCAAAAGAATGAAATAAAATAAACTTTAGATCGGCTATTTATTTATTTGAATGAGTTCATCTCTTCCCGTAGGTATTTTTGATTCAGGTATTGGAGGTTTAACTGTAGCAAGTGCCATTCACAAACTATTACCTAATGAGCAGCTGATTTATTTTGGTGATACGGCACACTTACCTTATGGTGAAAAATCGCCAGAAGCTATTAAATACTATAGTTTAAAGATTGCCAAGTTCTTAGCAGATAAAAAGTGTAAGATCATTGTTATTGCTTGCCATACAGCCTCATCCCAGGCTTATGAAGATTTGGTAGAGTTTTTAGGAGATAAGATACCTATTGTGAATATGATTGACCCTGTAGTAGAAAAAATTATTGCGGAAAATCAATACAAAAGAATAGGAGTTATTGGAACTAAGTCAACTATTCAGGCAAACCTGTATCAAACTAAGATACAAGCTCTCAATGCTCAAATGGAAGTGATTCCTCTAGCAACTCCTTTATTAGCAAAGATGATTGAAGAGGGTTTTTTTAATCATCAAATTAGTCAGGCAGTGATTCATTCTTATTTATCATCGCCCAAGTTGAAAAAGATTGACAGCTTGATTTTGGCTTGCACACATTATCCATTGATTGAGGCAGAAATTCGTGACTTTTATAAGGATCAAGTGGCTATTGTAGATCCGGCAGAAATTGTGGCTGACTATGTTAAATCGCGTTTGCAAACATTTGAGTTGCTGTCTGACACGGAGCCAAAACGCCATCAATTTTTTGTTTCTGATTATACACCTTCATTTGAAAAAAGTACGCAGGTGTTCTTTGGACAAAAGATTCATCTTAGTCATAAAAATATTTGGGGTCAATAATAAAAAATGCCATTCATAATACTAACCAATGAGTGATTCCATTAAACATGAGTGCGGTATTGCACTTGTCCGCCTTTTAAAGCCTTTGTCTTATTATCATCAAAAATATGGAACAGCACTCTATGGCTTAGACAAGCTCTATCTCTTGATGGAGAAACAGCATAACCGTGGGCAAGATGGGGCAGGGATTGCTGCAATTAAGTTAGATATGCAGCCAGGTATGCCATATATCAATCGATATCGTGCTGTGGGAGCTAAGGCAGTTGCTGAGCTATTTGAATATGTACAGCGTCAGTTTGTAACGCTCTGGAAAGAAAATGCGGAGCGAATGAACGATATGGATTGGCTCAAGCAAAATACGAGCTTCACCGGAGAAGTATTGATGGGACATTTACGTTATGGCACTCATGGGGAGAATAGGATAGAGAACTGCCATCCATTTTTACGACAAAATAATTGGATGACTCGTAATCTAGTTATTGCAGGTAATTTCAACATGACTAATGTGGATGAGTTATTACAACAGTTATATGAACTTGGTCAACATCCAAAAGGGCAGGCTGATACAGTCACTGTTCTCGAAAAAATAGGTCATTTTCTGGATACTGAAAATCAGGAACTTTTTGATCAATTCAAATCTGAAGGATATTCTAATATTCAAATTAGTCATCAAATTGCTGAACAGCTGGATGTGGTTAAAATACTTCGTCGTTCTGCTAAAACCTGGGATGGAGGCTATACCATTACAGGCGTCTTGGGTCATGGGGATGCTTTTGTGATGAGGGATCCGGTAGGTATTCGTCCTGCATTTTATTATCAGGATTCGGAGGTTGTAGTGGTTACATCGGAGCGTCCGGCTATCCAAACGGCTTTTAATGTGCCTTTTGATCATATTAAAGAGATTCAGCCAGGGCATGCATTAATTATTAAAAAAAATGGACTACTGAGCGAGCAACAGTTTTCTGAACCTATGCAGCAGCAGTCATGTTCATTTGAACGAATTTATTTTTCGCGTGGAAGTGATGCTGAAATCTATCGTGAACGGAAGGAATTAGGCCGATTACTCTGTGAGCAGGTGCTGGATGCAGTTGACCACGATTTGGAAAATACAGTTTTTTCGCATATCCCCAACACAGCAGAAATCGCTTTTTACGGCTTGTCGGAAGGTATTCATGCTTATATTAAAAAAGTACAGAAAGAGGCGTTGCTTTGCTACACAGATCAACTGGCTGATTCGATTGAACTTGATCGTGTTTTGGATATGACACCAAGGATCGAAAAAATAGCTGTTAAAGATGTTAAACTTCGAACCTTTATTACACAAGATGCTGACCGAAAAGACTTAGTTGCTCATGTATATGATACGACCTATGGTTTGATTAGAAATGGGGTGGATACCCTGGTTGTTTTAGATGATTCCATTGTTCGTGGAACTACGCTAAAGCAAAGCATTTTGAAAATATTAGATCGGTTGGGTCCTAAACGTATTCTTGTGGTTTCGTCGGCGCCTCAAATCCGTTACCCAGATTGCTATGGAATTGATATGTCGCGAATGGCTGAGTTTGTAGCTTTTGAAGCTGCAATTTCTCTGCTTAAAGAAAGAGGGCAGGAACAGGTTATTCAGGAGGTATATCAAAATTGTGTGCATGCTGTCCATTTGGGGAGTAAGCAGACAAAGAATTATGTTCAGCAGATCTATCAATCTTTTACAGATCAAGAAATAGCCGACCGGATAGCTGAAATGATCAGTCCAAAAGGAATAAAGGCGAAGGTTCAAGTGATTTATCAGTCTATAGTTGACCTGCATCGAGCTTGTCCAAAACACACAGGTGATTGGTATTTTTCAGGTAACTACCCCACACTAGGAGGTAATAAAGTGGCCAACAGGGCTTTTATGAATTGGGTAGAAGGTAAAGATCAGCGGGCGTATTAAGTGGGATTATTTGTCTTTTTAGGCAAGGAGCTTTTGTTGGTAAATTGAAGGTTTCGACATCAATTCGATTTATTTCTTTAATGAGAATATTCCTGTTAGTAATTCATTGTTAAATGCTCCAATGGTAGTACTATTAAGCATTTTGTAAATATTATTTCTTATTTCTTTAAACTGATTGTGTAAAGGGCAAGGATTTATTTCTGAACACGCCTTCAAACCTAACCCACAATCTTTAAATAAACTATCACCATCGACAGCTTCTACAATATCGCTCAGTGGTCGACTAAGTGACGATTCATCTAAATAAAAGCCACCATGAGGCCCTTTGAAAGATTGGATAATTCCTTTACGACTTAAGTCCTGCAAAATTTTTGCTAAAAACGGCTCAGGGGAACTTATTCCATTAGCAATTTCTTTTATTCCAATACGATTTCCATTAGCTGTTTTATGTGCGATAAAAAATACGGCCCTTATTCCGTATTCACAGGTCTTTGAAAAGATTGCCATACCTGTAAAGCTAATGATTAATAATAGAAGATAAAAAAGTACTTTATTAAAAGTAAATTCTATATTTGTGTAAATAAAAGATAAAAAGGTATTAATATCATTTTAAATGATGACTACAGCGCAAAAAAAATGGATCACAGCTACTGTTCCAGTATTGAAAGAGCATGGTGTGTTACTCACTACACACTTTTATGAACGGATGTTTAAATACAACCCTGAACTAAAAAACCTATTCAATATGGGAAACCAGCGAAGTGGGAAACAACAAACAGCTTTAGCGATGAGTGTACTTGCATATGCAGAAAATATTGCGAATCCATCTGTTTTAGGTTCGGCTGTGAATCAGATAGGGCACAAGCATGTTAGTTTGAATGTACAGCCTGCGCAATATTTACTCGTAGGTCATCATTTAATAGCTTCTATTAAGGAAGTATTAGGCGATACTGCAACACCCGAAATTATAGACGCTTGGGAAGCAGCTTATGGTCAATTGGCAAAATTGATGTCGGAACATGAAGCCACTTTATACAAAAAACAAATTGCTAAACCCCATGGTTGGAGCGGTTGGCGCTCATTTAAGGTGGGTAAGAAAGTGTTAGAATCGATAGAAATCACATCCTTCTATTTATACCCTATGGATGGTGAAAAAGTACCTCTGCATATACCTGGTCAATATATTAGTGTCCAAGTGTTTTTGCCAGAGTTACAGTTAAAGCAAGCTAGGCAGTATAGTATTTCTAGTGCGCCCAATAATGAATATTATCGTATCTCTATTAAGAGAGAAAAAGGAGCAACAGATATTGATGCTGATGGATTAATTAGCAACTATTTTCACGATTGTGTTAACGAAGGCGATCTGGTTGATTTAACTCCCCCTGCTGGAACCTTTGTTTTGCCTGCGGAATTTCAAGCCCCACTCATGTTAATTAGTGGGGGTGTGGGTTTAACCCCATTGATAAGCATCTTACAAAGTTTGATTGATAAAAATCATCCGCAACCCATTACTTGGCTTCATGGCTGTAGAAATCGATTTGTTCACGCATTTAAAGATTATATCGATTATATAGCGGAGCAGAATGTTGCTTTCGAGAAATATGTTTTCTATAACACGGCGACCGAAGAGGACTTGCAAGAAGGGGCTTTTGATGGATACTTGGATATTAATAGGTTACCACTCTCTTTTGTATTTTATCCAGATACTCACTATTTTATTTGCGGACCAGCTGTTTTTATTCAGAAACAATATCAAGATTTACTCGCCAGAGGGGTTGATAGGTCTCGAATATTTTTTGAAGAATTTGGCCCGGGAGTGCTTCAATTGGATTGATATTAGACAGCTCTGTAACATATAAGAATCACAGAATGATTTGGGCTGCAATCAGACTTGTTATGAAACATAGAAACTCAGGCTATCCACCATTTAGACGCACTACCCCTTTATGTCTTGATAAAATCATATGCTTTTTTTATATT
This sequence comes from Pedobacter sp., assembly GCA_008015505.1. Classification (GTDB taxonomy): domain Bacteria; phylum Bacteroidota; class Bacteroidia; order Sphingobacteriales; family Sphingobacteriaceae; genus Daejeonella. The sequence continues at coordinate 198,764 of SSFR01000007.1, forward strand.
TATATTTATAGAGAAATTTTATTTCTTTTTAGTTAAAATATAATTTAACTATGGATAGGAAAAAGTTCATTGAGCTTGTCGGTATAGGGGCGGCGTCTGTTGCTATTTACACCTGCTTAGGGGCTTGTAAAAAAGATTCTCCGGCCCCTTCTTCGGGTTCTACATCACCAACAACGCCAACGCCGTCACCTCCATCACCTCCTGAGCCACCCAATACTACGCTATTCACGGTTGACTTATCTGACCCTGCTAATTCGGCTCTAAATACACCTGGAGGATATATCTACAAGCAAGGAGTGATTGTTGCTAGGGCTGTATCAGGAAGTTATATTGCTGTTTCTCAGGCGTGTACGCATGCTGGGTTTACGGTGAAATATGTGTCATCTCCATCTGAATTTCATTGTGATTTGCATGGTTCAAATTTTACGGAAAGTGGAGATGTAATTAATGGGCCGGCTTCGGTGTCTTTGACACAATATAATACTTCTTTAAGTGGGAATATATTGTCGATCAAGTCGTCATAATTTAAATGTTGGGTTATGAAAATTAGTTTGAGTTTGTTTGTAGTATGTATGCTCTGGGTAGCGCCATCCGGGGTGGTTTGGCTTACTGATTATAATCAGGCAGTAGCTGAGGCAGAGAGATCAGGTAAAATGATTTTATTGAATTTTTCGGGATTAGATTGGTGTGGGCCCTGCATTCGAATGGAGAAGGAAATTTTTGAATCAGAAGTATTTGATACCTATGCACAGAAAAATTTGGTATTACTTCGGGCAGACTTTCCTCGTCTGAAAAAAAATAGATTAAGTGAAACTCAGGTTAAAAAAAATGAGTCTTTGGCTGATAAGTATGACTCACAAGGTAAATTTCCATACACTGTATTGATGGATACTAAGGGTAAAGTCTTGGAAGAATGGGAGGGATTGCCCAATAGTAAACCGAGTGCTTTTGTCTCAGAAATAGATCAAGCAATTCATAAAAATTAATGTTGAGTTTGTTTAGAGTTTATTTTATGAAATTATTGCAGGTTATTTTTGAGCGAAATGAGGCAGATCTTTCATGCTTTTAATTTATTTTTCAAAGGTATAACTGTTCGCTTCGCTCGGGTTTTTCGCCATAGCGGGGCTTCTATGGCGAAAAAATCTAACAAAATTGCAGCCAAAAAGCATCGAAAGAATAAAATCAACTTTAAACAAACTCGTTAAATGCTTCATAAGCGAATTCTTCCGTTAATGGGTAATCGTTTTGAGATTAGTGTAGTTGGTGACGATGCAACTTGGGCAGAAGCCTGTATTGACGATGCTATAGCAGAAATCAGACGTATAGAATCACTTCTGACTACTTTTAGCGACGAGAGTCAAACCAATCGAATTAATCGCATGGCTGGAATTGAACCGGTGCAGGTGGACCAAGAGGTCCTCGATTTGATTGATCGATCTTTAAATATATCTGAGTTGACTCAAGGTGCTTTTGATATTAGTTATGGTTCGATCGATAAACGTTTTTGGAATTTTGATACGAGTATGACTCAACTTCCTGATCGGCAGGAAGCTAGGAATATGGTGCGCTTAATAAATTATAAAAATGTATGTTTAGATCGAGCTGAAAATACGGTCTTTTTAAAAAGAAAAGGTATGCGGATTGGATTTGGTGGAATAGGAAAAGGATATGCTGCTGATCGAGCCAAATACATTTTGCAACAGCGGGGGGTAGAACATGGCATAGTAAATGCAGCGGGTGATCTGATTACTTGGGGGATGTCAGGCAGCGGAGACCCATGGACAGTAGGTATTGCTAACCCGGATCATAAGTATGTTCCCTTTTCCTCTTTGAACATCAGTAATCGGGCTATTGCCACATCTGGGAGTTATGAAAAATATGTTACCATTGGTGGAAAAAGATATGCACATACGATCGACCCAAAAACGGGATTTCCAGTTTCTGGTATAAAAAGTGCCAGTGTGATTGCACCTTATGCAGAACTAGCAGATGCCATGGCGACCCCGCTAATGGTGATGGGAGTAGAAGCAGGGCTGTATTTAATCAACCAATTGAATTATATGGCTTGTGTGTTGGTTGATGATAATAATCGAATTTATACCTCAGCGAATATCCGTCTGAATAAGACGAGACCATTTTGCTAACTCGTGGGCGCTTAAGCCTGATGAATCTCCTTGATATACTTCTTGTTTGATTGGATTGAAGGATATGCTTTATCTATTCTCCCTTTGATTTTTGGGAAGCTTGTTTCTAGTTATGATGTTTCAAGATATTTATTTTTTATTTTTTTCTTTATTTGATAAAAAATTTCATTAATTGTGCTTTTTAACAAAAATATTAACTATTAATTTAATTATCTCATGAACAAATTGACCTATTATCTAATGTTTAGTGGCTGTTTGATGATGTTTTCATCGTGTCAAAAAAATAACAGTACAAGTATTAAAAAAGAAAATGTTGAAGTATCTCAGCGTGTATTATCTGCAATTAGTAAGCTAGGATTTAGTACAGATGAGGTGATTGCTAGAGATGGTGGCTATTTAGTGGAGGGAGATATTTTTCTGACTGAGGATAATTTAAAAGAACAAAGTCATGATGCAAATTTACGTATTGCTGGTGTAGAGCAATATCGTACGACTAATGTGTTGAAAGTACCTAGAACAATTACAGTTTCGTTGGATAACTTACCAGCGGCTTATTCTTGGGCAACTGATATTGCACTTAACCGTTTTAATGAGCTAAAATTAAATCTCAAATTTCAACGGGTAGATAAAGATGGAGAAATTAAAGTGGTTGGTTTTAATGAAGGACCATCTTTAGGATATATTGTTTTGGGTTCTTCTGGATTCCCTACTTCTGCGGGTGATCCATACAATGAAGTTAAGATGAACATGAATGAGAAAGCATATGGTACTAATCCTAACGTATTTTATGTTGCCTCTGTGATTGCGCATGAAATAGGCCACTGTATTGGCTTTCGTCATACGGATTATATGAATCGTGCTTATAGTTGTAATGGAAGGAAGACCAATGAAGGTGCCTCTGATATAGGCGCTGTTCATATCAATGGAACGCCAAGTGGACCCGATTCGGATTCATGGATGTTAGCTTGTGCTAATGGCAAAAACAGAGCATTTAATGAAAATGATATTAAAGCACTTAATTTCTTGTACGGTAGTAAATATAAAGTACTTAATTCTCTTGTATGGTAAATAGATACTATTTAAACAAGCTCTGAGTTAGGCTAAAGTTTATTCTACTCAAAAGAACCTTTTCGTTAGTTGGCTGAAATTTTGGATGCTGACAATGGAAAGGTTCTTTTTTTCACAACTATTTTTTGCTATTTTAAATAAACTATTAATTAATAGTTGATTTTTTTATATAAAAGTATAATTATTAATATTTGTTTGAAGTAAAAAGCTGCGTATGAAAGAACGTTTACTTTATTTTTTATCCAAAATAGGTTTTTGTGTCGGGGGGGTGTTATTTATAGGTGTTTGTGCTTTTGCACAGGTTACCCCCACTATTAGTTCGTTTAGTCCGGGAAGTGGCTCGATTAGTACTAGTGTAACCATTACTGGTTCCAATTTCAACGCAACGGCTAATCTGAATGCGGTTTTCTTTGGTGCTACGCAAGCAACAGTAACCGGAGCAACGAGTACATCGCTTACGGTGACAGTTCCTTACGGGGCGAACTATCAATATATCTCGGTGACAAATTTGGGTACGAATCTTACGGCCTATTCAGCGAGGCCTTTTGTGGTTACTTACGCTACAGGAGTTTTAAATGATTTTGCTCCAGCAAATAATATTATCGTAGGAACGGGTGCATCTATATTGTCTGCGTCGATTGGGGATATGGATAAAGATGGTTTGACAGATTTAATTATAAGTGATAGTGGTGTGAATCTGGTTAAAGTATATCGAAATACATCTGTAGGCAATAACTTAAGTTTTAGTCTTTCGGCTTCTTTGTCAACGGCATCAGTACCGAGGAATATTGCTGTGGGCGATTTGAATGGAGATGGTTATTTGGATATGGTGGTGGGAACAAGCGGAGCTAGTAATATCTATGTATATCGCAATAAAATAGCTTCAGTGGGCAGTTTGAGTTTTACAACGAGCTTAACACTAGCCACTAACAGCTAGCCTGTATCCGTAGGTATAGGTGACTTGGATGGGGATGGTCTTCCAGAAATCATTGCACCTAACTATCAAAGTAGTAATGTATCCTTGTTCCGGAATGTGTCTGTGGGAAATACACTGGCATTTAATCCAAAAGTAGATATTGGTGTTGGTACGAATCCGCATTATGTAACTATTTGCGATATTGATGGGGATGGCAAACCTGATCTGGCTATTCCGAATGGGGTCTCTAATAATGTCTCTATATTACGCAATCTGTCCTCAATAGGTAATTTAACTTTCACTTCAGCTCTAACTCCAAGTACAGGTTCTGAGCCTCTATCTGTGGTGCTTGGGGATTTAGATTTAGATGGCAAGCCTGATTTGGCAGTATCTAACCATGGCTCTAATAGTGGTAATACCATATCTGTATTCCGAAATACGTCGGTACCAGGTACAATTTCCCTTCAAACTTGGCGGGGCTTTTTTGTATCGTTGGTAAACGCTTTTGATACAGTATTATTTTTTATAAATATTATATTAACTAATAGTTTATTTTTTTTCATAAATTACATTATCTAATTGGTTGAACTAAAACGCCATATATGAAAGAACGGTTACTTTATTTTCTATGGAAAATAGGGGTTTGTGGAGGTGTGTTGTTAACCTGTATTTTCATCTTAGGGAGGCATGCGGTATATGCGCAAAGAACCTATTATCCAGGTGGGCTAACAAGTACGAACATATCGTTGTGGTTAAATGCGAGTGTGACCAGTAGTGTAGGAACGTTATCATCAACTAATGCTACATCGTGGAATGATTTAAGTCCGAATGGATATAGTGCAATTGGTAATGCGGCACAAACTATAACGGTTTCATATAGCACTAATTTGCCGCTTTCACCAACTACAGCTTTGGTACTGCCTGGTTATACTCTGTATAATATGCAAGGTATTACTGGCAATATGAATGGTTCAAGTATTGGTACTGGTAACGGTACTATTCCTTTTGTCCCAATAACTCCAGGTATAACAAGCACAACTCAGTCTACATATACTGTTTGGTTTCAAATTTATGATTCGCCTGGTGGCAATTTTACAAAGGGGGTAATGATTTTGTTTAGTAACTCTCCTGCTGGGGTAGTTGCTACTCAGGTAGCAAATGGATATATACAAGGTACTAATGTTTCAGCAACACCTAACTACTTTGCAAATTGTACAGGAGGATGCGTTACATATACTGTTTCGAGTAGTTCAGGATATTTAATTAATAATCTAGTTTTTACAGTCCCGGCTCTTCCGCAGTACTCAGCAACCGGAAGCAGTACAAACAAACCAGAGATTGGTTTCACGAGGGCTAATTCGCAATATTTTCAAATACCATCATTGCCAATAAATTTTGCTCCTGGTGTAATGAGTATGTTTTCTGTGAACAGGTTTACGAGTAGCGCAGGAAGAAACGAGCGTATATTTGATTTTGGGAATGGTCAAGCTAATAACAATATAGTGATGTCTAGGTCTAGTACTAGCACAAACGTAGACTTCGATGTTCTTAATGGTGCTACTAATGGCGATCGGATATCTTCATCCAGTTTCTCGACCAACACATTTATTTTCGATGTTGTAACAAACGCTACAACTCCTATTTTTTATTTTAATGGAACAGCTGATAACTCAGCAACAGGATCTAATCAAACCGCTCAATCTGTAGTGCGTACGAGTAATTACTTGGGAAGGAGTAACTGGACTACTAATAATGATGCTTATCTCCAAGGGGGAATATCTGAGCTCTTATTCTTTAATGTCAATTTAAATAATACCCAGCGCATACTTGTAGAGAACTACCAAGCCGCACAATGGGGTTTGTTAGGTAGTTTATCGAGTACAAGCCTTTATTACGCACTTACCTCTACTACACCTTACGGTACTAATCTGGTGGGGATTGGATTTCTGTCAAGCACAGATAATGTACTTGTCACTCAGAGTGGTGATGGTTTTGGTTTGAGCAGTAGTATAGGAGTAGGTAATTTCTTGCAAAATTCTGGGGATTATTTGTTAGCGGCTCATAATGGTCAGCTATCATCTACGATGGTTATTGGTGGAATTACCGCGTCATCTAGTTTTATACCAACTAGTGTATGGAATAGAAGTTGGTACTTAACCAATACAGATGTAGGGGGCAATGGTGGAAATGCCACTGTTTATTTTGATTTTAATGCCTATAGCAGAACCACACCTCCATCTAGTGCTACTTTTTGGCTAGTATATCAAGCGCTTACTGGTACTTTTAGCAATGTTTCAAATTTTACTTTAATACCAGTAAATAGCACCACTGTCAGTGATAATATTGTTTCTTTTGCTGTAAATGCTAATACGAGTACTTTGCCCAGTGGGTATTACACTATTGCATACACCAATATACCTGTGATTAGTGCAGTAAGTCCACTCAGTGGTGCTATTGGAACTTCGGTAACCATTACAGGTAAAGGTTTTAGCATTACACCTACGAATAATGTGGTATTTTTTGGTGCAACGCAAGCAACAGTAACGGGAGCAACAAGTAGTACACTTACAGTAACGGTACCTTATGGAGCAAACTATCAGTACATATCTGTAACGAATTTGAGCACGAATCTTACAGCTTATTCAGAGAGCCCATTTGTAGTGACCTATCTGACTTCGGCCGGAGGTTTTACAGAATTTGCTCCAAAATTAGACATCAGTACACCTGGAGGAAATGCATTTATTGTGATGTTGGGTGATTTAGATGGCGATGGAAAACCCGATCTGGTGGTCCCCAATAATAACTCCAATGTAAGTGTATATAGAAACGTTTCTACTTCATCAGGTAGTTTATCCTTTGTATTGGCATTAAATCTAGCAACAGGCACAAGCCCACAAGAGGTTGCTATTGCAGATTTAGACGGAGATGGAAGACTAGACCTTGCAGTACCAGTTTGGTCAAACACCCTATTGCAATTATTCAGAAATATTACGGTTCCAGGTAGTTCTAGTCTGTCCTTCACTACAGGTCCAACACTTGCCACCTTGGGACAACCAGTGGGTATAGTTGCAGCGGATTTTGATGGTGATGGGCGTACAGATTTGATATCCTCGGATACAGATACTGGTGGCAATACAACTGTTTCAGCTTTCCTAAATAATTCGATATCTGGGACATTTTCTTTTAGCCCTCGGCAAAATTTTACGGTTGGTACAAAACCATATCATATGGCTGTTTGTGATTTAGACAACGATGGAAAGGTGGACCTTGTAGCCGCTAATTATACTTCAGGAACCGTATCCGTATTGCACAACACATCTGCTCTGGGTGGGATTAATTTTGCAACCGCATTTACTTTGACAGGGTTTAGTTCACCACGAGGTTTAGCTATTGGCGATTTAGATGGCGATGGTAATCCAGATTTAGCAGTAGGGAGCAGTACCTTGGTGTCTTTCTACCGTAATACCAATACCGTAACAGGTACCATTAGTTTCACTACTACACCTTTGCTAACTCTGGGTGCAAATGCTAGTAATAGTTTGTTCATGGGAGATGTGGATGGCGATGGCAAAGTAGATGTGGCTGCTATCAATAATGGTTTAAATACTTTATCGGTATACCGTAATACGAGTACAGGTATAGGTTCTTTTAGTTTTGCTGCAAAGGTATATACTGGCGGTATATCTCCATGTGGCGTAGTGTTAGGTGATGTGAACGCAGATGCGATGTCTGATATGATTGTGTCGAATTATAGTGGTTCTTTCTCCTTGTTTCGCAATACGCTGTTTGTACCACCTGTGATTACTTCTTTCAATCCTACATCGGGTTCAATAAGCACTTCGGTAACGATCACAGGACAAAACTTTAATAGTACAGCGAATCAAAATGCAGTTTTCTTCGGTGCCACCCAAGCAGCGGTAACGGGAGCAACAAGTACATCACTTACAGTAACGGTACCTTATGGGGCAAACTATCAATACATTTCGGTGACGAATTTGGCCTATAATACGACGGGTTATTCGGCTACGCCTTTTGTGGTGACTTTCCCAAGCAATGGAGTTACTGACTTTGTGACTGATCCGGTACTTTCGTCTTCAGGGGCCCTTGGTGTGGCTTTGGGTGACTTAAATGGCGACGGTAAGCCAGATTTGGTTTTAGCTAATTATGTCAATCCAGCAACAATATCCGTGTATTTGAATACTTCTTCTGTTGGGGGTATTTTAACTTTTGCTGTGAGTACAAGTCTAGGAGTTGGGAACCTAAATGCGGGTTATTTAACCGTTGGTGATTTGGATGGTGATGGTCGTTTAGATATTGTTGTATCAACAAATGGGGCTGGTGAACAAGGAGGAGGTATTATAGCAGCTTTACGAAATCAAACGTCTACGGGAAGTATGAGTTTAAGTTTTTCATCTGCTCAAATTTTGGCTATTACCCCTACGGCACAAAACCCTCGAAGGGTAGTCATAGCAGATTTAGATAGTGATGGCCGGCCAGATATTACTTTTTCAAACTGGGTTAACACAGGTTTTGGTTCTAATGCTCGTCAGATTACTATACTACGTAATATGTCTGTATCTGGAACCATTAGTTTTGGTGGCGGGCAAAATATAATTGTGGGTTCAGGTGCTCCTTTTTGGATAGCGGTTGGGGATTTGAATAAAGATAATAAGCCTGATTTAGTAGTAGATAATGATGGTGATGCTGGTTTATATATTCTTCAAAATATATCTACTGTGGGATCTATTAGTTTTAGTATAACTGCTACTTTGAGTGGTTCATCTTCTGGTCAAGAGGAGATTGTTTTAGGCGATTTTGATGGAGATAGTAACTTGGATATTGCAGTTACAAATAATAGTTCTAATCTGATCTCCTTTTTTCGCAACACATTTTCAGTCACTGGTACGATTAGTTTTCCATCTACTGCGTCTATAACTTTTACTAGTGGAGGTGGTCCATTTGGTGTATCATTAGGAGATGTTGATGGTGATGGTAAGCTTGATCTGGCAGTAGTAAATAGCAGTTCTAATACGTTATCTGTTCTCAAGAATGGCAGTACTGGCATAGGAAGTTTTAGTTTTAGTAATAGAATAAACTATACAACAGGTTCAACACCTAAATACCTTGTAGTAGGTGATATGAATGCTGATGGGAAACCAGATATTGCGACAGAAAATAATGGAAGTGGCACTATTTCGCTCTTCCGTAATATTGCCACAGTAGCTCCCCCCGTGATCACTTCTTTTGCTCCGAAGAGTGGTTCAATAAGTACCAGTGTAACTATTACAGGCCAAAATTTTAATTCGATAGCTGCTAATAATATTGTTTTTTTTGGTTCTACGCAAGCAGTAGTAACCGGAGCAAGCAGTACAAGTTTAACAGTGACAGTACCTTATGGAGCGAACTATCAATATATCTCAGTAACTAATTTGTCTAATCAGACGGTGCCTTATTTGGCTTCTAATTTGACGGGATATTCGGCTACACCTTTCGTGGTGACTTATAGCCCTACAGGTGATAATTCATTCAGGGCAAAAAGTACTTTGTCGGCAGGACTTACCCCCACTTGCGTGATTATTTTTGATTTGAATAGGGATAGTAAGCCTGATTTGGTGGTTGGGAATTCCAATAACACAGTATCCATTTTTCAAAATGCAACCACATCGGGTGCTACGGCTACCACATTTGGAACTGCAATAAGCTTAAGCGGTGTTGCTGGTTCCGTATCTTCTTCGGTAGTAGTTGGCGATGTCGATGGGGATGGTTTGCCTGATGTAGTACTGGTGAATTCTGGTTCAGGAGTGGTATCAATATTTAGGAATGTAAGTGCTGGTGGGGCAATCTCCTTTACCACACAGGCTTTGAGTTTTAGTACAGGAACAAGTCCTTCAGCCATAGCCATGGCTGATTTAGATGGTGATGGTCGTTTGGATTTGGCGGTAGCTAATAGCGGCTCAGGGAATGTGTTCTTGTTCCGGAATCAATCGGTTTCGGGTACGATGGCTTTTGCTTCTGCACAGACATTAACAGTAGGTACTACGCCACGTTCGTTGGCCGTAGGTGATTTTGATCAAGATAGTCGGATTGATTTGGTTGTTGCTAATGTAGGATCTAATAGTGTTCAAGTTTTTAGAAACACATCTGTCACGGGTAGTATTTCCTTGTCTTTGTCGACTACGTTAAGTGGATTGAGTACGCCTACTTCGCTAGCTATTGGTGATTTTAATGGGGATGGGTTTTTGGATATGTCAGTAGCCAATAATTTGAGCGGTAACAATACGGTATCGGTATTTAAAGGTGTTGGAGTAGTTGGTACAATTAGTTTTACAAGTCTTACGGTCACTACTGGAGCTAGCCCACTTGCGTTAGCACTGGCTGATTTTGACGGCAATGGCTATCCTGATATAGTTACAGCCAATTCGGCAAGTAATACTATATCAGTATTGCAAACATCGGCTACCAATAGTTTATCATTCACGACCAAGTTGGATGTTTCGGGTTTGAACTCAATTAATACAGGAGGCCTTGCAGCGGGTGACCTGAATGGAGACAGCATGCCAGATATTGTGACAACTACTTCAGGTACGACTAACAATGTGGGGGTATTTTTGCAATATGCTCGTTTGCCACAGTCTCTTACGATTACTTCTGCAGGTAGTATTGGAGTGGGTTCTGGTTTATCCATTAGTGTGAGCCGATCGTTATCTCCAACGAGTTCATCCAATACGTTGAGTTATAGTATTGTTAGTGGAGGAGGTTCGGCAACCTTACAGGCAGTAGGCGGATCAGTTACGATAACGGGAGTTAATGTTGGTACTGTTACACTGACTGTGACGGCTCTGGGCGACTCGGTATATCAAAGTGCGAGTACAAGTCAATTGATACTTATCACCAAATCGACTCCGACCTTGACGATTACTTCATCAGCGTTGGTGTTAGTAGGTAGTTCCTTGACACCATCTGTAACTAGTACAGCTCAGAACGGAGGGGGAGGAAGTATTTCATTTACGGTAGCAAATGGGAGCGGTTCTGCGGTGGTAGGTAGTCCGCCGACGTATTTGGTTACGGGTATCACGGTAGGCCAAATAACCTTGACAGCAACATCGTTGGGAGATACGAATTATTATTCGGCGACAGCCTCTCAAGTGGTTACCATTTACAAGGCACCAGGAGCAGTGAGCAATGGGATGACGTTGTGGTTGCAGGCAGATAATGGGGTATCTGTATCGCCGACTACAAATTATGTGTCTTCTTGGAATGACCAATCAAATAGTATTACCGTTACAGCCAATCAGGTGCAGCCAACGCTTGCTTCTGCAGCTGTTACTTTAAACTCAACCGGATTGAATTATAACCCCATACTTGTTTTTTCAGTTGGAACGATTGGGGGAACTGGTAATTTTAGTTTCTCAGTTAGTAATTCAATAATTGCTGTTGCTGCAATTTCAACGACACCTGGAGGAGGTATTTATACGCTACCCTCTGTCGGTCCAGGAATGCTAGTTAGCTCAAGTGCTTCTATGGGACTTGATGGTTCCGGGTGTACAGGTGCTACAGCAGCAGCAACTTATCTTCCAAGCATTTTTGTGGGGATGTATACTAATAATGCGAATACAAACAATTCTTTGATTTACTTGAATGGAGTTTCAATGACTACAGGTACATCATGTAGCATTAATAGCACAGTGAACCAGCTTTATATTGGATCTGGAAGGGGTGGTAATTTTAATAACAATGTTGCTGAGCTAATTTACTACAATCGGGGCATTTCAGCTAATGAACTTGCTCGCGCACAGAGTTATTTAGGGATCAAGTATGGTATTCACTTGGATGGGACAGCAGTTCCTAATTATGTTGCGAGTGATGGCAGCACGATATGGTCGAATACGACTAATACGGGTTATACGAATACAGTGATGGGTATAGGCCGTGATGATAACAGTGGCTTGTATCAAAGGCAGAGCAAGAGTGCGATAGGTGGAGATATGTTGACCTTTGGTATAGGCTCATTGACCAGTTCGAATGTTGCCAATGTTGGCACTTTCTCTAGTGACAAATCATTTTTGTTAGTGGGAAACAATGGCAGTTTGACTTCGACGATTAATACTACAGATATACCGCTTACACCCACTACGAGCACATCGATGCGCATGCGTTTGGGTCGAGTATGGGAGGCTCAGAAGACGGGAGCAGTAGGATCAATGGAATTGCAGTTTGATTTGACGGGATCTTTTTCGAGTACGGTTCCTTACCAAGTGTCAGAGTTGTGTTTATTGATAGATAAGAATCAGAATGGGTCATTTACGGATGAGAGTATAGGCAGTGGGGGATTATTAACGGGCGCTTTAACGACGGCGACCTCAAATGTGTATAAATTTTCTGGGGTGGGTTTAAATAGTGGCGATCGATTTACGGTTGGTTTGGTTAAGCGAGGACAGACGCTGGTGTTTAATAATCCACCAAGTACGTTGTCTACCAATTCGACAGCCACAGTTACGGCTACATTGAGTCCAAGTGTGGGGAGCACGCAACAAGTGGTATATAGTGTGTTTAGTGGAGGGGGCTCAGCGACCGTGAATAGCAGTACAGGTCAACTCACGGGTACTGGATCGGGTCCGATTACTTTGACGGCTACAGCTGGAGCAGATTCGAACTACAATGGGGTTGTTAGTAGTATTTTAATTAGCATTGGCTCAAGTACGCCAGTATTATCACTGACACCGACGTTGGGCTCAGGGAGTTTAACGGTAGGTCAAAGTATGATGATTACAGCGTTGAGTAATCCGCCGGTTTCAACAACGGGCCAGACGATCAGCTATAGTATTATAGGGGGTACAGGCTCAGCGACGCTTAACCCCAATACGGGTCAGTTAACGGGAACAGGAGCAGGATCGATAACTTTTACGGC
>SSFR01000014.1 GCA_008015505.1 Pedobacter sp.
ACCTGTGCACTGGCATTATACGTCTGAGACGCTGCCGCACAATCTACCCTAGCCAACAACGTAAGCACTACCGAACCTCCCGGAGCTACCACGAAATTCCCAAATCGAGGGGTACTTAGCGTACCTTGATTTGTCGTTATCGAAGCCGATGAATCTCCTCCTGAACCCCCACTATATGTTATCGTAACAGACTGATAAGTAATTCCTACAGGAAGAGATATATCAGCTAGAACACCCCCAGCATTCCCAACGCCCGCCTTATTGCTAATAGTAAGCGTATACGTAACTCCTGACCCGACTAAGCGCGTACCACCTGAACCCGCATTGGCCTCCGCCAATACTGTCGTTAACTCCGGATAACAGATCGATCCTCCTCCCTGTAAATAGGAAGGTAAACTCGCTAATGTTGAAGTAATAGAACCCACAGTCCCTGGTTGTTCACCGTGCTTTACACCAGGTTGATTATCAGTAAAAACCCAAGACCCACTACTATTGGAAGACCTGTAGTATATACCCGCTGTTCCCCCCGGAACACTTGCGTTTATTGTACTGCTCGAAGCAACATACATAATAATACCACCACCACCACCACCACCTGATCCTGTACATTGAGAATTGCCCGTAACATTTGTATTGCCTGTTTGATTCGTATAAGCATCAGCTCCTTTTCCCCCCTGAGCAGTAATAGTAAGCGAAGCTATTGACGACAAGTTTGACATTCTTAGAAATATTGTACCCCCTGCACCACCACCACCGCCACCATCGGGCAAAGGACTGATACTTTGTGCATCAGCCCCATTTGAAATAATACTACCGGAACCTGTAATGGAGCCTACATTAAGGAGTATAATTCCTCCTCCTGGGCCACCATCAGCCCCGCAAGCTGCATCGTTTACTTCTCCAGCTCCCCCTCCTCCTCCCATAATTAAACGAGCAACAGAAATAGCCCCCGTTTGATAAGTGATAAATCCTGGTCGCCCACCAGCCAATCCACTACTTATCCATCCCTTACCTCCTACACCACCATACCCACCATTACCACCACCACCACCGCCTGCATTATGAGAGTTTCCTCCGCCACCTGCATTTCCTGGTGCTCCCATCCCAAATGATCCGTTTGGCAAGCCTTCCGATGCACTAGTAGCCTGTACAAACCCGTCCCATACGGCTGCACCAGTCCCTACTATTCCTTCTCCTTTGCCAGAAGTACTATAGGTAGTGGTTGTAGAAGTTGTAACATAAGTACTAGCATCATCAGAGGCAATTGAATTATGACTATTAACGAATCCTCCCCTAAACCCTCGCCCGCTTGCATCTATAGTTTGTCCATTAAAGTTGACTCTACCCGCCACATCAAAAGCAATGATTCCACCTGCATTTCCATTAAATGGAGGTGCATAAATAGTTGATACAAGTTTTATATTGGAATACTGGGGAACAAGTACGACCTGGAAAGTCCGTTTACCTCGTGTAAGGTCAGAGGTAGAATAATCTATATTATAATAGGTATTGACAACTCCATTATTATTGCCAAATCCCCTAAAAGTCAAAACACCACCCGACAAAGGAACATCATTGGTAGCTACTACATATTCAAAGAGACCTGCATTACCTAAGCTCGTATAACCTGTTCCACCTAAATTATCGGGGCCTGAAGTAGATAAATTCGCACCATATAAATTACTATTGGTAGAATTGATCGTAGCATCTTGCATCTGAATAATCAGTAACAAATCTCCTACTTTAATGGATCTATTGTTCGCAGAATATGAATTAACACAACTTGGGCCTGTACATGCTTTTTGACAAGCCGCCCCACCACCAAAAGTTACACTAGCTGGAACACTTGCTAAAGTAACCGACGTTATACCCGCATTTAAGGTAATATTCGGAGCAGCAGGATAATACGTATTCACCTGGCCACTTATATTTGCAGACCCGTCTACGCCAGGCGTAGCACAAACTTGTGCATTTGCTGAATTTATCCCCAAAAAAAGAAATAGAAAGAAGAAAAAGGAAGTAATGATCTTATTCATAGGCTATATATTTTGATAACAACCCATTATTATATCAATGTGTAATACAATTTAATTAAAGTAAATAAAATTAATTATACACACATGTAAAAATTATAATGGCAAATTACCATTGCCAATACCTCTATAATATAAAAGGAGAGCAACCAAACCTAATAGGTTTGGTTGCTCTCCTGGTTAAAAGAAAAACAAAAAATCAGTTGTCTTCGCTTATTTTTTAGTCCCAGTGAATTTGATTACGGCAGAATAATTAGTACCAGTAGTAGCAGTAGCAGCCGCAGCAAGATCAATAGCAGACTTAGATTTCAATTCAGTAGCAAGATCACCTTCTTTGTCACTAATTGCAACAAATACAGCTACTGTATAGGGTCCTTTTTTAGGTAGATTTTTAGGAGCGCCTGCGATCTCAGAAATATTCATAGGGCCTGCTGTGCCACTTGGTTTAGCTTCTCCATTACCTACAAAAAACACCTCTGTAGCACTATAAACAGCAACAACATATTTTGCAGCAGGTGTGGTAATAGATTTTAAATCAATTTTAGGAGCGTTGTGTATACCATAAGGGCTAGTTTTACCTAAAACATATCCAAGCTTAACAAAGTCATTCATAAATTGAATATCACTACTAGCTACAGCAGGTGCAACAATCTCGAATGTAAACTCAATAGAACTTTCATGATAAGTTGCACTAGCCAATGCGGTAATTTTTACAGTTGCTTGACCAGCAGCATTGGCAGTAATTTCCCCACTTGTTTCGTCCACTGTAGCAAAAGCACCACCGGACGTAATCTCAAATTTAAGTTTGCGATCTTCTACACCTTCTACTTTTATAGTATGCTTATGGTCTTGAGTAAGTACCGCAAGGTCATCTTGCTCATCTTGAGAAAGGCCTATGTCCTTATTCACCAAATTAGCCATCTTTGGCCCAACGGTAATAGTTTGACTCACAGAAGCTGATTCGTATGTATCATCACCTGCAGAAGTCACACTAAGAACTACTATACCTTCTTTTACTGCAGTAAGTACACCTGTTGAATCGATGGTAACTACACCTTTTCCATCTAATGCCGTAACTGCATAACTAAATGCACCCCCTTTATTTGCTTCCGCATCGGAGCTGACCTTAATACGCGTGGTAGCACCTACATTGGTTTGATCAGACGATACGATCTTCAGGGTTACTTTTTTCTTTCCAGTAACTGGATTGATACTGGTTGTTTCTTGATTAGGCTTTGCGTCTTCTGATTTTTTACAGCTAGCACTTACAAGTAGGGCAATTATAGAGGCCCCTAATAGAACTTTTGTTTTCATTCTTAAATTTTTAGATTATGTTCCTTTTATTTGAATGACGAAGGTATTTATTCATATCAAAAACATGCTGCATACTAATGTTAATCTTATTTAAAATAATGTTAAAGCCTATTTAAAATTTACCAGAAGATATACTAATCATGCTACAACCCTATTTTCAAAAACATCTCATCGAAGCTGGTTGTGATGAAGCTGGACGAGGCTGTCTAGCTGGGCCGGTGTTTGCTGCAGCCGTTATTTTGCCCAGGGATTTTAAACACGATGTGTTAACAGATTCAAAACAACTTACTGAAAAGACCCGCTATCAGCTTCGTGATTACATTGAACAACATGCCTTAGCCTTTGGGGTGGCCCAGGCCAGCCCAACTGAAATTGATCAAATCAATATTGCTAATGCATCTTTTTTAGCGATGCACCGTGCTTTGGATTTACTCCATATCCGTCCAAAATTCGTTCTGGTAGATGGCAATAGATTTAAACCTTACCAAGCCATCGCCCACCAATGCATCGTAAAAGGTGACTCCCTTTACTACTCCATAGCAGCAGCATCCATTTTAGCCAAAACTTACCGAGACGATTTGATGAATAATCTATCCAAAGATTATCCAACTTACGAGTGGCAAAAAAATAAAGGCTATCCCACTGCGAAGCATCGAGAAGCAGTGTTAAGACATGGTATTTCCCCCCATCACCGCCGTACTTTTCAAATCAAGGATACTCATATTTGATAGCCTTACACCAGCCATCTTCACCAAAGAGGGAAGTTAATTAGTATAGCTTGACTTATGCACAACCCCTTTTGGTGAAATTCTAAGATCGTCCTTTTTAGTAACTTTGTCCCCGAGAAAACATACTTCATGAAGACCATCGCACTAAACGATACACACATCGCTCTGGGAGCAAAAATGATTCCTTTTGCAGGTTTTAATATGCCTGTCTCTTATGCTGGTATTCAAACAGAGCATGAAACCGTGCGACAAAATGTTGGGGTTTTTGATGTGAGTCATATGGGTGAGTTTATCCTCAAAGGAGAAAAAGCACTTGATCTTATTCAAAAGATAACCTCTAATGATGCCTCCAAATTAATAGATGGTAAGGTGCAATACTCCTGCCTAACCAACAAACAAGGAGGCATCATAGATGATTTATTAGTTTATCGTCTTAACGAGAAAACATATATGCTTGTAGTTAATGCGTCCAATATTCAAAAAGACTGGGATTGGATCGTTCGGCATAATGCTTTCGACGTTGAACTAAAAAATATCTCTGACCAAACGTGCTTACTCGCTGTACAAGGTCCTAAAGCGGCTGAGGCCTTACAAAGCTTAACGGCTATCGATTTAACCTCAATGGAATATTATACCTTCCAAAAAACAAGCTTCGCTGGAATTAGTAATGTGCTCATTTCTGCAACAGGCTACACCGGTGCAAGCGGCTTTGAACTATACTTTGATCAGCAGCATGCTAGCCACATCTGGAATGAGATTTTTAAAGCGGGCCAGCCTTTTGGAATAAAACCAATTGGCTTGGGTGCTCGTGATACCTTGCGCTTAGAGATGGGCTTTTGCCTTTACGGAAATGACATCAACGACTCAACAACTCCATTGGAAGCAGGTCTAGGCTGGATCACCAAGTTTAATAAAAATTTCATAGGGGCTGATTACTTGATCCTACAAAAACAAAACGGGGTTCAACGTAAACTAATTGGTTTTGAAATGTTGGAACGTGGTATTCCACGCCATGGTTATCACATTACGGATGCTGATGGAAATGTCATCGGAGAAGTAACATCTGGAACACATTCTACCACCCTTCAAAAAGCAATTGGCATGGGTTATGTCAATGTTTCTTTTGCAAAAGAGCACACAAACATATATATCCATATTCGCGCGGGTTATGTCAAAGCGCAAGTGGTCAAACTTCCATTTATCAAAACACCACATACGTGAATACATCTAAATTAAAACTCGAAGTATGCCTTACTCCGGCATTACTACATTTGCACGATATCGCCGAAAGTATTGTTGTAGTGATTGATATTTTTAGAGCCACTACATCGATCTGTTTTGGTATAGAAAATGGAGTAAAAGCCATCATTCCCGTTGGGACCATTTTCGAATGTGCGTCGTATCGAAACTCAGGCTTTTTATTAGCTGCAGAACGTAATGGAGAAATTGTTGAAGGTTTTCATTTTGGTAACTCTCCATTTGCCTATACTCCACAAAAAGTAAATGGCAAAACAATCGTACTAACTACTACCAATGGTACCCGAGCTATTCACGAGGCTAAACAAGCTCATACCGTTGCAATTGGTTCTTTCCTCAATTTAGATGCACTATGTGATTGGTTAAAAGCTGAAAACAGGAATATTTGTTTACTATGCTCTGGTTGGAAGGGTAAAACAAATTTGGAAGACACCTTATTTGCCGGTGCTGTCATTGAACAATTAAAAGAGGCTGGTTATACACTAGATGATGCAGGTGTTTTGGCGTCTGACCTTTATTCATTAGCTAAAGACGATTTGAGAAAATATCTTCAAAAAAGTTCACATACTGAACGTCTTCAGAAATTAAACATCGAAGAAGATATTATTTTTTGTCTCGGAGCAAATACGACCTCATCTATACCTATTCTAAAGGATGGGAAACTGGTCAAACTAGATATAGAAGCAACTTTTCCAGCTAATGTTTAGTTCTAGTTAAGAACCTTAATCGTCTGAACTATGTCAGAAACCATCATAGTCATTGGGTCGAACGGTCAAATTGGCACTGAATTAGTCATTGAATTACGTGCCATTTATGGCGAAGATTGCGTGATCGCTTGTGATATCCGCCGCCCAGATTACGACATCAAGCATACAGGTCCATTCGAATTTGTCAATGTTTTGGAGAAAAAAACACTCAAAAATATTTTTCAGAAGTATAAGCCAACACAAGTCTATTTGCTTGCGGCACTATTATCTGCCACAGGAGAACAAAATCCAGAATTGGCATGGGACTTAAACATGAATGGATTGCTCAATGTGCTAAACTTCGCGCTAGATTACAAAACAGCCCGTGTATATTGGCCTAGTTCCATTGCTGTTTTTGGACCTAATTCACCACAAATTCAAGCTCCACAGTATTGTATCATGGATCCTAACACCGTGTATGGCATTAGTAAATTAGCCGGTGAACGTTGGTGCGAGTATTATTTTCAGAAAAAAGGTTTGGATGTGCGAAGCATTCGATATCCAGGATTAATTAGTTGGAAAGCTGCTCCTGGAGGAGGTACAACAGATTATGCGGTACATATTTTTCATAATGCGCTTAAGAAAAATAGTTATACCTGTTTTCTAGCGCCCGAAACCGAACTTCCCATGATGTACATGGACGATGCCATTCGTGGTACTATTGAGCTCATGAATGCCCCAGCTGCCAATATCAGCATACGCGCCAGTTATAACTTGGCTGGAATGAGCTTTACGCCACAAATTTTGACAGCGGAAATAAAAAAACATCTTCCTAATTTCGCCATCAGTTATACCAAACCTGATGCTAGACAGGCTATAGCAGATAGTTGGCCCAAATCAATTGATGATAGTCACGCTCAAAAGGATTGGAATTGGAAACCCAAATTTGATCTCTCTAAAATGACCCAGGAGATGCTCAATAATTTAAAGAAATAGCTATAAACACGATATGGGAAGAGCATTCGAATTTCGAAAAGAAAGAAAATTTAAGCGTTGGGCTAAAATGGCCGTTCAATTTACCCGTTTAGGAAAAGAAATTGCAATGGCCGTCAAATCAGGAGGCCCAAATCCTGAAACTAATTCACGCTTACGCACAGCAATTCAAAATGCAAAGGCTGTCAACATGCCGAAAGATCGCGTAGAGGCGGCTATCAAACGAGCATCCAATAAGGACGAAAGTAATTATGAGGAAATTGTTTACGAAGGATATGCCCCGCACGGCGTAGCCATTTTAGTAGAAACGGCTACCGATAACACAAATCGAACGGTAGCCAATGTTCGTAGTTATTTTTCTAAATGTGCGGGAACACTGGGTAAAACAGGGTCTTTGGATTTTATTTTTAGTAGAAAGTCAGTTTTTCGTTTCAACCCAGGTGATTTGGATCTAGATGAATTGGAGCTAGAACTAATCGACTCTGGATTGGAAGATCTCTATGTTGAAGAGGATGCAGAAGGACAAGATATAGGGGTTATTCATACATCATTTGAAGATTTTGGTCGTATGCAAAAAGCATTGGAAGAAAAAGCGATTACTGTAATTAGCGCCAAACTAGAGCGTGTTGCGCTTTCTACTACTCCCATCACTGAAGAACAGGCCGCTGATGTACTAAAACTTATTGATAAACTAGAGGAAGACGATGATGTTCAAGCTGTTTACCACAATATGATTGAGTAGTCATTCCCATATAATGAACCAATAAAAAAAGATACTCACAGTAAATGTGAGTATCTTTTTTTATTGCTACTAATTTCTATTTCGCCTATATATTTTATTCTGGGCCCAAAACCCTTCTTCAACCTCTCTCTGTATACTTTTCAATGCTGCCGATAGTCATCTGATCGACATGATCTTAATAATTTACATTTATTACATCTGAAATAAAATAAAAACAATAAACTATTAGTTAAATAGATATATTTAAAATCAAAAATAATGATTCAATATTTCGACGTTTTTAAAGATGAAGATAATAGGTGTTTTCAATTAAGAACCAAAACAAACTCCTACACTTTAGAATTTGATGATCCCCAAAGAGAAAACATTTTTTTAGAGGTTGTTACACTATTGCAAAGAGAGCCATCAACTTCACTAAAAAAAATTCAAAATAAACTTTCCAATAATCACGACAAATCGAAGATCCTGGATGTCTTGAGTATATTAAACGAATATGAACTCCTCCCTCTAAAAATATCCCTTGATCTACAAAAACAAAATGAATCGCCCACACATCAGCCAGATATCGCAGATAAAAAACAAATATCAGATGTGATCCTATCCATTATTGGAAATGGAGAATTAACCCAGGTATTACTTCACACTGCAAAAAATCAAGCCTTCAAAAAAAGCCAGTGGTATGATTATAACCACCTGACAAATGAGAAAATCATCGAACCAATTGTTAGTCAGTCTGATTTTTTGTTGGTAGATGGTAATGAATGGTCACCATTTCACTTAGAATTGATCAATCAATATGCTTTAAAGTATAATAAACCATGGCTTTATATTCCAGGACTTGAAGATATTTCAATGAAAATTGGACCCTTATTTTATGGACAAGAAACAGGCTGCTATCACTGTTTAATTAGCCGAATAAAAAGTAATCACGATTATCCATCCTTTCTAGACTCATACGAATATTATTTAAGACACCATCAAAAATCATCTAAACCAGACCTTTTTCCCAATGCCGACCCAGCCTATCATATCATAGCCAATTTAGCATTACTAGAAGTGATGAAGTTTTTCCAGGAATGGGCTCTCCCTGCTACATGGAGAACCT
This sequence comes from Pedobacter sp., assembly GCA_008015505.1. Classification (GTDB taxonomy): domain Bacteria; phylum Bacteroidota; class Bacteroidia; order Sphingobacteriales; family Sphingobacteriaceae; genus Daejeonella. The sequence goes on from SSFR01000014.1 coordinate 8,859, forward strand.
TGCTCAGCCTAGATGCCACAAGTTTCAAGATGACCAAACACACGTTACTTAAAAAACCATTTTGTCAGGTTTGTAAACCCCAATTAGCCTATCATGCAGCTCCATGGCTTGAAGCAATTACCTTAAAGTAAAAGTTTATTATCAATCACGATCTCATGAGTATCTCGGCAATAAATAATGGACTAAAGACTATTTCATCAGAGATCGGTATCTTATACCAATTGACAAAACTGCCTCGTCTGAACTTAGATCCATCCATGATTAGCTATGGAATATGGCCGGCCAATACAACTTATCTATCTGGAGAAAGTTTTGGAGGAAGAAGCTCGGGCTGTGGATTTGACTGGGAAGATGCTATTCTTGGAACAATCGGTGAAACCCTTGAACGGTATGCATCTGCGTTTTACAATTTGGATGAAAGTATCTCCGCATCCTACAAAAATTTAGGTAAACACGCGATTCATCCCAGTCAATTTGCCCTTTTTCATCATGAACAATATCAGCATATAGCATCCCACCATATCCATGAATTTACTGAAGATACCTGCCTGACTTGGTTTCCTACCATTGATCTAACTAATGGAAAAGAAACCTATTTACCTGGTCAGTTTATTTATCTCCCATTTAATCAAGATGAAAAACTAATAACCATAGGCACATCAACTGGTCTTGCAGCACATACTAATTATTACAAAGCCATTTTATCTGGTCTATATGAATCGATAGAACGCGATAGTTTTGTTTTAACCTGGATGCACCAACTAGTTCCTCCGAAAATAAAAATCAATCAAGAAGTCCGCCACTATATTGACAGTCATTTCCCAGCCAAATACAACTGGCACTTTTTTAATATGACCTATGATATTTCTGTTCCAAGTATACTCGGCTTCTGTTTTGGTGAAGCTGATTTTGGAAAATTTGTTGCCATTGGGGCCTCCACACGAGCTACTTATGGCCAGGCTCTACAAAAAACTATTCAGGAAATAGGGCAAGCTATTCCTTATTTTCGATATCTCCTAGGCGAAAAAAAAGACTGGGCCCCTAATGACGATTATAGCCTCATTCAAAATTTTGAGGATCATTCTATTTTTTATACTAAAAGACCCGACTTATGGTCCATTTTTGATCGATGGATAGAAGCCGAAGAAACCAAGGAAATTAATCTATTTGAACAAAATAAGCATAATGATCAGGATGAAATTAAACACATCGTTCAATTAATGAAAGATAAAGGCTACTCCGTTTTGTTCAAAGACATCACCACGCCCGATATTCGACAATTGGGGTTTTTCAGCATCAAAATATTTATCCCACAACTCATACCACTTTCAGGGGTCTATCCACTTTATTTTTTGGGAGGCGAACGTTTATACACCGTCCCAAAAAAAATGGGTTATAAAACCTATGATTATCCTCATCTAAATAAATATCCTCACCCATTCCCTTAAAAACCTAATCCATGAACATTAACGAAATCAAAGATCAATACGACGACAAGGATGGGTCTATGTATGGCAAAAAAAACATCGAAGAATCCTTAGCGATGCTTTATCACGAAAACTCTAAACTTAATAAGCACTCCACCCGCATTTTGGGTGAAAATATTAATGCATTCATCAATAATCCCTATATACTAGAAAGATCGAGTCAGCCTTTTAAATGTTACCCTGGTCACGAATTCATCGACTTATCCATTTACAAACAAAATGATCATAACACCTCATTCTTTAATGTGATCAAAAAACGAAGAAGTGTTAGAATATTTGACTCGGCGTATCAACTCTCGCTCAATGAGCTGAGTATCTTATTATATCATTCATATGGTGTCACCCGCAAGCTCAAGCTAGAAGGTCTTAGCACAGAAGGACACCTTGGCATACGAAATATCCCATCAGCGGGTGGTTTGTATCCATTAGAAATTTATATCGTACTATTCAAAGGACATATAGCACCTGGCCTGTATCATTACCGATCTGATAAAAATGGCCTTGAAAAACTTAAAGAAGGAAACTTTAGTTCTTATTTATCGACCATTATTCAAGCGGAGCCTTATATTAATTTCAATGATTGTTCAGGTCTTATTCTTACAACAGGCTTGATTGAGCGTGTATTTATTAAATATGGTGACCGTGGATACCGATTTCTAATACAAGAGTCAGGTACACTAGGGCTTATGCTAGCCTTGCTTGCCGAATCAATTGAATTAGGATCCTGTATGCTGGGTGGATACCAAGATGATAAGGTCAACACATTTTTGGGAGTAGATGGTGTTTTTGAAACTGTTAATAATATACTGGCCATTGGTAAACCAGCACAACCATAAAACCGCACTACTATGAAGGATATTGTCGTTTCAACTATTTCTTATCGAATCAAGAATAAAACAATTCTAAACCAGGTAAGTCTCACTGTTGAGCAAGGTGATTCATTTGCATTGCTTGGAGAAAATGGTTCTGGGAAATCCACGCTTATCGATATTATTTTAAATGACCTCAAACCTAGTAGTGGACATGTTTATTTTTTTGAAAATCCAATAACTAGCTTCGATGGTATTGGTGTCCTTTATGACCACTTGCCTTTATTTCCTATGCTGACTGTAGCTGAATCAATTCACTATTTTAGCACAATCTATGGACTATCTTATGAAAAGATTGAAACAAGATACTTTGATATTTTCGACATACACAAAATACAGAAAACACTAATTAGGGAATTATCTCAAGGGGAAAAAAAACGAGTAGGCATCCTGTTATCAATCATGCATGATCCCAAACTACTTCTACTCGATGAACCTTTCGCTAATCTAGATCCAACCATTATTGAACGTATCTGGAAAATGATTCAAACTCCCAAACGAACTGTTTTTTTTACCACACACGACTGGAAAAAAGCTGAGAAACAGGCTACGAAAATCGCTTTTATCTACAATGGCCAAATCGTTGGCCAGCCACAAAGTCCTAAACAAATCCTTCAAGCTTTACCTGCATCACAAAAAGTCATAATCAGTAATACAGATGATGCAACGCAAAAATTAAACGACTATACCTACTATATATCGGATGGCAACGTGCACATTTTCTTTGACCAACAATCAAACTTGCTAGATACGATCCGTAGTTTCACAAACAACTTATCCGTCCAAAACGTCGATCTACAAGACGCTTATTTGTTTCACATCAACCAAACAAGCTCATGATTAAAATACTAGGACAATCCACTTACTACCAATTCTTGATGTTTCTTCGAATCAAGCAGGCTGTATTTTTCTCGCTCATCTTCCCCTTATTTCTTTTCTTAGTTTTTGGAAGTTTGTGGGGTACTGATAATCCTGATTACATCCCATTTATACTATCTGGAATTATTGGTATGACTATAGCAAGTGATGGTCTTTTTGCCATTGGTCCTGTAGTTAAAGAATACTATGCGAGTGGCTTAATAAAATACCTCAGAAAACTACCATTCAATATTTTATGGCATTTTACTGGCTTAATTTTAAGTCGGATCATATCATTGGTTTTCATTATATCACTCCTATGCCTATTAGCTCGATTTATATTTGACTATACTGTCACTTCTGCCCAAGTGGTGAATCTGGTGTTAGGAACATTTATTGGACTATTTCTATTTTCATTTATGGGTTTAGTCGTCACATTTTCAGGTATCAAGCATAATACCTCTACTGGATTAATTAACCTTGTTTATTTTGTGATGCTATTTACGAGCAAAGCATTTTATACCATTGGAGATTACAACAGCATAATTAACCTGATCGGGAACATTCTTCCACTCAATGCGATCTTAAATATACTCCGAGGAGAGGGGTTTCATGCTTCTATCCTAGCTTGGTTACTATTTAGTATGGCTATATTTTATTATCTCTTCAATCGGATTAAGTTTAGTAGATAAGCATGATTAATATTATTCAAATCATCATTTTAGTGCTTGTGCTCATGATTCTCCATGAAGTGGGGCATGTAATTGCCGCTAAAATACTGGACTTAGAAGTCTATCAAGTGGGCGTCTGTTGGAAACCATATCCTCATTTTTTTGTTGCAGCAGAATGGCCACAGACCGAAAAACAGCGCTTGATCTATCTTTTTTCAGGGTCATTGGTCACTGTTATCTTGTTTATACTAGCATCATTATTTCACTTTTTTTACATGCGAAGCCTCTACCATGCTTTTGCTATTCAACTACTGATCGAAACCAATCCATTTTACTCAGATTTTACCATTGCGGCTATCACCAAAAGCAAACTCAATGACCCACATCAACACCAATTGACTAATAGTTTATATCAAGACCAGCTTTCAACCTATTTGTTTAGTCGCAAATGGTACATCCATTTTATCATTTGGGCTATACTTCTCATTTTGTTAATAAAATATAATCACCTATTCGCACAAATAAACTCTAAACAAGCTCAATAAAAACTTGATTATACATGCTTAGATTATTGTTCATTCTTTCTCTCCTTGTTAGCAGCTGCAACGGGAGTACCAAACTAAATGATTCATCGCAGACTGCCATTGACTATCAAAAGCAATTGGCTCCCAATTCTTTTTCAGCGGACTCTCTCTTGTCGGGCATACAAAATAAGATTAACCAAACTTTTATTCAGAGCCTGATATTACACAATGATGAGGAACTTATTAAACTTGGTGATAAATTAAATGCGCTTTATAAAACAAAAAATCAAAACATCATTTTGTATTGGCAAGCCTACTTACACTATGATACCTCTATTTTTTATCTCCAACAAAACGATAAAAAAAAGGCAGCAAATGCAATCGATCAAGGCGTCGATTTACTCAAAAACATGAAAAACAAAAACTCAGAGGATTATGCCTTATTAGCCATGCTTCAGAGCTTTTCCATTCAATTCCAAAATATGAATGCCTTTTTTATTTCGGCAGAAGTATCTAAGAATATCAAAAATGCACTTGAGATTGATTCGACCAATACGAGAGCATATTATGTACTTGCAAGCAATGATTTCTACACCCCAAAAAAATACGGTGGTGGGAAAAAAACCGAAAAGTATTTATTAAAAGCCATTGCGCTTCCCGCACAAAAAATACCCAATAACTATCTCCCTTCCTGGGGAAAGGAAGAAGCCTACGAAATGCTCATTAGAAATTATATCCAAAACCAACAATGGGATTTAGCAAAAAAGTATTATCAACAAGGCATCAAAGCGTATCCACAAAGCTACATGATCAATCAACTAGCCTCCCAATTGGTTGGAAAATAAATGAAAAGCACAAAAACTATATTTCTCTTAATCATTTTAACCCTTTTCACCTCGATCACTTTTTCACAAATCACACTAAAAGGACTCGTTCAAGATGGTCATGGGAATCCCATATTTGCTGCTCATGTTTATCTAAAAAATCAACCACAACAAGGTAATCTAACCGATTTAGATGGAAAATTTGAGTTTTATATCAAAAGCACCAATGACACCCTAATGGTATCCTTCATCGGCTACAAGACAAAAGAAATTATACTTAATCAAATCAATAAGAGCGATTCCTTAATGATCACTTTACAAGGAAATGGGCACGCTTTATCAGAGGTAATCATTACGGCTAGAACCCCTATATCCGAAGACTTTTCTGCCGTCCAACTAACCAAAATGTCTATATACCTTAATCCTGCATCACAAGGAGATCCATTGAAAGCCATTTCTTTCCTTCCTTCCGCTACCACAACCGATGAGTCAGCTAACCCCTCGTTCAGAGGAAGCTCCATAGACCGAACACGTGTTATATTTAATGGTGTTCCGATCTATCAACCTGTCAGAAATACCCAGATTAATAAGATTGGTAACTTTAGCATTTTCAGCACAGAAATCGTAGATAAAGAGTATGCTTATGCAGGTAATCCGCCACTAACATTCGGCAATACTAGCTCAGGTCTAGTTGATATTAGTACCCTACATGAATTACCCAACAATCAATTACAGCTTTCCGCTGCCTTATCCAACTTCGATGTATTCTTGTCTCAAAAAATCAAGTCCAATTCGTTTGTTCAATTATTTGGTAATTATCAATTTTCCGGGCCCTTTATTACACTCAATCAAACAAACTTGACTAATCTTAAAGCATTTGATACCCAAGATATCGGTCTCAATTATCACACCAAAATATCCAAAAGAACAGAACTTAACTCGTTTAACTACTTCATTAATGAAGGGTATCGTGCTGATATGGAACTATATACCTATACTGGTCCTTCCACCTCAAGCAAGAGACGTTTCTTCTCCATCAATAATTTCACATACTATACGAATAATGGCGTTATCACAATTCATACTGGATTAGACCGGGCAAAGAAAGATTTTACATTTGGCAATATTATTTCTGATAAAAGGACAAGAGGAATATATGCATCAGCCAACTACAAACACTTTGTTTCTAACAATATTGCCATACAAGGGGGCTTAACTTATGACTATCAATCTGTCATTTTCAACGATACTATTCCGGTATATTTTTATGCACAATCTCCCAGCTCGCCTAAGTACCCACTCCTAACGAATATCAATAATCATAATTTAGAGACCTACTTGTATTCCACATGGAATATGGGACAGAAATGGAATTTTTTCTCGGGACTAAGAAGTAATATTCCAATCCATGAGCAAAGTCCATATCTAAGTTCACAGCTCGGACTGAAGTACACTATCGATCGAAATCAATCCATATCTCTAGGTGTGGGCAATTATAATAGCTATTCCGTACCTGATTATTATAACAAACAATTTAACTTGTTAAAAAGTAGTCAGATCAGTCTAGATTATGTCTACAAACACAACAAAACCCTATTCAGTATAGCATCATTTTATACCAAAGAAACTGGAGAAGAAACAACAGATAACCCATTGACTAGTCAAAATATAAACATAGTAGGTGCAGAATTTGCCTATGAACAATACCTCCATAAATACCTCAAATTGACATTTGCTAATACATATCTCAATCAGCAACTAAACATTGATGGGACAACTTATGATGGAGACAAAAAGTTTAATTACTTTATCAAAGCATCATTAAGCTATACTAATCCCAAACTGTTTTCTACATCGATCACCTATATCGGCCGACCAGGGAACTATTATACACCCATTAACTCTTCTATATTTGATGCCTCAACAGGCTTTTATATACCTTTATTTAGCCCTGAATACTACAGCTGGCGATATGGAAATTACAACCAAATGGACATAAATCTGAGCAAATACTTCCAATTCGATAAAACAAGCTTAGTCTGTTTTATATCAGTAAATAATATTTTAAACACCAAAAATGAAAACGGAGTTTTATACAACGCCAACTATACCATGAGTTATCCCAGTTATTATCAATTTAGAACATGGTTTTTTGGTATTGTTTGGAGCTTAAAATACTAATCGCATATGAAGCTTGTTTAAAGTTTATTTTATTTCGCTCTTTTGGTTCTTTTTGGTTGCAATTTCGTTGGATTTTTTCACCATAGTGCTCTGCTATGGCTCCAAAATACGGGCTCATTTCGCTCAAAAATAATCGGCAATAGCTTCATAAAGTAAAACTTAAACAAGCTCACAGTAAATAAACTCTAGACCGACTCAGAATTAAAATATAGCTTCTGCTATTTTTTTCGTCGGACCTGGATTACTCATCGTATAAAAATGTAAAACAGGAACTCCTATTTTTACCAACTCTTTACACTGGTTAATCATCCATTCGACACCTACTTCTTTAACTTCCTTTTCAGATTTACAGGCCAATATAGCCTCACTCAACTCTTCAGGAATATCGATGTGAAATATTTTGGGTAAGCTGATAATTTGTTTGGATGAAGTAATGGGCTTTAATCCGGGAATGACAGGAACAGTAATTCCATTTTCACGACACCGGTCAACAAAGGCTTTAAACTTCGAATTATCAAAAAACATTTGCGTAACAATAAATTCAGCACCTAAGTCTACTTTCCTTTTTAAAAATTTAAAATCAGTCTTCATATTAGGGGCCTCAAAGTGTTTCTCTGGATAGCCCGCAACACCGACACAAAAATTGGTCTTGTAAGCTTTATCATGATCCTCATGCAAATAAATGCCTTTGTTCATACCCACCACCTGTTCAAGCAGATCACTGGCATATGTATGTCCATCAGACGTTGGAATAAAGCTCGGATCTGTTTTACGAGCATCTCCACGTAAAACTAGCACATTATCAATACCCAAAAACTGAAGATCGATTAGTGCATTTTCCGTTTCCTCTCGGGTAAAACCTCCACAAATTAAATGTGGCACAGCATCCACCTTATACCGGTTCATAATAGCTGCACAAATAGCTACCGTTCCGGGACGCTTCCTATAAGATACTTTTTCTAAAAGCCCAGTAGCATGTTGCTTATAAATGTAGTCTTCACGATGATAGGTCACGTCAATAAATGGCGGATTAAACTCCATCAATGGATCAATAGCATTATATACATCCTGAATACTCTGGCCTTTCACCGGCGGTAAAAGTTCAAACGAGAACAATGGCTTTCCTTTTGCGCCAGATATATGTTCAACAATTTTCATAGCTATTATGTTTTAGTATCTAGCTATTTTAGACTTAACTATTTCTGTCTAAAATAAATTTGAATCGGCACTCCCTTAAAGTCAAAATTCTCTCGCAACTTGTTTTCAATAAAACGTTTATAAGGCTCTTTAATATACTGCGGAAGATTACAAAAAAAAGCAAACATGGGCGAAGCAGCATTGATTTGCGTGATATACTTAATCTTGACATACTTGCCCTTAATCGCTGGAGGAGGATAGCTCTCAATAATGGGTAATAACACATCATTTAGCTTTGAAGTTGGTATCTTTTTGCATTTATTCTCATAAACCTGTGCCGCAACCTCTATACTTTTTAAAATACGTTGCTTCTCAACCACAGATGTAAAAACAATTGGTACATCGGTAAATGGAGCTATTTTTTGTCGAATTTGTTCTTCAAAAGCTTTAGCCGTTTTATGGTCTTTTTCAACCAGATCCCATTTATTCACCAGAATAACTATTCCTTTTTTATTCTTTTCAGCCAAATGGAAAATATTTACATCCTGTGATTCCAAACCTTCTGCTGCATCAACCATCAAAATAACCACATCAGCCTCTTCCAAGGCTTTGATCGTACGCATCACCGAATAAAACTCAATGTTTTCCTTCACCTTGGTTTTTTTTCGTAGTCCGGCTGTATCAATCAGCATAAATTCTTGTCCATATTGCTTATAATGAATATGAATAGAATCACGAGTAGTACCTGCAATGGGTGTCACAATATTTCGCTGGGTTCCAATTAAGGCATTAATAAGCGATGATTTCCCCACATTTGGCCGACCCACAATAGCATATTTTGGAAGTGCGTTCTCCTGCTGGATATCTTCTTTAAAATGTTTGATTACTTCATCAAGGAGCTCTCCAGTACCTGACCCTGTCATCGATGAAATAGAATACAAATCACCCAAACCTAGGCTATAAAATACATTGGCCTCATTCAATCGCGCATGATTATCCACCTTATTGACCACCACAAAAACAGGTTTTTTACTACGACGAAGCAATTTGGCAATTTCATCATCTAAGTCAGTAATACCCGTAGTCACATCCACCATAAAGAGAATCACTGTTGCTTCTTCAATGGCAATGAGCACCTGCTCTCGAATTGCTGCTTCAAAGACATCCTCCGAATGAGCCACATAGCCCCCAGTATCAACCACTGTAAAACTTTTATCCACCCATTCAGCCATCCCATAATGACGATCCCGAGTTACACCGCTGTAATCATCTACAATAGCCTTACGTGTTTCTGTCAAGCGATTATATAAGGTCGACTTCCCCACATTCGGTCGACCAACTATTGCTATTATATTGCTCATTAATAATTAGTAGTTAGTATTGAATAAAGTTCCTCTCCTACCAGCAAAGGTCAGAGCCGGTGTGAGGCTAATCCTCGTATCCAAATCGTTTTAAATAATTTTTAGAATTACGCCAGTCTGCAATGACTTTCACAAATAGCTCTAAAAACACTTTTTTCTGTAAAAAATCCTCCATATCTAGTCGAGCATAGGTACCTACTTTTTTTAACATCGACCCACCTTTGCCAATAATGATATTCTTCTGAGACTCGCGCTCAACAATAATTTCAGCACTAATACGAACGATAGACGGTTCATCTTTAAATGCCGTTATAATCACTTCGGTACTATATGGAATTTCCTTATCGTAGAGTTTAAGAATTTTTTCACGAATAATTTCAGATACAAAAAAGCGCTCTGGCCGATCAGTAAGTGCCTCTTTATCATAGTATGCTGGATGCTCGGGCAAATGATCTAAAATAAATTGCATTACCGCTGAAACATTATGATCGTGCAATGCTGACACAGCAAAAATAGCCGCTGGATTCAATAGCTCCTGCCAATAATCGATCTTTTTTTTGACCGCGACTTCTGATGATTCATCAATCTTATTAACAATAACAGCAATCGGAGACACAATATCTTTCAAGCGCTCAATGACTTCTGTTTCATCATACTTTTCATTAATATCTGTAACAAACAGCACAATGTCGGCATCAACCAAGGAGCCGCTAACAAATTTCATCATCGACTTTTGCATACCATACACCGGCTTAATCACACCTGGCGTATCTGAGAATACGATTTGATGATTCGATCCATTAACAATGCCCAAAATACGATGACGCGTAGTTTGTGCCTTAGGCGTGATAATGGCCATCTTCTCTCCTACTAACGCATTCATCAATGTGGACTTCCCTACATTAGGCTTCCCAACGATACTAACAAACCCAGCTTTATGAGACATAAATTTTTTTTCAAAAAATATTTGGAGCACAAAGAAACGAAATATATCTTTGCAGACCAATTCGAAGGAGATCCGGCTCGGTAAGTAAAAGCCTAAATCTCTTAGAAAACTAAGATAATGCGGGGTGGAGCAGTTGGTAGCTCGTCGGGCTCATAACCCGAAGGTCGTCAGTTCGAGTCTGGCCCCCGCTACTAAAAATTCTAAATTAGAATTTTTATTAAAATAATGGCCCGTTCGTCTAGGGGTTAGGACGCAAGATTTTCATTCTTGAAACAGGGGTTCGATTCCCCTACGGGCTACCAAAACACTTTAAAAATCCTCTTTGTAAACCACAAAAAGGATTTTTTATTTTCAGACTGGTCCGCACTCACGAAAGCCTACCCGAACATTAAAACAAAAACCATACTGACCGCGGGGTTAATCATCATCAAAGAACACAAACTACTCCTTGCTTTCAGTAGAAATAAAAAAGCTTGGTATCTACCCGGTGGTAAAGCGGATGAAGGAGAAACGAGTTTACAAGCTATCCAAAGAGAAATCCAGGAAGAGTTGAATATTCAATTAAACACGCAAATGTTAACCTATCACGGGCACATTACAGCACCCGCCTATGGCGAAGAAAACGTGTTAATGGAACAGGACTGCTTTCTTTACCCAGCTACAGAAGAAATTACACCCAATGGCGAAATAGAAGCCGTAGACTATTTTTCTCTAGCTACAAATAAAAAAGAACCCTCACAGGTGGTTGGCGTACTCCAGGTATTCGAAATGTTGCTATCCTCTGGACTGATCGTGTCAGAAGAATTTTAACTGGGTAAGCTACTCCTGCTTTACAATATCACTCCAATTAAAAAGCCGCTATTCTAAACAAAGAATAGCGGCCACCTATAGCTAGATCAGACAATAATTAGCTAATTGATAAAATTGGATAATGCTTTTCTATGAAATGAAATCCACCAAACAAAAGCACACCATAGAATAAATCGCCAATCAACATATTCCTCAAAAATGGCAATGCCACTACATAGGACTCAACTACCCCCGCCCAGTTATGAGGATGTATATCCTGAGTATAGAAATAAGCAAAATTCGTAATTAAGTAAAAAACAAGCGTGCCAACCACAGAAGCTAGACCCACGCGAAACAGATCAGCCCTGCCACGAATACACACACCACAAGCTACCATAAACACAAAGCCAATATATACCAACAAATCAAAGCCCTCACCAATAATAAATAGATCGGCCAATACCATCGCTGCCAAGGGCATTGCAAATGCAAAACGACTATCCTTAAACTGTGCCCCAGCAAAAATGGCTAGTGCACCAATTGCAGTAAAATTCCAACTATGTGGAATCAGTAAGGGCAGCGCCCTGGTACACGCTGCCAATAATACCAACAGACTAAGTACAACAAAACGAGGTGATTTTATTTTTTCGATCATAGCACAAAGGTAGCTTTATTGATTAACAAACTTCAATGGTTTAAAATAGTCACCGATTGGTCAAAATTGAACACAAAATAAAATTCTGTTTACATATTTAAAATACTGTATTTAAGGTATATAAAACATTAAACTAAATTTTTAGTTGATATATAAAAATCAAATTTTACCATGCGATCATATTTTTGACAAAACAATATTCTGTTTGAAAAATAAAATATTAATTATCAATAATTTACAATATTTATATAAACAAAATATTAAATACTTTCAAAGCGAAGATAAGCTTCATTGAAGTCGGATTTCATCTGTGCAAATCGTGCTGTTACGGTAGTTATAAATGCTTCGTCAATCAACTGAAAAACATCATCAACTCCCCCAGAAAAATCAAGCTCAGATAATTTGTAGGTTTGCTCATAAATACCTTTCTCAAACTTGATGATGAACTTTTGGTTCATAGAAAAAATAGTGATCTTACATTCAGGGTGGGGTAGTTCTGCCAGTACTCTCATTTGGATTATGATCTAGATTAATTGAATTTTACCCCTTTTTTCTTAGAGCCTATTTAAAGTTTATTCCATGAAATTATTATGGGGTATTTTTAAGCGAAATGAAACAAGTTTTGGAAGCATCATAACTGGGCGGCTTCTATGGTGAAAAAATCCAATGATTTTTAACCAAAAATACCTATAAGAATAAAGTAGATTTTAAACAGCCTTCTCTTCTCACCCCTCTCCATGATATTCTTGTAAACCCAGTCGCTCAGAAATCATTTTTTGGCTATAGTAGTGAAACCTGAAAAATAGCAACCCAGCAGAAACTAAAAGGCCTAAAGTTAAACCATACCAAATACCTAATACCCCTAGTTCTAAAACTATGCCAAAGTAATATCCACTAGGCAATCCGATCACCCAATAAGCAATGAAGGTTATAATCGTTGGAATGTTCACATCCCCTATTCCCCTTAAAATCCCTAAACCAACCACTTGAGCACCATCGAATAGCTGAAAAAATCCAGCAATAATTAGTAGCTGCGCAGCAATGGCAATGACAGACTCATCCGTCGTATAAATCCATGGCAGATACTGATTAAGGATAACAAAAACAAGCGCAGCAGTAGTCATCAATATCAACATAATATGGTAATTAGAAATAGCTGACAAGTGCAATTGTTTAAAGTTTTTCTTACCATAATTATGTCCTGCACTTACCGTTGCAGCAGTTGAAACACCACTGGCCATCATATAAGTCATGGACGCTAGACTAATGGCCACTTGATGTGCCGCCTGCTGAATTGCTCCAACCGTACCCACTAGAATAGCTGCCCCACCAAATGCTCCTACCTCGAAGGTATATTGCAAAGCAACAGGAGCCCCTATTTTTAATAATTTAATGGCACGAAGCTTATCCACAGACTGCCATACGAATGACTTTAAATAAATTGTAAAACGCTTCGATCGGATCACAAAAATCATCATGACCACCATCATTAACACACGATCAACTAGCGTGGCTATACCTACACCAACAACCCCCATAGGCTTAATACCAAACATGCCTTTCACAAGTATAACTCCAATAATGATATTAAGTACATTGCCCCATATACTGATATTCATCGCCTGCTTGGTAAAACCTAAGCCTTCTGCAAATTGCTTAAAAGCTAAAAATATCATCAAAGGAATAATAGAAAAGCTCAATAAAGCCAGATAAGGTTTGGCTAGATAAACTACCCCTGGCGACTGGCCCAAATAGTCAATGACCGACAATGAACCAAAATAAACGAGTATATAAAGGAATATTCCCGTTAGTATATTAATAAATAAGCTATTGGATAGTAGTCTTCCACATTCCTCATAGTTTTCTCGCCCATTTTCTTGCGCAACAAGCGGTGTCAACCCATAGGCAATACCAATGCCAATAACCAATGTAATCAGAAAAATACTGCTTACCAGCGAAACAGCCGCCAAAGCAATCGTACCTGCAAAATGCCCAACAATAACGCTATCCATCGTTTGAACAAGAATATGCCCAAGCTGAGAAATAATCACAGGAACAGCAAGTTTTAGGTTAGCCTGATAATGTGGTTTGTATTTCAAGTAAAGTCGTTTCATCGCAAAAATAAATGATCAAAAATATTGCCTTATAAGCCCCAAAGGCTAATTTTATTTTTAAAAAACCATACCCCCCTACTCGCCTATCTCACGTCTCAAATCATCCACAAATAACTCACTAGCTAGTATACTTTTGTCTTTTATTCGAACGTAGACCAACCATTTCTGATCTTCTGAAAGCGCATAATGGGGCTTTAATGTACTTTGTTCAATACTTACCCGCAAAATAATCTTATCATCAACATAGATCTCTTCAAAAATCGGCTCTAAAATAGGCTTACAATAAAAATGGGCTGCTTTAAGAATCATATACTTTTCTTCTTCCTCCGACTTAACCCCCAAAATCTTTCCTTCATTAGACACCCCTATAAGCAGCTTTCCACCTCTATTGTTAGCAAAGGAAACCATTGTTTTGGCAATTTTTTCGCAGCTCGTGATTGTTTGTTTGAAGTCCAAGACAACACCTTCACCTTCCAAAATCAGTTTCTTTACACTCATATCATGATCACGTTTATAGGGTACATAATTAATCTCTCCCCACACTAACTGGAAAAAAAACTCAATGAAACTCAATAGGCAATCGTATGGGCCTCACCACGGTATAAATTACGGATATAAACTTCATTCATCACAAAAGCACATACTTCACCTTGCTTGTTAACAATTTCAATAGGATAGGCTTTCACAAATTTACCTACCGTACGAAGTACATGTTCAGCCTCATCAATGGCCTCATCACTTAACTGAATCTTAAAGTATAAACTCGACCTCCCGGGTTTTAGATACTTGATATCCGCACTTTTTAACCAAACCCTTACCTGCAAACCTCTTCTCTTTAATATTTGATCAAACAAAAGCGCATAAAAGGGATCAGAAGCAGCAAATATTGTTCCTCCAAAGATCGACTTATTATAGTTTGTATTTAAAAAGCTTTTCCGAATTTTCACCTCTACCCCTCTAAAGCCCTCATCGAATTTTACTACCCAAATACGCTGAAAAAACAAGGGCGGATAAAGTCGTATTGCCCACTTAAATAAATTCTCTGAAACCACCATGGTGCCTAATTTAAATAAAGAGCCGCTCTAAAGTTTATTTTATTTTATTCTTTTGGTTCTTTTTGGCTGCAATTTCGTTGTATTTTTCGCAATAGTCTCCCGCTATTGCTCGAAAATCTGCCTTATTTCGCTCAAAAATAACCAGCAATTATTTCTTAAAATAAACTTTAGACCGACTCAAAATATAATTTTTTTTTTGCCGCATCGATTTTTCTATCTTGTCTAAACCTATTTACACTACCTATTAAAAACCAAAATATCTCCTATTACCAATGACTTATTTTATATCCACAAATTTCCCCCTATTTGATGCACATTTTCATATCATTGATCCACAATTTCCGCTAATTGCCAACCAAGGATATATTCCTGATGCCTTTACCGTCCAGGATTACCTGCAGGCCTGTCCAAAAAATGTACTTGGAGGTGCTGTTGTCTCTGGGTCATTCCAAGCATTTGATCAAATGTATCTCATCAATGCTCTAAACCAACTTGGGCCCAACTATGTTGGAGTAACACAATTACCCGCTTCAGTATCCGATGAAGAAATTATCGATTTACATCAACAAGGCGTAAGAGCCATACGATTTAATTTAAACCGAGGAGGATCAGAAGGTATTGACTTACTCGAATCTGTGGCACATCGTGTTCATCATTTAGTTGGATGGCATGTGGAACTCTATGTCGATGCTCAAACATTAACTAATCTTTTACCACTTCTTGAATCACTCCCTCAAATCGTTATTGATCATCTTGGTTTATCTCAAGAAGGCTTACCAACACTCCTCAAACTAGTAAAAGCTGGAGCCTATGTAAAAGCCACTGGCTTTGGCCGAGTTTCACTCAATGTCCCCAAAACATTGCGCATTATTGCTGAACTTAATCCACATGCTATTCTCTTTGGTACCGATCTTCCGTCAACTCGAGCCCCCAGACCATTCCTGACATCTGACTTAGATCTAATCATCGACGCACTTGAAGAGCAATTTGCTCACTTTGCTTTTTACGAAAATGCTATAAACTTGTATAAACCCATCAATGCCCAAATGCTACAGACCAAACCAAGTTAATTTTAGAACCAATCATTATGAAAGCAATAAGCCCAGCTCCATCACGTAAAATTGTCTTACTTATCATCATTGCTGCCTTAGGTTATTTTGTTGACGTTTACGACCTATTATTGTTTTTAATTATTAAAAACAGAAGTCTATCTAGTTTAGGTGTTCCCGACACAGATATAACTAACGTCGGTTTGCGCTTAATGAGCTGGCAAATGGCTGGAATGCTCATTGGTGGCATCTTGTGGGGCATATTGGGAGACAAAAAGGGTAGATTGTCTGTTCTTTTTGGCTCTATCATTACTTATTCTTTAGCTAACATCGCCAACGGATTTGTACAAGACATTCATATCTATGCTATTTTACGCTTTATATCAGGTGTTGGTTTAGCCGGAGAGCTTGGAGCAGGTGTAACACTCATTAGCGAAAGTATGAGCAAAGAAAAACGCGGTTATGGAACTATGATTGTAGCTGCTGTCGGACTAATGGGCGCCGTATTTGCCTACTATATTGGCGATATGTTTGACTGGCGAATCGCATTTTTCATTGGAGGAGGAATGGGCTTATTGCTACTGTTCTTAAGGGCTGGAGTACTTGAATCAATATTATTTTCTAAACTAGAAAAAGGTCATGCCAAAAAAGGTGATTTTTTTATGATCATCAGAGACTTCGAACGCTTAAAAAAGTACATCAATAGCATCCTTATCGCAGTACCGGTCTGGTTTGTGGTGGGAATTTTAGTTGGTATTGCTCCCGAGTTTGCAAAAGCAAATGATATGAAAGAAATCATTAATCCTGGTCGAGCAGTCATGTTTACCTATATTGGTATTGCTTTTGGCGATCTAATTTCAGGCTCACTAAGTCAAATTTTCCGGACACGCAAAAAAATAGTTTTCGTCTTTTTAACCCTTAGCTTTGGGGGTATCCTATTCTTTTTGTTGGCAAAGGACCTGTCAGTTCAAGAGTTTTATGCACTTTGTGTTTATCTCGGTATAGCAACAGGTTATTGGGTCGTATTTGTAACGATGGCATCCGAGCAGTTTGGTACCAATCTACGTTCAACGGTTACTACTACAGCTCCAAATTTTGTTCGCGGATCGCTTGTATTAGTTACTTGGGCATTTGATTATTTCAGAAACCAATACGGGATCATTCATTCGGGATTGATTGTTGGAAGTATCACCATATTGATTGCCTACATCGCCCTCTGGAACCTAAAAGACACATTTGGTAAAGACTTAGATTATCTTGAAGTCAACACCAAAGTTTAATCTGAAGTCTGAAACAAACCATGCCATTTGAACGGGCTCTTAAAGCTACTTTTGAAAAAATTCAAGTTTTATTCCCGTAGTAAAATTGAAACCCTTAGTCGTATAACCTATTACTTCTACATAATCATTATCTAAAATGTTTTTAAAATCAGCAAACAAAGCCAGTCTACTCTTTGGCTTATACTGAATATACACATCTAATAGGTGGTAGGATGTTAAGTCTGATATTGTGGGCGGATACATCCCATAATCTTGATCGATACGTTTACCAACAAACTTATACATCAGATTAACATCCATTTTTTTCATTACAATTACTCCCAAATTAGCACCAAAACTATTATTAGGACGACGATATAAATTATTAATCACTAAATCATCTGGTTTATAAAGTCCTCCTGTTACATATGCATAAAAAACATTCGCACAAATAACCCTGTGAGGCTTCATCCTTAGCTCCAACTCAAAACCTCGATCTTTCTGTTTGTTTTGGTTGATATACATGCTCCTATTTACAGCTATTGGCACATAATCAATCACATCATTGATCCTACGATCAAAGTATGAAAGACTAATATTTAACTTTTCTAATAAAATTGCTAAATCAAAACCTATCTCAAATGTTGTTGAGTGCTCTGGTTTTAAAAGTGTATTCCCAAACTGAGGCATAAACAACTGATACAATGATGGAACCCTATACGCCGAGGATAAATTAACAAAAACCTTATAGCGATCCAGAAACAAATAAGATGGGTTTATCGTATAAGTTAGATTAGAACCATATTGCGTATGATAATTATATCTTCCACCAAGCTCTGAACGAAAACCACCTTTCGTTTTTAAAAACAAAGAAGCAAATGCACTTATAATGGCATTATGGGCACCCAGCGCACTATAGGCATTGGCTTGCTTTGTAGCGGAATACTTATAGCTAAAACCACTTGTTAAGCTTATTAAGCTATTCAAAGGACTACTCAAGCCTATTTCTAGATTACTAATTTCACTTTCGTAGTGAGCAATAGAATTACTGGGAGCAGTGTAGTTGAAATGATTTTTGATATTATTTTGACTCAGATTGATCATCAATTCGCCTTGGAGGACACTTAAGGATACACCCAATCCACCCAAATAGGAAGTCTTTGAGTAAGTATTTCCTAGTACATCCTGATAAGCACCCGCATCAAAACTAGCCTGGTTCGTATTCCAGAAAAAATTACCATTAAGGCAAAGCCGATCATTTAACTGTTCTCCTACACGTAAGCTCAAAGCACGTTGTTCAAAACCATTCTTTTCAAAACTACTGCTTCCATTTCTAGACATGGCCGATGAGAATCCACCAGAGGTTAAATTTGACCCATTGAATGCAAAAGATGTTCTTTTGATCAGTCCCCCACCATTAAAAGCCTGCTTAAACGATTCATAGCTTCCTACCGTACCCAAAACACCAATATGAATAGGCTGATTATAATCTTTATGAGTGATAATATTGATTACTCCGGCAACCGCATCAGAGCCATATAAAGTAGAATTTCCTCCCTTAATAATTTCCACACGTGCGACCATATCAATAGGTATTGCCGTAATATCATACTCTCCAGTAACTCCAGATGCATTATTTGCAGGAACTCCATCAATTAAAATGAGCGTGTTCGCACCAGAAGCCCCACGCAAAAAAATGGATTTAGGCTCTCCCATTCCTGTCGAATTACCTCCTACTGTTAACCCTACAACTCTATTTAGCACTTCAAGCAAAGTTCGCCCCTGACTTCTTGCTAACTGGTCGGCAGTAATGACCTGAACTACTTTACCCACATCAGCTAGCTTTTTAGGTGAGCGATTCGCCGTAATAACCACCTCATCTAAGGGTTTTGGTTCTTGAGCATATACATGATCTGAAAGTAATGCATGCACGAGCAAACCTAAACCAACACCTCCCAGATATATCGTTTTTTTTAATTGCACACGCCTGTTCTATTTAAATTTCAGCAATGACATCCCGCTTCAAGTAGTTTTTGAACAACTAAATCATCTGAGACTTCCTGGTAGAGCTCCCCAATAGTTTTGGCCAAAATTGGATGCATATAATTAGGTGCAATCTCTAACAAAGGAATTAAAGTGAAACTACGCTGATGCAAATATGGATGCGGAATCACCAGATTTACATCATTGACACAATCATCATTGTAAAACAGGATATCAATATCAATCGTTCTGGCTCCCCATTTATCTGTCCGTTTTCGGTCTAATTGACTTTCAATCGTTAGCACTTTGCTCAAAACTTGCTGCGGATCCCATGAAGATGATACAAGCACAACCTGATTAATAAAATCCGGTTGATTGATTTTACCCCATGCCGCTGTTTGATACAATGAAGAAGCTTGTAAAATCATGCCTACCTCACTTTCAATACATTGTTTTGCTTGATAAATATAAAATTCACTATCTCCCAGATTACTACCAAGTAGTAAATACACATTATTCATCATATTCGTTTTATGCAATGGTACGGCCTTTCAGATATAATTATGGAGGGCCAAATCTATATATTTGTTCCATACCTTTTTAAAAGTCTGAGATGAAAGAGTTTTTCAAGTTTGTTTTTGCATCCATGATGGGTGTTATTTTATCCTTTTTTGTATTACTAGTACTTTTTGTGGCCGTATTAACAGCTGTCATATCGATAGCCGGACGCGAACGCAAAGCAGAAGTCAACCCCAACTCTGTTTTACATATTACATTGAGCTACCCCATCTTAGAGCGAACCGTTAAAAATCCACTCAACAATCTCGACTTCATCGGATATGAAAATAATGGCATTGGATTAAATGACATTTTAGCCGGAATCGAAAAAGCTACAACGGACAAAAATATTAAGGGTATTTATTTAAACATTTCTTCCCTCTCCACAGGCTATGCAAGTATAGAAGAGATTCGAAATGCATTAGTTGAATTCAAAAAGAGTGGAAAGTTTATCATTGCATACAGTGAAGTCTACACACAAGGTGCTTATTATTTAGCTTCCGTAGCTGACAAACTATATCTAAACCCAGAGGGAATGATTGACTTCCGCGGATTAAGTTCAGAGATTCCCTTTTTCAAAAAAGCTTTAGATAAATTGGAGATTGAGGTTCAGGTGATCAAAGTTGGGACCTATAAAAGTGCCGTTGAACCTTTCGTCCTTGAGAAGATGAGCGAACCTAATCGTACACAAGTAAAATCCTTTTTAGGGTCTATGTATGATCATTTATTAGGAAAAGTGGCTGAAAGTAGAAAATTGCCAAAAGACTCTGTTTATGCTATTTCATATCAGGCCAAACTCAGAAATGCAACTGATGCACTTCATTATAAAATGGTTGATGGCTTACGTTACAAAGATGAAATCATCGATGAACTAAAATCACTCACCAGCATCGCTAAAGATAAAGATGTCAAATCAATAAGTCTTGAAAAATATGCTCCTACTGATGAAGAAAAAGAGTCTCATGCTAAAAATCGAATTGCATTAGTATATGCCACCGGCGATATTATCAGTGGTGAAGGAAGCGATCAAACCATTGGATCTGAACGAATATCAAGGGCTTTACGTGAGGCCCGTACTGATGACAAGGTGAAAGCTATTGTACTGCGTATTAATTCTCCAGGTGGAAGCTCGCTAGCTTCAGATGTCATTTGGCGCGAGGTTATGTTGACCAAAAAAGCCAAACCAGTTATTGTATCCATGGGAGATGTCGCTGCCTCCGGAGGTTATTATATTGCATGTGCAGCAGATTCTATATTTGCTCAACCAACAACCATTACAGGTTCCATTGGTGTATTCGGTCTTATCCCCAATATGCAACGGTTTTTCAACAATAAACTGGGAATCACTTTCGACGGGGTTCAAACCGGTTTATTCTCCAATACAGGTAGTATAATCAGACCATTAACCGAGGCTGAAAAAATGATCATCCAAAATGAGGTCAACCATATTTACAATAGCTTCACTAGTAAAGTAGCAGAAGGCAGGAAAAAATCGCAGTCCTATATTGATGGTATTGCTCAAGGACGTGTTTGGAGTGGAAAAGAAGCACTTACAAATGGTTTAGTAGATCGCCTAGGTAATATCCACGACGCAATCTCCTCCGCGGCCAAAAAAGCAGGTCTAGATACGTACCAAATTGTAGACTATCCAACACTTAAGGATCCTTTATTATCACTTTTTAGCCATCCAACTGATAAACTAAAAACATACTTGCTTAAAAGTGAACTTGGTGAGAACTATTTATACTATCAAACAGCAAAATCTGCATTAAATAATATGGGAATACAATCAAGGCTTCCCTATAACGTTACAGTCAAATAACCTTAACGTCATCAGTATTTCACTATTTAATTTGATTATCAAAAATGAACAATCTTGCATCTAACCTCAAATATTTACGTAAAACAAAAAAACTTACACAACAACTTTTTGCGAACGAACTCCAAATCAAACGCTCTTTGGTGGGCGCTTATGAAGAGAAACGAGCTGAACCCAAATATGAACTCTTACAACGATTTGCCGAATTCTATAATATATCCATTGATGAATTGCTAAATGATAAGATCAATGAGAAATGGACACCTAAACCCAAAAGCGATTGGGCTAACGTACGTGTGTTGAGTATTACTGTTGACTCTAAAAATCAAGAAAATATTGAGCTTGTCAGTGCTAAAGCGAGTGCAGGTTACCTAAATGGGTATGCTGATCCTGAATATGTTGGGGAACTGCCCAAGTTCTACCTTCCTATATTTCGTCAGGGGACTTTTCGTGGATTTGAAATTCGAGGTGATTCCATGCTTCCATTAGAATCCGGAACGATCGTTATCGGCCAATATCTTGACGATTGGAGTAACTTAAGATTAGGTGAAACCTATATCATCATCAGTAAAAATGATGGCATAGTTTACAAACGTATTGGAAGTAAGTTCAGGGATGATAAACCATTACATTTATTATCTGATAATCCAATCTATGAACCCTACTCTATTCCTTGGGAAGATGTTATTGAAATTTGGACGGCAAAGGCCTTTATCAGTACCTCATTCCCAGAGCCAACTGCTGAACCTACATTAGAAAATATCACCTCTATGGTTGTTCAAATGCAACGGTCAATCAGCGATTTACAAAGAGCCAAAGTATAAGAGCCTAATAAAATTCAAACAGGCTCTAAAATTTTCGGGTACTTTTGTGGAATGAGGCCAAAGAACCTAACCACAAACGACCATGAGAAGTCCATTCATCAGCGTTTGCATTCGCGCTGGGCTGCAGGCTCATTACGCCAGTTAAGTATTTCTAACTCTCTAATTGATTTCTCATCCAACGACTATTTAGGCTTTGCTCGATCAGCCGAACTAAAAGCACAATTTGAGGATTCACTAAAAGAGCACCCCCATTTCCAACTAGGATCTACAGGATCACGATTATTAGCTGGTAATGATCGGTTCACAGAAGCACTTGAAAATGAAATCGCCGCATTCCATTTGGCAGAGTCAGCATTGATTTTTAATTCGGGATATGATGCTAACCTAGGCTTACTGTCTTCACTCCCACAACGCAAAGACACCATCATTGCCGACGAGTTAGTCCATGCCAGCATCATTGATGGGGCTCGATTAAGCTATGCAAATCGATTTATGTTTAGACATAATGATCTCCACAGCCTCGAGCAAAAACTGAAACGAAGTACTGGGAAAATATACATTGTCGTTGAAAGTATTTATTCCATGGATGGGGATGAAGCCCCATTAATGGAAATATGTAACTTGGCGGAACGCTATGCTGCTGCTGTACTGGTTGATGAAGCTCATGCTGTCGGACTATTTGGAAATCAAGGTCGGGGTTTAGTTGAAGAAAAAGGCTTGAACGATCGAGTTTTTGCTCGAACTGTTACTTTTGGAAAAGCACTAGGTACACACGGAGCAGCCATTTTAGGATCAAATATCTTACGTTCTTTCTTAGTCAATTTTGCGCGATCGTTTGTTTACAGTACAGCGGCCAGCTTCACTTCACACCTAGCTACAAAGGTGGCTTATCATTTCTTGACTCAATATGATCATCAATCAGCTATCCATCAGCGAATAAATCTTTTTAAAAGCATAGTAAATGCAGGCGACCAACTGGTTAAAAGTAGGTCACCGATACAAATGATAATAATTCCAGGAAACCAAGAAGCTAAAAATGCAGCAAAGGAACTTAGTCATTTAGGGTTTGATGTACGTCCTATTCTCAGCCCAAGCGTGAAAACTGGCTCAGAACGTTTGCGCATTTGTTTACATAATCATAATTCATTAGAAGAAATTGAACAGTTAGCTTTATCACTCAAAACCATCGTGAGCCCTCGCGTATTAGGAACAAATTAAATACATGAAATACAAACCCATTTTCGTCACCGGCATTGGTACAGGTGTTGGTAAAACAATTGTATCAGCTATTCTTGTTGAGAAACTACAAGCCGATTATTGGAAACCCATTCAATCTGGAGACTTACACTACTCAGATACAGATACCATCAAAAAATTGATATCAAACCCCATTTCAAAACTTCATCCAGAAGCTTATCGACTCAGGCAACCTTTTTCACCACATCAATCTGCGCACTTGGATGGTATACGAATTGAAATGGATCAAATTACACTTCCCACAACCAAAAATACCCTGGTCATAGAAGGTGCTGGAGGTCTCTTAGTTCCACTGAATGAAAAAGATTTAATGGCCGATTTGATACAGCACTTAGAAGCAGAAGTGGTATTGGTTATTTCTCACTACTTGGGAAGTATTAATCATTCTTTGTTATCAATCGAATTACTCCTCCAACGAAATATTCCCATCAAGGGTCTGATCATCAATGGCAATTCAAATTCATACTCAGAAGATATCCTACTTAACTATAAAAACATGCAACTTCTTGGACGCGTTCAACAACATACTGAACTCAGTCCACAAGTGATCAAGGAAGCTCAACAACACATCAAACATTTAGAGCCAAATCAATAATTGTTTATTTTTATTAAACTCTAGACAAAATATAAGTGAAAGAATTAGGATACCTCAATAAGTTCTTATACAAATACCGCGGACAACTAGTTCCAGGTATCCTATTTGTTATCATCTCTAACCTTTTTGGTGTACTACCCGCCCAAGTAGTCCGAACAACATTTAACCTCATTGAAGAAAATATTAGTATTTATAAGCTTTTTAATGGATTCGAGCGTCAGCAAATTATCTATAATCTATTCGGTTATAGCTTATTACTTTTTGGAATCACTATCCTCCTACTAGCGCTACTGCGTGGACTATTTCTATTTTTTATGCGACAAACGATTATTCTCATGTCGAGGCATATTGAGTATGATCTAAAAAATGAAATCTATCAGCATTATCAGCAACTATCTATCGCTTTTTATCGCCGCAATAACACCGGTGATTTAATGAATCGTGTCACTGAAGATGTGAGTCAAGTACGCATGTATCTCGGTCCCGCAATCATGTATATGATCAATATCATTACACTTTCTTTATTGGTGATGTATGCCATGTTCAGTGTTAATACACCATTAGCTATTTATTGCTTGATCCCTCTACCCATCCTAGTATTAAGCATTTACTATGTCACAACAGCGATTAGTTCTCATAGCCGAGAGATTCAACAACAACTCTCCAAACTCTCTTCCTTTGTCCAGGAAACTTTTTCAGGCATTCGCATAATCAAAGCTTATGTACGCGAAGCAGACGTCAAACAAAAGTTTGCAAAAGAGAGTGAAAATTACAAATCTCATTCCATGGACTTAGTACGTGTTCAAGCACTCTTTTTCCCAATAATGATGCTATTAGTCGGAATGAGTACCATTATCACCATTTATGTAGGTGGAATGGAAGTTATACGAGGGAACATCACCACGGGCAATATTGCCGAATTTGTGGTCTATGTCAATCAGCTAACTTTCCCCATTATTTCATTGGGATGGGTTATTTCACTAATTCAACGCGCAGCGGCCTCGCAAAAACGAATTAATGAATTTTTAAAAACCAGGCCTGAAATTCGTTCCAAAGAAGAACCGATTGGAGTAGAACCACACATACTTCAAGGACATATTCAATTCAAGGGCGTTAGTTTTTTATATCCAGATACAGGTATTTGGGCCCTAAAAGAACTTAGTTTAGAGATCAAGCCGGGTGAATTTATAGCTATTATTGGTAGAACAGGATCAGGAAAAACAACCTTAGCTAGTTTATTAATGCGCATGTATGACGTAACTACAGGCGATATTTTAATCGATGACAAACTCATTACTGAACTCAACCTAAGGCATTATCGAGATCAAATTGGATTTGTGCCGCAAGAGGTCCTTCTTTTTTCGGATACTATACGCAATAATGTCTCTTTCGGACTAGACCAGTCAACAGATAAACAAATTGAACAGGCTGCAAAAGATGCAGCAGTCTACCAAAATATTATTGGGTTTGAAGAGGGGTTTAATACCTTGATTGGCGAACGAGGAGTCACACTTTCTGGTGGACAAAAACAACGCCTATCAATTGCCAGGGCAATTATCAAGAAACCTCAACTACTCATCTTCGACGATTGTCTTTCGGCGATAGATACCAAAACGGAAGAAGAAATCCTACAAAACCTGGGGCGAATAATGAAAGGGAAAACAAGTATTTTAATTTCACACCGTATTTCTACGATCAAAAATGCCGATAAAATAATTGTCCTCGACCAAGGCCGAATCATTGAACAAGGCAATCACCAGCAACTAATTGCTAACCGAAAACACTATTTCGAGCTTTATCATAAGCAATTGTTGGAAGAGGAGATATGAAGATCCTCTCCTCTCGTTCTAAAAATAATACCAAAATAATTCTCCAAGCTTACTCTGTGGTAGATGGTCGTTTTGGAGTAGATGGTACTTGGCCCGGGTGGGTTTCCTTATAGTGTCGCAAAATAATACGTTCTATAATACAAGAGAAAACATTATAAGATTCGGCACTTGGATGTGCAGCTATCCAACCTTTTTTTACAAAAAGCTGCATGAGTTGATCTAAAGTCATCTCTGAACCTTCAAACTGAACTATCGTTCCTTTCTCTGCCTCGAACAAGGTTCTTAAAGTATTTACCCTAGTCACGTTCCAATAAATATTAGGGTGATCAGCAGGCCCTACAAGTTCTTTTTTGCAATACGACAAGGGAGTAAAGTGCTATTGATGTCGCCCTGCATAATACCTAGCTAAAATCCCATAAGCATATCTTCTCCCCCAGAAACCATATAACCCGGATAAATAGTCTCGCCACTTCTATCCAAAAATGGTGCTCGAACAGATACGAATTGCTGTGCTGGAGAATTCAAATCGTCTTTCCCAATCGGATCTAACTCACTAAATGGTAGTGGCACGGGCTGCCGCGTTGGATAACCAACACCGTACCCCGCGACAAACTTTTGTGTATGATTGTGTATTTCATTTATGATTGATTCAATCTCTGGACGAGTATGCCTAGTTTCTTCCGTTTGAACAACATCTTGATCCATAAGTATAATCCTACTGGGGCGATATTCAAGCGCGTCGGCAAAATGTAAAGCAGCTAATCGAGCTGCCCCAAATCCAGTCAATAACCCACACTTCCATCCAATGAGTCGCATATTTTTATATCTACTCAATATATTCTCAAGCGCCTTGGCATAAGGCCCATAATCATCCATATGAACGAGTAGATAAACGGGCTCATCACGCACAATAGCCGGATGCCAAGCCAGACTATAATCTTTACTTAGTTCTTGTACTAGCTTATTGGCACTACCCCCACTGATCACAATAATGGGCACGGTCTTTGCGCTAAAATGGCCCATCCGGTGAGAAAACTCATAGTCTTGGAATGAAAATCAAATACGACCACCAGCAATATCAGCCATTTGACGACACACTTGTATCCGTTTTTGTAGTACCATGCCCATACTAGAAACAGCCGACTCATCCTGGCCTTTGGGAACAAGAACTGGAGCATACTTGCAAGTTGCTCTCGTTTCTTTATTTACCCAGGATGAATTAGCCTCTAAAAGGATGGCCTCCTGCGCTTTCGATGTTATTTTCGATACTACTTTATTCAGCACTATTTTTCAATCATTCATTATCACAAACTATTTTTATAGTATTATACCTTACTGAAGCACTTATTTAAAACTCCTAACCAAACTCGTATGCAAAGTATGGGGTGCCCAATATCCACTAGCAATAATCCTACGAATAGTAAATAAAGGGTCCTTTTCATCCCGTTTCTCAGCCAATTGAAAAGCAGCTATAAAGCCTCGTTTCTTTAGCTCCGGAATAGCTTGTGGATTCCACAGACCAAAGGGATAAGCAAAATACTTGATTGGCTTCCCAGTAATTTCTTGTAGTTGTTTAGTTGGTTTGTCGATCTGAATCATCCAATCATTTCCCTGATATTTTTTCACATTATGATGATCCCAAGTATGACTACCAATTACATGCCCTGCATCAGACAATTGCTTCACTTGGTCCTTGCTCATATAATTTTTTCGTCCCAAAGAGACTGTCATAATAAAAAAAACACCCTTGAACCCATATTGCTTCATGGTAGGAGCAGCAATGGTAAACTGATCCAAGTCAGTATCATCAAAAGTGAGCATGATTGGTTTGGAAGGCAATTTGGTCCCATAATTTAAATAGTCATACAACTGATCAGGTAAGATGGTATGATAACCACTATCAGCTAGCATTTTCATGTGTGCCTTGAAAGTAGCAATGGGAATAATATAATCCTTGCTCACCTTAGAATCACTTGGTTTCCAATCGCGTATTTGATGATAACACAAAATAGGAACCTGTGGCCTAGATAGCACTGTAATGGCTGCAGCTAGCGGTTTTTGTTGATGCCCATTTGTTCTTGAAGCGCTCACCTGAGCCCAAGTATTTACACTAACTAAAGAAATACCACAACAAAGGACATAAGAGATGATCTTTTTCTTAAGCATAATTGATTTTTAAATAGATGTTCGAGGATATTTGACTTTGAGCCAGTCTAAAGTTTATTTTATTTCATTCTTTTGGTTCTTTTGGGCTGTAATTTCGTTGGATTTTTCGCAATAGTCTCCCACTATTGCTCCAAAACCCGCTTCATTTCGCTCAAAAATAACCGGCAATTATTTCTTAAAATAAGCTTTAGACCAGCTCTTTAAGATCTCGTTTAAATAAAAACTTCCGATGAAAATTCCATCGCTTCTTGCCATTTGATTTGGTTCAATTTTAAATCTTCACCTTGACTTTCCAGATAGCGAATTACGTGCTCCGTAGCTATATTCCCCACCAATTTATCATCAGCCATTGGACAACCGCCGTATCCTTTCAATGCCGAATCAAACCGCTTACAACCACTTTGGTAAGCTGCCTCTATTTTTTCTTTCCAAGTGTCAATAGCGCTGTGAAGATGAACTCCAAACTCAACTTGAGGAAACTGTTTGACCAGGGGTGGAAAAATAGCCCGAATTTTAGCTGGAGTAGATACACCAATCGTATCAGCAAGTGCTAAAATTTGCACCCCTAGTTCCACCAATTGAGTAGTCCAATGTGCTAGTAATTCAACATTCCAAGGATCATCGTAAGGATTACCAAAA
Organism: Pedobacter sp.; assembly: GCA_008015505.1. GTDB lineage: Bacteria > Bacteroidota > Bacteroidia > Sphingobacteriales > Sphingobacteriaceae > Daejeonella. The sequence continues at coordinate 38,308 of SSFR01000014.1, forward strand.
CCCATAGATAAGTACACTACTGCTGTTTTTCCGTACTTATTGCACAGCTCCATCATTTCTTCAACCATAACCAAGGATTGCGCTATGGTTGAATTCGTATTGCGCTGCTGAAAGGTTTCCGACACCGAAAATGGAAATCCCAAATAAGTGATCGCTTCATGCTGAATGGCCTCTTGTACTCCCCTGAGATTAGCCACAATTGCCAATAGCCTTGAAGATGACGACGAAAGATCCAACCGGTCTAAAACAGCCAATGTATCGCGCATTTGAGGAATAGCCTTGGCTGAAACAAAACTTCCAAAGTCGATGGTATCAAACCCAACCTGTAAAAGTAGATTGATGTATTTGACCTTTATTTCTGTGGGAATAAAATGAGATAGGCCTTGCATAGCATCTCTTGGGCACTCTATTAATTTAATCATAGTAGCTACTGCAGTGATTTTTATTTGGCACTTGTATCTTCCGTCCTAGAAGTCCGACTAAAGGGACGAATGATTAAACGCGTTCCACGGTCGTAACTGAAATAGCTCCACATCCAATTCACAAACGTGACTACTTTATTTCTAAACCCAACCAACGACATCAAATGAACAAACATCCAAACAAACCAAGCAAATATGCCCTGAAATCGAATGCGACCGATATCTACCACTGCCTTATTTCGTCCAACAGTTGCCATAGAGCCTTTATCAAAATAGATGAAGCCATCTAATGGTTTACCGCGTAATAGTTTTAGCAAATTTGCAGCCAGCATTTTCCCTTGCTGAATAGCCACAGGCGCTACACAAGGGTGACCATTGGGATATTTATCTGTTGTCATAGCAGCTACATCCCCGATAGCAAAAATATTTTCGAGCCCCTCTACTCGATTATAAGTATCCACCTTAATTCTGTTTCCTCGGGCAATACCTATTTCAGGAATTCCTTCTGGAACAGCTCCTTTAATTCCTGCCGACCATATCACATTTTGGGTATGAATAGTTTCTCCAGTAGATAACCGAATTGTAGCCCCATCGTACCCCTCTACACGAGCATCGGTATATACCTTAACTCCCATTTTCTTTAAAAATCTCTCAGATTCACTGGATGCCTGTTCAGACATTGTGCCCAGGAGTTTTGAAGATCCTTCAATAAGGTAGATATGGACTTGTTGAATGGATAGTTCGGGATAATCTGTCGGTAAAATATGCATCCTCAACTCAGCCAAAGCCCCCGAAAGTTCAACACCTGTTGGTCCACCACCAACAATCACGAAGTGAAGCAAAGCACTTTTCCGAACAGGATCAGACTCGATTAGTGCCTCTTCTAGGTTTTGCAATAGCAAACTACGTAGATTCAATGCCTCTGGTATCGTTTTCATGGGCATAGCAAAGTGTTCTACCTCCTGCTGACCAAAAAAATTGGTATTTGAGCCCGTTGCAATAACTAGATAATCATAATTAATCGGACCAATGGTTGTATCCAACACCCGCTGACTTGGAATTATTTTCTTCAGCTCAGTCATGCGAAACGTGAAATTCTGCTGCCCCTTAAAAATTTTACGCAATGGGAAAGCAATCGAATCAGCTTCCAAACCCGCAGTAGCCACCTGATAAAGCAAGGGCTGAAACGTATGATAGTTATGCCTGTCCAGCATCAAAATTTGGACAGGTTTGTTTCTGAGCCTCTTAGCAAGTTCTATTCCTCCAAATCCACCTCCCACAATCACTACTAGAGGAATTTTATTAGAATAATTAGTCATATTTCTTCAGGTAAGAATTCAAGATTTTTCAAGCCCCCATCACTCACCACAGATGCGAAATATCATACCATTCATCTCCTCACTAATTCGCAGCTGACAGGCCAATCGACTGTCAAAAGCAGCGTCTGGCAAAGTATCAAGCATATCCATTTCCTCATTCCCAGCTGGAGGAAGTTCATCATATCCTTCGAGCACTTGCACATGACAGGTAGCACATAAAGCAATTCCTCCACAGGTTGCCAGGATTGGGTAGTCAGATGCTTTTAAAACCTCCATCAAGCTTAAGTTCACATCAGTAGGAACCTCAATAGCCTGTTTCTCCCCGTTCCGATCTTCAATAGTAATGGTGATCATCTAGAATGCATTAACTCCATAAACTGTGGTGTATTTAAAACTTAATTTTTGATCCGGATAAACATATTTAAATGCACTTTGTACCATCAAAGCCCCCTCATGAAAACCACATAGTATCAACTTTAATTTTCCTGGATAGGTATTGATATCACCTATGGCATAAATGCCTTCAATATTTGTCGAATAATCAAATGTATCAACCTCAATAGCCGATTTATCAATATTTAATCCCCAATTGGCAATAGGCCCCAGCTTGGGACTCAAACCAAAAAGTGGAATTAGATAGTCAGCTTTGATCGAGTTTTTCACCTTATCTCGCCCCATGAAAGAAACTTCCTCGAGCTGGTCAGCACCAGAAACATCCACCAAATTGGATTGTAGAATTAAATCGATAGCCCCATCACGAGCTAATTCAAATACTTTTTCAGCAGAATCGGGTGCACCTCTAAAGGTATCTCCTCGGTGGATCAGCGTCACTCGCTCAGCTACATTAGATAAAAATATGGTCCAGTCTAAGGCAGAGTCACCACCACCAGCTAATACCACTTTTTTCGCACGGAAATGCTCGGGATTCTTCACCATATATTCCACCCCTTTACCTTCAAATTGGGACAAGCCTTCCACATCTGGCTTACGTGGTTCAAAGCACCCCAAACCTCCTGCAATAACCACTACCGAAGCATGCACCAAGGTTCCATCACTAGTACCCACTAAATAGGAGCCATCATCTTGTTTAGCTAATGTCTCTACGCGTTCACCCAATGTAAATTGGGGTTTAAATGGGGCAATTTGCTCCATCAATCGATCAACTAATTCTTGAGCTTTGATATCGGGGTAACCTGGTATGTCATAAATGGGTTTATGCGGGTAAATTTCTGATAATTGACCACCAACCTGTGGCAAAGTGTCAATTAAATGACAACGCATTTTTAATAAACCTGCTTCAAAAACAGCAAACAGCCCTACTGGCCCCGCACCGATAATACATATATCTGTTTGAATCATAAATTCTTATTCCTGATTTTAAAATTTTTCTTGACGTATCTTTTTGTTCGACATCTTTTGATAAAGAATTAGATACGCTTCGTGAAAAATGGTGATGCAAATTTAAAGTTTAAAACAAATAAGTTTTAAATCTTATTATGAACAAGATGAGACAAGACTCACCTCAGAATTGCTTGTGAATGATCTTTTTCAGCCATCGTTTCTAAAGCAACTAATTGTATTTTCATATGGTTTATAAACTCTACTATTTTATACACTAATTGACGGTAATGAAAATTCCATTTTCAACAAGTTATTTATACCGAACTCTGTATGCTTTGTTGATTGGGCAGATTTCATGTTGTTAATCAAGCTTTGACCATACTTGTCTACTGTATTTAATTCTAAATGCCTATTAATGAAAAATGGCTTTAAATTAATTTAAAGCCATTTTTCATTAATAAAATTCAATGCTATTCTAAATTCTTCTTTCCAAAATCAAGCATCACAGGCGTTGCTACACAAATCGAAGAATATGTACCAAAGATCACCCCAATCAATAATGCAAACGAAAACCCTCTGATGACCTCACCGCCAAAAATAAATAACACGACTAATACGAAAAACACAGTCAGTGCAGTAATAATCGTTCTACTAAGCGTGCTATTGATCGCATTATTAATGACTACATGGGTATCTTGATTTTTACCTTTATTCATATTCAAATATTCCCTTATACGGTCAAATACAACAACCGTATCATTGATAGAATAACCTATTACCGTCAATATCGCAGCGATAAATGCCTGATCTATATCTAACGAAAATGGCAATACCCCATTAAACAACGAGAAAAAAGACAATACCAATAAAGCATCATGTGCTGTAGCTACCAAAGCCCCCAAACTAAACTGCCACTTACGGAAGCGGAATAAGATATAAATAGCAATCACAACAATGGCAAACACTACAGAATAAACAGCTGATATTTTAATATCATTCGCTATCGTTGGACCAACTTTTTGAGAACTTAGTATATTTTTCCCAATAGCTACTTTAGCTAAACCTTCTTTTAATTTAGCTTCAACCTGACGATCTGCCCCATCATCACCACGATCAATCAAATAGGAGGTGGTGATTTTGTATTTATTGCCTGAACCAAATGTTTTTACTTCAGTGGTTGTTTTGAACGTCTCATCTAAATAATCCCTTACTTTTTCAATATCAACTGGCTTTTCAAATTGAACAACATAAGTACGCCCCCCTTTGAAATCTACTCCTAAACTAAAGCCGCGTGTAACCATAGAGACGAACCCAGCTAGGATAAATAAACCAGAGAAAGTATAAAACTTGAATCTATTTTTAACAAAAGCATACTTTGCATTTTTGAAGGTATGTGAACTCCATGGTCTAGAAACCTTAATATCCCAACCTTTCTCAAGCATCCACTCAAAAATAAGCCGAGAAATAAGAATAGAACAAAACAGAGATGTGATTATACCGATCATCAAGGTGGTTGCAAAACCTAATATTGGACCTGATCCAAACGTATACAGTATCACTCCCGTCAAAAAGGTAGTAACATTGGAGTCCAAAATAGATGACAAAGCGTGCTTATAACCATCAGCAATAGCTAGCCGCATCGTCTTGCCATGACCAAGTTCTTCTCGAATACGCTCATAAATAAGCACGTTTGCATCCACCGCAATACCCATTGTCAGCACAATACCCGCAATACCAGGAAGTGTAAGCACGGCTCCAAGAGAAGCAAGTACCCCCATCAAGAAAAATAAATTCACAAATACAGCCACATTAGCTACTGTACCCGCCCGATTGTAATACAACATCATGAAGACAAGCACGACTATTAGCCCAATCACCGCCGACAATAAACCTGCATGAATAGCTGCTTCTCCCAAAGATGGTCCAACAATAGCTTCTTCAACAATACGAGCCGGAGCTGGTAAACGACCCGCTTTCAACACATTGGATAAGTCTTTGGTATCCTCAATGGTAAAGTTTCCACTAATCGATGAAATGCCATTTGGAATCTCACCTTGCACAGTAGGCGCAGAATACACCACATTATCTAACACAATAGCGATGCTTTTTTTGTTTTTTGGATCAGCAGAGGCGGCGGCCGTTACATTGCGCCATGAACGCGCACCTTCGCTGTTCATCACCATGATTACCTCTGGATTGCCTCTTTGATCGTAATCAGCACGTGCATCTGAAATTACATCTCCACCCAAAACTGGACCGCCTTCCATCGTGCTCGTCTTCAATGCATAAAGTTCATAAACTTTCGATTCTGCAGAGATAGGTTTCACAGACCAAGCAAATTTTACATTCTTAGGAATGATAGAATGCCCAATTTCAGAGTGAATATAAGCACTTACTTTAGCCGTATCTTTTTGAAGTACCCAGCCCACAATAGGACCTGGACGAAGTGCTGTTTTACCATCCTGGGTTTGATAAGTTGATGGACTTAGCAATGCAAAGAGCGGATTCTTTTTCGCTTGATCAGCCGATTTACTATTCAGTGAAGCAGTATCCGTTTTAGCAGCATCTTTACCGACCAAGGAAGCCAGCTTACTTGTTGAAGTTTCTGCACCAGTTTTAGCTATTATTTTTGTCGTATCAACACCAATTGTTGTTACAGCGGCTGCCCCCAATGTTTTATTTAAATTTTCAAGTAATGGGAATGTCTCAAAATTGTCAAAGGTTTCCCAAAACTCTAATTTAGCCGAACCCTGCAAAAGTTTACGCACACGCTCTGGCTCTGATACACCAGGCAATTCGATCAAAATACGATTCGATCCTTCTTGTAACTGAATATTAGGAGAAGTGACACCAAATTTGTCTATACGTGTACGAAGAATATTAAATGAGCGTTCGATAGCACTTTTTGACTCCTTACGCAAGAAGTTTAAAACATCCGCATTGTTTGCATCCAATTTAATATTGGCTCTATTTTCCTTTGTAGTAAACAAAGGTGCCATTTTCCTACCTGGATTAACCTTTTCAAACTCTTCACCAAAAAGTGTAATAAAATCTTTTTGGCTAGTTGTCAAGCGAGTTTCGGCATTTTTTAAGGCCTGATTGAAACCCTCATCTGTACTATTATTAGTCAGATTGCGCACCAATTCCGTTAAAGAAATTTGCATAGTCACATTCATCCCACCTTTTAAGTCAAGACCAAGAGGTATTTCCCGCTCCTTCGCATACTGATAGGTGATATATTTAAATATGCCAAACACAGGCCGAGTAGACATTGAATCAAGATAAGCCCGTTCATCCGATAGGTTACCACGAGCGTACTTTTTGGCATTATCTTCCACATGTTTTGCAATCCATGTAAAAGAGAGTGAATACAAGCACGCAATGGCTAAAATGATTGCGGCAAATTTAACTAGTCCTTTTCCTTGCATATTTTAATTTTGAATTATCTGTTTTTCATACATGTTTACTACTTCCTAACTAGCCCAAAAACATGAACTTTGACGCTTAATCTAATTAGAAATGGCTTATTTTAAGAGGTCAAATCTAACCAATTTTTCAATTTGTGGAATCCTTTTAAATGGAATTTGATAGTGTATCAAAATATTAATTCTTTAGTCCCTTTATGACTAAAGAGCGATACATTTTATTGTTAATTGCTTGTTTAATCAAACTCATGAGATATTCTAAATTTTCATCATCGCTCACTTGTATTTCATAGTCGCCATTTCCCCAATGACCTACATCAGAAACATCACGCATAATACCTTTCGGATCATCCAATTGTCCTTTCTTAAGATTGATCCAAATTTTTAACGATTTCTTGAGTATACAGATGTCAACTATATTTTTTCCTTTTTTGAAAGAAAGGTATTCTTTCTGTGATTTTAGTTCAATACCATCAGCCAAATTCAATATGGCTACTTTAAATTTTTCGTACAACTCAACAATAGATTCTGATCCACGTTCTACATGTTCCTGCTCCGTATAAACTTTAATTTCCTTGGAAACATTTTTCAGCCTATCGTTTTGCTGCGCAAGCGGTTTTATACTCTCAGCCGTATTTGATTTTTTAATTGGATTAATGAGAATTGTACCATTTTCATATTTCTTTACTTCCCACAATTCAATGGCTAAATCTTTAAAATTACTTGCTTGAATTTGGTTATCGGTAAAACTAGTCGATACAAAAACGACTCGAGTTTGACTCCAATCAACATGCCCCCTTTTTAAATCACCTTTTAGAGTTTCGTTATACTCCACGATGAAATCAGCCTTATTTTCGAGCATTAAACCCAGATAAGTAAAGCCCTGATCAACTACACTGTGGTTTTTGTCCCGCTTGTATTCAATAATGACAAATGACTTGCTTTCTGGATCAAATGCCAAGGTGTCAATTCGTTTGTTTTTAATGGTGAATTCGGATTTAACCAGAGCCAAACCCATGATGGTTGCTAGGTTGGCTTCGAATAAATGCTGAATGTCTTTCTCGAGCTTGAAGGGTTTTTCTTTTATTTCCTCTAAGGTGTTATTGTAGTTCAGAAAAATGGGCATAACTGGGGGTAGATTTTGTCGTGGCGTATTCGATATTTGTCTCAATTACTTTTAGGTAATCCATTGCCATTTCTTCATTTTGCTCTATGGCCATTTCCACTGCTTTTTTTGCAGCTTCTAAAAGTTGTTTGCTTTTTGATTGTAAAGCAAATGACTGCTGTATTTTGTCGGAAATGGTTTTTTGGATGTTTTCATCGATTGTTGGCAAAGGAATTTTAAAGAACTCTTCATTATTAATTGCAGTTAAAATTGTACCTGAACAACCTTTTTCCATTAAATGAATAACAGCAGTTTTAAATAAAAGCAAAAGGGTTTCTGAGTTTATATTCTTTGAATTGATAACATAAAAACCAGTTGAACAAATTGCATTATTAAATTCTTTCGGAATTATAGCACAGCTGGCAAGCGAACCTTCAACAGACGAAACTATAACATCATTCGTTTTTACAATCCTTCTTGCTCTGCTTGGCAAATCTTTACCTTCATTTAGGGTAACATCTTTAATTACTCCATTACTACCAATGTTGGCTAACTCAATATAATTATATATTACATCATCCTGTGGTTGGAAATTTTGAGTTTTTAGATTACAAATATTTTTTACCTGATCAAAACCACCTTTATAGTTTATAATTTTTTCCTCAATCTCATCATACTTTGGCTGATAATATTCTGCATCTATCCTGCCACTGGAAAGAAAGCTTTCTTTTAGTGTTTTAGTATTGTTGTTTTTAATGGTGGGTTGCCAGTTGTTTAAACCTAATTCTTTTAATAGGATGTTTTCGGCTTCGGTGTAGAGGAATTTGGCGTTTTGCTCAACAGCATAAGCTTGTCTTATGGTGTTTTCTATTTCTAACTGAAAATCTACATCTAAATTTGGGATAATAAAATTTTTAATAACTTCATAATCCAATGCAGGTCTTGTAACTCCAACTATATTTTTATCTGATTGCAGTTTTCCAAATTTTGAATTTAGAAACGTAGAAAGAAAATAAGGATTTAAATTTCTGTGTAAAGTAATTTTCACCAAATGTTGATTTATGTTAGCATTCTCTAATTCTTTCGGAACTACGGCACTTTTACCAAACGAGACGCCTGTTATAGTAAGCAATACATCTTTTTCCTTTAATCGAGACCGCTTTATCTCTTTATCTTGGGTATTATTAATAAAAACAACCTCGTTTAAATTAAAATAGTTTTGCATAATATTCTGGACTCTTAAAAATGGAATGCCTTTATTAAAATATTGTGCCCCCAAAGGAGTAGCTCCTCCTGAAATATGGTTAATATATTTTTCTAGCTTTTCATTTCCACTCCTGTAATTAATTAGAGTGGAAATATTTTGTAGATACTCTTTCTTGAAAAACTCACTATCAATTCTTGTAGTTCTATTTTCCAAAACCAACTCACTAAGTTTTATTTCACTCACTTCCAGCCCTTCCAACAAACTTTTATATTTCTGTTCGTTAAAAGGGCTACCTAAAAAAAACTGAGTTGCTCTTTTTTGGCAAACTCTGCAAATGCTTCTGCTATGCCATCAAAGCCCCAATCTTCTTGTTTAGTTTGGCCATCGTAAAAGGTAAAGCTGCCATAGTTCAATAAATCCTGTGCAATTACTGGGTGATTGTTGTCTTCTACAAAAGCATCTTTGCTTTTGGCCGTTACATAGCTTTCGTAATTGTTTTGGTAATCGGCTTTGGGTGCATAATCTTTCTTCCAGTAGATTGGTTCGCCACTGTTGTTCTTACCGCCTATCTGTTGGGTAGCAAAAAATATATTGTAGTCTTCTTTTCTCGGGCAAAGGACATCATCCCATTTTTGTACAAACAGTACGCTTGTTTTGGTGCCTGTATGTGGTTTAAAACTGTTTCCATGTAGGCCCACCACAGCCAATATTCTACAGTGCTCAGCAATGTATTCACGGATGTATTTATCGCTGCTATTATTAAACCTTCCTTGTGGTAAGACCACAGCCATTCGTCCACCGGGTTTTAAAAATTTCAGATTGCGTTCAATAAATAAAATATCTCTGCCCATGGGCTTGGTCGCATTGCCTTTTTGTTTGGCCAGGTCATAATGAGATAGTATGGTCGTTTCCTTGATATCACCTGCAAAGGGCGGGTTTGCCATGATCACATCAAAATTGAAGTGATTGTAATCGCCTTTTCTCTCCGCCAGTTTTTTAAGTTTATTAAACCCCGAACCAAAAATGGCATCCCAATTGTCATCGTCCTTTTTTAGCGTATCCCACTTGGTAAAATCCAAGGTGTTTAACTGCAACACATTGGTTTGCCCATCACCTGCAATTAAGTTTAAAGCCCGGCTTACTCTAACCGCTTTTTCATCAAAGTCAATGGCAAATACTTTTTCTTGCACATAATCGGTACAAACTGTTGGTTTCTTTTCTGCCGTCATCATGTAGTTGTGAGGCAGGTTTAATTGATGCAGCAAATTGCGCCAAACATGAAAAATACTATGTACAGTAAACCCACTACTACCTGCTGCTGTATCAATCACATATTCAGTAGGTTTTGGATTGATCATTCGTACACACATATCAATGACATAACGAGGAGTAAAGTATTGACCCTTTTCACCCTTACTGCTTTTCTGCATAAGAAATTCAAAAGCACTGTCCACCACATCTAAATTGCTATTGAATAGTTTGTAATCCTGTAAAAAAGAAACACACACTGAAAGATGTGTTGGTGTGAGATTTATTTTAGTGCCTTCGGGAAATACTCCTTCCCATTTTTTATTTGCTCGATCAAAGAGTTTTTGAATTTTATCTTTCAGTTGTATATCATCATGCCCGTGATTGTAGAACTCCAAGTTTCTTGTGCTCCGTTCCTGTTCGTTACCGCTTTGCATTTCATCAAAGAGTTTGGAGAAGATAAGCTTAAATACTTCTTCAAAAACATCAACCCCGGCATTGGCCAATACTTCATCTTCCATATCCTGAATAATGTCTTTGAGTGATTTCCCTTTCGGACTAGCTTTCTCCTGGTCGATCAGATTTTGAAGTGTGAAAGGCTTATTGAGAAAATCTGCCAGCGTTTGGTCAGCTTTAGGCAAACCTAAAATGGCTTCAAAAAAATTGGGATTCTTGCGATGATAAAAATTGATTGCCTCACCATTGGTCCAAACAGCCATTGTTGCACCTGTGCCATGGCAATAGCTTTTAAGTTGCTCTTTGCCATCTTTAGCTTTGGGCTTTTTTATTTCCGCAATAATGTAAGCAGTACTTAAGTCTTTATCGCTTACTACAACTATATCTGCTCTCTTTGCTTCTCTGCCAAACTTTATGGGATATTCAAATTGTATTTGCTTTGCCGGATAGCCATATTCTTCCAATAGTTTGTAAGTATACAACTGCCTTACAATTTCTTCAGGAGTAATTTTAATTTCCTTATTGCGTATAATACAAGCAGCTTTATATTCCTTGCCTTTTTTCCCTTCACTTTCTGTAATACGATTTTCCAACCATTGTATTTCTGTATCAGTAAAAATGGTAAAGCTGTAATCAGAGTTTTTTAGAATATCTTGTATTTGACCCATATTATATTTTTATTTTTTTTGAAACGATTTTCATTTTGCAGGTTATTAAACATGAGCAGGTTAGGTGTTGATTAGGTTTATGAAATAGTAATGGTTGTAAACAATTACTTCCCAATACAAAACTTGGAAAATATGTTTTCCAGTAAATCGTCAGTTGTAACTGCTCCGGTAATCTCACCTAAATAATGCAGCGCTTGTTTGATATCTAAAGCCAAAAAATCGGAAGTGATCGCGGGATTGTCCAAGCCCTGCAAAACTAAATCGAGAGATTCTTTCGTCCGCTGAAGCGCCTCTAAATGACGAATATTACTTATAAATACCCCATCTGCACTCGTTTGATGAAGATCAAGCTTATGTAGAATCCCCTCTTTAAGTGCATCTATCCCTATACCTTTTTTAGCTGATATCAATATATAATCATTTATATCAAATGATTGCCCAGCATCTTTTTGAAATAAATCTTGTTTATTGATGACGGCGATGTAAGGTATATTCAACAAATTGATCTGATCCTTCTGCGCCGCCATTTCCTGAGCACTTTGCTCAGGATCAAACAAATAAATAATCAATCTGGCTTGCTTCATCTTTTCATGCGTACGCATCACACCCAAAGCCTCAATCGCATCATACGTATCCCGGATTCCAGCCGTATCGATAAACCGAAAAACTATACCTCCAATCGTGATCTCATCTTCAATCGTATCACGTGTAGTGCCCGCAATCTCTGAAACAATAGCCCGCTCTTCATTTAAGAGTGCATTCAAAAGTGTGGATTTACCTACATTAGGCTTTCCTGCAATCACCACAGGAACGCCATTTTTCATCACATTTCCTCGTTCAAAAGACTCCATTAAACGATGAATCAAATGATTGATTCGATAAATCAGACTCTTTAAATCGTCACGATTGGCAAAGGCCACATCTTCCTCTGAAAAATCAAGCTCAAGTTCAATCATGGATGCAAAATGAATGAGCTGTTCACGAAGGTTTCTAAGCTCACTGGAAAAACCACCCCGCATCTGCTGCAAAGCCACCTGATGAGAAGCTTTTGAATTAGAGGCAATTAGGTCAGCAACTGCTTCGGCTTGCGATAAATCGAGCTGCCCATTCAAAAAAGCTCGCAAAGTAAACTCTCCTGGCTTAGCTAAACGAGCACCATGTTTCACCAATAGCTTAATGACATTTTCAATGATAAAAGTGGAACCATGGGTAGATATCTCCACTACATTTTCTTTCGTATAGGAACCAGGCGCTATAAACAGCGAAACCAGAACTTCATCTAAGATTAATTTATCGTCACGAATCGTCCCAAAATGAATCGTATGCGAAACTTGTTTCTCTAAATCTTTCCCCCCAAAAACACAATTGACAATCGTAATTGCCTCAGGTCCAGATAAACGAATAACACCAATTGCACCAACTCCACTCGGAGTAGCTAGAGCAACAATAGTATCTGAAAAATGATTGCATTGACTAGTTGATCCTTGAAACATGGCCTATATCGTGACAGCAATTTAAAAAGCTGCTAATTTAAGGAATTTAAGAGCCCCCGCCCTACTCACATCGGACTATGTTCGACCAAATAAGCCTCCACTGCTTTAAAAGTGATTTTGTCTTCTTGAATAAGCTGCTCTAGCTCAACCGGTTTTTGAGTCTCAGTTTCTAGCCAGACAATAAGCTCAATAAGCTGTAAAAAGTCTAATAGCCCATTCTCCAATAAATTCTGTTCCTCGATCCTACTCACATCATAATGGGTTTTACTTGAAAAGTAGTTGAGTAGTTTATTCCTTGCTTCCATAGGGCTTGTTTAAAAAGTAATGAGATTATTTTTGAATTAGGCAATGTCATAATGTTTCCTCACGACATTTTTAAAAATAGAAAAGGGATTATCTTTTTGAAAATCACCGCCAACCGCTGAGTTGTTGAGCTGGGGATATATCTAAACCTAGGTAAACTACTATGAAGACTGTACTCAATTTTATAAGCCACATGCTCCGCCCGGATTCTAAATCTTTCATCTTGTTGTATCCGCCAAAATGCCCGTTTAAAGTGATTACTATAGTCACTAACTACACCGTGATTCTTAATTACCGCCCGATTTTGTGTAAATTCAGTAGCCACATCTCCAGGCTGCACCACAATCACTTTGATATTCCAAGGAGCTGTTCCATAGACATGGCCTCACTAACTCCCTCTATGGCATACTTACTTGCACTGTAAAAACTCTGAAAAGGCAAACCCATCAATCCCCCTATCGAACTCAAATTAACTATAGTACCCGATTTTTTTGCCCACATCGATTTTAACACCTCCTGAGTTATCGCCACTAGACCAAAAAAATTTGTTTCAAACATTGTTCTGGCTTCTGTGATTAAAGTTTCTTCAAAAGCACCTATAATACCATATCCTGCACAATTAACCGATGCATCAATCCTGCCCTCATTAGTTAACATCGTACGAACCCCCTGCTGAATACTTTCCAAATCTGTAATGTCCATCTTCAAGACAGGAAAAGGAAATTGGGGCTGTGTTCTTAACTGATTGATGAGATAGCATAAAAAAGGCAGGAAGGATCTAGCTTTCGTTCATGCAACTGAAGACATAAAAACTAGTTTGTACTCACTGCCAAGGCGTAAAAGTGATAAAAAATGGTCGAAAGCCAAATGAATCACAGGCATATCGTTGTAAAACATGTAGAAAATATTGTCAGAATGAATATCGTTATCGAGGATCAGACCCCTCAAATTCGATCAGTGGCAAGAGATATGTTGATTAATTGCAGTGGTATCCGAGAAATTAGTCGAGTGTTTGATATCTGCACCTATTGTGTTCTTGGTTTGCTCGTATCGTTTAAAGATTTGTGCTGGATTCCACAGCATACTCACTATCACCAAGTAGAAGTAGATGAGGTCTATAGCTTGGTGCAAAACAAAAACAAGAAGGTGTGGATTCTGTATGCTTATTGCAAAAAGAGTCGTAAAATACTAGCTGTAACTCTAGGTAAACGGAGTAGAAAAACGGTCCGATAGCTATACAGGCGCTTAAAAGATATACATGTGGATTATTGGTGTACAGACCACTGGAAAGCTTTTAAAGATGTTTTTCCAAAAGAAAAACATCTTATTGGAAAAGAGTTTACTAAGACTATCGAAGGGGTCAATACTTGGCTTAGAAGCGCTTGTAAAAGACTAGTCCGAATGACTACTGCTTTTTCTAAGAAGGTTTTGAATCATTGGATTGCCATCAAGTTGGTCATGTATCACAGGAATTTTAGATTATCAATCATTTAAGTACACAGCCCAATAATGAAATAAAACAAAATTTAGATTAACTCGCAGTATGATAATTAACGAGCAGTAGCTACAATCAATAGCTCCAAGTCTTTAAGGGGAAGATTAAATCGATCAGATAGGTCTTTGTTGGTAAGTTGTCCCTGGTATAAATAAATAGCATTTCGAACGCCAGGATTCTCCCAAATCAGATTCACAATGCCACCTATCTCACCTATTTCAATTAAAATGGGAGTAAAAATATTGGTTAAGGCATAGGTTGCAGTACGAGACACACGCGAAGCAATATTGGGGACGCAATAATGAATCACATCATATTTACGAAAAACAGGATCAGTATGATTAGTCACCCTTGATGTTTCAAAGCATCCACCTTGATCAATACTCACATCAATAATGACAGAGTTGGGCCTCATATGACTCACTGTTTCTTCAGACACTACACATGGACTTCGACCATTACTGGCTCGAATAGCCCCAATGGCTACATCACAGTTACATATTGCTTTTTGCAACACAATAGGCTGAATAACTGAGGTATAAATTCTTGCATGAATATTATTTTGTAATCGACGCAGACGACAAATAGAACTATCAAATACTTTAACTGATGCCCCCAATGCAATGGCTGTCCTAGTTGCATATTCACCAACAGCTCCTGCACCCAAGATGACGATCTCAGTAGGTGGAACACCTGTTATCCCTCCCAACATTAAACCCTTTCCATTAAAAACATTACTCAAGTATTCAGCAGCAATAAGAATCGAGGTAGCTCCCACAATTTCACCCATGGCACGCACAACACCAAGCACATTACCATCGTCTAGTAAATATTCATATGATAATGCTGTAATTTTTTTCTTCATTAAAGCATGCAAGTATTCCGACTTTAAGGTCGACATCTGAAGTGCTGAAAATAGAACTTGGCCTACTTTCATCATACCAATCTCTTCCATTGTCGGTGGAGCAATTTTGATAATAAAGTCAGCAACATAAACTTCTTTCTTGTCATAAACGACCCGCCCACCACTCTCACTATAGTTATTATCTGTAAAATTTGCCCCAAGCCCGGCTCCGGATTCAATAATCACTTCGTGCCCGTTTTGCACGAGAAGCGCTACCGACAAAGGAGTCAATGCAATGCGATTTTCCTGAAATGATGTCTCTTTTGGAATACCAATACAAAGACTACTTTCTTTAAAGCCAGTTTCCAATAAAGCCTCCTTAGGCGACATCAGGGCTTGTTTTGCAATATCGGATAATCTATTCATTGTCTAATTAATATGGTTATTCGACGGACACACCAATAAGTACTCGAAAAAAATCACGCTTGTTCAAGCGCTGCGCAAATAGTACGCCCCCCTGAGATAGTCAATTCAACCTTAACATAACGCTTAGGCCAGTAAGAACTTATTTTTTCAGGCCATTCAATAAAACAATAAGAACCAGAATCCAAATATTCTTCAAAACCCAGATCCAATGCTTCCGTTTCACTTTTTAATCGATAAAAGTCAAAATGATAAACGACTAATCCATCTTTACTAGCATATTCATTGACGATAGAATAAGTTGGACTAGATACTACATCACAAACACCCAATTGGTCACAAATCGACTTAATAAAAGTTGTTTTACCAACCCCCATATCACCAAAAAATAAAAATATACGTTCCCTTTTATAAGAAGCTAATAACTGTTTTGCTGCCGCTGAAAGTTGAGTAATGGTATTAATTATTATCTGCATCGGAGATTAGACTCTATTTTTCCTTCTATAAGCCCAAGCAAAAATAAGCGGGAATACCCATAAACTAAAGATCATAGCGCAAAGAATACCACCAATTACTACCCTAGCTAATGGCCTAGAGCTTTCCGAGCCAATACTCTGGGAAACTGCAGCAGGTAACAATCCAATTGCTGCCATCATCGCTGTCATCAATACTGGTCTTATTCGCTCATTCACTCCAAGCTTAATCGAAGCATAAAATGAATTCAATTGCCCTTTAGTTTTTTCTATATTCTCTTTGAACACTGTGATCAAGATGATCCCATTTTGAATACAAATACCAAACAAAGCAATAAATCCAATACCAGCAGAGATGCTAAAGTTAGTTCCAGTAATTAATAATGCTACGATACCACCTACCAATGCAAAGGGAACATTAAGGAAAACCAATAAAGAATCCTTAAGATTTCCAAACATGGAATACAACAATAAAAGTATCAACGATAGACTGATAGGCACTACCATAGTTAATCTTTTTTGGGCCCGTTGCTGATTTTCAAAGTCACCTTGCCAAGCCATCTCATACCCCCTTTTAAGTGATACGTTTTCCCCAACTTTCTTTTGTGCTTCTGCAATAGTACTACCCATATCTCTTCCATGGATTGAAAATTTAAGCGTGGCATAACGCCTGTTTCCATCACGAAAGATTAAACACGGTCCAGTTTTTTGCGTAATTGTAGCGATTTCTTTGATAGGAACCTTAGATCCACTTTCTGTAGGTACCAATAAATTAGCAATATCTTCGGGCGTTTTCCTAAATGCCTCTGGCAAACGAACTCGGATATCAAATGTTCTTACCCCTTCATATAAAGTTGAAGCCGCCTGTCCCCCTATAGCCATGGCAATTACTGAACTCGCATCAGCAGTAGCAACCCCGTATTGAGCCATTTTAAGCTGGTCAAGACTAATATCCAATTCAGGTAAACCAACACTTCTCATAATACCTAAATCCTCAACACCCCTTATCTTTTTCAGTATTCGATATACTTCGGCTATTTTTCCCTCAGAGTAATTAAGTGAATCTCCATAAACTTTCACTACAATAGACCCCTTTACACCAGATACAGCTTCTTCCACATTATCACTAATCGGTTGAGAAAAGTTTAAATTGACCCCAGGAAGCTTTGATAACTTACCACTCATCTGCTTAATAAGCTCTTCCTTAGAAATCCTAGGATTCCAATCTTTCTGCGGATAAAGTAATATATCAAACTCATTATTATAGAACCCAGTCACATCGGTCCCACCATCTGGACGCCCTGTTTGTGATACTGTATGATGCACCTGAGGAAAGGTCATCAATATACTTCGAACCTGCTTTGCCGTCTCTACTGATTTATCAAGAGATACACTATAAGGCAATTGCACCCTTAACCATATGGAGCCCTCATTTAGTTCAGGCAGAAACTCACTACCCAAAAATTTGAAACTATATATCCCTATAGCCATTACTATAAAGGCAAAAGGAATAACTACCTTTTTCTTCTTATAAGCCCATACAAAACCATTCAACAAAAAAGCTGTAAATGAATGCACGATTGGATTATGCTTATCCCTTACATTTTTCTTAAGTAACATGGCAATTAATACGGGTACCAGAGTAAGCGTAGTAATTAATGAACCCAGAAGTGCAAAAGCAAGTGTATAAGCTAAGGGAGAAAACATTTTTCCTTCCACTTTTTGAAAAGCAAAAATTGGAAGAAGCGCTGTAATAATAATCACATTCAAATAAAATGGACGTTTTCCAATTTGTACACTAGCCCTCCTAACAATTCCTAGTTTACTTATTTTATTAAATCGCGCCATACCAAGAGCCGATGCTTTATGATCAAGTATCACAAATAAGCCCTCTACCATCACAATTGTACCATCCAAGATAATCCCAAAATCTATCGCACCCAATGACAATAAATTGGCAGACATTCCCATTAAATGCAAACAAATGAAAGCAAACAACATCGATATAGGAATAATCAAGGCCACAATAACCGTAGCTCGCCAATTAAATAGAAAAAGAGAAATGAGCACAATAACCAACAATATACCTTCCGCAAGATTATGCAAAACCGTATCAGTAGCATAAGAAATTAGATCAGTACGATCATAATAGGGAACTATTTGAGTATCCTGAGGAAGAACATCACGATTAATTTTATCAATTTCTTTTTTTACAGCTTCCACAACCACCGAAGGATTTTCCCCTTTTCGCATCACCACAATAGCTTCTACCGCATCTTCGTCATCTATCACCTTACGTTTCCCTGACTTGTCTATAAATGCATCACTCCGCCCTACCCAGCCAAGTCGTGGCACATTGGATATTTGTACATCAGCAACATCTTTCACCAGTATAGGTATGCCATTGTTATTACTAATAATAATATTCCTGATTTCATTAATATTATTTATCAAACCAATACCTCTTACAGCAAAAGCCTGATTATTTTGTATAATCATATCCCCACCAACATTGATATTGGTCTTTTGTACCGCTGTAAATACATCCAATGGCGTGATACCTAATGAGGCCAATTTTTCAGGGTCTACGGTGATTTCATAAGCCTTGGTTTTTCCTCCAAAACTGACTATATCACCCACGCCAGGTATGGCTCGAAGTCTTCTGTCTATTACCCAGTCTTGGGTCGTTTTTAACTCTCGAACATCTCTCACCGAGCTTTTAAGGGTATATCTGAAAATTTCCCCAGTTGGACCTGTTGGCGGTTGTACTGAAGAATTAATCCCTGGGGGTAAATTCGCATTGGCCAATAGATTCATTACCTGCTGCCTAGCCTCCGCGTCTTTGACATGATCCTCAAAAATTATTTTAATAAAACTGAGTCCAAAAATACTTGTAGAACGTAAACTTATTTTTTTTTGAACAGGATTCAGGGCAATCTCAAGAGGAATGGTGACTAGCTTTTCTACCTCCTCGGCGCTTCGACCAGGCCATTGGGTAATAACCGTGATTTCTGTATTAGTCACGTCAGGAAATGCTTCAATAGGCATTTCTTTAAAAGTAATTATTCCTGCGATGACAAGTACTGTAGTTAAAAACAAAATGAAATATCGATTTTTTAACGAAAAACCGACAATAGCTCGAAGAAATTTGGTCATTATTGGATTTTGCTTTAGAAATGATTCATAGACAGACGAAAAATAAAGCGTATTCTATTACTCAATACACCTCATTTCGCTGTCATTTATATACATCTTTTCAACATTTTACAAATGCTGATTAAGCAATTATTTTTATAAATTATCAACTACTCAATGCCCCATAAATGAGAATTGCCTGTGATCCTATCAAGTAATCCCCAACAGAAACCCCACTTTTAATAAAAGCTGTATCGCCATTTATACTAATAACTTCTACAGGTCTTAGCTCTACATCTTTTCTGCTTTTATAAATCAATACATAATACTGACTATGATCAAAAATAAGCGCAGTACTTGGAATGGCAATCGCATCTTTGCTATCACTATTATTAACAGTAACTGTAGCAAACATCTGAGGTTTTAAAATATAATTAGGATTAGGCAATACAATCCGCATCTTCATGACCTTATTCGTAGGATCCAGTACATTTAATAACTTATTAACCTTACCTTTAAACACTTTATCAGGATAAGATATCGTAGTCACATCTACCTCGTCTCCTTGATGTACTTTACTAATATTTGCCTCGTATACATTGGCTTGCACCCAAACATCTTTCAAATCAGATATCATGAATAAGCCCACATTGTTATCTGTACGAATAGCCATACCATTATTCACATTTTTCTGTACAACAAAGCCGTCAATAGGAGATTTGATCAAATATTCGCCATTTTTATTATTACCATTAATACTTAGTATTTTCTCTGCAGCGGTCTTTGCAGCAAGTGCTTGCTGATGGTTCACTTCGGCATTGGCAACATCCACTTGCGAGGCTAGTCCACTTTTAAACAAAGATGTTTGCTGATCAAGCTGTATTTGTGTCAACCGTACATTCGCCTCTGCAGTAATCAAAGCAGCATTGTAACTAGCCACCTCAGCACTTTTTATTTTTCCAAGTACTTGTCCTGCTTTTACATAGTCACCCGGCATTACTGAAATCCCTTGTATGTTACCACTAATTAAGGGGAAAATCGTAACCACTTTATCCGGATCAAAATCAACCATACCCGTAAACTTAATCGCATGCGTAAGTTTGGTCATTTTCACCGTATCTATTTTTAAGGTTTTCATGAGTGAATCTGGTATTTCATAGGGCACTCGCTCATCATTATTAGATTTATTTGAATGACAAGAAAACAAGCTAAATAATACCAATACAACTAACAGAGTACCTAAAATATTCTTATATCGATTCATTGTGAACAATATTTTAATCGTCCTTAACATATTAGTTATTAAAAAAAGGAGTTCCTGTTACAAAGTTGAGTGTCTCAAGTGCAGTAACACGATCTGACAAAGCACCATTGAAGAGCAACGTATTATTTTTGTAATCATCGTAAAAATTCAGAAAATCTAGCAGACCTATGTTACGTGCCAAATAATTTTTGACTACTTCTTGAATCAACTTGGTATAATCCTGCCTAAACTTGGAATCAAAATTGTTACAAAGCTGTTCTAAACGCACAGCACTTGTATAGCTAGTAGCCACATCACTTTCTACTTGCTGCTGCTGCTGCTGATACTGCACCTTGCCTTGATCAATGGCTATCTTGGCTTGCCTAATCCCCCCTTGATTGCGGTTAAATACAGGTAAAGGAAAAGCAATGCCTATACTATTATAATTGGTGACATAACTTCCATACTTATCAAAACTGGCACTTAGTGTGATATCAGGCCATGCTAGTGCTTTTTGCACCTTTAAGTTCATGTCATTAAACTTCATATTGGCCTGAGCTATTTTCAAGTCTGTTCGATTGGTATTGGCTGAGTCTAGCAAGGTTTTATAAGACACTGCTGCCAATGCTTCTTTTTCATCTAAATTATAGTTGTAACTGGTTTTAATTTCCACATTAGGATTTGCCTTGATCAATAATTTAAACTCAGCTTGTGTAGACTCAATATTCAATAAAAGCGAATTATACTCCGTTTGCAGTGAATACAACTGGGATTGTATTCGTAATACCTCTTTTTCAGAGATATAACCTTTACCATATTGTTCTTTAAAAGCAGTCAGAATTTTTTTAAGTGAGGTGATCTCCTGATTATAAACTTTTTCTGATTCTTGCTGAAAATGAATACTAAAAAAATCACTCCTCAATGTAAAACGCAACGTACGTAACAAATCAAAAAACTGATAGGTTGCTTGCTCTACCCCAATTTTAGCTAGTCGTATGTTTTTATTACGCTTCCCGGCGGTTAAAAAAAGCTGAGAAATACCGGCAGAGTATTCTCCATTAAAGGTATTATCCTCATTTTTTTGGCTAAGGTCTAGGTACTTCTTCGAAACCGGATTATAAAAAATATTAGCATAATCAAACTGCGGATTTTGAAACAAACGAGCAGTAATAACTTGAGCCTGAGCAATATCTATATTATAATGCTGAGCAATCAGAGTCATATTATTTTTCAAAAACAGGGCTTCAGCATCTTTCAGCGTTAAGCTAAGTGTATCACGAGCCAACTGCTGAGCAACTGACACACCTTGAAAACCCAAAAGCATAATAAACATCACTAGAATACCTTTGAACCTCGGCAATAGAAATAAATCCATTTCACTAGTAGTTAAAAACACACAATACAATTGCCGCTAAATTAACCAACAGTATCCTATTTGCAATTATTAAAATAAAATATTAACACAGTTTAACATTTCTCAATAGAGAGCCTGTTTAAGATTTGTTTTATGAAATTATTATAGGATATTTTTGCGCAAAATGAGACAGGGTTGGAGCAATAGCCGGATTGTTATAGCGAAAGAATCGAACGCAAATTGCAACCAAAAAGAAATTAAAAAACTAAAATACAATAAACCTTAGACCGGCTCTCTAAGTTTACTCATATCCAAGATATCCCCTTCTTTAAAAAACTTAAAGTTTTGGCCTCCGCTGTATTTGCTTCAGGATGATGGTTATAAACCCAGTTCGCTTGTGGGGGTAAACTCATTAGAATGGACTCTACGCGGCCATTGGTTTCTAAACCAAATTTGGTACCCACATCATATAATAAATTGAACTCTACATAGCGACTACGGCGCTGATATTGCCACTGTTTATGAGCCTCACTAATAACGTGATGACGATTGCGATTAATAAGCTCCGAATAAACAGGTAAAAAAGACTTTCCTAAGATTATCGAAAACTCAAATAACTGGTCCCAATTCAGATCTGTGTTCTGAGAAGTTAAACGATCATAAAATATCCCACCAACTCCTCGTGTTTCCTTTCGATGTTTCAGGTAAAAATAGTCATCGGCCCAAATTTTAAATTTAGAATAGAACCCCGGATTAAATTGATCACATACCTTTTTAAGATATTGGTGAAAAAAATGAGCATCCTCCTCAATCACATAATGTGGGGTTAAATCAATCCCACCACCAAACCAACGAACCTGGTCATTCATCTCAAAGTAGCGAATATTCATATGGATAATCGGAATCCAAGGATGACTGGGATGAATCACAATGGATACACCTGTAGCAAAAAAGTGATCTTCATGTGTATCAAGTGTTTTTTTAATCACTTCTGGAAGTCTACCATGAACGGCTGAAAAATTAACTCCTCCCTTCTCTATTACATTCCCATGCTGAAGTATCCGCGTTTTTCCCCCACCTCCCCCATCACGTTGCCACAACTCTTCGATAAAATTTGCTCCCCCATCAATCTGCTCAAGACCCACACAAATTTTATCTTGCAAGTCTTGATATGCTTTCACAATCTCTTCTTTATGAATCATATTTTAAGAATGACATCCAAAAAGGATATTCAAGTTATTTTGTTTACAATCTATTTATTCCCGAGTGGGAATACTACAGAGGGATAGTTTATTCTGATAAAAACATACACAGCTAATGAAATATTAGACCTACTCAATAACTACTTCTCTATTTCAAGAGTGGAATAAATCAATTTATCTGATTCTTTTAACATATATCTATCATCTGCTTGTTGAGTCAGAGTTAAGTTTTGACGATTTGTCCAGCAATATCCCACTTTTAGATTTCGACGATTCAAAATAGTGGCAGGCTCACCCGGAATAAATAACTCAACTTTACGCTGATCCTTACTAAAGATCAAAAACGCAGGCAAACGTACTGGACCTATACCTGCATTTTTTGGCCAATCCCACGGGACAGGATCTAATCGAATACCAACTTCCCAAATTCGGACACATTGGTGCTGAATAATTGACCAGGTGTAACCTGCTGATGGCTTGCAACCATGTTCATCCTGATCTGCACCAACAAGGTGTTCTTTTTCGTTCATCGTCTTTGTAGTTTGGGCTAATACGCTTGTTGTATTACCACTAAACAAGATTATAAAAGAGCTCGCAGTCAAACAAAAAATAAACCTACGTATCATCGCTTACATCATTTATTCAAAATATTCCTTCATTCGATCAAAAAAACTTTTTTCGCTCTTACCTGGCTGTGGCTTGAAGTTAGGAGAATTTTGCAATTTTTCTAAAAGTGCATGCTCTTCCTTAGATAACACTTTAGGTGTCCAAATATTTACATATATCAACTGATCACCTCGATGATAGGAATTTACTTCTGGAACCCCTTTACCTTTCAAACGCAAAATTTTACCCCCCTGGGTTCCTTGTTCTATTTTGATTTTAGCTTTACCATCAATCGTAGGAATTTCAACACTAGCGCCTAATGCTGCATCAATAAAACTAATGTGTAAATCATAAATCACATTATTCCCTTCCCTCTTCAACGAATCATGAGGAATCTCCTCTACCAGAATAATTAAATCACCAGGAATTCCTCCACGAGGAGCTGCATTACCCTTACCACTCATTGAAAGCTGCATACCCTCACTCACACCTGCTGGAATATTGATCGCAATCGTTTCTTCACCACGTATTAGTCCCTCGCCATGACAAAGGGTACATTTTGCTGTAATCTCTGTCCCAGTTCCTCCACAAGTATGACAAGTGCTTGTTGTCCGCATTTGCCCAAGAACTGTATTAGTTATTTTGTGTACCGAACCCTTACCCCCACAGGTATGGCAAGTATGTGTGGATGACTTATCTTTTGCACCACTACCCTGACACTGATTACAAACTATTTTCTTAGCTACTTTGATCTTTTTTTCAACCCCTTTCACAATTTCTTCCAGCGTCAATTTAACCTTGATCCGTAAATTGCTTCCCCTAACTACCGATTTTCCCCGATGTGTTCGCTGCTGACCAAAAAAATCATGCCCTCCACCATCACCAAAAATATCCCCAAAATGGCTAAAAATATCTTCCATGTTCATTCCACCACCAAATCCCCCACTAGTTGCACCTCCAGCATTAGCCGCATGACCAAATCGATCATAGCGCTGTTTCTTTTCTGGATTACTCAATACCTCATAGGCTTCTGCAGCTTCTTTAAAGTTCTCTTCAGCTTGCTTATCGCCAGGATTTTTATCTGGATGGTACTTAATAGCCATCTTACGATACGCTTTTTTTATCTCGTCTGCACTAGCACCGCGCTGCACTCCAAGTACGTCATAATAATCTTTCTTTTTAGACATCGTATTTTTGAATAATTGAACAAACTGTTTTTCAAACTAACCATTCAACCACAGTTTGTAAAACGCCAAAACTTTAATTTTATACGCCGACAACAACTTTAGCAAAACGAATTACCTTATCGTTCAAAAAATATCCTTTTTCTAGTTCGTCGACGATCTTACCTTTGAGGTGCTCTTCCGATACAGGTATGTTTGTAATG
This sequence comes from Pedobacter sp., assembly GCA_008015505.1. Classification (GTDB taxonomy): domain Bacteria; phylum Bacteroidota; class Bacteroidia; order Sphingobacteriales; family Sphingobacteriaceae; genus Daejeonella. The sequence continues at coordinate 63,457 of SSFR01000014.1, forward strand.
CCTTCATGAAGATCGGCATCAAAGGTTTGTCCTTTGGATTCCATTTCTTTTAGGCCCTTTTGCGATAAAATATTCCTCAGTTTATGTTGGATCAATGCAACGCCCTCTTTTACCGAATTAATATCACTCGCTGTTTCTATTGATTTAATAGCTCTATCAAAATCATCAAGGACGGGAAGTAAACTTGTCACCACATCTTTATTAGCCGTTTGTATCAACTCCATGCGTTCCTTCAAGGTACGACGCTTAAAATTGTCAAATTCAGCATATAGCCGAACATATTTATCATTCCAATCTGCTGCCTCAGCCCTTAACTTATCTTGCAAATCAGCTTTTTCATCTTTAATAGTGGCCGTTGCTCCTTGTGACTGATCAAGCATCTCCCCTCCTTCGGCTACCTCTGGATGATTTGGACCTTCAGTTTCTGGATGATGTTCTTTGGGACTTTTTTTATTCTTCAACATAAATGCAAAACTTTGATATATCAAAATGATCAGCAAAATAGCTGCCAGTACCAAAAAACAGCCAAGCTGTCAGCATGCCCGCCAAATAGTGATCTATTTTTAATGGTAATCTAATTAGAAATACTTAACTAAATTCGAGCATCTTCATGCACATGACCATTGTCGCACTTAATGATTCGTGAAGGAAAAGCTCGAACCACATGATAATCATGTGTAGCAATAAGCACAGCCGTTCCCGATCCACTTATTTGGCGCAACAAAAGCACAATTTCCTCTGAAGTATCCGGATCTAGATTTCCAGTAGGCTCATCAGCTAAAATAATTTCGGGCCTATTCACTAGTGCACGAGCAATCACTATTCGCTGTTGCTCTCCTCCTGAAATCTCATGAGGCATTTTTTTAAGTTTAGATCGCAAACCCACTTTATCAAGCACATCACGTATACGTTCGCTAATCAGCTGCCTATCTTTCCAACCAGTGGCCCTCATCACAAATTCTAAATTTTGTTCGACCGTTCGATCCGTAAGCAATTGAAAATCTTGAAACACAATACCCAACTTACGCCGCAAATAAGGCACCTCATGCTCTGACAATTTGGATAAATTAAACCCGGCAACATGCCCCAATCCTTTAGCTATACGCACATCACCATAAATCAACTTGAGCAAACTACTTTTGCCAGAACCTGTTTGCCCAATAAGAAACACAAACTCACCCTTATTTATCCTCAGATTTACATTTGAAAGTACCAAATGATTTTGTTGAAATACGTCAACGCCTTGAAGGTTGATAATGGAATTTTCAGTCATTTTCAAATATCTAACTTTTGAATCTTGCCAAATGGAAGATCTGTAATTATCTCCATAATCTGTGCTGCTTTTTCGCCCAAACCTACCTTATCTAAAGCTTTATCGGGTCGATCTACTCTAAAATAGGCAAGTAAAGTAAATTCCTCATCACGTAATTGAACGTAATCTGGAATTTTAGCCACACCTTTAACTTTAATAATATACACGTCATCCAAAGGTAGAATTTTAGGTTCAATCCAAAAGAATCCTACTTTTGGGTTGGCTTTTTATAAACCAAATTATACAACTAGATCAAATGAAAACAATCATAACTCATGCGCTAATATGGATACTCAGCCCAATACTTTTGTTTGCACAAAAGATAAACTATAATATCCAAGGTACTCTAGACAAAATAAACACACCATTAAAAGTATATCTTGTTTTCCGAACCAATCAGGGCTTTGTCATCGATTCCACTGTCCTTAACAAAGGAAACTTTTCTTTTAAAAAATCACTGATGAATGCAACAGGCGCAACACTGATTGTGAATCATCAATCCCAAAGCTCAACATGGGAAAATGTAGATAAATCAGATAAGCTTCCTCTATACATCGATGGAGAACCTATTCAGATACAGGGTACTGACTCTATTGCTACAGCGCATGTTATTGGTACGCAAATCAGCACTGATTACCAAAACTTCTTGATTCAATTATTCCCTATTCAAAACAGGATCAATAACTTAATGGCTAAAGCTGCAGACCCCAAAAAACAATTAACAACGGCAGAAAAGCTTAACCTAGACAAAGAATACCTTATTATTCAAGCGGATGAAAAAGCCATCTTTATCAATTTCATCAAATCCCATACTAGTCACATTATTGCTCTAGATATACTCAAGGCCCTAGGAGGAGAGCAGCCTGTGGTTAGTGAAATAGAGCCCTTATTTAATTTACTAGCCGATAACATCAAAAATTCACCTGCTGGAAAAGCTTATAGAGAATTACTGGACAACCTGAAAGTAACAGCACAAGGCGTGCTTGCACCCGATTTTACACAAAATGGTGTTGATGGGAAACCCATCTCACTTTCTTCACTAAGAGGAAAATATGTTTTACTTGACTTCTGGGCATCTTGGTGTGGACCCTGCCGACAAGATAACCCATATGTTGTCAAAGCATTTGATCAGTTTAAAGATAAAAACTTCACTATCCTTGGTGTATCCTTAGATAAGGATAAAGCAAACTGGCTAAAGGCTATTGAATACGACGGGCTCCGTTGGACACAAGTATCTGATCTCAACGGCTGGAACAATCAAGTTGCTCAGCTATATCGTATTAGATCAATTCCACAAAATTTTTTAATAGACCCCAATGGAAAAATCATTGCCCAAAATCTACATGGAGAAATATTAATCGAAAAACTACAACAAATACTTTTAGAACCAGGAAATATTGGTAAGTAACCCAATAACTATACGAGTTGAAAGGTTATATACTTTCACTTTTTTTATTTCATTATTATTTTCGCAAACCAATAAAAAGACTAGCCCATATTAAATGCCACTCATGACTCAAATTAGAAACAATTGGACCAAAGAAGAGATTACTAACATTTACCATAGCCCTTTATTGGATTTAATATATCAAGCCGCTACTATACATCGCCAAAATGAAAATTATGCAGAAGTACAAATCAGTAATCTGCTATCTATCAAAACAGGTGGTTGTCCCGAAGACTGCTCTTATTGCCCACAAGCTGCTCGCTATCATACTGACGTAGAAGTACAAGCCCTCTTATCAGTCGAGCAGGTAATCGCTATTGCCCGGAAAGCCAAAGAAGCTGGAGCATCTCGCTTTTGTATGGGTGCAGCCTGGAGAGAGGTTCGCGATAATCGAGATTTTGACCGTGTAATCGATATAGTTAAAGCAGTTAATACATTAAATATGGAGGTATGCTGTAGCTTAGGAATGCTTACCGAAGCACAGGCACAACGACTTTCAAAAGCTGGTTTATATGCTTACAATCATAATTTGGATACTTCCGAAGATGATTATAAACGAATTATCTCAACTCGAACATTTGACGATCGCTTGAGAACTATCGAAAATGTTCGTAAAACAAATATAACTGTTTGTAGTGGTGGAATTATTGGACTGGGAGAAACGCCAGAAGATCGCATTGCTATGCTGAAGACTTTGTCCAATATGCCTGAGCATCCCGAATCTGTACCCATTAATGCATTGGTTCGGGTAAAAGGAACCCCTCTAGAAGACCAACCTAAAGTTCCTATTGAAGATATGATTCGAATGATTGCCACAGCACGTATTCTCATGCCTAACACAGTCGTTCGCTTATCCGCCGGACGCACAGAAATGAGCCTAGCAGACCAAGCACTGTGCTTCATGGCAGGAGCAAATTCCATATTTATTGGAGAAAAACTACTCACTACTCCCAATCCCGCAGTGAATGAAGACATGGCCATGTTTAAACTATTAGGTTTAAAACCCAGAGAGGCTTTCAAAAATGGCAAACCACAGCAAATCCCAACCCCAGAAGTAGCATAAATAATCTGCATACATCCCCCACTATGGGTCCTACTTGAGGGGGATGTTTCCTATATCAAATGTCCGACCCTCGATAGCTAAGGAAGTATTATTAAAAACAGTTTTACATTCTGCCAGTAAAGGTTCCAACTCTCGATAACGAGCAGAAAAATGACCGATCAACAAATACTTTACTTGAGCTTCAAGGGCTACTTTACCTGCTTGAAGTGCTGTAGTATGGTAGGTTTCCTCTGCCCTTTTAAGCATATTATGCATAAAGGTGGCTTCGTGATATAAAAGATCTACCCCGCTGATACTATCCAAATAAGTCTGGCTATACAAAGTATCTGAACAATATGCATAGCTTTTGGCCTCTTGAGGCTTAGTCGTTAAGTCTGCAGATAAATGTACTCTCCCAAACTTGTCAACAAAATCAGCCCCCTGTTTAATGAGTGGAATTTGCTCTACAGGAATCTCTAACGTTTCTATCTTACTTTTTATCAAATTCAGTGGACGTTTCTGTTGTGAAAACTTAAATCCAGTGCAGGGAATTCGATGATTTAAAATAATGGTTTCTACCCGCACATCATTGTTCTCTAGTAGAATAGCAGGCGTTTCAGCTTGCGTAAAGTTAAATTGTAAAGGATAGCGAAGCTGAGTTTGCGAATGCTTAAGTTGAATATCTACGATTTCCTTTAATTCAGGTGGGCCGTAAATATGAACAGGTTTTGTTCGACCATTTAAATTCAGTGAGGAAAGCAACCCAACTAATCCCAAATAATGATCTCCATGTAAATGGCTAATAAAAATATGCTCAATACGCTGAGCATTAATTCCGTATCGCAATAATTGCTGCTGAGTACCTTCCCCACAATCAATTAAGAAGAGTTTCCCATTCACATGAAGCACCTGTGCTGTCGGATTTCTATTAAAAATAGGTGTTGCAGAACTACTACCTAAAATTGTAAGCTCAAATTTCATTTATACTATTTCTCTCCTGCAGAAGCTTCTCGATTTAGCTCTTTCTCGATTTCTTCCATAAAAATGAAATCAATGGCTTCTTCCACAGTAGATAACATAATAAGCACATGCTCCAATTGCGAAACACTCATTAAATGAGATAGACTATCGTTCAAACCAACAACAATGAATACCCCTTGAGCCTTTTCACAGAGCCGATGCCCAACTAACAAACTACTAAGATCTGATGATTCATGCACAGACTCTACAGTAGAGAGATCGAGAATAATGTTTCGCTGCCCCTCTGCATTGATCAGTATTAATTCCGTTTTCAACTTTGGAGATACCATACTGTCTAGTCTAGTTTCATCCAATTTGAACAAAATATATTTTTCGTGTTTATCTATCGTAAATTTCATTGGTTTGGGTTATTTAGGATCGCTTAAATTTAAAAAATTGGTTAGAGGAGCCGGCTCTAGAATAAAATATGACTAATTGCGCTATAAAAACAACTAACAAGCGCTACTCAAAGCGCCCCAATGCTTCGCAAATTGTTTCTTCCATTTGATCTAACCGTTTTTTTTGCGTTTTTTTTATAAACTGATCTCCTGTTATTTGTTCGTATAGCTCCACATATCGATCAGAAATAGCTATAACCAAGTCAGAAGACATGATTGGCACTTGCTGTCCCTTTTGACCCTGAAACCCATTTGATAGCAGCCACTTTCGTACAAACTCCTTAGATAATTGACGTTGTGGCAAACTCTTGGCCTGTAGTTCTTCGTAACTATTTTGATAAAAATAACGAGATGAGTCCGGCGTATGGATTTCATCAATCAAATAGATTTGACCATTAAGTGCTCCAAACTCATATTTTGTATCAACCAAAATAAGTCCATGCTTCCTGGCAATATCTGTACCACGCTGATATAAAGCATGTGTATATTTTTCGAGCTGGATATAGGTTGCTTCAGCTACTATTTGCTGATCAATGATCTGCTCCCGAGAGATATCCGTATCATGTCCAACCGTCGCTTTGGTAGTAGGCGTAATAATAGGCTGTGGCAAACGATCATTTTCTTTTAAACCATCAGGAAGAGAAACCCCACAAATGGATCGTTTCCCTAATTGATACTCACGCCAAGCGTGTCCAGACAAATACCCCCGAATAACCATCTCAATTTTAAAGGGCTCACAAAGCAGGCCAATAGTTACACTGGGATCAGGAATATCTAAAACCCAGTTAGGTATAATATCTTGGGTTTCTAACAAAAATTTAGCAGCTATTTGATTCAAAATAGCCCCTTTATATGGAATAGGTTCGGGCAATACGACATCAAAGGCTGAAATTCGATCGCTAACCACCATAACCAAGTATTTATTTGCAATGGTATATACATCACGTACCTTACCTCGATAAAAATTTGTCTGATTGGGTAGTTGAAAATGAGTTTCCTTAATGGCATCTGCTAATACTGGCATTGACACAGCAGTATCTTGTTGTCTGTATTCAATAAGTTCGTTACCTGCTCCCAAATGATTAAATATCTCCATAAGCCTTCAAAATATTCTTTACTAATTTATGTCTCACCACATCTTCCCCACTCAAATAAATCATATCGATTCCCTTAATATCAGTCAATATCCTCAAGGCCGTTTTCAGCCCGGATTGCTGCACTTTTGGTAAGTCAATCTGTGTAATATCACCCGTCACAATAAACTTGGCAGAAGGTCCCATTCGTGTCAAAAACATTTTCAACTGCATGTCGGTCGCATTCTGAGCTTCATCTAAAATTACATAACAGTTGTCTAGTGTACGCCCACGCATAAAGGCCAAAGGAGCAATCTCGATAGTTCTATTTTCTAGATATACTTTTAGTTTTTCAGCAGGTATCATATCATCTAAAGCATCATATAGAGGCCGTAGATAAGGATCTACTTTTTCTTTCAAATCGCCCGGTAAAAATCCCAAATTCTCACCCGCCTCTACTGCTGGTCTTGTCAGAATAATACGCTTAATCTCTTTGTTTTTCAGCGCTCTGACAGCCAAAGCTACCGCTGTATAAGTCTTCCCAGTCCCTGCTGGGCCTACTGCAAACAGGACATCATTATGATGAATACTATCCACCATTCTACGTTGATTGACAGTACGCGCTTTGACTACAATTCCATTCGGACCAAAAACAATAGGATCAGCACTGCTGCCCAAACCAACTTTATTAAACAAAGAAGGCTCATCAGCGTACTGAATCTTTGTTGCCAATAGCTGCTCTAAATCATTTGTATTTAAACTTTGAAACTTATCGACATGGTCAATAATTCCCTGAAATTTTTCTCTAAAAGCCATTAATTCGGCTTCATCTCCAAGCACTTTGACTTCATTGCCACGAGCTACAATTTTGATCTTTGGAAAATGCTTCCTGGTAATCTCAAAATGCTCATTATTCGAACCCCAAACGGTAGCAGGGTTGATATTATCAATAATAAATTTTAGTTCGTTCAAGATCTCTTCAGTTTTAGATTTTTAAAGATTAAAACTCAATATTTGCACCACCAAATGTCATTAACAAGGTTAATAATAAATATCGATATTTTAAATGGCGATAATCACCTTAACTACTGACCTTGGAAACAAGGATTTCTATCAAGCAGTGCTTAAGGGTACTATTTTAAGCCTGTTTCAAGAGGCAAAAATTATTGACATTACACACGAAATCCCAGCTTTTAATATTCCTCAAGCTGCTTTTGTTTTAAAAAATGCTTTTCATTATTTCCCCAAATCAACCGTTCATCTCATAGGTATTGATTCCATTTTTAATGAAAATGGCCGATATGTTGCACTAAAATATCATGACCATTATTTTATCGGAGCTGATAATGGTTTATTCTCACTCCTATTTGATGAGAGCCCCTCAGAAATGGTTGAACTGACTATTTTGCAAGACCTCAAACTACTCCACTTTCCACTATCAGATATCCTAACCAAAGCTGCAGTACATCTTGCTCAAGGTGGAATATTAACCGATATTGGCCTACCGATACAAACCTTGGTAGAAAAAATCAGTTTGCATCCGGTGATCGAACAAGATACAATTAGAGGAAGTGTGATTTACATCGATTCTTTCCAAAATGTGATCACCAACATTACCAAAAATATTTTCACCAAGGTTCAACGCGACCGCAGTTTCACATTGTTCTTCAAAAGAAACGAATCTATTTCACAGCTAAGTTGGCATTATAATGAGGTTCCAGAAGGCGAAAATCTATGTCTATTTGGCATAAGCAATCATCTTGAAATTGCTATCAATAAAGGTAATGCCAGCGAATTACTTGGTCTTAAACTAGGGGATATTGTTCGTATTGAATTCCACAAAAACAATTAACACCTAGCTTGAGTATTGATTATTAATGTTTTATAGAAACTAAAAGCTGCAACATAAAGAGGAAAAGTACTTCTTATATTTGCGCTGGCAAGATGGATATTGAAATTTTATGACTGAAGAAAAATCATTAAACTTCCTAGAGGAAATTATTGAACAGGATATTGAAAATAACAAACATGGTGGTCGAGTACTCACGCGTTTTCCTCCCGAACCTAATGGATATTTGCATATTGGCCATGCCAAATCCATTTGTTTAAATTTTGGCCTTGGACAAAAGTACAAGGGAAAAACCAATCTTCGCTTTGATGACACCAACCCTTCAACCGAAGAAGTTGAATATATCGACAGCATTAAAACTGATGTTCGCTGGCTTGGCTTTCAATGGGATCAGGAACTTTACGCCTCTGATTATTTTGAACAGCTTTATTCCTTTGCAGTCACACTCATTAAAAAGAATCTGGCTTATGTAGATGACAGCACGGCTGAAGAAATTGCTCTAGCAAAAGGTACCCCTACCGAGCCAGGAGTTCCAACCCACTATCGCGCACGAAGCATTGAAGAAAATTTGAAGCTTTTTGAAGAAATGCGCGCAGGAAAGTATCCAGATGGAGCCAAAGTACTTCGGGCAAAAATTGATCTATCTTCCCCCAATATGCACATGCGCGATCCCCTGCTCTATCGCATCAAGCATGTACATCATCATCGCACAAACAATAACTGGTGCATTTATCCCATGTATGATTTTGCCCATGGACAGTCGGATGCTATTGAAAAAATTACACATTCGATCTGTACCCTTGAATTTATCCCACACCGCGCACTCTATGAATGGTTTATTGAGAAATTAGATTTATTCCCCTCAAAACAGTATGAGTTTGCTCGTCTGAACATGACTTATACTGTGATGAGTAAACGAAAGCTACTACAATTAGTCAATGAGCGTCATGTAAATTCCTGGGATGACCCCCGAATGCCAACCATTAGTGGTTTACGTCGGCGTGGATATACGCCACAATCTATTCGTAATTTTTGTGAACGCATTGGTGTGGCTAAAAGAGAAAATAATATCGATGTGGGTTTATTGGAATTTTGCATTCGCGAAGACTTGAATCTATCTGCATGGCGTCGTATGGTAGTACTTGATCCTATTAAACTGATCATTACCAACTACCCCGAAGGAAAAGAAGAGCTCCTACAAAGTGAAAACAATCCCGAAGCACAAAACGGCGATGGATTCCGGAACATTCCATTTAGTAAAACGCTTTGGATCGAGAGAGAAGATTTCATGGAAAACCCACCAAAGAAATTTTTTCGCTTGGGCCTCAACTTGATGGTACGACTAAAGAGTGCATACATTATCAAATGTGAAAATTTCGTAAAAGATGAAGCTGGAAATATCCGTGAAATTCATTGTACCTACATTCCCGAATCAAAAAGTGGAAACGATACAAGTGGTATTCATGTCAAAGGAACGATCCACTGGGTAAGTATTGCACATGCTAAAACTGCTGAAATTCGTTTATACGACCGCTTATTCCAAGTAGAAAATCCTGCTAATGAGGAGGGTGACTTCAAGGATTACATCAATCCAAACAGCCTACAAATAATCTCTAAGGCATACATTGAACCTGACTTGGCTACTACTAATAATAATCGTCCATACCAATTTATCCGCAAAGGATATTTTGTATTAGATACAGACTCCAAACCAGGCCATCTGATTTTCAATCGTACAGTAACACTCAAAGATACTTGGGCCAAAGTGATAGAAAAAAAATAATTAAAGATCAACGTTTATTATCTTTACATCTTATTAATTATTAATAGAATTAACACACTGTATTAATTAACATAAATTTCATGTATCCAGAATATTTAGTAGCACCCATGCGTGAAGAATTAACTAGCGTGGGATTTGAGGATTTAAAAACGCCAGAAGAGGTTGAACGAGCTATTCAATCCGAAGGAACTGTGTTCCTAGTTGTTAATTCTGTCTGTGGCTGTGCGGCTGCCAATGCCCGCCCAGCAGCCAAAATAGCGGCCGGATACAGTAAACATCCCGATAAGCTGATTACTGTATTTGCTGGAATGGAAAAAACTGCTGTTGAACAAGCAAGAACATATATGCTTCCTTATCCTCCATCATCACCTGCTATGGCTTTATTTAAAGATGGTCAGCTGGTACATATCATTGAGCGCCACCAGATTGAAGGTAAACCTGCCAGAGCAATAGCTGACAATTTGATTCAAGCGTTTGACCAATATTGCTAATTAAACAGGTTCTATAGCTTATAAAGTGCTAATGGAATACAAAAATTGGTTATCAAAAATCTCTGGCTAGTATTTTTTCGAGCTCTGAAAAGCTAACATTAGTCTCTACCTTTCCCTGCTTCACATAGGCTATTTCGCCCGTTTCTTCAGAGATGATCAATGCACAAGCATCGCTCATCTCTGAAATACCAATTCCCGCTCGATGGCGCAAACCAAATTGAACAGGTAATTGATTATTATCTGAAAGTGGCAAAATACAACTTGCACGCTTAATTTTATTATCCGAAATAATAACAGCCCCATCATGAAGCGGACTATTTTTTTGAAAAATACTTTCTAATAAACGCTTAGAAATCTTAGCGTCGATTAGTTCACCACTATTTTGATAAAACTGCTCATCAAAATATTCTGCAAAAACAATCAACGCTCCTGTTCGACTTTTTTTCATACTCTTACAGGCATCAATAATTGGGTTAATTTGAAAGTGACTATTTTTCGCTATTTCTGTTTTTCCAAAAAGAAACGACCACCAAGCCTTGTTTTTTTGAGAAAAAGCGTTGCGCCCAATCAATAAAAGAAAACGCCTTATCTCTTGTTGAAAAACGACAATTAATGCAATAAAGCCTACACTAACAAACCCCCCAAGTATCTCAGTCAGCAGACGCATATGAACCTGCTTCACCACCAAATACGCCAAGTAAAGAATTACTAAGCCCAACACAATATTAAGTGCAATCGTTTCACGAATCAAACTGTAAATGTAATACAGAATAATAGCTACCAATACGATATCAACGATATCCAAAAAACGCAAATTGAGAAAGCTAAAATCAGGCATATTACATATTTATCGTAAGTAGACCAACTCAGTAATTGGAAAAGCAACCCTATGATAGTCCCAAAAATAACCGAATTTTTCCACGAAACAGCACGGCGTATTTGCATCTGCCACCCACAAAAAATTGATTATTTATTTGGAATGCAAAACAAAAATTTTACTTTTGTGGCCTCTCACACGGTGGCTGTAGCTCAGTTGGTTAGAGCATCGGTTTGTGGTACCGAGGGTCGTGGGTTCGAGCCCCATCAGCCACCCGAAAATAGCAAGTCAAAAAGACTTGCTATTTTTTTGTAATCTTAAATTCTGTTCTTCGGTTCATTCTCCTTCCTTCTTCTGTCGTGTTATCTGAGATAGGATAACTAGCACCATAGCCTTTATAGCTAAGCTTGGATGAATTAATACCATTTAAAATCAAGTAATCATAAACAGATTTTGCTCTATTTTCGGAAAGTAATTGATTGGCTCCATCACTACCAATATTATCTGTATGTCCTTGAATCTCGATTTCAACATGAGAATTTTCAGTCAAAAAAGTGATCAACTCCCCCAATTCTATTTTTGATTCGGGCAAAAGATTATATTTATTGCTCTCAAAAAAGATATTATTCAATACTGCCTTTCTTCCCAATTCAATTTTCTGTAACGTCACAGTAATGCTAAATGGCTCTGAAAACTTCTCATCTTTTAACCTAAAATTTTCGGAATACAAAAGGTGCCCTTCTTTAGAAATTGCCAAAGAAAATGCCCCCCCAATACGCATCGTTGCTAAAAAATCCCCACTTTCTGAATCAGATAAATCATCAAAAACAGACTTGCCTGTACCCAAATCCGTGATTTGAATTTTTGCTTCCAATGGCTTTTGGGTATCCTGATCAACAATAACACCCTTTACATAAGTCACGGGCTTTGGACGAAAAGGTTCTGTTAGATCAAAGGAATAAATATCTAGCTTACCAAAAGAATCTGCTCGATTGGCAGAATAATAAGCTGTTTTACCATCTCGACTAATAGAAAGCCCATTCTCTTCACCAAACGTATTAATTGGATAACCTAAGTTAATTGGCATACTCCATTGTCCCAATGAATCTAACCGACTAATAAATAAATCATTTTTACCCAAGCCTGGCCAACCATTAGATGAAAAAAACAAGGTTTGATCATCTGGATGAATGAAAGGAGCCTGCTCGTCGTAAGGAGTATTAATAGAAGGACCTAAATTAACCGGTATAGACCATAAACCATCTACCCCAAGATCCGACTTCCAAATATCATATCCCCCCATTCCCCCTAATCTATTACTCGAAAAATAAAGTGTTCGACCATTGGCACTTAGCGAGGGTTGAGACTCCCAAGCTTCTGTATTAATGGGTTCACCTATATTAAAAGGCTCACTCCAACCTCCTCTTTCCCACTTAGATAAATAAATATCGCATCGACCCTTTCCATCTGGACGATTACACCCTGTAAAAAACAAATACACCCCATCCTGAGAAATACACTGTGCACCTTCATTATAATCGGTATTCAGGGTGTCACTTAAATATTCAGCCTTAGTCCATAGACTGTCTTTTTTAACACTCATGTAAAAGTTCTCCCCCTCTTTGGTCCGCCTAGTAAATATCATTTTTCTCCCATCAGCAGTTACTGAAGGGAAATACTCATCATCAGCTGTATTGATAGCTGCTCCCATATTTAAGGGCTTAAATGGTACCGGACTTGCAACTGATTTTACACTAAATTCACAATCGGCTATATATTTAGCACATAATCTCCTACCAGCTTCCAGTATAGGATAAGATATGTATTTACGAAAATGTGTTAATGCTTTGGCATAATCACCTGTATTCAGCTCACTTTCAGCAATACCAAAATAGGTCAGAGGCAAAAAATTGGGGTCCAGACCTAGTACTTTTTCATAATTTTTTTTAGCGAGTGAATAAACTCCCAGCTTTCGGTAAATATCTCCCAACTGCTGATACGGGGTAATCATTGTGCTATCAAAATAAACAGCCTCATTCAACTGCTCGACAGCTCGATCATACGCCTGCTGTCCGATATATAAACTTGCTCGATCACAGGCCTTTTGAGCTAGATTCGTATTGATTCGTCTTTTCTGACCAAAAGCAAGTAAACTTATACTACCTAGCAGAAGTACAAAAAAATACTTCATAAATTTTTTATCTATAAAAATAAATTATTATAAAGTTAATAAAACTTCATAATCAAAGACAGATCTAACCCTTGAATAATCGACTAGCCGAAGAAACCAGCACATCTTGACTCTTAATTTTTTGTCGCTCTTAGCATTTCTCGTTTTCCTGGAGGACCTGGTACTTTTTCAATAGAAAAACCCATTTTTTTTAAAGACCGCTTCAAATGACCAGTAATCGCATATGTAACAAATAACCCACCTGGTTTTAAAAACCTACAGGCATGTTCAATCGATTCAAAAGACCACATATCCGGTTGATGTATTGCCGAAAATGCATCGAAATAAATAATATCAAACCGTTGCTCCGACTGAAACGCCAACAAATAACAATGAGCTATCTGTAGTTGACAAAACTTATTGATACTCATCACATTATTAACAGACAGTTCATATTTTTCTATAAACGAGTACCATAATTCATCAGAAATATAGTGCACATAGCCTGTTTGACAAACAAATGAGCTAGGCAGTGGAAAAGGCTCTATTCCAACATAATTCAAATTAATCCCATGAGTTAAACAAAAGTCGGCACTAAGCAGAAAATTCAATCCTGCACCTAGCCCCACCTCGAGTATGGCCAAATCGCTTTTATCTTGATCATTCAGAAAGTGCAATAATCCCTCATTCAAAAACACATGTCTACTTTCTTGCAAAGCACCATGTCGAGAATGATAGTGCTCACCTATTATCGTATTAAAAATCGTTGTAGATCCATCAGCTGTTTCCACCAGCTGTAAAGCATTTACTTGAAAATACTCATCTTGCTGCACCTCGCTCAAGCCATTTTGCCCATTTATTACCATAATAATGCACTTCAGAGGTTTGAACACCATTGACCTTATATACAGGGTTTCCTTGATTCACCCATTCAAATATTCCACCATAAAGATTGTAGACGTGCTGATACCCCGCGTTCATTAATTTATCGCCAATATCATCCGCACGATTACCAATGGAACAGTATACAACTATGTTTGACTCATAAGGGATGTCATAAACGCGACGCATATCGAACCAAAAATACCCCACATGGCGTGCGTTCTTGAGGTGACTAATAGCAAATTCTCTTGCTTCACGAGTATCCAAGAGATAGACATTTTGTCTATCTAGCTTTTTAAAATCATTAATTGAAATTGGTAAAACGTGTTTATGATAAAGGCTATCCAACATTTTTTCGAATGCTGGATTTTTAATTTGTGCCATAAGGCCCCCACTTGAAAACAAAAAAATCAAGCTAATTAGGTGCTTATACATTAAAGCTGATATGCTACTGTTTGGTGGAAAATTGAATTACTTGTTCACCCATATCTATCACAGGAACCCCCTTAATCTGCTGTGCAACAATACTCGCGCCCGCAGCAGAACGATACCCCCCAGCACAATGCACCACTATGGGCCTATTCCTCGGAATTTCAGCCATACGTTCTCTAAGTTCAGGTAAAGGAATTGCAATCGCCGAATCGAATAGTTTACCCATTTTGACCTCAGATGTGTTTCGAATATCTACAATAGTAAATTTTTCAGGACCTGCTAAAAAAGTATCCATGTCAAATGGGGGGGTTACATCAGTATAATTATTCGGCATGACAAATGCCCCCTTAATCTGACTTTCATAGCCAATTTTAGCTGCTTTCCGGATCATCTGATCTAGCGTTTCTCCATCCAATGCAGTCAGATAAAATGGTTCATTCGGAGCGATAATAGAACCCAGCCAAGTCTCAAATTTACCCCCATCTTGCAAGTTAAAAGCATTTTTCAGATGCCCTGCTTTGAATTGCTCCTGCGGCCGAGTATCAATAATGATAGTTTGACTATCTAATGAATGGTCATTCGCTAAGCGAGGAACCGCAGCCACACTCGCTGCAAAAGAAGGGGCCCCTTTTTTATTCATAGTCACATCGTACCCAAAATATTTGGGTACAAATGGCTGATCAGCAGTAATATTTTTTACAAACGCTAACTCACTCATCAATTGAAGTGCGTAGTTCGTACGTAGTTCTTTTCCAATTGTGCTAAATAATTCAGGACTCATGCTTTTGCCACAGAGTGAGCCCGGCCCATGAGCGGGATAGACCAACACATTTTCTGGCAAATGCATTAATTTTTCACGAGTGGAGTGATACATGGCTTTAGCCAGCTCTTCTTTTTTAGCTGTCAGATTACCCACATTCTCACGTAAATCCGGACGTCCAACATCCCCCACAAAAAGTGTATCACCACTAAAAAGCGCATGCTCCTTACCCTGCTCATCTAGCAATAAAACACAAATACTGTCAGGGGAATGACCTGGGGTATTGATCGCTTTAAGCTGCACTTTTCCAACCCTTATCACATCTCCCTCATCAAATGAGGTATGTTCATAATCCGCACCCAATAAATGACTCACATAAATGATGGCTCCAGTTTTTTCATGTATCTCCAGATGAGAACTTACAAAATCGGCATGGGGATGTGTTTCGATCACACCTATAATTTTTGCATGATGCTGGCCTGCAAAATCAAAATAAGGCTGTGGATCGCGGGCAGGATCAACAAGCACCATCTGACCATCACTTACAATGGCATAAGATCCATGCGCCAACCCTTTATCATAAAATTGTTCAATGATCATATCTTTGCGGCAAATTGTTAAACGAAAACCCAAAGATAAGGGGCTTTCATTAAAAAAATAAGGCTACTTGATTCTCTAAATTCGAACAACATATTATCCACCCAATAAATATATCCCAACCCTTTCCTTAGAGAGGGCTGGAGTGAGATTTTAAAATTTATGAATATTATTTTTATGGGTACGCCCGATTTTGCAGTGATTTCGCTGGATGCACTGGTACAATCCGGACGACATACCATTGTGGGGGTTGTCACAGCCCCAGATAAACCAGCTGGACGCGGACAAAAACTCAGTGAATCTGCAGTAAAAAAATATGCACTTCAAAAGGGTTTACCTATTTTCCAACCTACCAAACTAAAAGACCCTAGTTTTCTAGAACAACTAAAGTCCTTAAATGCTGACCTTCAAGTAGTCGTTGCTTTTCGCATGCTGCCCGAAGTAGTTTGGGCGATGCCTCCCAAAGGAACAATCAATTTACATGCATCCCTGTTACCACAGTATCGAGGAGCCGCACCAATCAATTGGGCAATTATCAATGGTGAACGTGTGTCAGGGGTGAGCACCTTCTTACTAAAACAAGAGATTGATACAGGAGATATCCTCTTCAGCGAACAAGTTGGCATTCCCACTACTTATACTGCTGGAGACTTACACAATGAATTAATGCAAGTAGGTGCCCAACTTCTAGTAAAAACAGTACAAGCTATCGAAAACAATAACTATATCCCCACGCCGCAATCAGCCACACTATCCATAGATGAGCTTAAACACGCTCCTAAAATTTTCAAGGAGGACTGCCTCATCGATTGGAACCAACCTGTACAAGTAGTTTATAACCACATCCGAGGACTGAGCCCCCATCCCACCGCATTCTCCTACTTTCAGGATAAAACATTAAAATTATTTCATGTCGATATCGATCCTGCACTTCCTCAAATTAAACCAGGTCAGTTTAATAGTGACGGAAAAACCTTTTTAAAATTTGCCTGTTTAGATGGGCTTATATCCGTCAAAGAGCTACAACTTGAAGGAAAAAAAAGAATGTTTATTGAAGAGTTTCTTCGAGGGATAAGACTTTAATAGAACATTGTCGAAGATATCCTAGCCAAATGAAGTTTACCTATCAAAAATCGAGATACCTCATTGAAATATCGTTTTTCATTAAACCCCATTACCCATTGAATACCACTGATGGCATTAGTTAAAAAAACCTCTTCTGCCTCATTCAAAATTTCAGGGTTAATTTGTGCCTCGGTAATCTCGAGTCCATTCTCTTTGCCCAAAGCCATGACTACCTGTCTCATAATTCCAGCAACACAACCCTCACTTAAAGCAGGTGTATAAACTTTGCCCTGATAAACCACAAATAAATTACTACTGATTGCCTCACATAAAAAACCATTCTGATTCAAGATCAAGACATCATCTAACGAAAATTGCTTTTTAAAAATTCCAGCTAACACAAATACCAATGCATTGCATGTTTTGATACTTGAAAGAATATTGATGGGCTTAGGCACCTCATCGAACACATCTATAATTAAACCACGTGACTGACCAGTATATACCCAATCATTTGCTTTGCTTACCTCTAAGCAATAGCCTATGGTATTATTAACTGGACTATATAAGCCATCTGAATTCCGAAATATGGTCAACCTCGCTCGAGCATGAGGGCCTGTTCGATTTTTATAGACGAGCTCTTCTATTTTTTCATGAAGAAACTCAGAATTGATCTTGAGATGATCCTGTAGCTTCAATAAATCCATGCCGCGACGGATTCTCTCCAGGTGTAAATCAGTAAATTTCAGCTCGCCCTGGCTCCAACGCATAGACTCAAAAAGACCATCCCCATATTTGAAACTTCGGTTCGAAATACCCATGACAAACTCATCTTTCGCATAAAACTCTCCATTAAAATTGATGAACTGCCTACTCATGGTGTATGATCTTAAATACCAATTCCTTCAGCAATGCTGAATCCGTTACATTGCCTGTAGCTCCCACTCCTTTGGTCTTTAAGTCGGATTCCCTTAAATGCGAAATCACTCGAAAGATCTGATCTTTGCTATAGTTTTTACCCGCAAACTCATATTCCCTAACAAAGAAGGGATGTACACCCAACTCTTTAGCCAAGCTTTGTGGTGATTTATCAGTTAAATAGTGGTAACGAAGTATTTTAGTAAAATAGTTATTAAGTGTTCCCAAGAGCAAAACCATGGGATTTGATTTTGGATTTTTGGCAAAATAGTGAATGATCTGATTGGCTTTCAATACATCACGACGTGCCAAAGCAGTTTGAAGCTCGAACACATTATACGCTTTACTGATCCCAATGTTTGCCTGTACATCTTCCATCGTAATTTCCTGTGTTGAAGGAATGCTAAGCATTAGTTTATTGAGCTCATTAGCAATTTTCGACAAATCATTCCCCAAATACTCAGCCAATAGTGCCAATGCCTGTACCTGAATGCGATATTTCTTTTGCCCAACAAAGTCCTCTATCCAAGCCGCAACTTTATCTGGATAAATCGTGGCCGATTCAAACACCAGTCCATTTTTATCGATAGCTTTATATATTCTCTTGCGTTTATCAAACTTTCCATATTTATAACAAAAGACCAGAATGGTACTACTCAATGGGTTTTCTACATAAGCGAGCAAGGGATCATTCACGGCCTTCTTATCGTCTTCAGCTCCTTTAGCCCATTTGAGATCTTGAGCTTCTCTCACCAAAATCAGCTGATAATCACTCATCATCGGAAAACGTTTGGCCGCATTTAAAATGCTCAACATATCCGTGTCCTTGCCATACAAGATGGTTTGATTGAATCCTTTTTCATTTTCGCTAAGCACTTGCTCTTCGAGCAAATTGCTTATTTGATCAATATAATAAGGTTCTTCGCCATGCAAGAGGTATACTGGCTTAAACTTGCGACACACAATGTCTTTGCATAGTGAACGTATGTCCATAATACTAATCAAGCTTGAGTACAGCCATAAATGCCGATTGTGGAATTTCTACGTTTCCAACTTGGCGCATCCGTTTCTTCCCTTTTTTCTGCTTTTCTAAGAGTTTTCGTTTACGTGAAATATCTCCTCCATAACACTTAGCCGTCACATCTTTGCGGAGTGCTTTCACCGTTTCACGTGCAATGATCTTTGCACCAATAGAGGCTTGGATAATAATTTCAAATTGTTGACGAGGTAATAATTCTTTCAGTTTTTCGCAGATTTTTTTACCAAACTCATAGGAATTACTCCGATGAATAAGTGACGATAGGGCATCTACAGGCTCTCCGTTCAGGCGAATATCTAAACGAACCAAATCTGATTTACGATAACCTATCTGATGATAATCAAAAGAAGCGTAACCTTTTGAGATTGTTTTCAAACGATCGTAAAAATCGAATACAATCTCACCCATTGGCATCTCGAAAACTAGCTCAACACGATCTGAGGTCAGATAGGACTGATTTATGATCATTCCCCTTTTCTGAATACAGAGAGACATCACTGGTCCAACAAATTCTGATTTGGTAATAATATTAGCCTTAATATAAGGTTCTTCCACAAAATCCAGCTTACTTGGGTCGGGCAAATCAGACGGGTTATTTACCGCAATTTCTTCACCCTTAGAAGTAAAGGCTTTGTAGGACACATTGGGAACCGTTGTGATAACGGTCATGTCAAACTCACGCTCTAAACGCTCCTGGATAATTTCCATGTGAAGCATCCCAAGAAAGCCACAACGAAATCCAAACCCCAAAGCTGCAGATGATTCCGGTTCGAAAACGATGGAAGCGTCGTTTAGCTGCAGTTTATGCATACTTTCACGCAACTCCTCATAATCTTCAGTATCTACTGGGTAAATACCTGCAAATACCATCGGTTTTACCTCTTCAAAACCCTGAATGGCCTCCTGACTAGGGCGATCTTTATGCGTAATAGTATCTCCTACTTTAACTTCACGCGCCTCCTTGATTCCTGAGATAATATACCCCACATCGCCCGTCTTGATCACATCTTTTGGTTTTTGAGTGAGCTTGAGCGTACCAACTTCTTCAGCAATGTATTCTTTGCCCGTTGCTACAAACTTCACTTGATCACCTTTGCGAATTTCTCCATTTACAACTTTGAAATAAGCAACAATTCCTCTGAAAGAATTAAACACCGAATCAAAAATAAGCGCTTGTAGCTCCCCTTCTGGATTTCCAACAGGGGATGGAATACGATCGACAATTGCTCTCAAAATATCATCTACCCCCATACCAGTCTTTCCCGAAGCGGGAATAATTTCATCTCGCTTACAACCGATTAGTTCCACGATCTGATCCTTTACTTCTTCAGGCATCGCCCCAGGAAGATCCATTTTATTGAGAATAGGAATAATTTCTAGGTCATGTTCAAGCGCCAGATACAAATTAGAAATAGTCTGCGCCTGAATTCCTTGTGAGGCATCCACAATGAGCAAAGCCCCTTCACAGGCAGCAATAGACCGTGAAACCTCGTACGAAAAGTCGACGTGGCCTGGTGTATCAATCAGATTTAAAATATATTTTCTCCCATCCAACTCATAATCCATTTGAATGGCATGGCTTTTTATCGTGATTCCTCGCTCACGTTCCAAGTCCATATCGTCTAATAGCTGAGCCTGTGCTTCACGCGCAGTGATAGTATGGGTATATTCTAATAATCGATCGGCCAGCGTACTCTTTCCGTGATCAATATGGGCTATAATGCAAAAGTTACGTATCTGCTTCATGTGATCGGCAAAGATAAGGTTTTCAAACACTCTGCCCTGCAGGTCAACGCGTCTTCTAGCGCATTTTTAGACATTCTAGGTCCTTTTTAGTACATTTGAAATTTAACCCTGCATTTAACTCATTTTAAATGCAAGATCAATTGACTCATTGATACCGCTGACCCATATATCACGAGATCAGCATTGGCACAATACAAACCAGAAATGAAGAAGGTTCTTTTTATCGATCGGGATGGGACCATTATTGTTGAACCTGTACCAGACCAGCAAGTAGATAGCTTGGAAAAGCTTGAGTTTTTGCCCTATGCCATTTCATCTCTAAAAAGACTACAGGATTTTGGTTATGAATTGGTCATGGTGAGCAATCAAGATGGGCGTGGTACAGACAGTTTCCCTGAGGAAGACTTTCAAAAGCCTCAGCAAAAAATGCTAACGATCCTAAAAAATGAGGGAATTCATTTCACTGAAATCTTCATTGACAATTCTTTTCCACACGAAAACAGTCCCAATAGAAAGCCAAATACAGGTTTATTAACACCCTATTTGATATCGAATTTAATTAACCTCCAACATTCGTATACCATAGGCGATCGAGACACGGACGTACAATTGGCAAAGAATTTAGGCTGTAAATCCATTCGTTACGCCCTAAAAAAAGACACTAAAGCCACATTTACAAGTGCACATTGGCCAACTATTGTTGAACACTTAACAAACCAGCAAGACCGGCTTGTTGAGCTGGAACGAAACACAAATGAAACCAAAATTCAACTCAGGCTAAACCTCGATGGGAATGGAAAGCACCAAATAGATACTGGATTAAAGTTTTATGATCATATGTTAGATCAATTGGCTAAACATTCCGGTATTGACCTATCATTAACAGTAAAAGGAGACTTAGAAATTGATGAACACCATACCATTGAAGATAGTGCGATTACTCTAGGAAAAGCATTCAAGCAAGCCCTTGGAGACAAACGAGGTATTGAACGCTATGGCTTCTTACTTCCCATGGATGAAGCCCTGGTCCAATGTGCGATTGATTTTTCGGATCGGGCTTATTTCATTTTCGAAGGGAAGTTTGACCGTGAATATGTAGGCGATTTTCCAACAGAATTATTGGAACACTGGATGAAATCTTTCTCAGAACATGCGGGAATGAACCTTCATCTGAAGATTTTGGATGGAACAAACACCCATCACAAGGTGGAAGCCAGCTTCAAAGCACTCGCAAAAAGTATCAAACAAGCGATCCAGATTACAGGAGCAGTATTACCAAGCACAAAGGGCATTTTATGATTGGCATTATTTATTACGGAGCAGGCAATATTTTCTCACTAAGCGCGGCCCTAGAGCGATTGAAGCTTCGCTATGGCATCATCAATCAAGATGTTGACTTTGATCAATATGATCGCTACATTATTCCGGGTGTAGGACATGCCAGCCCAGCAATGGCTAAACTGACAAACACTGGACTTATTCCTATGATTCAAGCCACTCAAAAACCTGTCTTGGGTATTTGCCTGGGCATGCAATTATTAACTAATTTTTCAGAAGAGGGAAATACGCTGCTTACTGGGATTATTCCACTAAAAACACAACATTTTGATCCAGCTTTAACAAATAAAATCCCTCACATGGGTTGGAATAAAGTGGCTATTGAAAAAAGGCACTACCTATTGGATCAAATTAAGGACGAGGAATACTTTTACTTTGTACATTCCTACTTTGTAGAATTTAGTTCTAATTTTACGACCGCCTCGACTGAATATGGGATTAAATTTTCTAGCATCATTCAAAAAAACAACTTCTGTGGGGTGCAATTTCACCCCGAAAAGTCAGGCCAGGCAGGGGAACAATTATTAATCAATTTCGCGAAATAAAGCATTTAATACGATGTACATCATACCAGCTATTGATATTCTAAATGGGAAAGTAGTTCGCTTACGTAAAGGTAACTATGAACAAGCCACATTTTACGACGTGAGTCTTGAAGAAATGATAGAAAAGTACCAACACAAAGGCACCGAGTTCATTCATATTATTGACCTCAATGGGGCCAAGGGCGACTTTAGCAATCAAAAATTTGTATTTGACATCATTCGAAAAACAGATATGAAGGTACAGTATGGTGGTGGTGTTCGTAGCATTGATAAGGTTAAAGAGCTTATCGATTCAGGCATTCACCGTGTCATCGTAGGCACCCAAGCCATCACTGATGCCGATTTTCTTCCCAATCTAAGCAAAGAGATTTGTGGTAAGGATAAATGCTCTGACCAAGTCGTCATTGCCATTGATGTATTAAATGAAGTAATTAAATATTCGGGATGGATGGAGAGTTCAACAATTAAATTAAAAGATTATATCAATAACTGTCTTTCTCTGGGATTTTTCCGATTTTTATGCACCGATATTGATAAAGATGGCAAGCTAGGCGGTGCAGGCGTAAATCTTTACAAAAAACTCTTAAATCACTCTCCTTTTATTAAGCTAATTGCCTCTGGGGGTATCAGTTCCATGGCTGATATTGAAGCTTTACAAAAAATAAAAGTAGAATCCTGTGTGGTTGGAAAAGCCATCTACGAAGAGCGCATTGCCATTGAGCAAATCAAAGACTGGAATTTGAAAGCGTTAATTAGTTTTTAAATGTTAGCTAAGCGAATTATTCCGTGTCTGGATGTCAAAGATGGTCGTACTGTCAAAGGAGTCAACTTTGTGTCTTTACAAGATGCTGGCGACCCGGTTGAGTTAGCATGGGAATACTCCAGACAAGGTGCTGATGAACTCGTTTTTCTGGATATTACCGCCACTCACGAGCACCGAAAGACCATTATTGAGCTTGTCAAATCCGTAGCCAGACAAATTAATATTCCCTTTACCATTGGTGGTGGAATTCATTCAATTGCTGATGCCGACCTACTTTTAAATGCTGGTGCAGATAAAATATCAATTAATTCAGCTGCAGTTAAAAGCCCAGTGCTGATCGAACAACTTGCTTCTGCATTCGGAAAGCAATTTGTTGTAGTTGCCATCGACACCAAACAAGTAAACAACCTCAACCTAGTCCACCTAAGCGGGGGACAAATTGCTACTGAAGTCCAAACAGAAGATTGGATCAAAGAAGCCGAAGCACGTGGTGCAGGTGAAATCCTGCTCACATCGATGGATCATGACGGAACCAAAACGGGATTTGATTGCGCCCTACTTAAAAAAGTAAATAATAGTATCTCGATTCCCCTAATTGCTTCTGGAGGTGCTGGAAATGAGCAACATTTCATTGATGTTTTTCAACAAAGCAATGTGGCTGCAGCACTAGCAGCATCAGTATTTCACTATGGAACAATCGCTATACCCCAACTGAAAAACAAATTACGAGCACATCAGATCGAAGTGAGATAGGAGTATTCCTCGTTGTCTTCTCTTTCCCAAAAAAGGTTCTTATTAAATTGCAGAGAAATGGAAATAAATTTCAAAAAAGGTGATGGATTAGTTCCTGTGATCATTCAGGATGAACAAACACTCGAAGTACTCATGCTCGGCTATATGAATGAAGAAGCCTATAAACAAACTTGTTCTAGCAAGCAGATTACTTTCTTTTCACGTTCCAAAAATCGTCTATGGACTAAGGGCGAACAAAGTGGTCATTATTTAATTGTAAACTCCATCCATGTCGACTGTGATCAGGATACCCTGCTCATTCTAGCAAAATCTAAGGGGCCAACCTGCCATACAGGTATAAGAAGCTGTTTCAACACACGATATAACCATAATTTCATCTTCAAATTGGAACAGATTATTGAAGATCGTTATACCAATCCCGAAACGAACTCTTATGTGAATCATTTACGAAAAAAAGGGCTTAACAAAATTGCTCAGAAGGTTGGGGAGGAAGGCGTAGAAACAGTTATAGCCGCTTTAAATGAAACTCCAAAAGATTTCATTAATGAGGCTTCTGATCTTCTTTTTCATCTGTTGGTACTACTTAAAGAAAAAAATGTCGACCTGAAGACCATAGCAAAAAATTTAGAAGAAAGACATCATGAGCCGGCCTAGATTTTTTTAAACAAACTTTAGACCCGCTCATAAATTATCAATCATTTACCTGCATAAAGTGTCTATTCCAGATTTGCTACTCCATCGTTACGTTCAAACACCTGCTTCCATGATTCAGATACAGCCTATTGCTACCCTATTAGGTCATCAAAATCCAATTTATACCGCAGTATGTTCACAAAAATCAGGTATACTTTTTACTGCGGGCCATGATCGGGGCGTAGTAGAATGGAGTATACCGAAACAAGCCTTCATTAAAATACTTTTTCCTGTTCAGTCATCTGTATATGCCTTGCATGCACCCGTTTCAGCTCCTATTCTCATCGCTGGCCAACGCAACGGACAAATTAGCGTCTTTGATTTTGAGCAACAATGTATTACAGCTAACTGGCAACATCATCAGTTAGCAATTTTTGATATTCAATCCGTTGCTTCTAAAAACGAGTGGATCGCCTGTTCAGCAGATGGGACCGCCTCCGTATGGGACTTTCAGACAACCGATACAAAATCTGGCTCTTATCCATTGCTTCAACAATTTGGTATTTCAACAGAAGGCATCCGAACCATGGCTATTGATCCAAGTGAAAATAAAATTGCTTTTGGGGGCAAAGATCAGCTCATTCGCATTTATAATTTATCAGACTATCATCTTTTAGAGGTGCTCAATGGGCATACCCTACCCATATCTTCATTACAGTTCTCTCCAGATGGGAAATATCTACTATCAGGTAGTCGAGATGCTACCCTAAAAATTTGGGATACTGCCGATTTTTCGCTCAAAAAGAGTATCAATGCTCATCTTTTCGCCCTTTATAGTATTGCTTTTCATCCACAGAAGCCTTATTTCGCAACTGCTAGTCGAGATAAAAGCATCAAAATATGGGATAGTGTCGATTTTAATTTAAAAAAAGTAATCAGTATAAATAAAGGATATGCAGGTCATCACTTATCCATCAATAAGCTAACTTGGGATCCAATCACCTCAAACCTAATTTCTGTAAGTGATGATCGATCTGTGATCATTTGGGATATTCAATTGGATTAGTAGGTTTTACTTTACCAAGCTCAAAATCAACCTCAATTGATGATTCTTTTTATGATGCGTAACTTATGCGTATAACGCTGCAAATCTTCACTAAATATTCCCTGATTATCGATTGGATCTATCTTTACGCTACCAGAAGCATGTATAATCTGATGATTATTAACCATTATACCCACATGGATAATTCGCCCTTGTTCATTGTCAAAAAATGCAAGATCACCTGCCCTAGCTTCCGCTAAAAAATCAACCAGTGCACCCTGCTCCGCTTGAAGATATGTATCTCGTTTTAGCCAAATTCCAAATTGCTTGAAAACGAGTTGTGAAAATCCAGAACAATCTACCCCAAAAGGCGAACGACCTCCCCACAAATAAGGAGTATTCAGATAAAACTGAGCTGCAGTCACAAGAGCTAACCCATCTTCGGGAGGAACCGCCCAGATCACTGGCGACTGTACCTCATAAGAAATCCCATTGATTCCAAACTGCCCACTCACTAAATCAGGTATACTACTCCCAGGAACCAAGTACAAAATCTGATTCGTATGAAGATTGACCACAGGATGTTTTACCGATAGCCCTAAAACCCATTTAGTATTCACAAATTGATCCCGTGTAACGGGATCAATTTCAACGAACTGTTTTTGATCAATCCAACCTTCATAATCGTCAAAAAATGTCCGAACATAAGCCCAATGACTTTCTGTATCCAAAACTTCCAAACAATCTCCAAAAAGCAATTGAGAAACCATTTCACTTCCATGAGTTGGTTTAGCTCTCAAAGGAACAAGCGATAAATTTATTAGCCCAAGTACTTGATTCATAAGGGCAAATAAAGCAATTTTAGGGCAAATAATCGGATACCATATTTAGTATCACAAAACTCATGAAAGCAAAAAAAGATAAGACCATCCACAAAATTTTAATTGCCATAGACGGTAGTTCATATTCCGATCATCTGATTGATTATGGTGTCTACATGGCCGGGAAGATGAATTCAGAACTAGCTGTGGTCCATATCAACGAATTACCTTTGGCAACCCCATTTATGATCGATCCTTTGTCGACCGAATCATCAACCATGGTGATGGAAGTTATGCAAGCCCAAGAGGACGCTAACAAGAAACTATTCTCATATATCCAAAAAACATGGGGCAAAGAAATACCGCTACACATCTATACCAAGGTTGGAAAGCCTAAAGATGAAATCTTAAACACGGCCAAAGAATGTGGGGCAGACTTTATCATCCTTGGCACCCATGGCCGGGTTGGATTCGATCATCTTATTTCAGGAAGCGTGGCTGAAGGGGTTGTTCGTCATGCAATATGTCCAGTACTCATTATTCCAAATAAGCTAGAAAAAGAATAAAATCAACAAATAAGCTTTAAAAGCAATCTCAATCCGATCCGGCTACTCTTCCAGTATCAATTGTAGCCCTATGAATACCTATAGAGTCGACAGATAAACTATCTACCCCCACCGAATCTAACCGTAAGCGAGGTGTTGGACATTGATACTTTCGAGTTATTGGCACCTCTGGTTTTGGGAAAAGGCCTTGTGTAATCTTTGTAGAAGGATCACGATATACCTTTTCCATAAACTTGCCAAAAATAGGCAAGGCTGTACGCGAACCTTCACCAGTTTCGGAGTTTTTAAAATGAGCACTGCGTTCATCACACCCCACCCAAATGCCTGTAACCAAATTCTTAGTAAGCCCCATATACCACCCATCTACATAGTCAGATGAGGTACCCGTTTTACCACCAATCTGATTATTATTTTTCCATAAATCCCAGGCCCATAAAGCCTGTGAAGTTCCTCCAGGCTCCTCCATCCCTCCACGAAGCATATACAGCATCAACCAAGCTATTTCCTTAGTCAACAAGCGCTTCTGCTTTGCCTTAAACTGAGCAAGAATATTTTGATCACGATCGGTGATACGCTCCACAAGAATAGGATCTGTTTTCAGTCCTGTATTTAGAAAACTACCATAAGCCCGGACCATTTCAAACACTGATACATCGTTCGAACCCAAACCCACTGACGGAACTGACTTCAGCGGGCTCTCAATACCACATAAATGAGCGTACTTAACTACATTATCCCAACCCACTTTCTCCGTCAACTGTGCCGTAATCGAATTCACAGATCTACCCATTGCTAGGCGCAAGGACATCTCAAGCCCTGAAAACGTAAAGCTCGCATTCTTGGGTTCCCAATACTCCGTCTTTCCTTTATCAGTATAAGCTATTTTCACAGGTCTATCCGTAAAAGTGTCACAAGGACTCATCCCCTGTTCTAAAGCAGTTAAATACACAAAAGGTTTAAAAGTAGACCCCGCTTGCCGTTTCGCTTGATTCACATGATCATATTCAAAATAGCGATGATTAATTCCACCAATCCAAACTTTGATATGTCCATTAAAAGGATCAAGTGTCATCATACCGACATTTAATATTTTCGCATAGTATTTGATCGAGTCAAGCGTAGAGAAATACACTTCTTTATCACCATCCCATGAAAAAACATTCATTTTTTTGGGTCTATTTAAATAAATATTGATCGAATCTGGATGAGCATGATACCTGGCTTTAAGTGCCGCATAATATGGCAATCGCTGTACCGCCTTTTCAGCAAAATTTAAGATCTCCACACCATCCGATGTATACCAAGGATTCTGACTCCCCCAAACATTTTGAAAACGTGTTTGCAAAACTTTCATCTGCTCAGCAACTGCTTCTTCAGCATATTTTTGAAGCTTTGAATCAATTGTGGTATAAATCTTAAGTCCATCTGAATACAAATCATAATCATTCTCCTGACACCATTTTTCAAGATATTTAGCCACAGCTGAACGCAAATAAGATCCTCCACGATTAGCCTCATTTAATTCAGATAACTTTAGTATCAATGGAAGTTTACTCAATCTTTCTAACTCTGATGCACTTATATACTTATACTTATGTAGCTGAGCAAGCACCGTATTTCTACGTTCCCGAGACTTTTCTGGATTTTTTATTGGGTTATAAGTCGTAGTGGCTTTTAGCATTCCAACCAGAGTAGCTGACTCTTCTATTTGCAACCTGCTCGTTTCTTTACTAAAGTAATGCTTGGCTGCTGTTTTAATTCCATAGGTATTATTTCCAAAGGGAACTGTATTAAGATATAAAGTCAAGATATCTTGCTTCGAATAATACCACTCCAATTCGTAAGCAGTAATCCATTCCTTCAGCTTGTAAATCAAGGTACGTATGCCCGGAACATACTTAATTAAACCCTGAGATTTTTGATGACGCGTGCTGTATAGGTTTTTAGCTAGTTGCTGCGTAATGGTACTAGCCCCACGTTTATCTCCTTGCACGGTAGAAAGCATACTCGAGAAAACAGAACGTAAATCAATGCCACCATGCGCAAAGAAACGTGTGTCTTCTGTGGCTACAAGTGCATCAATTACACTTGGCGAAATTTCACTAAATGTAACTGGAGTTCGATTTTCTTTATAATATTTGCCAATCAGCACCCCATCTGAAGTATATACTTCAGATGCTACTCGCATATTTGGATCCTCAATATCCTTCATGGTTGGTGAATAACCAAATAGCCACAAAAAATTGAGTTGGATGGCACACAACAAAATAATAATACTGTAAATGACGATAACAAAGTACCGTAATGGTCTACTTTTAATTCTTTGAAACATGGGATAAATATGCTGATCTTTTACCTTTACATCAACCAGATAATGACTCACATCTAAATCAAGACAAACCCGTACTAATCACAATGTATTTGTACGTTTTATATATCGATATAAATGAAGAACAATTATATGCTTAGACCTAAATCATCCTCGTGGTTTATCCTTTCGCTTACACTAACTATTTTCCTCAGCAGCATCGTACCTGCAAGTGCACAATATTTTGGGCAAAACAAGGTGCGTTATAAAAAACTCAATTTTAAGGTCTATCAAACACCTCACTTTGAACTCTATTACTATCTACGAAACGAAGAACTTGTACAGCGGTTTATACAAGAAGCCGAAGTATGGTATAGCCTGCACCAACAAGTATTCAGAGACACATTTACTAAAAGGAATCCAATCATATTGTATGCCAATAGCCCAGATTTTCAACAAACAACAGCCATACAAGGCGATATAGGCGTAGGTACTGGTGGTGTTACAGAAGGGATGAAAAACAGAGTAGTAATGCCTATCACGCAATTAAACCAACAAACTCGACATGTCATTGGACACGAGTTAGTTCACGCATTTCAGTATCATCTTTTACTTGAAGGTGACTCCACCAAATTAGAAAACATCAATAGAATCCCTCTTTGGATGATCGAAGGTATGGCAGAATATCTTTCTATAGGTAAAGTCGATGCTTATACTGGTATGTGGATGCGTGATGCCTTTTTGAGTAAAGATATCCCCACACTCCAGCAATTAACAAATAGCAACAAATACTTTCCTTACCGTTATGGACAGGCTTTCTGGTCTTACGTTGGTTCTACCTATGGAGACACTGTCATCGTTCCATTTTTTAAACAAGCAGCCCAATATGGCTACGAAAAAGCTTTGCAATACACTTTTGGTTATGACGAAAAAACATTCTCAAATCTTTGGAAAGCAAGTATTGAAAATACCTATAAACCATATGTTAAGGATACAGCTCAAGTGCTTATTGGCAAACGTATCATCGATAACAAAAATGGAGGAGAACATTATAATGTAGCACCTGCAATTTCACCTGATGGACAATATGTAGCCTTTCTTTCGGAAAAAGATCTTTTGAGTATTGATCTTTTTCTTGCTGATGCAAAAACTGGTAAAATCTTACGTAAACTAACTAGCAAAGCAAGAAATTCACATATTGATGAGTTTAATTTCATTGAATCTGCAGGAGCCTGGTCTCCTGATAGCAAGCGTTTTGCATTTAGCACATACAGCTCTGGCAGAAATCAGCTTGTTACCATTGATGCCTCAACGGGCAAAACCATCAGCATGAAATCAATGGGTGAGGTAGAGGAATTCAGTAATCTAACCTGGTCACCGGATGGAAGCAGTATTGCCTTTTCGGGTTTAAAAGAAGGCAAAAGTGATCTCTTCTTATATAATATAAATACACAAGGGGTTGCTCAGCTGACCAATGATGTGTATTCCGACTATCAGCCTAGTTTCTCAAATGATGGACAAAAAATTGTATTTAGTAGTGATCGTCTATCACTCAATCATAGTGCAAAGGGTGTCAATATTCCTTTTAACTTGGCTGTTCTAGATCTGAAAAACAAATCTATTGACAATATTTCCATATTCAATGGAGCCAATAACCTCAATCCACAGTTTTCAGCTGATGATCAAAAAATCTATTTCCTATCTAATCGAGATGGATTCCGCAATTTATACCGATATACTATTTCAACAGAAAAGGTTGAACAGCTGACTAACTACTTTACAGGTATCAGTGGAATCACTGAGTTTTCACCTGCTTTAAGTATTTCGAAAAATGATGATATTCTTTATTCCTATTATCAGGCGCAAAAGTACACTATCTACAATGCAAAAGTAGCCGAATTCACTGCAAAACCTGTTGATCCACAAGACGTCAACTTAGATGCAGCAATATTACCCCCTACTAAATCTACTGGTGTAAATATTATCAATCCCAACCTAGGGCATTTCAGTCAATTTGAAAAAATACCCCTCTCCAGCATTCAAACAATACCTTACCGACCCAAATTTAAGCTAGACGAAATCTATAGCACGGGTGTCGGTGTTGGTTTATCTGTTGGTGGATATGGTACAACAGCAGGACTAGCCAGTGGTATTCAAGGAATTTTTAGTGACATTACGGGACAAAATCAAATATTTGCAGCTTTAGCACTAAATGGACAACTCTATGATTTTGGTGCGCAAGCAGCTTATACCCATCAAAAAAATCGAATAGATTGGGGTGTAGCAGTTTCTCATGTTCCTTATATATCTGCAGCGCTATCGAGCTCTATTGACCCTGATCCTAACGGAGGCCCTAATCCTGTTTACAATGAAAAGTATGACCTTATCCGTACGTTTATTGATCAATTTAGTTTATTCGCTGCTTACCCATTCTCACGTATTAATAGATATGAAGTGAGTACAGGATTTTCTCGATATAGCTACCGCGTTGATCGATATGACAACTACTACCAGTACGATCCCACTACTCAAAGCATAGGAGCTGGTCTTGGAACAAAGCATGAAAAATTATCTTCTGATCAAATAACACAATCTTACGGTACCTATCTCAACCCGTTTAGTGTTTATCAAGTAGGAAATGCCTTTATAGGAGATAATTCATTCTGGGGAATTACCGCACCACTAAATGGTTACAGATATCGATTTGGCGCTGATATGTACTTAGGTGATTATCATCTAGGGGCTCTAACTATTGATATGCGTCGTTATGTACGTTTAAAACCTATTACTTTAGCAAGCAGATTATATAGTTATGGTCGATTTGGTACCGACGAAAAAAAACTCTATCCACTATATGTAGGCTACGATTACTACATCCGAGGCTATAACCCTAACTCATTTGTAAACAATGGAAGCACAAACAGTGGATTCAATATCAATCAGTTAACAGGATCACATATTGCAGTAGCAAATTTTGAAGTACGTTTGCCATTTACAGGACCAAAAAGATTATCACTGATTGACTCTAAATTCTTTTACACAGACTTAAATGCTTTCTTCGATATGGGGCTAGCCTACTATAGTGATTCCAAAATTGCATTCAAATCGCAACCTGATATTGTTAGTACTACTCCTGCTCCAACTCCTACTAATCCCAATGCCCTATCTGTTGTATACGAAAGAGTTCCAGCAATGAGTGTTGGACTGTCCTTACGTGTCAATCTATTTGGTGTTTTTGTAATAGAACCTTATTACGCTATTCCATTTCAACGAAGTGATGTGAACTTTGGAATATTTGGGCTAACCCTTGCCCCTGGATGGTAGTAGTATGGCTGGGCTATGTATCGCAATGATTGATATCCTTGTATAAAAAAGGCAGGAAGGCACTAGCTTTCGTTCATGCAACTAAACACAGAAAAATCAGTATGCCCTCACTGCCAGGGCTCAAAAGTGGTAAAAAATGGATAAAAACGAAACGGAGCACAGGTCTATCGTTGTAAGAATTGTAAAAAATGCTACCAGCATGCATACAAATACCGAGTTTCAGACCCTAAGATTCGATTAATGGCGAGAGATATGTTGATTAACTGCGCAGGGATTCGGGAAGTTAGCCGAGCGCTACATATAGTGTACTGGTTGTGTTCTTCATTTACTTTTATCGTTCAAAGATTTATGTTGGACTCCCCGGCATAACCACTATCACCAAGTAGAAGTAGATGAGATCTATAGCTTCGTTAAAAGCAAGAAAAAGAAGGTTTGGATCTTATATGCTTATTGTAAATACAGCCGAAAAATACTTGCAGTTAACCTTGGGTAAACGCAGTAGAAAAACCGTCCGAGAGCTATACAAGCGCTTAAAAGAAGTTCAAATCGATTGTTGATGCACTAGCAAGTGGTAGGCTTTCAAAGAAGTATTTACTAAAGCCAAACATCTCATCGGAAAAGAGTTCGCTAAAACTATCGAAGGAGTTAATACCTGGCTTATAAGTGTATGCAAGAGACTAGTCAGGAGGAATACGGCCTTCTCTAAAAGGTCTTAAATCACTGGATTGCTATCAAATTGGCTATCTATCACAGAAATAATAGACTATTAATCAATTAAAAAAATAACCAAAAAAATATGATCAATAATATATTTTTAATACATTTGCAATCATTTTTTAATTTTTTTGCAAAATGAAATTAATACTAACAAATATCTTAGCCTTATTTACCTTACTTATATCGATTACATCTTGTAAAAAAGACGATATATCAACACAATTAAATTCGCCAACTATAAAAGCGGAGGGAAGAATAAGTGGGATTGCATTAAAAGACCACATCTTACCTAATGGCTCTATCATACGAATAAAGTATATAGATACCGATTCTAAAAACGAGTGGTTTAAAAATGAGCAAGTGCTTATATTAAAACAATTAGTTAAAGAGAGTACAGAGGCCTGGGAGAAACACGCCAATATAAAATTTGAATTTATAGATAATGATAAAGATGCTGATGTAAGAATCATACTAGATTTTTTTGTTTTTAGGGATGACTTACCAACTGGTTCTTATAACAGATATATCGATGATCAAGACAAACCTAATATGAAATTGAGGTATCGATTTGGACAGTCTAATAACAGTTTTCGTGCTACTGCACTTCATGAATTTGGACATGTACTGGGTTTAGATCACGAACATTGCCATCCCGACAGTAAAGTGAATATTAGTCAATTAGACGGCATAGATCAAATGCCAAGAGATCTAGAAACAGGTTATTTTCACCATAAGACATATGATCCATTATCAATTATGCACTATGGGTTCCCTGGTTCTATGACTAAAGATGGAAAGGACATAAAAGAAAATTTAGAGTTATCTGCTGGTGATATTACGTTTATACAAACACTTTATCCATTTTAGAATAAGCCAGCTAGCTTTTATCTAACCAGAAATTATCCTTAAGGGCAAAATTGGGCTATCCCAAGGCCCTTTAGAAATTTCCAAGTACCATCTGTACACACTATGAAACCTTTTTTTACTCTGATATACTAAAATGCCTTACTTGAAGCTTTGGATATAAATATTATATATAACGTAATAATATAAACATTAAAAAGGGCGCTAAATTTTTGAGTTAGCGCCCTTTTTAATGTTTATATATGTTATCCTTTCTTTGGAAATGGATATATTTTATTTATAAAACTTTTATCAGCTGCAGACAAGTCTGTATTCCATCCAACAGTCCTACCATCGAGAGTAAACTCTTTAGGAACGGGATAATGCATAATAGATTTTGTATCGTAAGCCGAATAAACGGTTCCAGAAGTAGATAACTTATAAAAAACATTTTGATCTACCATTTCATGTGACCAACCATTCGTACGTTGATAATATGCGTAAACATAGGGTTTATTCCATTTGATATTAGATAGAGGACTACTCTGCTCATGTTCTAAACCTAATGCATGTCCAAATTCATGTACCACAACCCTCGAAAACTCACTGTCCTCAGTAGCATCGGTAAACCAACCATAATTCATGGTCGCCTCATTAGATGGAATACTCAAATTTTCTTTTCCAACATATGACCATGAACCACTTGTAGAGTCACATGTTATTCTTATCTCAGCTGGCTGATCAGCGCCTACAAAGTCGATGCGAAAATTTGCATATTTTTCCCACTTTTTGGCTTTTTCTTGAATCTTTGAACGAATAAAATCACTCGCTAAATCATCTAAAAACTTAACATGCAAAACAATTGGTCCTTTCGAGTTGTTATTCCAAAAATTGACCTTCTTTCCAACTGCAGAAGTAGATGGACCCTCATTTTCCAGTGAATAGCTCCTAGCGGAACAAGTATGAATACTGCTTAATTCTGATGAATTTTGCTTCTTCCCAGTTATAACCGATGTTGGGATATTGTTCTGATCCTTTTTGCAAGAAAACAGAACAATTGTAAAAAATCCGATAATAATAAGTTTTTTGTTCATAATAATTCTGTTTTTAAGTGAATAATCAATGAATAATATTTAACTATAAGTTAAATAATTTTTACAAAAAGTAAAATTTAAATCAAAAACTATCTGATTTTTAACACTTATTAAGCATTATTTTTTGACAAGATTATTTCATCACTGGGATTACTATTTTTGAAGAGAAAGAAAATGGAAGATGGAAAACAAAGAAATCGCTCAAACACTGCGACTGTTAAGTCAACTTATGGAACTACATCAGGAGAACCCTTTCAAAATAAAATCAGTAGCCAATGCTGCATTTCAAATTGATAAACTACCCTTTAGTATTTCTAATAAAAGTTTAAACGAAATTGATCAAATAGCAGGGCTAGGTAAAAGTATAGCTACTAAAGTCCTCGAACTAGTACAAACTAAGCATCTAAAAGAACTCGACGAGTTAATCAAAAAAACCCCTGAAGGCATTATCGAAATGCTCCAGATCAAGGGAATTGGGCCAAAAAAAATCTATACCATTTGGAAAGATTTAGCAATCGAAAACTGTGGAGAACTCTATTACGCCTGCAACGAAAATCGACTAATTGAAGCAAAAGGGTTTGGCTTAAAAACTCAAGAAACCATTAAAAAGGCCATTGAATTCCGAATAGCCAATAGTGGGTATTTCTTATATGCAAAAATTGAACCTTTTGCAGAAGCATTAATCATCAAACTTCAGGAAGTCTGGCCGAAGGCCTCCGTATTCTTAGTCGGGGATTATCGTCGTCGATGTGAAATTATTGACTCTCTCACTATTTTGACAACCAACCCTTCTAGCCCCCTAGTTGTGGATCAACTAAAAAATATTGATTTAAATATCATTACTCAAAGTGATTCAAAGCTAGAGACCAAGAGTGCAAATGGATTAAAGATTACAATCATCCATTGCTCGGCATCCCAGCTAGGCTGGAATCTAATTCTACATACAGGTAATGAAACCCATGTAAAAAACCTTAACCAACTACTCACAGGAAAAACACATACTGGGAAAACCGAAGAAGAAATTTATCACCTGGTGGGACTTCCATTCATTGAGCCTGAATTACGAGAAGGCCTTAACGAAATCACGATTGCTAGGCGAACCAACAAACATAATTTGATCGAGCTTAAAGACCTGCAAGGCTCATTACACAACCACAGCACTTGGAGTGATGGTGTACACACACTAGAGGAAATGGCTCTTTTCTGCCGCGATGAGCTCAAATTAAGCTATTTGGGTATCTGCGACCATTCCAAATCTGCATTCTACGCCAATGGATTAAGTGAAATTAGGGTGAAAGCCCAGCATCAAGAAATCGATGCGCTCAATAAAAAACTCGCACCTTTCCATATTTTCAAGGGTATCGAATCGGATATTCTATTTGATGGCTCTTTGGACTACGCCGATGAGATACTTCAAACATTCGATTTTGTAGTGGCCTCCATCCACTCCGTCCTAAAAATGGATGAACAAAAAGCAACCGAGCGACTCATCAAAGCCATAGAAAATCCCTACACAACTATTTTAGGACATCTCACAGGGAGGCTATTACTCTCCAGAAGTGCTTATCCAATTAATCACCAGAAAGTAATTGATGCCTGTGCGGCCAATCAAGTAGTTATTGAGATTAATGCCAATCCATTACGCCTAGACCTAGACTGGCGATGGCATCAGTATGCGATAGAAAAAGGTGTCATACTATCCATCAACCCTGATGCACATCGTACTACTGGTTTATTCGACATGCGTTACGGCATTTTAGTAGCCCGTAAAGGAGGAGTATCTGCTACAAATTGTTTAAATACTAAATCATTAAAAGAAATAAGCGCATTTTTTACAAATCGAAAAAAAATCAATTGAACTTAATATGACTATAAGCACCCTTTGCAATACTATTTTTAAAAAAGCAATTCAAGATTACCACCAACTCAATCTTATTGATCAAGAATTTAAAAACCCATATTCTACCGATTCTTTAGAACATTTATTATACGCTAAAAATTGGATTGATACTGTTCAGTGGCACATGGAAGATGAAATACGCGAACCAAATATCAATCCAACCATTGCCTTGGTATATAAAAGAAAAATTGATACATCAAATCAACAAAGAACAGACCTCGTAGAATTTATTGATAGCTATTTTCTAGAAAAATTCAAAAATGTAAAACCACAGATAAACGCTACAATCAATACCGAAAGCCCCGCTTGGGCCATTGATCGCTTATCTATTTTGGCCCTAAAGATATTTCATATGGATGAAGAGGCCAATCGAACTGAAGCCAGCCAAGAACATCGCTTACAGTGCTTAAACAAATTAAATATCTTAATAGAACAACAAAAAGACCTCTCCCAAAGTATCGACGAATTAATAACAGCTATCGAATCCGGAGACAAATACATGAAGGTGTATAAACAAATGAAAATGTACAACGACCCTAATTTAAATCCCGTGTTATATAAGAAACAACCTAAATAATGCCCGACAAATACAAACTTTTAGTTTTTCGATTTTCGGCCATGGGCGATGTTGCCATGATGGTGCCTGTGTTACAACAGTTCATAGCTCAAAATCCACATGTCGAATTAATTATTGTCAGTCGAACGGCATTTAAGCCTCTTTTTAACCAAGTTAACTACCATGCTTTCCACCCTATTGAACCAAATAAAAAGCATAAGGGATTAATAGGTTTGTTTCGATTATTTAATGAACTAAAATGCTATCAAATAGATGGAGTTGCAGACTTACATCAAAATATCCGCAGTCAGATTTTAACAGGCTTATTCAAGCTTACCGGAGTAAAAACCCGAACCATTCATAAAGGAAGAGCAGAGAAAAAATGCCTCACTCGACGCAAAAACAAAGATTTAACACCAGTAAAGTCTAGTACCGACCGCTATGCTGACGTATTGCGATCTATAGGCTTTACATTAGTGTTAAAACCACAATTAATTAAAAGCCCACAACCATTAAGTCAACAAATTTTAGCTGTCAGTGGATCCAAAAATCAGCTTTCGTGGATTGGTGTTTCCCCATTTGCCCAACATCCCCAAAAAGTATACCCGCTAGACAAAATGTATCATGTGATTACTCATTTGGCCAAATGTGGTTATCATATATTTATTTTTGGCGGCGGTACTGATGAAAAAAATCTAGCTGAAAACTGGGAAATTAAACATCACTTAATCACTTCTGTAATTGGCAAGTTGAGCTTAGCAGAAGAACTCGATTTAATCTCAAATCTAGATGTAATGATCAGTATGGATTCATCAGGTATGCATTTGGCCTCAATAAAAGGTGTACCAACTGTTTCTATTTGGGGCGCCACTCATCCATATACTGGCTTTGTAGGTTTTGGTCAAACTTTAGAAAACTGTGTATTGCTTAATTTATACTGTCAACCTTGCTCCGTTTATGGCAACAAGCCCTGCTACCGTAAGGACTTTGCCTGCATGAATAATTTGTCAGAAGAAGATATTATTGAGAAGGTAAAACTAGTTTTAGCTGAGAGCCGGCCTAATACTTAAGTACTACTAAGCAAGCTCATATTGTTTTCCAGGAAGTGCAACGATAATCCCTCTCATTTCTAGTTCCAACATAATCGTAGGAAGACTAGTATGAAAATCATGACAAAGCAAAACCAAATCATCGATTGGTATTTTGCCTTTTTCTTCTAACAGATCTACAATATGTTTTTCATCGGCCGACAAGTTGAACATCGAGCTT
This sequence comes from Pedobacter sp., assembly GCA_008015505.1. Lineage (GTDB taxonomy): Bacteria > Bacteroidota > Bacteroidia > Sphingobacteriales > Sphingobacteriaceae > Daejeonella. The sequence continues at coordinate 102,773 of SSFR01000014.1, forward strand.
ATTGAAGGCTGCTGCTCTATAACCGGCTTATCAACCGTCCAATTCAATAATAAATATTCCAAATCTGAAGCTTTGGTGATCAACCCAGCCCGATTCATCAAAATCAACTCATGACAACCTGCACTATACTCATCATTGATCCTGCCCGGAAATGCAAACACATCTCGATCATAAGAACGAGCAATACCTGCCGTAATTAAAGCTCCTCCTTTGGTACTAGCCTCTACCACGATCGTAATATCAGCAATACCCGCAATAATGCGATTACGTTTGGGAAAATTTTCAGGTCTGGTGGGCGTTCCAGAAGTAAATTCACTCAATAGTCCACCACAACTTAGCATCTTTTCTGCCAAAAATTGATTTTGCGCCGGATAAATTCGGTCCAAACCATGCCCTAAAACACCAATTGTAGGAATCTCATTTTTTAGGCATTCTAGGTGTGCCATACTATCGATCCCGTAAGCTAAACCACTAACTACCAAAGGCTGATATACTTTTAAATCGGCAATGAATTGCCTGCATAAATCTCTGCCATAATTGGTCGCATTTCGTGTACCCACAATACTGATCACCTTGGCTGTATTGAAATTGGCCTCCCCTTTGAAGTAAAACAAGACGGGAGCATCTTCACAATTTTTTAAACGTGCAGGATAGGATTCCTCAGTGATGAAATAGGATTTGATTTGATGTTGATCTATAAATTTTAGCTCCTGCTCTGCTCGTCTAAAAGCCTCTGGATCACCAATACGACTGGCCGTTTTAGGACCAATGCCTGGTATCTTTTGTAATTGGAATTTTGGCACTTTAAATATTTCCTCCGGGCTACCACAGTAACTCAATAAGCGGCGTGCAGTGATATCCCCCACATCAGGGATACAAGTCAAGGCAATTTGATGCAATAAAGACATTGGCTATTGTGCAGGAAAATAGATTACATATTTTGTTTCAAAAAAATCTTCAGAGAAATAGTCTCGAATAGGAACCTGAATAATATCTCTTAAACCTGATTCTCTCAGTTCCTCGCCCAAATCTCCACCCTTTAAATAAAGTACTCCATTAGGCAACGCATTTTTCGACTCTTTATTAAATTTTCGATGCACCCAAGGATAGAAATCTTTTAGTTTCGTTACAGCGCGCGATACTACAAAGTCAAACCGATCAGCAATGTGCTCCGCCCGTGCATGACTTACCTCTACATTTTTTAGGCCTATTGCCGTAGCTACCTCCCCGACTACTTTAATTTTTTTTCCAATGGAATCAACTAAATGGAAATGTGTTTGCGGGAAAAGTATCGCTAAAGGAATACCAGGAAAACCTCCTCCGGTACCTACATCGAGAACCTTTTCTCCTGGCAAAAAAGTAATCACTTTAGCAATCGCCAAGGAGTGTAAAATATGATGCAAATACAAGCTATCCATATCCTTACGGGAAATCACATTAATTTGAACATTCCAAGACATATAAAGCTCTTTTAGCTGACAGAATTGCTGCTTTTGATGCTCACTCAAACGAGGGTAATAATGAAATATAAGCTCAGGAGTCACTGTAATTTAAACGATAGCTGACAAAGATAAACGAAGTTCATACAAAAGACTAAGCATGATCATCTATTCCATTGCAAACTGAATCTGCGGGGGCTGTTCCTAACAGTCAAATTTGGTTTTCTAAAGTCAAAAATAGTACCTTAGCGTCCCAACAAGACTATTTTTGGGAAATACCCCGGATAGTCTTGTTTTCTTTTTATACGTCATTAAATAGTGACAATAAATAACGTAAACATAGATTATGGCAGAGGTAACTTATTATAGCAAGGAAGGATTAGAAAAACTCAAAGAAGAGCTACACTTTTTAAAAACAGAGGGACGCGCTCAAATTGCCAAAGCCATTGCTGAGGCCAGAGATAAAGGAGATCTATCAGAAAATGCAGAATATGATGCAGCAAAAGAAGCCCAAGGACTTCACGAAGCAAAAATTGCCAAACTAAGTGAAACCTTAGCCAATGCACGCTTGATCGATGAAGCAAAACTAGACACATCTAAAGTATTAGCCCTGTCCATCGTAAAAATTAAAAATGTCAAGAATAGTGCAACAATGACCTATCAATTAGTTTCCGAATCGGAGGCTGATCTTAAATCAGGTAAAATATCCGTAAAGTCACCAATAGCACAGGGTTTACTTGGGAAATGTGTTGGTGAAAAAGTAGAAATTGAAGTACCCGCTGGAAAAATGGAGCTCGAAATTATCGAAATCTCTAGATAACCCTTTTATTAGTAAAAAGCATATGGCCACCATATTTTCAAAAATTATTTCCGGTGAAATTCCAATTTATCAGGTTGCTGAAAATATAGACTATTTAGCCTTCTTGGATATTAATCCACTAACTAGAGGACATGTACTAGTCATACCCAAAAAAGAAGTTGATTATATTTTTGATCTCGATACTGAAACCTATGTGGGGCTGATGAATTTTGTCAAGATAGTCGCTGAGGGTATTAAATTAGCTATCCCCTGTACAAAAGTGGGCATTGCCGTAGTTGGCTTAGAAGTTCGACATGCCCATGTCCATCTTATCCCCATTAATCATGTAGACGATATGAATTTCAGTAAAGAAAAGTTGAATCTAACTAATGAAGAGCTAACCAAAATCGCGGACAAAATCAAACACTCTATTACCCAAGTTGTCTCTTAATCTTAAATTCTTCCTCCCCACTCTACTCCCCTTTATTAAACTATGAATTCTCCAATCAAAGCAACGGTGATACCGATACAAACAGCTATAAGCTTTTTGGTATTAAACTTGTGATCCACACTAGATTCAAAAAGAATTGTAGTAGAAATATGTAAGAAAATACCAATCACAATCCCCATTATACTTGCATAATAATTGCTAATTCCAATGACACGCCCATGTCCGACTAGATAACTAAACCAGTAGCCCAACGGACACATCATAGCAAAAAGAGCAAGAAGAACAAAAACTGCACTTTTTTTTATTTTACTACGTAAAAGCACACTTCCAAGAGCAAAGGCAGCAGGAATATGATGTAAAGAGATACCAAATACAAGATCATTATGTTGGCCTTGTCCTAAAGGCATCCCTTCTAAAAAAGCATGCAAACATAAACTGACCATCATTCCAAAAGGAAAACGCTGACCATGATGCAAATGAACATGACCATGCTCAATACCTTCTGAAAATTGCTCCATCAAAATTTGGAGCAGGAATCCCCCCAAAATGAATAGCCCAATATGATACCCACCTTCCCGATAAACTTCAGGCATTAAATGCAAAACTGTAATGGAAAATAAGTATGCCCCACTTAATGATAGAATTAATTTTAGTTCCTGAGTACTACTCTTTTTAAATAAAAAAATACATACGCCACCCAAAAGAGCACTAAAAAACAAAAGCGCTAATTTCCAGATCTCCATAGTTTATGAGATATCATTTTTTTTAAAATAGTTCCAATCACATATCCTATTGTACCCCCTATAAGTGCTCCCACAGTGACATCAATAGGATAATGAACCCCCACATATACCTGCGCAAAGCTGATTGAACCCGCCCAAAGAATAGCTAGAGGTGCTATCCATTTCCACCTTTGATAAAAAACAGTGATCAAAAATATCCCCATGGCAAAATGATTAGCTGCATGAGACGAGGGAAAGCTATAACCACTCCCACAAGGGATTAAATTAAGCACACTAGATCTAATCATGGGATCATTACAAGGCCTTAGTCGTTCCACAAAAGGCTTAATAATAGAAGCTGTAAAAAAATCAGCTATACCAAAAGTGAACACAAAAAATAGTATAAGCAATAAACCATATTTACCATACTTTTTGATCAAAAAGAAAGCAAGAAAAGCATATAGTGGTATCCAAATTAGGCGCTCACGAAGAATAGGCATTAAAAAATCAAAAAATGGATTACTAAGTCCATGATTGATTGCAAAGAATAACTGCTGGTCTAATTGAATGATCTGATTAAACATGAACCTTTTTACAGATAAAAATTAAGCGGTCGGAATGTGTCACATCAAAATCATTCAGCGAATAGTCTCCAAAACATTTGATTACTCGAAAACCACTTTGAGCAAATAGATTTTCAAAATCAGCATGAGTAAAAGCTTTCACTTCTTCTTCAAAAATGTGCTTTTTATCTCTGTGCTCAAAACTGATGTGCTTGATGATTTTTCCGTCTCGAATGTGTTTGCTGATATAAAAATCAATGTCGTCAATACACTTTACTTCTTGGGGGCTAAGGTGATTTATAATTTTCTGAGTATTAAAATAATCCAAAACAAAAACCCCATCTTCTTTCAAAGATTTTTGAAGCGCTTTCAATGCCTCAATATGTTCTTGCTCCGTTTCAAAATAACCAAAGCTCGTAAACAGATTTAAAACGATATCAAAACAATTCGTTTTAAAAATATGGCGTACATCATGCACTTTAAAATGAAGTCTTTTATTCTTAAACTGTTCAGCAAAGCTGATGTTCGCCTGTGATAAATCTATCCCTGTAACCTCATAACCCTTTTTATTTAAATAAAAAGCATGTCTACCTCTCCCACAAGCTACATCTAGAATTGAACTAGCTAATGAAGGCTTCAAATAAGCACACAGATTATCCATAAAAAACTCGGCTTCATCATCATTTCTGTTCTGATACAAGATGTGATAATAGGGAGAATCAAACCAATTTTCGAACCATTTCTTTTTCGTCATAGAATCTGTAATAATGGTTGGCAAATATAGCTATTTTACGACCTTGAAGCTTAGCAGCAAATATTTACCTTTGACCAAAACAAAATTTAAGTTAAAGTGTCTTTAATCAAATCTATTTCAGGAATAAGGGGTACCATTGGTGGTAAAAGAGGTGATGCATTAACTCCACCTGACATTATCAAATTCACAGCCGCATTTGGAAACTGGGTGCTCACTAATACAGATAATAATAAGATTGTCATTGGTCGTGACGCCAGAGTTTCTGGTGAAATGGTACGAAATTTGGTTGTTGGGACTTTACAAAGTATTGGCATTGATGTAATTGATTTGGGGCTTTCTACTACACCAACCGTTGAACTAGCTGTACCTGATGAAAAAGCGGGGGGGGGGATCATTCTAACAGCTAGCCATAATCCAAAACAGTGGAATGCACTCAAATTACTCAATCAAAAGGGAGAATTTATTTCAGAAGCAGAAGGAAAGTTACTCTTAAAAATAGCCGAAAAAAGTAATTTGGAATATGCATATGTAGATAATCTTGGAAAAGTTAAATACGACAATTCTTACTTAAGCAAGCACATTGAAAAAATATTAGCTCTTCCCCTAGTGGATACTGGAGCTATACGGAAGGCTAATTTCAAAATTGCCATTGATTGTGTTAATTCCTCTGGAGGAATCGTTATCCCCATCTTATTGAAAGCACTTGGTGTTAAAACGGTTCATGAACTCTATTGTGAACCAGATGGGCAGTTTCCTCACAATCCAGAGCCGCTTCCTGAAAATTTGACAGCTTTATCCCATCTGGTTGTCTCAAAAAAAGCTGATTTAGGTATAGCCGTTGATCCAGATGTAGACCGTCTGTGTTTTGTTTGTCAGGATGGAACCATGTTTGGTGAAGAATATACCTTGGTAGCTGTATCCGATTATGTATTAGCAAACACACCAGGAAATACGGTATCCAATCTTTCATCAACACGAGCCCTCAAAGATGTCACAGAACGCTTGGGTGGTATTTATAATGCTTCTGCGGTTGGCGAAGTAAATGTTGTACAGAAGATGAAAGAAACTGAGGCAGTTATAGGAGGAGAAGGCAATGGGGGTATCATTTATCCTGAGTTACATTATGGACGAGATGCTTTAGTGGGAATTGCCCTATTCTTAAGTCATTTGGCCAAGTTCGGAAAACCTGCTTCCATACTTCGTAGCACATATCCTTCTTATTTCATTTCCAAAAACAAAATCATCCTAACACCAGAGATGGATATTGATGCACTATTGATTGAGCTCAAAAAAAGATATAAAAAACAGCCTCAAAATACCATCGATGGACTAAAAATTGAATTCGAAAATCAATGGGTCCACTTAAGAAAGTCAAACACAGAGCCTATTATTCGAATTTATTCCGAGGGAAGCTCTGAAACCGTTGCAGAAAACTTAGCTAAAAAAATTATAGGAGATATCAAAGAGGTACTCAAGTTTGACTAAATGCCAGATGATCCTCCTTTAGATTGGAGGATCATCTGCAATAATGTATGCTGAATGGAGGGGATATGATATTACTCCCCCATTCAGTCAATTACAAAGCTACTCAGCTGCACAAATTTCTGAACACGTTCGGCAATATCAAAGTCACTTAGATTTTTTATTTTCTCTGTTCCAAATGCTTCCACACAAAATGATGCCAGTGCCGAACCGTAAATGATAGCATTTCTCATATTATTAAAATTAATGGCGCCTACCTTAGCCAAATAGCCAATAAATCCCCCAGCAAATGTATCCCCAGCACCTGTCGGGTCAAAAACATCTGCCAAAGGAAGACCAGGAGCAGAAAAAATATGATTCTCGTGGAACAATAAAGCCCCATGCTCCCCCTTTTTAATAATGACATAAGTTGGTCCCATCTTGAGAATTTTATGCGCTGCCTTCACTAATGAATACTCGCCCGATAACTGTCGTGCTTCTGAATCATTAATGGTTAATACATCAACCATCCTGATAGTCTCCAACAAACTATCCATTGCTGTATCCATCCAAAAATTCATCGTATCCATCACAATAAGTTTTGGGCGATTTCTTAAGCGCTTTATAGTAGTTTGCTGTATAGCTGGCGTAAGATTACCTAATAGCAGAAATTCACAATCTTGATAGGAGTCGGGAATAATGGGATCAAAGAATTCTAATACATTCAAATCCGTGGTAACCGTATCTCGGCTATTCATATCGTTGTGATACTTTCCAGCCCAAAAAAAAGATTTCTCACCATGCTTCACTTGTATACCTTTCACATCAATACCGTGCTTTTCGAAACTATGGATATCCTTTTGGGGAAAATCATCACCAACAACAGCGACAATTCCCACTCGATCATAGAAATATGATGCGGCCAAACTCGCATAAGATGCAGCTCCACCAACAATTTTATCCGTCTTTCCAAAAGGTGTTTCAATAGCATCAAATGCTACAGTTCCAATGATTACCAGGCTCATAAAATATTTTCAAAAAATTGTGTCCAAATATTGCATTAATAATTTAAAATTCCGAAAATTGCATTCCCAAACCGGTAAACACTCCTGAATAGCTCAGCCGGTTAGAGCATCTGACTGTTAATCAGAGGGTCGCTGGTTCGAGCCCAGCTTCAGGAGCAAAAGCTCTCCTTAATGGAGAGCTTTTTTATTTTTATTCACTCTTACAAGAGAATTAATATTTAAAGGAATAGCGTTTACGCTCATTTATTTTATAAAAACACGCTTTCCCCTCCTTAAAAGCAAAATAAGCCAATACTAAAGTTCCTATTGAATCGATATAAGGAACATGAATAAACTCATATATCCCACTAGCCACTAATAATACAACCGACATATAAACGCAAACCCGTGTACACTCTACATCAGCAAGCATAGCTTCTGAGTTTAATTACTTACCCACCTTTGTTTTGGCATAAATTAGCGCACACATAAGAATAATGGAAATGAGTGAAATAATTACTCCCCAAAATGTCGTTGTGGGTTCATGCCCAATCCACAAATTATAAAGACTTGTTAGTAATAATCCAACGAAAAGGGTATAAAAACCATAGCCAGTAATACGCAATGCTATTTGTTCGAAATCATCACGACTACTATTAGGCCTGCGACTAATACGCAAAACCATATGAGCTATACCAAATCCTGAAATCATTTCAATAAAACTATCCGCACCAAAACCAAACAGTGCCAAACTTTCATCTCTATAACCAAAATAAGTCGCAATTATTCCTTCTGTGAGATTACAAATCATTGTGGCCAAGGCAAGCCACAAAGCAATTTGATAGAGATATCTTCTGTCAGATGATTCCACAAGCTAGATTTTAATTGAACAAATCTTTAAAAAGAGGAAGAAATGTATCTAAACGCGCATTTTCAATAAAAATATAATTGATTTCATTAAAAACAACAATCGCAAGCAAAGAACTTAGCCCACTATTTTAACATACTTTAACTAGAATTAACACAAATTAACCCGATATATTCTAATAATAATTAGAATATAATCTAAATTTAATACTATGAAAAAAGTAACACTACCATGTCACGATGCTTTATGGACAGCACTTGTAGATATCGAATTAAGCGATAATAACTATAAAAGTTTTAATGAATTATTGAAGGATGCAAATAGAGGAGCACTATCGGCGCAAAAATTATATGTAACATTTAGAGAATCCGTTAAATCTGCATCGAATGCACTCCTTAAAATGGGTGCATTAACAAGTTCAGCCGCCGCTTTTATGCAAATTTTTAAAGTCTGGCTAGATATTGGTCAAGCAGCATTCCTTGCTCACAATACGATGCCTTTTTATCATTTGCAACCAGATAGAGGTAGCCCAGATCCCGATCGCTGTACTTGCCCTCCTAAACTGGGTCAACCCGAGCCATGCCAAACAATTGCCAATATATTGATCGAACGTAGAGAGGGCTCTATGGCAGAAAAAGCTGTATCAATCGGGACATTATCTATACCAGTAATCAGTGATGTTGCCCGCTTAGCAACTTACAACCTAGCAAACTCTAAGAATCGCTCACTTACTCCAGGGGAAAGGTTTTTTTATGACGCTAGAACATATGAACAAGCTGCATCTCATTTATATAAAGCCGCACAAACTTATGGCAGAAAACTACGCGAGAACGAAAAACTCAAAAGCCAACAAATTTGGGATACTGCCCGTGGAATAATCCCCGGAATATTTGTTGCAGAAGGGGGATGCCCAAAAGCAATCTCGATAATTGCAGCTCTGTTTAATGAGTTTCATGATAAATCTCCTTACTTAAGAACTTTATGTGCCATTAGTGCTAAAGATGGAGCATCTATCATTAAACAACAAATCAATGATGCTCTTGATGTAGCAAATGATTTTGATCATCGGCAGTATATGAGAAGATTTTTTTAATAAAGATGATGTGATAACCGATAGATAAACTCCATTGCCCCTATCTTTGCCATCATGTTATTTGGGGATACTTATCAAACCATTGGTAAACCATCAGATGGTATTTTTCGTGATCGTGGAAGTAAATTCATTGCCTACGCATATCCACTGCATTCCGAAAACCAAATCAAAAACATACTTCATAAAATCCGATCCGAGCATCCCAAAGCAAGACATTATTGTTGGGCATTACGTTTAAGTCAGGATACTTCCATTTTTCGAGTCAATGATGATGGGGAACCCCCCGGTTCTGCAGGTAAACCTATTTTAAATTGTTTACTTTCATCAGATCTAACTAATATATTGGTTGTAGTTGTTCGTTACTTTGGAGGCACATTATTGGGGATACCTGGTTTAATTCATGCCTATAAATCAGCTACATTAGAAGCTTTAGCTAGTAGTACAATCATTCAAAAAACAGTTAATGATATTTATCAGCTCGAATTTGACTATCTAAAAATGAATACTGTCATGCGAATAATCAAAAATGAAGGTGTTCTAATCAACAAGCAAACACTTGAAGCAAATTGTATCTTGGAACTTAGTATTCGAAAAACACAAGTCAACACCATTATTACTCAATTTGAAAAAATATCTCACATAAAAGTGACTTACTTATATACCTTATAAAAATTATTCCCGAAATGAAACTAGCCACCCCCCCTATTTCCGAAGCCGATTTAATGTTAAATGCTGATGGTAGCATCTATCACCTCAACGTTCTACCCGAAGAAATTGCCGACACCATTATTACTGTTGGTGATCCCGATCGAGTGGATGATGTTAGTCGTTATTTCGACCATATTGAGTTCAAAAAAGCCAAGCGCGAATTTATTACTCATACTGGCACCATAGGTAAAAAACGCGTTACTGTAGTCTCAACAGGTATAGGTACCGACAATATTGATATTGTGCTGAATGAATTGGATGCCTTAGCCAATATCGATTTTACTACACGACTCCCTAAAAAAAACTTAAAATCATTAGAAATTATCCGAATAGGTACTTCTGGTGCTATTCAAGAAGACATCCCAGTAGATAGTATCGTTGTTTCTGAATATGCCCTTGGTTTAGATACAATTATGCAATTCTATATTCAAAATATTACTGACGATGAGCAATATATACTCCAAGAAATTAAAAAGCATTTTCATCTGTATCCAGAACTTTCGCCATATATGAGTACTGCAGATCATGGACTTTTAAAACGTATTGGACACGACTTACTACGTGGAATTACGATAACTGCTCCTGGCTTCTATTCTCCACAAGGTCGTCAGGTGCGCGCACAAAATGCTATTCCTAATCTCATTCATCTCTTACAAACTTTTCATGTAGGGGAACATCGCTTCAGTAATCTAGAAATGGAAACAGCTGGTATTTATGGACTATCAGCAATATTTGGCCACCGAGCCTTATCTGTCAATGCAATTATAGCAACACGCATCAACAAAATGATTAGTAAAGAACCTCAAGCCATTATTGATAAAGCAATCAAACTGGTTTTAGAACGACTCTAACGTCGTAATACAGACTTCTCCCCTTTATGAGCTGGTCTATGTTAAAGTAGCAGTATTTTCTGCTAACTCTAGTTCCTTCACTAATTCCAAAAACCTCCTTAACGCTTGTTTTTTGGGATCATCAAAATGAAAGTCAATTTGATTCATCAGATAATGATTTAAATCAAAGTCCACTCGTAGGGGAAGTGCTGCAATTACTTCATTTCTCCTATCTAGTCCATACTTAAGGGCACTGTTGAATTCACTAATAAAGTCTAGTGGAATAGATTTATTTGCAGCCCAAACAGCAAAAACAAATGGAAGTCCACTAAAATTAGTCCACGCTTCTGATAAGTCGTATACATAATTAACATGCTTTTTTTTGCCAAAAGTGCGATCACCTATTTCAACGTAAGCATCTGTATCTCCTGATTCCACAAAATCAGGAGAAAGCATCCAATAATTTTTCAATAATACACGAGCTAAACGATTCGATGTACGTGACTGTGGGTCTAAACGCATTGTTCGTACTTGATCAATAGGCTTATTACTAAAGATAAAAACTGAATCGACAGCTCCATTAGCCCCAATACAGTAATCGGATATGATCTGATAATCAGTGATCTGAAGCAAAGAAGCAACGGGAACTAAACCTATATCAACTTCACGGTGAATTAACTTTTGAGCACACTCAGCAGGAACATCTAAACTCAGGTTTATTTTCCTTAAAATTGCCGAATGTACTAACCCGTAAACAAAGGGTTGGGTATTCGTATAAGACACTGCGGAAACTCGAATAATATTCACGGGAAAAATTTCTTTCAACGAAGGTCTTTAAGATGAGCCAAATTATTAAAATCAACAATTTGAAACTTAAATCCATCATAATGAACCTTATATAAGGAAGTATTAAAATGTGGAAATGCATCCATCTTAGTCAACGGCACTTCAGTTAATAAACATAAAAATAAACGCATCGCACGACCATGCATGCAAATTAAAATCACTTTTTCATCATCACTTTTTATCACATGATCCAAGGCCTCCAGCTGTCGTTCCCGTACCTCCAATGGACTTTCTCCTTGTTCAAATTTACGATGCAGGCCTCCCTGCATCCACTGATGAATCATTTCCCTAAACGCTTTTTTAGTAATATCACTACTCTCCTGTCCTTCATGGATCCCCCAAGCCAACTCATCAAATCCTGCATGCTGCGTCCATGGAATTCCACTATCAATAAATGAGCCTACTGTTTGATGTGTTCTTTTTAAGGTAGATGTGTAAATCTTATCGAAAGGCACCTGTTTGTACTTTTCGTAAAAAGCACTGGCTTGTTGATAACCATATGCGTTCAAGTCAGTATCCATTCCACGCCCCTGAACAATACCGCGTTTATTTAAATCCGTTTCACCATGGCGAATAATGTATAAGGTCTTAGCCGAATAGCTTCCTTCCTTATATCTATCGGGTAATAAAGTGGGTCCGCTCATACCTAAACTTTAACCACAATTTAATAAATTATAGGCAAAGTATAATACTCCGATTTCACTTTTTCTGGAAACTGAAAATCCTGATAATCTGTGACCACATTATACAGCGTATCACGCTCAAGCGGTCGATATCCTACTTGTTTAATTAATTCAACAAGCTCCTGCGTACTCATTGCAGGATGCTGCTCTTCAGCTCCCGCCATGGAATAAATTTTAGTGGTATCATCTAAAGTACCATCAATATCATCAACCCCAAAGTGGAGAGCTAACTGAGCCGTACTCCTACTAATCATTGCCCAGTATGCTTTGATATGATCAAAATTGTCTAAATAGATTCGAGAAATAGCATAATTACGAAGATCCTCAACCACAGAAACCTCCGTGACGTGTGCCATCTGATTAGCTTGATTTCTAAATTTCAGGGGAATGAAAGTTTGAAATCCAGCTGTTCTATCTTGCAGCTGCCTGAGCCGCTCTAGATGATCCACCCGATGTCCATAAGATTCAATATGACCATACAACATCGTCGCATTGGATCGCATACCCAATCGATGCCATTCTTCATGAATTTGCAACCATTGCTCAGCGGTACATTTGTCTTTTGCAATTTGCTCCCGAATTTCGGGATGAAAAATTTCAGCCCCACCACCAGGCATCGAATTTAGACCCGCATCCTTCATCAATTTCATCCCAGAAGCATAATCTAATTTTGCTTTCTTGAAGATATAATGATATTCAACAGGTGTTAATGCTTTAATATGCAAATCGGGACGATGCTGATGAATAGCACTAAAGAGCTTCGTATAAAAATCAATATCATATTGGGGTAGCACACCACCCACGATATGGACTTCAGTGACAGGCTCAGCATCGTACTTTTTGACCAATTTGAGCATATCTTCCATACTGTACTCCCAACCTTCTGCTCTTTGTTTGATCAATCGAGAATATGAACAGAATTTACAATCATAAACACACAGGTTCGTTGGTTCGATGTGAAAATTACGGTTGAAATAAACACAATCTCCATGCCGCTTCTCACGAATATAATGAGCCAAAACACCCAAATATGGAAGCCCAGCTTTTTCGTAAAGCAAAATACCCTCGTCTACAGTAATCCGCTGACTAGATTCCACTTTTCGAGCAATTGCTCTTAAATCACCCGATAGGTTTTCGTCTTTTAATAATAAGGACAGTTTATGTTCAGATTCCATTGGAAACTCCTATCAAACATTTCGGCTCAAAACTTTTCATTACATTTTTGCAATTGGATGGCCATCTCCTGCTGAATCCTAAATGCTTCCTCTCGAGCCTTCTCAGCGAAATCTTCCTCCTTTGAAGCATACAAAATAGATCGGGAAGCATTAACAAGCAACCCACAATCTTTGGTTAAGCCATATTTACAAATGTCATTTAAATGACCTCCCTGTACACCTAAACCAGGTACCAATAAAAAATGATTAGGAGCAATTTTACGAATATCTAAAAAAGCGTCTGCCCAAGTAGCTCCAACTACATACATTAAATGCTCATCAGTTGCCCAGGTATTGGCTTTTTGAATGACGGTTTCAAACAAATAAGAATCGTCATTTCCAAAAAATTGAAAATCCTGACTGCCTGAATTAGATGTTAGTGCTAGGACAATGACCCACTTGTCCTCAAAAGCTAGAAATGGCTTAATTGAATCGGTACCCATATATGGTGCAACAGTAATTGCATCAAAATTCATTCCAGAAGATCGTTCATTAAAAAAAGCTTTAGCATACATACCAGAAGTATTCCCAATATCTCCCCGCTTAGCATCGATGATACGAAAACAGTATTCTGGTAAATACTTGTAGGTTTCAACCAAACTATTCCAGCCTTTCACTCCACGACATTCATAAAAAGCACTATTAGGCTTATAGGCTACACATAAGTCGTGTGTGGCATCGATAATCCGCTTGTTGAATTCAAGAACTGGATCCTCAAAAGCTAATAAAAATGGTGGAATCAAATGAATATCGGTATCCAAACCGATACATAAAAAAGATTTTTTTAGAAATATTTGATCTATAAGTTGCTGGCGGGTCATTCTTTTTTGCAAAAATTTAGACCAAAATAGGGGAAATCAAAAGCATATTCAAACAGGTAGATAAAAGTTGCCACATTGATCTTGTGTTTTATCATCTACCCGAGACCACAAAAATGGCCTGTAAAGTTAGCATCTACAGGCCATTTAATATTTGGCTAACTCTTAACTACGGAACCAAAATCTGAAAATCTTTGGTTTGGCCCACGTTTGCCTGTTGTGCATTGATTAAAGTATTATCCGATTGAACGACCATTGCAGCTATACTTAAATTGCTAGTATTCCAACTGGGATTAAGCGTTACAGCATAGGTTCTGACATATTCAGACCCTGCAGTTTGAGATGGGATACCATCACCTAAAATATTACTGGCGCTAGTTCGTAAAACACCGTCGTGTTTGTAAGTAAGGATAGCTCCTTGGCGATAATAAGGACTAGTAGAGTCATTATTATAGTAGCTGTGTTGATTACCATCAACGCCACTTTCCAAAACATAAACAACAAGTTTAGAGCCCGTAGTAGCTGTTGAAAAACGAGACTTCACCGTAATAGACAAATTACTCCCACTTAAATTAGAGCTTATTAACAAACCAACAGTTGAAGAAACAGATGAACCAGTAATATGGGGCCCAATTTCGGAAGTCGGATCAACTGTACTTGAATTGATGGTTCTATTAATATGAACTGTTGGAAAGCCAGTTACCTGCATAACAGTCCCTAAATTATCTGCTGGTTTGTAGGTAAATGTAGAACCTTGATCCTCATAAGCAGTCCCATGAATTTCTATACCTACTACTTTATCTCCATATGTGGTTTTTGCTTTCTCCAAATAGGTATGTGCTCTGGGGCAATAACCACAATTTAATCCAGTATAGTCTTCTACCGTAGCATTTTGCATGTATCTAGCAGTAGTTGTCGAACTATTTGATCCTGAACCAGAATTACCACCACCTGAACCTGAACCTGAACCCGATCCAGAACCAGCCGAAGACTCACTATCTTTTTTACAAGAAAACAACAATACCGAAAGCACCACAATCAGTATCCATCTTTGATTAATTGCACGCATCTTTTTTATTATTTATTTTTAATTTAAAATATAGTTAAAGATAAATAATAAATTAATTAAATAAAAATAAATTTTGTAAAAATCAACTATCGCTATTCTTTAACATAATCAAACGACTAGAACTAATTATTTGGAATCACAAAAATTATAAAATCAATAAAACAAATACATAAATAAATTTTATAGTAAATAATAATATTTAATAATTAAATATTATTGTTTAACTTAAAAAATATTTAAAATACAACGACCTAATTCATGAGTAATTCAAACCTTTAAAACTAATACAGAAACAAACTCTTAAGCACTATTAACAAACCTAAACAGTTGAAAAATAAATTAGGCCCCATGAAAACTTTAGCAAAACAATATTGGCTTGTTGCTTTACTTCTTATTTGCACTGCATTTAGTAGCAAAGCACAAACACCTTTTCCAAATGTGACCATTCAAGACATTGATGGTAAAAGCATACAAGTGAAAGATATTTTTCATAAAAATGAAATCACCATTGTATCTCTTTGGGCCACTTGGTGTACTCCATGCCAAAATGAGTTAGATGAGCTTAATGACAGGGATTTAAAAAGTAAGGGTATTAGACTTATTGCTGTGTCAGAAGATGATGCCCGAACTGTAGGACGAGTAAAATCCTTAGCGAATGGTAAATCTTGGAACTTTGATGTTTTCCTTGATCCTAATAACGATTTAAAAAGAGCCTTAAATGTAGGCCCTCTTCCTTTTTTGGCTGTTGTTAAAGATAATTCTATCCTTTATACAAAAAGCAGTTATACCCCAGGTAGTGAGGATGAATTAATAAAAACAGTTGAAAAACTCAAGTAAAAAATCAATTAATAAAAGTGAGGAGAATAATAAGTGCAGTTAAAAAACAGACACGAACAAAAAACAATTATGCACATGAAAGCTCTAGTCATTGCACTAACCACAATATCTATAACCACCATTGCCACTGCTCAAACACAAACTCAAAGCCAGAATAACGAAAATATTTCTGGTGGTTATGAATCCTTCTCCGAATGGTATCAAAATGATTTCAAAACAGGATCCAGTTTTACCCCTAGTGATGCTCGTTTCCTATCTAATCATTACTTCAAAGCAGATTACACCCTTGGTCGATTTGCTGCAGGAGCACAATATGAGGCCTATTTACCAGCCCCTCTTTTAGGATACTTCCCTGGATTAAAAGGCAATGCACTTGCTACCTACTATGGAAGCTTCAAAGTAGATCAATTAGAAGCCACAGCTGGATATTTTTATGATCAATTTGGAAGTGGATTAGTTTTTCGATCATGGGAAGACCGGCAACTAGGCACTAACAATGCCATAAAAGGAGTAAGAGTTAAACTACAACCCACAAGTTTTTTAGCCGTTACTGCACTCTCAGGCTATCAGCGGGTAGGTTTTGAAACCAGCAAAGGTCAGATAAATGGGTTAAACTCTGAACTTGATTTAGGTAATCTTTTCGATTTTGCAGATCTTGGGATAAGATTTGGTGGTAGTTACGTTGGTCGATATATCCCACCATCAGGCTCTGAACCATCTACAGTCAATGCATATAGTGGTCGATTTAATTTGGATTATGGTGGCTTAAGTTTAGGAGCAGAATATGTTGCTAAAGGCAAAGATTTAAGACCAGATTTTAGCGGCAGTGGCATTAATTATTACGATCCAGGATCTGCACTATTGGGCACTATAGGTTACGCTAAACAAGGATTTGGTCTAACTGCTCAGTACAGAAGGCTAGAAAATATGGGCTTCTACTCAGATACGGATCCTAATATTGTGAACAACCCTTTTAATAGTCAGGTTATTAATTATCTGCCCGCATTAACCAAACAGCACGACTATAATGTAACAAATCTATACCGATACTCTTCTCATGGAAATATGGTTTTCAATCAGGGGGTATTTGGGGAAAATGGTGGCCAAGTAGATGTCTTTTTTAATTTACCAAAGGGCAGTTCTTTGGGTGGTAGATTTGGCACAAAAGTTGCATTAAACTACGCTGTTTGGTATGGTTTAGGTGCCAAAATAGACACTGCCAGTAATAAATATACCATCAATAAAGAATTTGGAACTAAATATTTTCAAGATGCCAATATTGAAATAAAAAAGAAGTGGAGCCAAAATTGGTCTTCTATCTTTAGTTATATCAATATTTTTTACAATGCAACAGTACCCGGCTTATCCGCCGCACAACAAGGAGCAACTGGATTAATCAATGCCAATATCTTTGCAGTTGAATCCACACATAGGTGGAATACTCGTGCCTCAACTCGACTACTATTGGAACACCTTAGTACAGCCGATGATTTAAAAAGTTGGGCATCAGCGACACTGGAACAAGGCTTCAGCTCCCATTACTCGATGTACGTAACCGATTTATATAACTATGGGAACCCAGATCCCACACAAAGAATTCATTACTATACCATAGGAGCCAGCTATATGCAAGGGCCCACACGAATTGCATTGACCTATGGCAGACAAAGAGGTGGCCTTATTTGTTCAGGAGGAGTATGCCGCTATGTACCGCCTAATACGGGATTAAACATCACCATATCCACTACGTTCTAATTAAAAGTTTTTTATTGAAAATATACATAGGTGATTCCATCGCCCCCACGATCGGCATGCTCATCTTCAAAACGAATCACCTGGGTGTATTTTTTTAAGTTCTCACGAATGAGCCTTCTTAGTATGCCGTCGCCCTTGCCATGAATAATTTTAAAGCTTGGAAAGCCCATCATAATCGCTCGATCAAGATGTTTTTCAACCTCAGCAAGTGCCTCTTCGCCTCTTCGACCCCGCAAATCAAGCTCTGGACTAAACTGAAGATTATTCTCTATCCAATTTAATTTCGTAGACTGACGAATTTCTTTAGGAATATCTTTATTGGAGACCTTTTGAATACGATTACGTTTAACTACCGACCGTAAATTACCTATCGCCAAAATGGCATTATCCCTAGTCAATTCGATGATCTGACCAATCGTTTCCGAATCGATCAACTTTACCCAGTCTCCTACTTTCAATTCAGTCGATTGAACAACTAGCTCTTGATTTTTCTCTTTTACCTCATTTTTACTCAGTTCTTGCTGCAAGGTCTGACGAAGGATACGTGTCTTAGCCTTATCTGCCTTATTTTCTTTGATCTCAGATATGGCATTCTCAATCAGCTTATTAGCACTTTTAATAATATTTTGAGCTTCTAACTTCGCATTCTTTAAAATGACCTTTTTATTTTCATCCAGATAAGCTTTCAGCTTTTCATTCTCATCAATCAACACCTTAACACGATGTTCCTTTCGTTCAACATCAGCACGTGTATCGAGTAACTTTTTCTGATCTCGTTCCAAATCAATCAATAACGTATCTACCTTTTTCTGATGTTCTCCTATTTTATGCTTAGCTGAATCCACAATCGCCTGTGGCAAGCCTATTTTTTGAGCAATCTCAAAAGCATAGGAGCTACCAGGCTTACCTATTTCTAAACTATACAAGGGCTGCATCTTTAAATTATCAAAGAGCATGGAAGCATTGATTAATCCGGTGGTAATACTTGCAAACACCTTCAGATTAGAATAATGTGTAGTGATCACACCGCGTATTTTCTTCTGATTCAATGACTCTAAAACGGCTTCGGCAATAGGCCCTCCAAACTGAGGATCCGTTCCCGTTCCAAATTCATCAATTAGTACAAGTGTTTTGGCATTGGCGTATTCCACGAAGTATTTCATCTTGGAAAGATGAGCACTATAAGTACTTAAATCACTTTCAATCGACTGATCATCGCCGATATCAGCGAAGATTTGCGTAAAAACACCCACTTTAGAGTACTCGGAAGCCGGGATCAGTAGCCCCGCCTGAACCATCAATTGCAAAAGACCTACCGTTTTCATACATACCGACTTCCCTCCTGCATTAGGCCCCGAAACAACCACAACACGCTGCTGCTGATCAATCAAAATATGGAGCGGAACTACCGTTTGCTTCTCTTGCTTAAAATTAAGCCATAACAAAGGATGACGCGCATTAACCAATTGAATCATTGGTTCCTTTACCAATTCAGGTATCGTAGCATCAATATCGATGGCAAACAGTGCTTTGGCACGTACAAAATCCAGTTTAGTCAAAAAACCATGATAAGCAGCCAAAAGTGGAAAATAAACGCGAAGATCATCCGTCAGTGTTTTCAATATGCGAATGATTTCTCTTCGCTTATCAAATTCCAGATCACGGATGGTATTATTGAGATGAAAAACTTCCTCAGGCTCTATATACACTGTTTGCCCCGTAGCTGATTCATCATGCACAAAACCCTTAATTTTTCGCTTATTTTCTGCCAAAAGTGGAATGCACAACCGACCATCACGCACAGTTAAATTACCATCAGCAGTCCAATTGTTATTTTGAGCATTTTTAAAAAGCTGATCCATTTTCTTATGAACATCTCGCTCCGCCTGAGTAATACGTATTAGAATCTCCTGCAATAGGCCCGAAGCACTCGATCTCATTTTACCCTTTGCATCAATGATCCGCTCTATCTGTTCAACGATGGACATTTCAACAGGTAAATGCTCAAATAAGGCTTCTAAATTAGGATATTGTCCCCCACGCTGCGAAAAGTAACGAATCACCGAAAATGCCGTACTAAGTGATAGATAGATTTGGAAAACCTCCTCCTCGACCAGGTAAGTCCCGGTGACTCTAACCTTTTCAAGCAATTTCTTGATATCAAAGAAGTCCCGTATGGGGGGCGTTTCATCATCTAAGAGAATATTTTTAAACTCAGCCGTTTGGCGTAAAAATTTATTGATATGATCATAATTAGTCATTGGCTGCACCTTATCTACCAATTGCTGCCCCATTGGACTCAAGCAATGATTTTTGATGAGTTGTTTGATTTCAATAAATCCAAGTTTTTCGAAAGCTCCACTGGGATATATCATCTTTTCTTTCCTTCATTAAGCTTGTGTATATCTTCTCCCTTTCGTCTTTTTTCAAGATCAGCACTTACCCCACCATAAATACTATCTAACAATCCAGGCCTTTTACTGTAATAGTGCAAACTCTGATCAAACTCCATTTTATTTGTGTGGTGCTTTTTGTAAACCATATCATAAAGCAGCCTAGCACGCTGTTGCGAGCTATCTAACTGTTTAATTTCACGCTGCAAACTATCCTGTTGCTTTTTCAAGCGATCTGCTTCCTGTTTTTTTACAACATGTGTATTTAGTTTCTTCACCACACTCTCATGCTGCTGTTTTAAAATGATACTATCCTGCGAAAGCGAAAAAATATAGCCCTCCACCAAATGAATATCAACCAATAAGGAAACTAATTCCTCCCGCCGAATCACTCCTTTTGGAGTCCGATTACAGCCACAGGTGATCAAAAATCCCCAAAAAAAGAACAACAAGACCCAATACTTCATTTGTGTAATTTAGCGCCAGTTTAAAAAATCAAAAATACATATTAATGAGTATCACGACTAATCTCTTAGCCGTCAAGACAGAAATAGCACCATATGCTATAGAACTTGTGGCGATATCCAAAACAAAATCTATCTCCGAAATCCTAGAAGCCTATCAGGCTGGTCAACGCATTTTTGGCGAAAATAAAGTACAAGAGCTCGTCGAAAAACAAGAACAGCTCCCTAAAGATATTCAGTGGCACATGGTTGGCCACTTACAAAGTAATAAGGTAAAATATATCGCTGCCTTCATCAACTTAATTCAGTCGGTGGATAGCCTACCACTACTTCAAGAAATTAACAAACAAGCTTTAAAAAACAACCGAGTGATCGACTGCTTACTCCAACTATCTATTGCTGATGAGGAATCAAAATTTGGTCTGGATTTGGACCAGGCTATTACATTGCTCCGATCTGCTGAATTCCAAGAGTTAAAAAATATTCGACTCATTGGCGTAATGGGCATGGCTACCAATACAGAAAACCCCAAACAGATCAAAGAAGAGTTTTATGAACTAAAAACCTTTTTTAAGGGCTTAAAGCAAAGCTTCTTTAAAAACATCGACTCCTTCAAGGAAATTTCAATGGGAATGTCACACGACTATAAAATCGCGATCGAACAAGGCAGTACCATGGTCCGCGTTGGTAGTACCATTTTTGGACAACGTGAAACAATTCCAACTACTGAACAATAAACTCATCTAACATTGATACACGTATTTAAATTCGGAGGAGCATCTGTTAAAGATGCTGATGGTGTTAAAAATCTTTCAAAAGTTGTAGCCCTCAACAAAGACAAGCAATTACTCATTGTTGTTTCAGCAATGGGAAAAACGACCAACGCCTTGGAACAATTAGTCAAGGACTATTTTAACAGAAGTGAGCAAACTCAGGAGGTTTTTGAGCAAATCAAATCATACCATCACCAATTACTAATTGATTTATTTACAGATCACAATCATCCCGTATTTGACCAGGTAGCTAATACTTTCGTCGAGATTGATTGGATCTTGGAAGATGAGCCTCATCCTGAGTATGATTTCAATTACGACCAAATTGTATCGGTAGGCGAGCTGGTATCTACTCGGATCGTGAGTGCCTATTTAAATCAAGTGGATTTACCAAATCAATGGCTTGATGCACGTAGCTACATCCATACCGATAATACCTACCGCGAAGGGGTAGTTGACTGGGTAAAAACATGCAATGACATTCAAACCGATATACCAACCATCTTAAATGAACAAATGGTGGTTACCCAAGGGTTTATTGGGGGGACATCTGAAAATTTCACAACAACCTTAGGCCGTGAAGGCTCTGATTACACGGCGGCTATTTTTGCATCCTGTCTAAAAGCCGAAGCCGTTACCATCTGGAAAGATGTCCCCGGTGTGCTTAATGCTGACCCAAAATTCTTTGCCAATACCCACAAATACGAGGAGCTATCTTATTCAGAAGCACTCGAAATGACTTATTATGGTGCTAGCGTGATTCATCCTAAGACCATCAAACCTTTACGAAACACAAATACACCATTACTTGTAAAGCCTTTCCTACATCCACAAGAATCAGGTACAATTATTAAAGATATCCCAAACCTTAAATCGATTGAGCCAGCCATCATCGTAAAAATGAACCAAGGTCTGATCTCCTTGTCTACCAAAGATTTTTCTTTCATTACAGAAGATCACTTAAGTACAATTTTTGGCTCCTTTGCTCATACTCATATCAAAATAAATATGATGCAAGTATCTGCTCTCAGCTTTTCTGCATGCTTTGATTGGGATGAACGGCGCTTTAAGAAACTAAATCTATTATTGGATGAACCATTCAGAATAAAATACAATATAGGCCTTGAGCTCCTAACCATCCGACATTTCAAGCCCGATTTAGTTAACAGGCTGAGTAAAGACAAAGAAATACTGATGGAACAATTTAGCCGGAATACGGTACAAATGGTTATCAGGAATCCTGAGCAACAAAATCCACGAGAATAAATGAATTTAGCCATTCTTCATGCCGATGTACAACGTTTCATTACAGACCATCTGCAAGCCGATACCGCCCGTATACGTTTGGGAAAAAGCCCTTTTAGTAATATAAATACACATGAATTGGTTCAGCAGATTGAAAGCAAAAAACGATGCGAAAAGAAACTACCTCTCTGGTATACTACACCAGGTATTTATTACCCACCTAAGTTATCCATCGAACAAGCGTCATCTGAAGCCACTGCTAAGTATAAAGCACAGCTGATCAAAGGCACACAAGTACTCGATCTCACCGGTGGCTTTGGTGTAGATAGCTATTATTTCAGCTTAATTGCACAAAAAGTAGTCCATTGCGAGATAGATGCTCAACTCTCTGCTATTGTTCAGCACAACCATCAGGTACTTGGTGTTAAGCAGATATCTTATTATACGGGAAGCGGTCTTAACTATCTTCAAAGCACCGATAAGTCATTCGATACGATTTATATTGATCCATCCAGGCGCATAAATACACGTAAAGTTTTTAAGATAGCCGATTGTGAACCTAATATAATGGCTCATTTTGAATTACTGAGTGAGAAAAGCAATCGGATTCTCATCAAAACATCTCCACTACTCGACATTCAATCTGGCTTAATGGAGCTTAAAAACGTCAGTGAGATACACGTAGTAAGTGTCAAGAATGATTGTAAAGAACTGTTGTGGGTGATCGATACTAATTTCACAGGAAACGAGCCACTTATTCGTTGTGCTGCCATTAACGATCAAGAAATAGTCAAAACATTTGACTTTAGCCTTTCAGAAGAACGGATGCTTACCAATATACCCTTATCCGACCCATTGAATTTTATTTATGAACCAGATGTTTCTTTACTTAAAGCAAGCTGCTTCAAACTCATTACAAAGAAGTTTCTTGTTTTAAAGCTACACCAACACACCCATCTCTACACTTCTAAGACACTCAATGCTCATTTTATTGGAAGAGTTTTCAGGCTCAATGATTATTGGGATTATAAAGTTTTCATCAAACAAAAGCCTATTAAACAAGCCAATATTATCTCGCGTAATTTTCCATTATCTGCAGAAGAGCTGAAGAAAAAACATCAGCTCAAAGATGGTGGAGATGACTATCTTCTGTTCACAAAAGATTGCCACAATAAATTCATTGTATTAAACTGCAAGCGCATATAAAAAAAGAGTTTCTATCGCTAGAAACTCCTTTTACTACGTCAGAGGTGATATCAGCTTATGCTATTTTTCTCACATTGACTGCCTGTGGTCCCTTACGGCCATCCGACACTTCAAACTCAACTTCATCGTTATCATTCAGACTTTGCGTATCGCCTTCTATATCCTTAAAATGGACAAAAATGTCCTTTCCGTTGTCTTCTTGTATAATAAAGCCGTAGCCTTTTTGACCATTAAACCATTTTACTTTTCCTTTTTTTTTTGTAGTTGTTTCCATAACAGTATTTGTATTTAGATTTTGCCCCTATCTAATTTCATTGGTGCCACCTATCTGATAACCAAATAATAAAGTGATATGGGCGCCTCATCAAAGATAAAAAAATATCCAATCAAACAAACAACAACATAAATTTATTTCATATATGTTAAATAAAGCAGACATAAACCAATTACTATTAATCTACTATACTTTGATCCCATTTTCAGCCAATCCTCTACCACTCTAGATACTCCATAACAACCTACTTAAAATAATATAGGTATTTACCAAAATATTCATTAACTTTAAGTAGCCTAATGTATTCAGGGATGCTGTCAAAAAAAGCTAAATACGCTATTAGGGCTCTAATCGTTCTGGGGGAAAACTACGATAAGCCACCCATGAAGATTTCAGCAATCGCTGAAAAAGGGCATATTCCCAAAAAATTTCTAGAACAAATTCTACTCCTATTACGCAATTCAGGTTTACTCAGTAGTAAGAAAGGAGCCCATGGTGGCTATAACTTGAGTAAAGATTCCAGAGAAATATATATAGCTCAAATAATGCGTATCACAGATGGCCCCATAGCAATGGTTCCTTGTGTTAGCCTCAATTTCTACAGTCGATGTACAGAATGCCAAGAAGAAAAAACCTGTGGAATTCGTGATGTATTTACAGATGTACGTGACTCCACATTAAGAATCCTTGCTGAAACAAGCATCTTCGATGTGATACAACGCGAGAATCAATTAAAAGGAAACAAAACTGATTTTTGGGATTAATACATACACTCGAAAACACAAACACCATCCCACTAGCCTATACCGAATATCACCCCCCTTCCTTTTGCCCACCAATAATGCTCATCTTAATCCACCATCCCTTTAAATAGTAATCAATATAATATTTCTTAAAAATTAATTAAAAATCCAGATAAAGAAAATAAAATATTTTTATTAAATGTTTATTTAAATAATAGTTAAATATATATACATTCGTATCTTATAACAGGATACCAAAGAGCACCTTACCAATTCTTTTCAAAAAAATTAAATAACAAGCTCCCTATGAAATTAAACATTGTAGATGTCACATTTCGAGATGGTGGATATAGGAATAATTTCAACTTCGATGACCACATCATCGCCGAAACCATTTCATACCTCAGTGATGCAAAGATTGATTTTATCGAAATAGGGTACAGAAACGGATTATTAAAAAAAAGTTCGTCCATAGGAAATACGGCTCATCTCCCCGATGACTTCCTATCAAAAATCACAGCTTATATTCCTGGTAAAGCTTGTGTAATGGTGCACCCTGACAATATCACTAAAGATGACATGAAAATCCTCCATGTCTCAGGTGTAAAGATGGTACGCGTTTGCATAGTCAATCAAGATATAGAAAAAGCTATCCGGGTGATTCATGAGCTCAAATCATTTGATTTTCTAGTTACTGCCAACATCATACGTATCACATTACTAGCCGAAAAAGATTTAGCTGCCATCGTACAGAAACTAAATCATAGCGAGGCCGATGTCATTTACATAGCTGATTCCAATGGTGCAATTGTTCCTGATGAAATTAAAAATGTTTTCAAGATAATTAAGGCAAACAGCTCAGCCTGTTTAGGATTTCATGCACACAATAATCTACATCTTGCCCTAGCTAATACCATTACAGCAATTGAATGCGGTGTCGAATATATCGATGCCTCCATTCAAGGAATGGGTAAAGGGGCCGGCAATTTACCTCTGGAAATATTAGTCGGATTCTTAAAGAGAAATGGCAAAAATAGCCAGTATGATTACATCAAAATACTAGAAACATCAGAATACTTTAAACAAAATGTATCCCATGCCCATATGTCACTCGAAAATAAACATGTACTCATGGGTACCATGAATTTTCCAATAGACTACTACACACACATTACTAATCTGGCCGAAGAAAAAGGAATATCATTCTATCAAGCAGCACATATCATAGATTCAATCAACAACCAATAGTTTATAAACCGATGCTTACATTTCGCGGTGGCGATAAGAAAATCATCATTCTTTCGCAAATCTTACCCACTTTCAAAAACAACGACTCTTGGTTCAAAACTCAATTTGAAGACCTACTAAAAGACTACAGTCTTGAAATCCATGATTCATTATCATTTTTTGAAAACCCCAAAAGGAAGAATATCGCCATGGTTGAGTATTCAAAGTACTTTATAGATCTGGTAAAACAACCCAATGTGGATGCTTTAATCGGTCTTTCTTTTGGAGGAGCAATTTTACAAAATTTAGCATCTATCATTCCTAGACCTGTTAAGGTATTCTTGATGAGCACCCCAGCAATCATCTCCACCATGCTCCAAGAAAAATTGGATTTGCTCATCCATTTACTAAAAAAAAGAGACGCCATACTTGCCGAAAAAACTTTATTAAGCTTGATAACTAAAGAAGAAACAAACCTATCATTACAACACTACGATGAGCCGGCCATACAACGCCTACTTTTTGGCTTTCAAACCTTGTTAACGCACCATATAACCCACCAACAACCCAACATATATAACCTCTATGGTGACCAATCGAGATTAGTTACACAGGCTGATATCTTTCCGAAAGAAAGCCCTAATACCTTCTCCATTCCCAACGCTGGAATGAGAATACTAGAAGACAACAATGCTTATGTCATCCAACTACTCCAAACCATCATGAGTCATCATTTACATACTGTAGTTTAGGAAATAAATGCGATCAATTTATCTGAGTATATAAACAACAGAAGTATGAAACCTTTAAAAATAGCTGTACTGCCTGGCGACGGAATTGGTATAGAAGTGATGGAAGTTGCTCTTGAAGTATTCCAATATCTAGATATTCCACATGAATTTTTATTTGGTGAAATCGGATACGAATGCTGGAAGAAAGAAGGTAATACCGTACCTAAAGTTACTTGGGACATTATTGAACAAGCAGATGCTACACTTCTAGGAGCCATTACCAGCAAACCACTAGCAGAAGCTGAACAAGAATTAGCACATCACTTGAGGAACAAAGGCTATCAATTTATATCTCCAGTAATTCAATTGAGACAGAAACTGGGTCTTTTTGCGAATGTCAGACCTATTTTTGATGTTTTAGCTAAAAAACCTCGCTTCAATTTTTGTATCATCCGGGAAAATACAGAAGGCCTATATGCTGGTCTGGACTTTGCAAATATCCCTTCTGCTCTCAAGGAATTGATGATTCAACAAAGAACCAACCAATTGAATTGGGAGCCCAATGACCTCGATCATGCCTCCTGCGCTATCCGCCTGCAAACACAAAATGGACTTCAACGATTCTTCACCTTCGCTTTTAATTATGCTAGAAAGAATCAATTCAACCAAATAACTTTAGCAGATAAACCTAACGTACTACGCTATAGCGGACATTTTGCCAAAACGGTACTCGAAAGTGTGGCTAAAAACTATCCGGAGATCACTTTTGATATCCAAAATGTAGATGCAGTAGCCATGCAACTCGTACGAAGGCCTGAAAATTATCAGGTCATTATTGCCGAAAATATGTTTGGTGATATCCTTTCTGATCTGGGAGGAGGCATTATGGGAGGTCTTGGCCTGGCACCAAGTGCTAATATTGGTTATGCGAAATCATATTTTGAACCTGTACATGGTAGCGCCCCAAAACATGCCGGCTTAAACAAAGCCAACCCATCAGCCCTATTCTTAACTATTGCCCTCCTATTGAAACATCAAGGCTTTAAAAAAGAAGCATTACGCATCGAAAATGCGGTTAAAAAAACCATCCAAAAAGCGACCACTCTCACATACGATTTAGGAGGAAATGCCTCTACAAAGGAAATGGCTCGTGCCATTATAGACAATCTATCGTATGAAGCAAACTCATTCAAAACTGTATCGATCATCTCTACGGGTACAGAGCTCTTGTCTGGAGATTTTGCCGAAACAAATAGTAGTTTTTTCTCAAAAATACTCTACGAAAATTCCATTACCACCAAAAGCCACACCACTGTTTCTGATAGCAAAAAAGATATTGTCTCAGCAATAAAAAGAGGCCTGATCGAAAGTGAAGCCATCATCATCACTGGTGGACTTGGACCTACCTCAGACGACAATACCCGAGAAGCAATTAGCACTGCTACTCAGATAGATCTCTCATTCTATGAGGAAGCTTGGGATCGAGTCAAAACAAGATTATTCAAATTTGGTATCTACCCCAATGAATCCAATAAGAAACAAGCTCTTTTGCCTAAAGGAAGCATACTTATCCCAAATGAAAATGGAACCGCATCAGGAGGTATCCTCAAGTTCGGCCAGTCCCATATCATCTTTTTACCTGGTCCACCAAAAGAATGTACCCCCATGTTTTCGGAGGTTGTTCTACCCTATTTAAAGAACAAGGGGTACCAAAATAATTTAACTGTCCTAAAATGGAAGCTTATCGGTGTGATTGAATCAGATATCGCCCCAAAACTGGATCATATTTTTGAGGGAACAGCTATACAGACAGCCTATTGTTTGAATTACCCTTATCTCGATTTTAAAATATGCTTCCCTAACACACTCAGCACACTGGTTGATTTACAGCAAATCAATGAAGTATTAAAAGAACACATGGTCTCCTTTAACAAAGAAGGTACTGCTTCTGAACAATTACTGGATGTCCTTCAAAAGCAAAGCATTGGACTGGTGATTACCGACCACGCAACTAAAGGCAAACTATCTCAAAAACTTTCCATTCCTAATCAAGGCAACAATAAATGTGCTGTTGTCGTAGATGGTCTCCATGAGCTCTGGGATCACCAAGCCTTTAGTGGGACTACTGACATTCATGTTTCGGTCGACTATAAAAATAAATCCCAGGATTTTTCCATTTCCATCCCCTACCGTGGACTTGAAGTAAAAGACTATGCAGTCGAATACGCCTCTTTTGCCATTCTTAAAACTGTAGATGAACATGAATAATCTCATCAGAAAATTTTTAACACTCGACTCCTCATCCATTTCGGATGCACTAGATAGTTTCAAAATCTCGGGTGGTTTATTGGGAATCAAGCCCTTAGTTCCAGGATTAAAATGTGCTGGTTTTGCCTATACCGTTAAATACGAACCTATTCATGATCCAACGGAATTTCAAAACGCAGGAAATTATATTGATCGCGTACCTGAAGATGCCATAATTGTCATTGACAATGGCGATCGAAACGATTGCACCACTTGGGGGGGGATATTAACTGAAGTTGCATTACAGAAAAAAATTAATGGTACCATTATCCATGGATCTGCTAGAGATGTCGCAACTATCCGAGAAAAGCAGTATCCCATATTTAGCAGTTCAGTTTTTATGCAATCAGCCAAGAATAGGGCAAGAAAAGTAGCAGAAAATATCACTGTCTATATTAAGCATGTCAAGGTTGAACCCGGCGATCTCATTTTTTGCGACGACAATGGATGTGTTGCCATTCCAGCTCATCTAGCTCTAGAAGTAGCTGAGCGTGCCGGCAATGTATTGGAAACCGAAAATAAAATCATCCAAGCCATCAAGAATGGAATGCCACTAGAAGAAGCCAGAAATAAGTATGGATATAGTAAACCTTGGGAAAAAGAACCTATTATTTAAACCCATGCAACATCTTGACTTCATTGATTTACATTTTCATGCCAATCCGGACTTATATGTTCGCAAACACCATGTCACTGGGGCGAGCAATGAATACAAAAAACTGAATGGCGGTGTATTATTCCAAAATCATCTGGGCTATACTGGCAGTCTTGACACACTCGGCAATGTGATGGATTCCTTGATTCTCAATCACGTTGCGGGCGGTATCAATTACAAAAATGTTGAGCGTATATTGCAATCTAGAAGCCAGGAAAAGCCCAATAAACTGTTGGTCATATTCCCTAACATCACAGGAAGAAAGCACGTAAGTAAGCTAAAACGCAATATTTCTCATGAAAAATGGTTGGATGCTGCCTTTGTTCCCGAAGTCTTGTCGCAAAACGGTCGCCTATTGCAGAAAACAAAAGACCTAATCCAGTTTGCCAAAGATCAGCCCATTGTGCTTGCAAGCGGGCATGCTTCCAAGGAGGAAATTTATTTACTTGCAGAAGAATGTTATAAAATCGGATTAAACAAACTTTTGGTGACTCAGCCATCCAATCCGATGACAGACATCTTAGGCGAAGAGATGCTCCTTTTATCCAAAAATTTTGACTTTTTATACTTCGAGCAAACCGCTTTAACTTATTTATTAGGATACGAAACCTGGGAAAACTTTGAATTTGTTGTTAAAAACGTCGAAAAACTGATTTACACCTCCGATTTAGGCCAAACTACACAAATAAGCATTCCGGAGTGGTTCGAACTTTCTCAAAAATGGTTTAGCACTATGAGTTTATCCCCCCAGAGAATAAAAGACATCACCAAAAACAACCCTTTAAACTTAATTCTATGAAAACATCTCAACGTATTATTTTCCTAGGCATTTTGGTACTTACCAGTGTAATGGGGCTCATTGCTTCCGATATCTATTTACCCGCCATGCCTGATATTGGCAACTATTTGGGCACCAATGACCTAGAAGTAAAGAAAACATTGAGCTTCTTCTTACTAGGTCTTTCCTTTTCGCAACTCATCTATGGTCCCATCACAGATAAGTTTGGACGTAAAAAGGTTTTAATCTTTGGAACACTACTCTATACGCTAGCATCGGTACTATGTAGTACGGCTACCAACATTCAAGCATTGATTTTATTTCGATTTTTACAAGCGGTTGGGGCTTGTTCGGGAATGGTTATTGCTAGGGCCATCGTAGCCGACTTATATTCCAAAGAGGAAGGGGCTAAAGTATTCACCACCATATTCCCTATCATTGGCGTATCTCCAGCCATCGCTCCAGTTATTGGGGGCTTGTTAACTCACTACTTTAGTTGGAGAGCAAACTTTGATTTTATTGCCTTATTAGGTGTAGTGATCTTATGCCTCACCATCTTTTGTCTAAAAGAGAGCCTACCTCAAGAAAAAAGACATAATATAAGTCTAGGTACGATTGCTAGAAATTATGTATCCGTTTTGTCCAACAAACTCTTCTTACTCTATGCCATACTTGTCTGCTGTGCTTATGGCGCTTATTTTGCCTATCTAACCAATTCCTCCTTCCTATTTTCCACATTTGGTTATCAAGCAAAAAATATTGGCTTTTTTTATATCACACTTTCCATTGGCTACATTTCCGGAAACCTTTTAGCTAAACGTATCATCAAAACCATCAGCATTGATAAAGCACTTTGGGTTGGCGGCAATATCTTTTTGCTTGGGGGGCTGGTTATGCTTGGTGTAACTCTATTGGATATCAAATCGATCACCTTAATTATTCTCAGTATGTCTATCCTAACTGTGGGCAATGGATTCCTACTCCCTTTGGGCATTATCAGTGCCATGTCTACCTCTGCCACCAAGGCTGGTACAGCATCAGGAACCATTGGCTTTTTACAACTTGGAAGTGCCTCCGTGTTTTCATTTTTAGTGGGCATACTTTCATCCAATGAATTACATGGCATTGTTTCGATGATTCTCCTTGCGAATGTGACAAGCATAATCGCGCTATTGACCATTACTGCCATTCAAAGAAAATCTGTAAGCCTCACTAAAGAGCCTATTCCATCACCCCTTCTAAAAAATGAATTTAATGAGATTAATAAAGAAATATGTAAGATCGAGGGTTAAATACGAGTGGTTAAAACTCATCAAGTAGCTAACATACTTTCATAAAAGTGCTCATAAACGGGTAAAATTAGCTGTAGGTCGAACTCTTTTGCTCGCTTAAGTGCATTTTCTTTGAACCAGTTTAGCCGCTGATCGTCTTTCAAGATTTCAATAGCATGGTTTGCCATAGCATCCACCTCACCCATGGGATCCATATAACCAGTTACGCCATGAATATTGAGCTCTGGTAATCCGCCTGCATTTGATGTGATGATAGGCACTTTGCAGGCCATCGCTTCTAGAGCAGCCAGTCCAAAGCTTTCTGATTCGGAGGGCATAATAAATAAATCACAAATGGATAATATCTCTTCTACCGCCTCCTGTTTCCCAAGAAAACGTACATCAGCACATATTTTCAAGTCACGACAAAGCTGTTCACAATAAACGCGCTCTGGTCCATCTCCCACCATCAATAGCTTGGCTGAAATTACTTTTCGAATTTTCTCAAAAATATAGATAACATCCTCAGTACGTTTTACTTTACGAAAATTAGAAGTATGGACAATGATCCGTTCATTATTAGGAGCAATGGCAATTTTGAAATGGCCTTTTGGCTTCAAACTAAACCGTTCCATATCCACAAAATTGGAAATCACTTGGATATCTTTTTTAATATCAAAGTGCTTATAGGTATCATCCTTAAGATTTTGTGAAACAGCGGTTACTCCATCCGATTGATTAATTGAAAAGGTAACCACTGGCTTATAAGTCAAATCCTGACCAACTAGGGTAATATCGGTACCATGCAAGGTGGTTACCACTGGAATAGAGATGCCATAGGTCGCCAATATCTGCTTAGCCATAAATGCTGCTGAAGCATGAGGGATGGCATAATGCACATGCAAAATATCCAAGTTCTCAAAACGAACCACATCAACCAATTTACTTGCTAATGCTAATTCATACGGCGGATAGTCAAACAGCGGGTACTTGGATACAGAAACCTCATGATAAAATAAGTTGGCCGAAAAAAAATCCAACCGAGCAGGCTGGCTATAGGTAATAAAATGAACATGGTGTCCATTTGATGCCAATGCTTTACCGAGCTCGGTAGCGATTACCCCACTTCCTCCAAAGGTGGGATAGCATACAATTCCTATTTTCATGGTGATGATATTTTTAATAAATACCTAAGCCTCCAAATAACACCCACATTAGATTGATCGATTCACATCCCAAGCCTCCAAATAGTCTGCTACCTTACGTATGAAAGAACCACCTAAAGAGCCATCCACTACACGATGATCATACGATAAGGATAAAAACATCATGTGTCTAATAGCAATCACGTCACCATATTCTGTTTCAATTACAGCTGGCTTCTTTTTAATAGCTCCTACTGCCAAAATAGCCACCTGTGGCTGATTAATAATAGGTGTTCCCATCACATTGCCAAATGAACCCACATTGGTCAAGGTAAATGTTCCACCCTGGGTTTCATCGGGCTTTAACTTAGATAAACGAGCACGTTTTGCCAAATCGTTAACCGATTTGGTTAATCCGATTAAATTTAACTGATCAGCATTTTTAATCACTGGAACAATTAAATTTCCAGTGGGCAAAGCCGTTGCCATACCAATATTAATGTCTCGTTTCTTAATAATCTGTGTCCCATTTACCGATATATTGATCATAGGTAAATCGCGAATCGCTTTGCTTACAGCTTCAATAAATATGGGCGTAAATGTAATTTTTTCGCCCTCTCTCTTCTCAAAAGCAGCTTTCACCTGATCTCTCCATTTCACAATATTGGTCACATCAGCTTCTACAAAAGAAGTTACATGTGGCGAAGTATGTTTACTCATCACCATATGATCAGCAATCAGCTTACGCATCCGATCCATCTCAATAATTTCATCTCCCCCAGAAACTGAAGTAATTGACACAGGTTTAGTAAAAGACGCTTCAACAGCCGGCTCAATCACGCGCTTCGAACCAGCAGTCGATGGGACAACAGCAGGCTCTGCTTTCGGACTAGCTGAGCAATGTTTAATGAAATTGAGTACATCCTGCTTGGTCACTCGTCCCTCAGCACCTGTACCTGACAGCTGGTCCAACTCAGCTGAACTAATACCCTCCCTGGCTGCAATACTTTTTACTAAAGGAGAATAAAAACGTGCTGAACCAGAGGACTTAGTAACTACCGGCTGATGAAGCTCCGAAGCTAATTTCGATTGCTCTACTGCTTGGGACTCATTTTCTTTTTGCCCGGTTGATTCCGATACTACAACCGCTGACTCTGCCACTGTTTTTGACGATTGCTCCTGCTCACCAACGACCACATTAGAATCTGTTTCAATCAAAGCAATAACATCTCCCACCTGAACCACATCATTTTCTTTAAACAACTGTTTAACTAGCTTTCCAGCCGTAGGTGAAGGTACTTCTGAGTCGACCTTATCTGTAGCAATTTCGAGTACCGATTCATCCATACTAATGGAGTCTCCTGGCTGCTTTACCCATTTAATAATAGTCGCTTCGGCGACACTCTCTCCCATTTTGGGAAGTAATAGTTCATATTGAGCCATAAATTTCGTCTATCAATCGTTCAACAAAAATATTTTTCAAAGAGTCAGTCTAAAATAAACTTTAAACAAGCTCATAATCTTCCTGTACAAGTTTAAAGAGCATCGTCAAGGCAACTGCTGCTGAACGCTCAATATTTTGGGCTCTTCTACTTCCAAATTGAAACTTACGTGTAATCACTTTAGCCCGGTTAGCTACTGCAATACAAACCGTTCCAACTGGCTTTTCCGGTGTTCCTCCACCAGGTCCAGCAGTCCCACTTACCGCAATAGAATAATCGGAATGGTAATTGGTAATCATACCCCTAGCCATTTCACGTACAGTCTCTTCACTAACAGCCCCATACTGGACTAATGTGCCCTGCTGAACACCCAACATCGTTTGTTTCAACTCATCCGAATAAGAGATTACACCACCCAAAAAGACTGAACTACAGCCCGGATGTTGCGTAATCAAGTGAGAGATATACCCCCCTGTACAACTTTCTGCTGTAGCCAAAGTCAAATTACGAGCAGCCATCAAGTCTAAAATAGCTTTCTCAATAGGTATATCTCCTTCTACAATTACATATTTAGCTACTCGATCGGCCAACTGGCGTCCATAAACTTTAACCTCCTCCTGTAGTGCTTCTTTATCGACTCCAAACCCACTTAAACGCAAACGTACTTGTCCTAACTTAGGAAGATAAGCTAGTTTAATATGCTCTGGTAAAGCATTTTCAATATCTACTATTTGTTCTGCTAAAAATGATTCACCAATTCCTGCGGTAAGAATAGTATGATGCACAATAGCCGGCAACCTAAATGCCCCTTTTAATCGGGGAATAACTTCTTCTTCCATCAAATACATCATTTCAAATGGAACTCCAGGAAGTGAGATATAGACCTTCCCCTTCTGTTCAAACCATATTCCTGGCGCTGTACCATTCTGGTTTTGAAGCACAATTCCATTATCCAGTACATCAGCCTGAGATATATTGGAGTCAATCAAAGGAAGATTATAATGCTTAAATATTCGCTTTACATTCTCAAATGCTATTTCATCCCGATGTATACCTACATTAAAATAACTCGCCAATGTTTTTTTAGTGATATCATCTTTGGTAGGCCCAAGCCCTCCCGTCATCAAAATTAGATCGGACCGACCAGCCGCTAGCTGCAAAGCCTCCATAATATGATCCCGATTATCTGAAACAGAACTAATTTGCTTCACCGAAATTCCAATATCATTCAATTTTTGAGCCATCCAAGCCGAATTGGTATCGACAATTTGACCGATCAAAATTTCGTCGCCAATAGTGATTATCTCTGCTAACATTTTTAAAAAATATTACTACTATAATTTCGTCTCTTACTTAGTTTCAAATCTTGTAAAACGGAAGCTTTTACTTTCAGATCAATATTATAACTTCGATATGGCCCCTGGGGTATCCAACTAAAAGAAAGATCCCAACAATGAAGATCCCGATAAATAGTAAAGGTTGGGGGAACAGGGACATGGTTAATAAAATCAAAACCAGAGTTAAAGCCAATCTTCCATTTTGGGGTGACACTTACATCCCCATTAAAATTGACAGAATGAGTTAATATGCTTGGGGTTATACCAGGCTTAGAATATTGCAAATTATATCTGGCTGTCAAATTCCATGGAACATTAAAATCAACAAAAGCATTCAGATCTCTGTTAATTCGAGCCAATTGTTCGGATTGCAAGGGATTCATATTTTGCAAATTTGATTTACTTTTATCCACTACCTTTTTGAACGCACTCGAATTTAAGTTCAAATCAAAAGAAACATTCAAACTCGTTAAGCGAGCTAACTTGCCATCTGCTAACGTAAACTGATTAATACGGTTGCCATTAGCATCACTTTGATAAGGATCAAATACACCACTCACATTTAAATTTACTTTTTGCTTAAAAAAAGAATTCCTAGCCGAAACATTGATTGTCGATAATTGAAGTGAGTCCGCAGCAAAATTATAGTTACCAGAAAATATTAAACTCTGTAAAATAGGAATTTTGTTAAAAGCACTGGCCTTTGAACTTGTACTCGTCGCTGTACTATCCTGCTTCCCTTTTGCTTTCTTTTTCATTTCAATATTGTTATCTAAACTGAATCCAATACTAGCTACTTTCCCTTGAGAAGGTCCCGAATATGGGCCATTTTCAAATCTAGAATAACGCTGCCGCAGCTGGCTCTGCGCATCAGGTACTCCTTCGACATTTCGATAAAATCCATACCTATCATCTCCAAAATCAGGATTGTAATTAAAAGATATAGCAGGAGTAGCTACATGTCGCAAAGCAACCACTCTTCCCTTTTTGAAATTAACCTGACCATACAACTTAGTTGACAACCCAGTACTAAAACTATACGAATATGCTCGATCAAACCCAGGAATGGTATCAGTAACGGTTTTGGGGTTATCAGTAGCAGAAAAAGCCCCAACATAACGCTTATAAACAGTTTGCGTATACCAGGTTTCATTATACTGAATACTGGGCGAGAAAGTAAAAAACTTAAAAACATTCATTGAAAGCTTTACAGGTATGTTATGCTGAATACCTGTTTTAAACATTTTCAAAGTTTGTGGCTTGAATAAAAGGGAGTCATATGTATTTATCGAGTTAGTACCATCTGTTGAATAACCTAAACTAATCTTCTGATACCATTTTTGATCGCCAGACCGACTCTTTTTATCGAAAGGATAAATGGTATTCATCCCCAAATTGAACTGAGGTAGCTGAAGACTAATTGTACGGCTTTTAATATCCTGATTATGTCCCAAAGAGGCAGTAAAATTGAACAAGCCCATGTTTTTACCATAGCTGATACTCGAGGCCAAAGTGTTCTTGGTAATTTGGCTCATATCATATGAACCACCCGCAGCCGTATTTTGATTATAACTCGATGAACCCACATCCACTGAAGCCGAAAACCGAGTGCCGGGATTAGCCTCGTCTCGTTGCGTATGCGTCCATGTAATTTTAAAATCTTTTTGGGGTAAATATCCGGGTGTACCCTCTACTCTTTTCCTTATATCACTATCATTGTCAGGATATGTCCAAGAATACCCCAATCTAATATTTCCATAATGCCTATAGCGCTTGTCATATCTAACCTCTGCATTAGATATAAATGTGCCCTTCGTATAAAAGGAAGTGATTACCTTCAGATCCCAATAGTCGCTTATATTGAGATAATAGCCCAAATCTTTGATCATAAATCCACGCGTAGCATCATCCGTATAACTTGGAAACAATATTCCTGATGCTCGCCTATTGGTCTTAGGGAAAAAACCAAAAGGAAGGCCTAATGGCGTCGGCACATCCTCAATATTCATATAGAATGGTCCCGATACGATTTGTTTTTCACCGACTATACCCTTAGTCATATGTATACCAAAATGAGGATGAGCCAAATTACAGGTACTATAAATACCATTTTTAAAAAAGCCTTCACCAAACTCATTTTTCTTAAACTCTTTAGCCTGCAAGTAGCCTTGCTCCACACTGGTAAATGTGCCGTATGATTTACCTTTTTTCGTCTTAAAATTAAATACTAATGAATCGGTTGTAAATGGTGGTTCATTACCTTGTTTAAGAATAGGTCTTCCACGGTAACGATTGGTAACAGTATCCTGATAGCCTTTAGCAAAAATCTGCTCATTTTTTTGATCCAATCGAATATAATCGGCATCCAACTCAACGTCGTCATAAGTAATGCGTGCCTTTCCATATAAATAAACCACATTATGGATTCTATCGAAACGAATAGAATCCTCTGCGGTGTATTTCACTTTAGACTCCATAGTGGATACGGATTGATGGCTGACTGTATCTGATTTTGTCCCTTGGATAGCTGAATTTACCCCTCCTTTCTTTACATTGGAAGGGCGCAACACCTGACCACGGGCACCAATGGCCAAACCAACCGAGAGCACATAAATCCAAAAGTTGGATAAAAAAAAGGATTTAATAAGCTTCAAATTCTAATGATGAATATTATTTTTGCACTGATAGTGGATTTATCAAAAAGGCGCACAAAATTAATGAAAAATACACCATTGAAAGGACATATATCAATTTCACTATTTGTATTTTTATTTGTCCCATTTCTCACATTTGGCAACGACTTATCAAAAGCCCCATACCGCATACGAACCATTGTTGTCGATGCTGGACATGGCGGCCAAGACGGATCTACTCACGGCCTTTTTTCTAAAGAAAAAGATGTTGCCCTTAAAGTAGCTTTACGTCTGGGTAAGGCCATTGAAAGCAATTTGAAGGATGTTAAAGTTATTTACACGCGCACTACTGATGAATTTGTGAAACTATACGAACGCATAGGCATAGCCAATCGTGCCAAGGCAGATCTATTCATCTCAATTCATTGTAATGATATGCCTGTGATTACACATACTAGCATTACTTCCTATCGCAAGGGAAAGCACAAAAAACGTATTCCTGTATATACAACCACGCGTACTAAAAGCACTTCTACTCGAGGAGTAGAGACTTTTGTATCTGGTTTTGGACGCCTAGATGAACAAGATGTGGCCATGCGTGAGAACGCCTCCATCCTTTTAGAAAAAGACTACAAAGAAAATTATGCAGGCTATGATCCCAATGATCCT
This sequence comes from Pedobacter sp., assembly GCA_008015505.1. Lineage (GTDB taxonomy): Bacteria > Bacteroidota > Bacteroidia > Sphingobacteriales > Sphingobacteriaceae > Daejeonella. The sequence continues at coordinate 141,980 of SSFR01000014.1, forward strand.
GAAAGTATCATCGTACTATCTTTAATGAAAAATGCCTTCAGAGAGCAAAGCATCAAATTGGCAACCCTCATACAAGAAGAATATGTGAAAGTAGGACGAATTGATCGAGGTGTACAAGAAAAAAGCTTAGCTGTACTTGCTCGGGCAAGCATGCCTGCTGTGTTGACAGAAATAGGTTTCATTTCCAATCCAGAAGAGGAAAACTATATCAATTCGGAGGATGGGCAAAATGAAATTGTATCTTGCATATTAAATGCCATCCGGACCTATAAAAAACAAGTTGAATCGGAATAATGATAAAGGGTGTTTTGGCATCAATACAATGAATCAAAAACTAAAAATCACAAACGAAACTAAAGTAGGTATACTAACAATAGTAACCATCTTTATACTAATTATAGGGTACAACTTTCTAAAAGGAAATGATATTTTCTCCAATGAGGATACCTACTATGCCAAATATGACCGAGTAAATGGATTGTCCGTATCCAAACCCGTCCTAATCAACGGATTCCCAATTGGACGTGTTGCTAAGCTAGCGCTTCTTCCTAATGGGCAAATTTTGGCTCAATTTAAAATACACCATGGCTATAAAATCCCTCAAAACACCATTGCCAGACTCGAAAATACAGACCTCTTAGGAGGGAAAGCCATTGTTTTTATCCTAGGTAATAATAATCTGTTTGCCAAAAATGGAGATACCTTAAATACAAACGTGCAAAAAAATGTTATCGAACAAGTTGAACCCATCCAACAAAAAGCAGCACAAATTATTTCACGCCTTGATTCTGTTTTGGCTTCAGTTAACAGCGTCATTAACCCGGAGTTTCAACGGAATTTTGACCGAAGCTTCGCAAGCATTGCTAAAATACTTCAAACATTGGAAGGTACCTCCAAAAAAGTAGATGAAATTGTTGGTAATCAAAGTGTTAAAATTGGAAATATCTTTGGAAATGTAGAGTCAGTATCACTGAATTTAAAGAATAATAATGATAAAATTTCCTCTATCATTACCAACCTCAATCAGGTTAGTAATGATATATCCAAAGCCAACCTCTCTCAAACCCTTACACAAACAGGCAAAACAATCGCTGAACTGCAATTACTGTTAAACAAGATCAATACCAATCAAGGATCATTGGGTTTATTGGTTAATGATAAACAATTATATACTAACCTAACCCACGCTTCAGATAATCTAGATAAACTCATGATTGATCTAAAAACTAACCCCAAACGCTACATTAACTTCTCTATTTTTGGAGGAAGTGGCTCTAAAAAAACTAAAAATAGCATCAAGTAGTAACGCTCCCCTCTTTCTTACCAACACAATGCTTTATCCATTACGATTAAAGTGTGGCGGACTTTTCCTTCGAATAGCTCCTTGTCGCTTGAATGGCGATGCCCCAGGGGGTAATGGCGCCTCTCTTACAGGCTTCATAAGTGGCTTTTCAACACTCATTGGCGGAGGTGGAGCTGGGCGAACTGACACCACCCTTTGCACACTTACTGGCGGAAGTGGGGCGGGACGGACTGGTATAGGTACACCTAAATCTATAGGCACCAGCGACAAGGGATTCCCAATCTTAGTTATTTCCTCCACCGCCATAAAATCATCTTCATTATAATTTTCTATACTTTCATATTCCGTGAATTCGGCACTTTTCCGCAGTATCTGCGCTAACCTGATCGGTGTGGCTTTGGTATCGCGAATATTCATCATATCTCGAATCCCCAAAGAAATCAGATTCAATTTCTGAAGCTCTCCCACTGCAACCTGTACAACCCATGCTACAAATTGTGTACAAAAAAAGGTTTTAATATGCATATCCTGTACGACATGCCCTCTGATGTATCGACTTATTTCGGACTCAATTAAATCGTGTTTTTTTTGTGCATCATAATTGGAGTTTGTCTCAATATTCTCTCTTATCCTTTGTATATCCGGTGTACGAAGTGGTGCTTGGAGATCATACATATTATTGAACTCTTGACACAACTCTTCTAATGTTTTTACATGTCTAGACTTCGAGGAAAAACGAAAAAGACTTCGAGCTGTTTTCGAAGTAAAGACAGATTTAACACCCTCTTTGATCTGTTTTAAAAGACTATCAGACTCTGTAGGCATATAAAACTCAGGATAAGGTATCTTCTTTGTCCGATATAAAAGACAAGTTACATCCAATATCCCATATGCTACCATGGGGTTATTTGGTCTGAAAATATAATACTTCTGCTGACTCAAAACCTCCTCAATAGCCTCACATTCTAAGCTTTCACCACCAGTAGTATGAATGAGAAGCTTATCTGATACAATAATACCCCCATGAATAAAATGGGACTCCTGCCTACGCCCTGTTGTAATTAGCTGTCCACCACGCAATAGGCGATGTAAGCGTGTATGCTCATTCGGGTATTTAAAATCATCATAAATCAGAAAGATATCTCCCTGACTCAGAGAAATTCGATTAATACAATTTTTATGCCTAGTAATCATGATATATCACATTAACAACTACTAGTTCACCCCTTTTGACCAAGAGGTCGAATGGCCCACCTACGTGCACCTTGGCGTTTAAGTGGTGAGGGCTCGAGTTCATCAGCCCCAACTTTAGGTGGACGACGTAATAGGGGATGCAATATTCCTTGATTGGAAACAGGAACAAGTGGTGTTACATTCCTTGGAGGCACTGACGACGGTGACACAAATTCTTTAGATGCCGAACCAGAAGATATCCTATTCGAAATCATTGGTGACAAACCTGTTGGTAGTGGCGGTGGTGGCGCAAATCCTTTAGATGCCGAGCTAGGAACTACTATATTCGAAACCACCGGCAACAAAGTAGCTACCACTCCTGCTGAAGGTGGTGGTGGCACAACAAACCCCGGAGGTGGTAATGTTCTTTTAGGAGGTAATGGAGGTAATGGAGCAAGCCATTTTTTTGGTGAAGGTATTGTTCCAACTCCTTCGTATACCAACATACGCCTATTGATAAAAGGCCACTTACTATAAAGTAAATCCTTTTGTCTCATTACCTCACCTGACCGTTTAACTGCTAATTTTAGCAGGATCCCTACTTCTTCTGCCCTTTTGTTAACTTCTACTTCCATTACCCTAGCTTGTTCAGCATGATGTAATTTCAAATACTCAATTCTTTCCTTTGTTTCTGCCACGTTGGCTGCTGCTATGGGTATTTCTCTAGCCGCTGCCCCTTCTAAAGCCGCTGCTGTTGTTCCCAACATAATAGGTGCATACCCTGACAACCAATTTATCGCATGACTAGTCAGTGATAATGAGGTCACTCCTCCAGCTTGTAGTCTTGCTAATTCCTTCTCCCAAGCTATTAAATCTGCTTTTTCACTGGCCATACTTGCTTGTACCTTAGCTACCTCCATTTTTGCTTTTTTAACATCAGCTTCTGCACTAACCATCTCAACACGCATTCTTGTTACATCATCTTGAGCTATCTTAACCACTTCTTGAGCTTCTAGAAGAATAGCCTCCATTTTTGCTTGGGCCTCTACAATTTCTGCAGACGTTGAAGCTACTCCTAAAATTGGCGATGGACTTTCCAGTGATCTCTTATAGCTTTCTTCGCTTTTGAACTCAATAAAATGTTTACTATGCTTCAACATATCTGCTAAACGTGCAGGAGTAGCTTTGGTATCACGAATATCTAGCACATCAGCAATATCAAATTTGAACTTCTCTGGCTCCCGCTCATGAAGTACACCAGTTGCTGCTTGAATAACCCATGTAACAAACTGTGTACAAAAAAATTTTTTTGCTTTTACACCCGTTGGTGTTAAAGTGGCCAGATATTGTTCCATGCTCTTTTTTATGAAGGCTTGAGCCTCCCATTCATTCATCTTCTCTCCATTGCAAACTCTTCTATCAACCTCATCTTCTAACTCTTTTTGATGTTCTTCAATTTTGCGCGCTAAATCAGGAGACTGTCTAAGCATATTTTTATATTCAGCTCGTATATCAGCAAGCACTTTAGTCTCTCTACCTTTACCCAAAAATCTAATGAGTGCCCTGTCTCCTTTACATGCTCGTGCTTGACGTAAAAATTCGACCATATGCTTCGGATCAGGCATAACCAAGCCCGCAAATGGGATATACTTATTCCAATACAGGTCTATAGCCACCTCCACCATTTCTTCTGATAGTAAAGGATCTATAGGTCGATATATACGATATTCTCTTTTGCTATTGAAAGCATCCGAAATAGACTCTATCACAATTGGCCCTTCTGCCGTAGTACCAGCATGCATAATATGCGTATCAGAAATAACAAGCCCCCCATGAGCAAAACTCGAATACGAAATATTCCCTGATACTATTTGAGCAGGTTTAAATGGATTATGAATAACACTATTATTATAGTTGATAAATATATCTCCTGGCTTAAACGAGCACCTATTAATTTGCCCGCCACGAATAGCATGTTTTCTAAAACCTAACATATAACCGAATTTAAGTAAATAGTATAACCATATTTTAATTATATATTAATATTAAATTTACAAAATTCAAATCAAAATACATTATACATTAGTATTCAACAATCGAGTCTTACTTAGCAATGACTGCGAAACCAACTTCCCATTTTGATTAAAAACGGGTATCTTTGCGCTTCATCAAATCAAATCATGATTACGGTATCTAATTTATCCTTACGCTACGGCAAACGCACTTTATTTGAAGAGGTTAACTTAAAATTTACTGGAGGTAATTGCTATGGCATTATAGGAGCAAATGGGGCTGGTAAGTCAACATTTATGAAGATTCTTTCTTCAGAAATTGATCCTAGTACAGGTTCTGTTTCAATTACTCCTGGTGAGCGCATGGCCGTACTTACTCAAAATCATTATGCTTTTGATGAATTTCCAGTCATTGAAGCTGTACTAATTGGTCATCGACGGCTTTACGACGTAATGAAAGAAAAAGATGCACTTTATGCCAAAGAAAACTTTACAGAAGCTGATGGTGAACGTGCTGGTGAATTGGAAAATATCTTTGCCGAAATGGATGGTTGGAATGCCGAAAGTAGTGCAGCTACCCTCCTAAGTAACTTAGGTATCAAGGAAGATTTGCATTTCAAGCAGCTCAAAGAAATCGATGGAAATCAAAAAGTAAGAGTTTTATTAGCTCAGGCTTTATTTGGCAATCCCGATATTTTACTATTAGATGAGCCTACCAACGATCTTGACATTCAAACTATTTCTTGGTTAGAAGATTTTTTAGCAAGCTACGAGGGTATCATCTTAGTCGTATCCCACGACCGACATTTTTTAGACACTGTTTGTACACATGTGGTGGATATTGACTTTGGCAAAATGACCATTTATACCGGTAACTATACATTCTGGTATGAGTCTAGCCAATTAGCCGCTCGGCAGCGATCTGATCAAAACAAGAAATTGGAAGACAAGGTGAAAGAACTTCAAGAATTTATCCGCCGGTTTTCAGCCAACGCGTCTAAATCGAAACAAGCAACCAGCCGCAAAAAAGCACTTGATAAAATTAATCTAGAAGAGATTAAACCCTCTAACCGAAAATACCCAGCTATTCTGTTTAATCAACAGGCACGTGAAGCCGGCGACCAAATTTTACAAATTGAAAATCTTAGCAAAGAGCTTGGTGATGAAGTACTCTTTTCAAGGGTCAATTTGATGGTAAATAAGGGTGACAAAATTGCCGTGCTTTCTGAGAATAGCTTAGCTACAACTGCATTCTATAATATTTTAACCGGACGCGATACAGATTTTAAGGGTGGATTCAAATGGGGTGTAACCATCAATATGGCTGACATTCCCAACGACAATTCCAATTATTTCACAGACAAGGACACCAACTTGATTGATTGGCTTCGGAATTTTTCAGCCACTGAAAAAGACGAACAGTTCATCCGTAGTTTTTTAGGCCGAATGTTGTTTTCTGGAGAAGAAGTATTGAAAAAATCGTCTGTTCTGTCTGGGGGAGAAAAAATGCGCTGTATGTTCTCAAGGATGATGCTTCAGCAACCCAACTTTCTACTGTTTGATGAACCGACCAATCACCTTGATCTTGAATCAATCACTGCTTTAAATAACGGCATGAAAGATTTTCGTGGAGGAGGTATTCTTTTCACCTCGCGCGACCACGAATTAACTGAAACCGTTGCCAATCGTGTCATTGAATTAACCCCAAATGGAATCATTGACAAACTAATGAGCTATGATGAATATATCAATAGTGGAACAGTCCGGAAACAACGAGAAGAGCTCTATGCAATGGCCTAATTTATTTGCTAATTTCGAAACAAGAAAACCCCTGTTATGAAACATAAAACACCTCAAGAAGAGACACTAAACACACCTATCAATAATAACAATGCCAACTCACTAAATCATTATAAACTAATTACTGTTGGGCTAATTATTGGCCTAGCCGGTATATTTCTTCGCTTTACAGGCACTTGGAATTTAATTGATACCGTATCTAATATCTTGTTCACCATCGGTAGTGTAATTTGTATTAAAGCAGTGCTTGATATCCTTAAATAGTCCCTATTGGGATCCCAATTAATCAAAAAATCACCACTGAAAAAAGCACCTTGACTGGCAACACCACCACAGAATCGTATAATACTGTAATCAGCTTATGCAAAGCATTGTTCCTAAAAAAAGCTAAAGATTACGGAACGGCCTGGCGTATCCTCCGGTTAGAATCTGTCACTGACCAACTCTTTATTAAAGCACAACGTATCCGAACACTAGAAGAAAAACAAATCTCCAAAGTAGGGGAAGATATTACTTCTGAGTACATCGGCATTGTTAACTATTGTGTCATCGCCATGATGCAACTAGAGCTAGAAAATGACGATCGAATAGACTTAAACCTAACAGAACTAAGCTCACTCTTTGAGCAAAAGGTACATGATACCAGAGAACTTATGTTAGCCAAAAATCACGACTATGGAGAAGCCTGGCGTGATATGCGCATCAGTTCATTGACTGATTTGATTTTAATGAAACTGCTACGCATCAAACAAATTGAAAACAATGCCGGGCAAACCATAACTTCCGAAGGAGTAAAAGCTAACTATCAAGACATTCTTAATTACGCTGTATTTGCCCTAATCAAATTAGACACTAAATAAGAGTATAAAATTTAAACAAGCTCTATGTATGAACAAAAAATTGCTTCACTTTAGTCGACTTTTTGTAGGAATCTTATTCATCTTTTCAGGTCTAATTAAAGCCAACGATCCCCTCGGCTTTGGATATAAATTACAAGAGTATTTTGAGGTTTTTCACTGCACTTTTTTGAATGATTATGCAGTAGGTGCAGCTATTTTACTCTGCTCGCTGGAAATGGTATTAGGCATGTTGCTGCTCTTGGGTTTTTGGGCAAAAAAGATATCCTGGGGATTGCTATTATTAATCTTATTTTTCACATTTCTGACATTTTATTCAGCATTTTTCAAAGTAGTTACCTCTTGTGGATGCTTTGGCGATGCCATTCCATTGAGCCCCTGGCAATCCTTCAGTAAGGATTTAGTTTTACTACTATTCATCCTCATTATTTTCACTCAGCGTGCTCAGTTAAAGCCAATCTTCAACTCAGTAAAAGCTCAGCGAATCATTCTAGGTACCAGCATTTTTCTATCTCTTAGCTTTGGACTGTATACCTATAACTACCTACCGATCATTGATTTTTTACCCTACAAAGTGGGTAATAATATCCCCCAACTCATGAAAATGCCCCCAGGTGCAGCGATGGATATTTATGAAACCACTTATGTTCTCAAAAACAAAAAAACTGGGGAGAACAAAAAAATGAGTGATCAAGAATACCTTAAGACTGGAATCTGGAAGGACGATGATTGGGAAACTATTGGCAACCCCGAAACTAAACTAATTAAAAAAGGATATGAGGTAAAAATCAAAGATTTAAAAATTACGGACTCACATGATGTGGATTATACCTCAGAAATTATAGAACACCCTTACTATACATTAGCAATCGTTGCTTACGATCTCCATAAAACAAACGTACAAGCACTAGCTAATTTAAATGTATTAGCTGTCAGTGCGGCAGAAAATTATACAATCAGAACTATTATGCTAACATCTACTTCAGTAGAACAGGCAACTGCTTTCAGCAAAGCTCACAGACTCCTAATGGATATTTTTTATGCTGATAGTGTACCTCTAAAAAGCATGGTAAGAGCTAATCCAGGTATTTTATTACTCAAAGACGGGATTATCGTTGGTAAGTGGCATTATCACAACATGCCTACCTACAATGAACTTGCAAGCGCTTATTTCAGTAAAAACTAATATTTCAAACAAATAAAAAGGCCACTCCAAAATGAGTAGCCCCCCTATTCATAAAAAACAAATAGTTAATCAATCATTCCTTCTACCAAACAAGCGAAGAAGCATCAAGAAAAGATTAATAAAATCAAGATAAAGAGTCAAAGCTCCCATGATAACCATCTTATTAGCTGAAGCATCTCCATACTCAATACCTTGACCTATACGCTTTAACTTCTGCACATCGTAGGCCGTTAAACCCACAAAAACAGCCACACCCACAAAACTAATGATATAATCAAGCTGGCTGCTTTTTAGAAAAAAATTAACCAAACTAGCAATCACCACACCAATTAAGAACATCATTAGTAAAGAACCAAACTTGGTCAGATCTTGCTGAGTTGTGTAGCCAGCAATAGCCATCACTGCAAATAATACTGCGGCTGAAATAAAACACGTCAACACTGAAGATGCGGTATAGACCAATAAAATAAAACTCAAACTAATCCCAGTTACTGCTGCATAAACAGCAAATAAAATAGCCAAAACAGGAAATGAAAGTCGATTTAATCCAAACGATATCAGCATAACAAAAGCCAATGGAGAAAACATCGTAATCATGCCCAATGTGGTCATTTTACCTGTACCGATATTCACTAAAAAACTTAACAAACCTGCATCTGATGCAAAAAAATAAGCGCAAGTGGCTGATAAACTCAGCGCAATAAACATCCACGCAAAAACATTTGGTAAAAAATTTTTAGCAGTAATCCCTACACGTTCGTTGATTTGATATACTTGTTGATCTGACATAGGATTTTTTTTATTACAAAATTAAACAATTATTAAACAAAACTTATAGCAAACTAATATAAACGCCTGGCTAGTTGCTCTTCTACTTTTTTAAATACTTGTATTGGCTTCAGATTTCGCCAGGATACATCATCTAAATCGCCACCAAAGTTAATGTAATAATCGATGTTGATACGCTTAAATTCATTGATCACATGTTCCCTAAAATTAATCCCAGCAATCCAACCATCTTCTATATCCTGAAACCATTCTTCATAATAACAGTCGTCCGAAGAATGAAAATTGAGAATATTCTCGCCAATTAAAACGAATTTATTAATCCCAAGACGAATCATTAACTCCAAAATTTGACGCTTCAAAAGCATGATATCATTATGAAGGGCGTCATTCCATTCTCCCATAAACTCAATGATGCAGTACTTTCGATCATAATCCACAAAAAGTATTTTGATATAAAGTGTATTGGACCCAAAAAAATCCCATTGTGGGTGAATACAATAATTATAAATCTGCTTATCGAAAACAAATTCGCTATACTTAGTTTTAAAAAATGGAGAATGCTTATCCTCTGCCGCAATATAATCGTCACGCCAGCGATAATAGGGCTCTATATCATGCATATCGAAACAATTCCATGTCTTAAACTTACTGATTTAAAGCATTTTTTACAGCGTCTCTCACACTGCCATATTGTTCTAACAATTTTTGTGCCGTTGCTGCATCAACATGTCCCGACTCCATCACCATGCGAATAGCTCGCACTGTCAATTTTTGATTATTCAGCTGCATATCAACCATTTTATTTCCTTTTACCCGCCCTAGCTTGACCATCACTGCAGTACTAATCATATTCAAAACGAGCTTTTGCGCCGTCCCAGCCTTCATACGGGTCGACCCTGTGACAAACTCAGGCCCAACAATCACTTCAATAGGGTATTTGCTTATCTCCGCTATTGGACTACCCTCATTGCAAACAATACACCCTGTTTCGATCCCCATTTCACCAGCTTTGCTCAAACCACCACGCACATAAGGCGTACTACCTGAAGCAGCTATACCTACCAACACATCATTCGTATCAATATGATAAGCTGACAAATCTCTCCAAGCCTGCTCAACATCATCTTCTGCAAATTCCACCGCTTTACGAATCGCCCCATCTCCTCCGGCAATGATGCCAATCACCCACTCAGGTGGAACACCATACGTTGGGGGACATTCCGAGGCATCAAGAATCCCCAAACGCCCACTAGTCCCCGCTCCAATATAAAACAGTCGCCCACCAGTCTTCATCTTCCCCACAATCACCTCTATAAGCTGCTCAATGCGACCCAACTGCCGCTCTACTGCATAGGGCACAATTTTGTCTTCATTATTGATATTTTGTATGATGCTCCTGACTGACATTTTTTCAAGATCATCGTAATGGGAACTTTGCTCTGTTATTCGATTCATAGATGGCATTTTGATTAATCCAGAGTGACATATTTTAAGGTCTCATCTTCTCCAACTTATCGGCCAATACCTCAGAAATTTTACAGTATGATTCAAATGTCCAACCTGCTACATGTGGACTCAATAACACTCGTTCATTTTTGACCAATTCCTCATACCAACTAGTCCTAGATAACGCTGGGAAACCCTCCGTTTCTAACACATCCAAACCCGCACCCAAAATTTTTTCTTTTCGGATAGCATTAAGAACAGATTGTGTGTTTACAATCTCACCGCGCGCCGTATTCAATAAAAAGATCGGCTTTTTAAAATGCGACAAATATTCATCATCCACCAGCCCACGTGTCTCTCGAGTCAATGGAATATGTAAGCTCAAAATATCCGCATATTTCACTACCTGCTCCATGCTCACTTCCTGTACATAGGCCGAACTAAACCCTGTTTTATACTTGTCATAGGCCATCACTTCGACATCAAATCCCACTAATTTTCGAGCAAGACTTTGACCTGTATTTCCATAACCAATCAAAGCCACCTTTTTCCCTCGAAGCTCCCAACCACGATTTCCTTCCCTATCCCATATCCTATTTCGAACTTCAACATCGGCTTTGAACAAATGATTCATCATCGTCAAAAGCATGCCAATAGCATGCTCGGCCACTGCATCCCGATTCCCTTCTGGCGCATTGATGCAAATAATGCCCCTAGATTGTGCATACGCTTCATCGATATTATCCATACCCGCCCCCGCACGAGCAATAAACTTGAGTTTGGTTGCTGCATCGATCAAAGACTTATCAACATGAAACTTAGTTCGAATAACCAACCCTTCATAGTCAACAATGATTGCCATGACCTGCTCTTTACCCAACAATACGCCATCATCGCATACATAGCCCAATGCTTCAGCTCTTTTTTTAAAGGCCGGATGGAGATCATCGACAATTAATATTTTCTTTTTATAATTCATCTTGACGCACTAATTAGCTGGGTAAGTTTCACAAAATCATGGACACTTAAACGCTCCGCCCGAAGCTCGAGTAAAGACACATCCTTTAAATCTTCCTTTTTAATAAGTGAAGAAAGGGCATTACGTAGTGTCTTTCGACGTTGATTAAAACCAGCTCTAACCACCTGTCCAAAAAGCTTTTCATCACAATCGAGCCTATCAATCTCATTACGCCTCAAACGAATAACCGCAGAAAGTACTTTTGGGGGTGGACTAAAAACACCTGCCTTAACTGTAAAAAGATATTCTACATGATAATAGGCTTGTAAAAACACACTCAAAATACCATACTCCTTGCTTCCTGGCTTTTCTACACAACGCTGGGCGACTTCTTTTTGAAACATACCAACAACCTCAACAACTTGATCTCTATGTTCTAATATTTTAAATAATATTTGCGAGGATATATTATAAGGAAAATTTCCAATGACCCCTAATTTGTCAAAGAATTTTTTCTTGAAATCAAGTTCCAAAAAGTCGCCATGTATCAAGTGATCACCCAGTTGTGGGTATTTTTCCTGGAGATAAGCAATCGACTCCTGATCCACATCAATTAAATAAGTTTGATAGGCCGATCTTTGAAGTAAATAATCTGAAAGTATACCCATACCTGGCCCAACCTCCAATATCTGCTTATACTGATCAGTACAACTCAAACTATCAACGATTTTCTCGGCAATATTTTTATCCGTCAAAAAATGTTGACCCAAATACTTCTTTGCTTTTACAACACCCATTTCAATACTTATAAAGAACAAAAATAGGCATTGAGCTTGTTTAAAATTTATTGTTACTACCTCAAAGTAAACTTATCCTAATTAGTAGATACGATTACTACATTTGCTTTTCAAAAAGGCATCAAAATGATCAATAAAGTAGTCTCAAGTGCAGACCAAGCCGTTGCAGATATTCCAGATGGAGCAATACTTATGCTTGGTGGATTTGGACTCTGCGGCATTCCCGAAAATTGCATTGCTGCATTAATTAAAAAAGGTATTAAAGACCTAACCTGTATCTCCAATAATGCTGGCGTAGATGATTTTGGCATTGGCTTAATGTTAAAAACGCGCCAAGTAAAGAAGATGATTTCGTCTTATGTTGGTGAAAATGCAGAATTCGAACGACAACTTCTTAATGGTGAATTGGAGGTTGACTTGATTCCTCAGGGGACATTAGCTACACGCTGTATGGCGGCCGGTTATGGTATGCCAGCTATTTTTACACCTGCAGGAATAGGAACTGAGATTGCCCAAGGAAAAGAAATCCGAAACTTTCATGGTAAAAACTATCTCTTGGAAATGGCCTTCGATGCTGATTTCGCCCTTGTAAAAGCCTGGAAGGGCGATACCGCAGGAAATCTCATTTACCACTCAACAGCTCGTAATTTCAATCCAGTAATGGCTATGGCTGGAAAAATTACCATTGCAGAAGTAGAACACCTAGTAGAAGTAGGTGAGTTAGACCCTGACCATATACATACTCCTGGTATCTATGTAAATCGTATTTTCCAAGGGGATAATTATGAAAAACGAATTGAAAATCGCACAGTAAACAAGCGCTGAATATGTTAGATCGGGACGGTATTGCCAAACGAATTGCCCAAGAGGTTAAAGATGGATATTATGTCAATCTAGGTATTGGTATTCCCACACTGGTGGCAAATTATATCCCTGATAATATCCAAGTTGTCCTCCAATCTGAGAATGGATTATTGGGCATGGGACCATTCCCCTTTGAAGGAAAAGAAGACCCTGACCTAATTAATGCTGGCAAACAAACCATCACTACATTGCCAGGATCATCCATATTCGATTCGGCATTAAGTTTCGGCATGATTCGGGCACAAAAAGTAGACCTAACTATCTTAGGTGCCATGGAAGTATCTGAAAATGGAGATATCGCCAACTGGAAAATACCTGGCAAAATGGTCAAAGGCATGGGAGGAGCTATGGACCTAGTTGCATCAGCCAAAAACATCATTGTTGCCATGCAACAAGTAAACAAAGCCGGCGAAAGTAAACTATTACCTACCTGTACATTACCTTTAACCGGTATACACTGTGTCAAAAAAGTGGTAACAGAGCTAGGTGTCTTCGACATCTTGCAGACAGGTGGTTTCCGTTTATTAGAACGTGCACCAGGCATTTCTGTTGGTCAGATTAAAGATGCTACTGCTGGGCGATTGATAGTCGAAGGTATTATTCCAGAAATGAAACTATAAACACGTAAATAATATGTGTTTAATAACCTAGCACATCACGCTTTAACATATTAGATAATTCCTCGGTCACACGCACAATATTTTCGGGAATATCTACATTATTCAAAATAACCTGGTGAGCCAAATCTTTATGCGGTAATAAGTAGGTCCTATAAGAAGGCAAAACATGATTTATCCATTTATACATCACATCCTCATAGGTATAATTTCTTTCCTCAATGTCCCTTTTCATCCGCCGACGCAATGCAACTTCCTCATCTACATCCAGAAAAAGCTTTAGATTAATCTGTTGGGCTATTTCCTCAAAATGGTATACCAAAATCCCCTCCACAAGAATAATCGGAGCTGGATGTATTTCTAATAAAGATGGCTCTGTGTCTAAATTATTAAAGGTGTATTCTTTTTTATGAATAGTCTTCCCACTCATCAATTGCTGAATATCAGAAGTCCATTGTCTCTCATCAAAGCTATTCGGAACATCAAAATTATAAAGTACATTTTCCTCATATGTTAACTTACCCGGAGGATTATAATAATCATCTAAGGAAAGGAAGGTTATTTCTTCTTTTTGAAAATGCTCCAAGAATGTTTTTAAAAAAAAGGTTTTCCCAGATCCGCTACTGCCAGAAATACCTACCAAATAAGGCTTTTTATCCACGTTATAATTAATATAGTTTACTATATCGCATTCCCATAGCATGCATGTGGTAGAATATCAAAAATCAAGATGTTGGTAAGAAAAGTTCTTGTCTTAAGCGACTAGAAATATCCGCAGTAATGGAAAAAATTTCATCGACTACATTGGTATTATTTACCACTACCTGATCAGATTCTGCTTTATATGGGAGAATATATTGTTCATAAGAAGGTAAGATATGATTAGTCCACTTATACATCACGTTATCTAATCCAAAACCATAACCTTGATCTCGCTTGATACGACGCTGCAAAGCTACCTCGGTATCAGCATGAATGAAAATTTTCTGATCCAACAGCGACCGGAGAGACTCAAAATACAGCACAAACAAACCCTCTACCATGATGATAGGCGCAGGCTTTATTTCCAAAATAGTCGGTTCTCCAGAGCTGCGATTAAAATTATATTTCTCTTTATAAACTGTCTCCCCTGATAAAATTTGCTGAATATCCCGTGCCAAAAGCGCTTCATCAAAACAAGACGGCAAGTCAAAGTTATGAAGCAAATTTTCTTCAGTTGTCAATTCCCGACCTAGTGGGACATAATAATCATCTTGAGAAATCAAAGTGATTTCATCCGCTTTAAAATGCTTCAAAAATGATTTGAGAAAAAATGTTTTTCCAGAGCCACTACCCCCAGAAATACCTATTAAATGTGGTTTTTTATTCATTTGGAATACCATACGTCAGACTAACCTGAAACTTTTTATCCAGAGCTCCCAACAAGTCAGCCACAGCTTTTGTCAGAATAATGGTTACATTTTTAGTGGACTCATTTTCCGTAAATGTGCCGACTACCTTAGCAAAAGTGCTCCTTTGAGTCATGGGATTCGTGATTTTAATGACCGTTCCAATTGGAGCAGTACGATGCAATGCTAACATCTTCGTACCATCTAAGTTTTCATCACTAAGACACACGGCTATACCTCGCTCAGTAGTCTCTCGTAATCCATATTTAACACTAGATCCCCTCAAACGACTACTTACGTTATCTGAAGCAACTTCTTTGGATTCATCAACTAGATTACGATCCTGTTCTTTTTTTGCTACTAACCCCGGCTCAACTACTCGTTGATGAGAGACTTCTGTCAATTTTGGACTACTATCGGAATCACGCTTCACCTTCAATATTTTACCAACCGACAAATCATCGCTTTTAAGTTTATTGAGCTCCTTGACTTCATCCACAGTCATTCCAAACTTCTTCGCTATTGCGTAGAGGGTTTCTTTGGAATTCACTTTGTAATTAGTCACATATGATTCCTTCTTATTCCTAACCGATTTAAGAGGAGCATTTTTACACTCGAAAGGAAGGTCTGTCTGTACCTTAAGAACATCCCCCACTTTTAATACACTGGTATGATAAAAATCAGAAATAGACCGTGCACTTACATCATATTTCCGAGCAATAGAATAATAGGTTTCATGCGGCTCAACCCGATGGACAATCACTTTTTTACCTTCAACATTTTCGACACCTATTGAGTCTAGTAGTCCAGAAGACGCTCGCACACTAGTGGATACAAACAGAAAGCAAAATGATACCAATAGTCGTACCTGCATGGTAAGGCATTCTAAAATTTTACCGCAATTATACTAAAATATGTCTAATAGTTTATAATCACAATCTTATACTATCTATAGATGAACCAATATTTCCTTTTGCTGCAGCCAATGTATTCTTGAGTAATCCAACAATTGTCATCAAACCGACCCCCCCTGGTACAGGCGTAATCCACGAACATTTAGGTGCAACTTGATCAAAATCCACATCACCATATAGCTTATAGCCTGATTTTGTCTTAGTCGAGGGTTCACGATTCATCCCCACATCGATCACAACTGCACCCACTTTGATCATGTCTGCTGTCACAATATGCTTCTTACCCACAGCAACAATGAGAATATCTGCATCTAAAGTAATTTTTTTTATATCCTGAGTTTTACTGTGGCAAATGGTAACGGTACAATTTCCTGGATAAGCATCTCGAGCCATCAGTACACTCATTGGCGAACCTACAATATTACTTCTACCAATAATGACACAATGTTTGCCTACCGTATCAATTTGATAGGCTTCTAACATCAATAAGACCCCATAAGGAGTTGCAGGTATATAAGTAGGTAAATTGCATTGCATCTTCCCTAAATTGACCGGGTGAAAGCCATCTACATCTTTTTCTGGAGCAATCTTTTGAATGACCTTATCAGCAGAAATATGTTTCGGCAAGGGAAGTTGTACCAAAAGCCCATCTATAGACGCATCTTGATTAATTTCTTCAATCTTAACAAGCAGCTCTTCTTCCGATACATTGGCTTCATAACGGTGAAATGTAGATGTAAAACCCACCTGCTCACAATTTTTGATCTTGCTTGCTACATAGGTTTCACTAGCCCCATCATCCCCCACCAAAATAGCAACCAAGTGCGGCTTTCTTCCAAGAACTTTAGCCACCTCATACGCATCAATGGCAATCTGCTGCTTAAGCTTTTGTGACACGTATTTTCCATCAAGTAATTTCATTGCACATCTATTTTTAAACCCCGTAAAATGGTGCAAACATCTGCCTTAATCAGGAGATTCACAAATGAAAACTTATACAGTTTATTTAGGCTTATAACCAGACAAACGCAATATGCGCTGAGCATCTTTGTCGCTCATCAACTGCTGCAATGTCACCTTAGGATTTTTATCCATATACTGTTTCACAATTTGCCACCCCGTCCAAATACCCAATTTGGGAGCCGACTCCGACTGCTCACCCACGCCTGGAGTAAAAGGGGCCTCAGAAAGATATTTCTGAATTTTTAAATAATCAGTCTCAAATAGCAAATCATTGTCTAGAAAATAAGCCCAAATATCAGCTTCGTTATGCTTGCACCATTCCATTTGCTTGGTTTTATACCCAATTTTCAGGGTATCGGCCAAATGAGGCATCATGGCAGTCATACAGTACATGATCTTTCCATTGTAAATCATTTTACTGAGCAAAGTACGATCTTGATCAGCTTGAGGAAACATATTTTCACGAATAAGCACTTCCAAAACACGCGGGACAATATTTTCAGGAGTAAAACGCCGAGTTAAATACTGGGGTAAACTCTGGCGCAAGGCAGGATAAAACTTGGAATCAGCACCTAAAAACATATCTAAACCTATACCAATATAATCGTTCCCAATAGGTGTTTGCACAGCAAATCCAGATAAAAAACTGATCAACCTAGGAAGTTTCTGCTTGGGATAATAATAAAGAATATGCTTAAATGCATCAGTAAACTCTCCTTCTCTTTGCTTTAAGTCAGGATAGGTGCTTGCTACGGAAGCCTTTAATTCTTTGTAATCTTTATTCATTAACACAATACGCAGGAATTTGTAATAAGCCGTATCAGAAGTTGACCCAACCTCCAACATGCGCTGCATATAGTCGTTATAAAAACTTCCATATTTTTTCTGCAAAAGAGGTGCTTCTGTAGCTAGATCACTGGGTTGCAAACGTGCCATTTCTTGATCAAATCGCTCGATTTTCACCTGAAGATGAATACCACTGACATCAACTTCGTTGTGATTAGTACAAGCAGCTAAGACCAGGATAAAAGAAAAAAACAGGTAAATTTGCAAATATCTCATTAGAGTGGGATTATCCACGAATTTATAAAATCAACATCGCAATACGCAATACTTAATTTTACCATGAAGATAGCACTAGCTCAGCTGAATTATCATATTGGCAATATTGAAGCAAACACCCAAAGAATAATCAAGGCTATCAACGATGCTAAAAAGCAAACAGCTGACTTAATTGTATTCGCCGAACTTGCCATTTGTGGCTACCCCCCATTAGATCTCCTAGAATCAAATACATTTATCCACTCCTGTGAACAAGCCATTGATCAAATAGCTATTACCTGCGATACGATTGCATGTATTCTTGGCGCACCTGTAAGAAACACTGATCCTAAGGGAAAGGACTTATATAATGCAGCCTATTTCATCGAAAACAAAAAAGTACAAACGATTATCCATAAGGCCTTACTCCCCAATTATGATGTATTCGATGAGTACCGATATTTTGAACCAGCCACGGGGCTTCAATGCATCCATTTCAAAGGGATTAAAATTGCATTAACTATTTGCGAAGATCTTTGGAATATCGGTAGAGATCCCTTGTATGTGGAGTCCCCCATGGATATACTCATTAAAGAACAACCTAACTTGATGATCAATATTGCGGCGTCTCCATTTGCTCATATGCATCATCAAGAACGTGTTTCTGTACTGAAGCACAACTGCAAGAAATACCGTCTTCCTATCTTTTATGTGAATCAAGTTGGAGCCCAAACAGAGCTCATTTTCGATGGACGATCTACTGTTTTTGATGCTGATGGACACCAGATTCATGAAATGGCTTCTTTTGCTGAAGCGATCCAATTGTATGAATTTCAAAACACACAAATTCTACTTCATCACCCAAGCAACCCACCCGAGAACACCAATCAATCTTTAATCCATGATGCCCTTGTACTGGGCATTCGTGATTATTTTACCAAATCGGGCTTTAAGAAAGCTATTTTGGGTTTATCAGGAGGAATCGACTCAGCCCTAGTATGTGCACTGGCCACTGAAGCACTGGGAGCAGAAAATGTAATGGCTATTTTGATGCCTTCGGAATTTTCATCTGACCACTCCATCAAAGATGCCCTAGATTTAGTGAGCAACTTGGGCTGCAGGCACCAAATTATCCCGATTCAAGACTCTGTTACAGCATTCGATAAAATGCTAAAACCATTATTTGGCGATCTACCCTTCGATGTTGCTGAAGAAAATATCCAATCGCGATGCCGTGCGATTACCGTAATGGCACTCTCCAATAAATTCGGCTATATTTTATTAAATACATCAAATAAAAGCGAACTCGCTGTAGGCTATGGAACCCTTTATGGGGATATGGCTGGAGCAATTGCCGTGATTGGTGATCTTTACAAAACTGGAGTGTACCAGCTCTGTCAACACATCAATCGAAATCGAGAAATTATTCCCAAAAACATACTCGTTAAAGCACCATCTGCCGAACTTCGACCTGGCCAAAAAGATGCTGATTCACTACCAGACTACGCCATCCTAGACAAAATTTTATTCGAATACATCGAATTAAGGAAAAGCCATCAAGATATTATAGCACTAAGTATCGACGAGGCTTTAGTACATCGCATACTTAAGTTAGTTAACCATGCTGAATTTAAGCGACGTCAATCCCCCCCCATCTTACGGGTATCTCCTAAAGCTTTCGGATTAAGTAGACGAATGCCAATCGTAGGTAAATACCCCACGGGGCAATTACTCGATTTCAGCAAAGAGCTTGTTTAAATAAAGTCAATAACTAAACACACTAATTTGACATGAATTCTAATCAATGCCTAAAGCTTTATCCATTTTAACGATCCCAGCACCCCAATTCGAATTATGATCTGGATTAACTGCCGAAGCTTTTAAAATATCCACTATTTCTGAAGCTGATTTTTTAGGATACCTACTCCAAACCATAGCTGCCATACCGGCCATACTTGCTGTTGCTACAGATGAACCCCCAACGATAGAAGGATTCTCACCATTCATAGCCAAACTAAGCACATGTAATCCGGTAGCGCCTTTTTCCATCACGACAACAAATCCTACCTTATCTCCCTCATGACAAACACTACACCTCTCTCTTAAATTATCTTTAATACCAGTAACTGCATTTACATCCGGCATACTTGCTGGAAATGCCACCCACAGCCAATTAGTCCACTCATTCGATGTTCCCGCAGCACAAAAAACTAACTTACCTCGGTTAATCGCATTTTGCACTGCGTCGGCAACTTGTGAGATATAAAATGGATAACCCATACTCATACTAATAATTTTAATATCATCTCTATTTGCCGCTATGTCAAATGCATCTGCCACCCCTTTTTTCTCACGACTCTCATCCAAAATCACGTCTGCTGAAGCTCTCACTGTCACTAAATCACAGTTATAAGCAATTCCACATGCGCCACCCCTTGTTCCTCTGGGCGCACCAATAACACCCGCCATTGTAGTCCCATGCCCACACATATCTTGAGGTGTTTCCTGTGGCCCATAAGGAACAACACCCATTAAGATATCTCTAGGCAAAGTAACTAGGTGTTCCATCGTACGACCATAAGATGCCCCTTGATTAAAGCTGCCATTTAAACCTTCTTGATTTAAACTGCACCCCGTATCAACAACCATGACTTTGATTCCCTTGCCACTACTCACTGGCCATGACTGTTCTATACGATGATGACTGTAATTCCAAGATACTTTAGCCAATGGTGAAATAACACTGTAATCATTATTCAAAAGCAAATTCCCAAAGTGAGCCAAAGCTCCAGTACAGCCCAGTGTACTTTTCAACTTATCTCCAGTCTCTTTCACTTGGTCTTCGGCTTTATAATTGTAGCCTATTGGTTCAGCATAACGAACAAGATTGGATTGTCTCAACTTACTTATAGTACTCAAAGACTGGACCTGCACACACATAACTGGCAGATATTTTTCAGGCCAAACCTCCAGCTTTTCTATTTTTAAATTGGGCTGAGCTTTTCGTTCTTCTTCCCAGATCAGTTGCAACACCGCATCTTTAGCCTCTTGCCACGCTTTAGATTGCACATTAATAGTATGAATATTTGTATAAACATCGGCAGCAGCCCAACCCGCCGGCTTATATCCTACAGATAGCACTTTATCTGACTGACTCAGTGCACTCCATACTTGCTCATCACTTGCCTCAGCCCACTTAAAATCACCCTTTGATTTGATTGAATTGGTAATGTAATTATCAATACTTGCCCTACTGATTACACTTTTCAAATCTCCAGTAGGCGTAACCATGCCTGAATTTGTGATTGGTTTCTTACAGGCACATAGTAAAAAAAGCAAGCTGCCTGAATACAACAAAGCATTTCTTTTCATAATTATTTTCCTTTGAGAGCAATTGAGTTAAAGCCATCTAATCGATTTTAATTTCCAAGCATTACCCCTAAACACCCTTGCTAAATCATAATAATAAATCAAAAATTTTTCTAATCTATAAATATGATTTAACTTAAAAGAAAAATAATTACAATTTTATATTAAAAAATTAATTAAAAATTTTATACGAAGCAATCCCATAACTAAAATCACTCCAAATAATCCAGCCCCAAGGCAGCCAAAATCAGCAATATAGTCTCCATGTTTGACGTAAAATGTTAGCTCATCATTGAGATTAATATTTTCTTTCAAAGCTGTAGTAGTCCACCACTGAGTTTGTTGTACAATATCTCCTCGCCCGTTAATAAAAGCAGAAATTCCTGTATTGGCAGAACGAGCCACCCAACGCCGACTTTCCACAGCTCTCAATTTAGCATATTCCAAATGCTGATTCTTCCCCGAGGTATTACCCCACCAAGCATCATTGGTCATAATGGCTATAAACTGAGCTCCCCTTTTGACATAATCAGCCACATATTCTCCCCAGATCGATTCATAACAAATAACAGGAGCACAGCCAATGCCACTTTGTGAATAAAATACAGAAGGTTCACTTTGCCTACCATATCCCCCAGTTGTTCCACCAAAACCAGCAAATATGGGTTTCAAAAAAGCCAAAGCCGACGCAAAAGGCAATGTCTCTACACCAGGCACTAGTTTAGATTTATGATAGAATTGCACCTTGGCTTGGTTTTCTATTTGAACAGCTGCATTAAAACTATCCCAATATTTTTGGGAACGCTCATCAAACTGTGCCGTGGGTGTTTTTGCTCGATCATAGAAAAGATAGCTTTCTATGCCAGAAACAACATTTGCGTGCTTGTATTTACTCAAAAATTGTCTGGTAGCTAAGTAATTGACATTACTAAAAAAAGTATCCTCATTAGCGGATTCAGGAATGGCCGTCTCTGGCCAAATGAAATATTCTGTATTTGCTTGTCCAAGCGAATCAGAAAAATGAATCAATTGCTGTGTTTGTACAAAAGGGTTTAATGTGTATTTCACATAAGGGTCCACATTAGGCTGCACAACAACCACATTAGTAGGATTTGGTTTTTCATGATATCCCCAATAACGTATCATAGAAATCACCATTGGAATCAGTATAAACCCAATAGGTTTAATACACAGGTATATTTTTTTCCAGGTATCGGTCGTCTTTTTAAAAGCCAAATAGGCTTCAAATACCAATATATTAGATATCAAAATCCAAAGTGTCCCCCCATATACGCCTGTATATTCATACCACTGAACTAATTGATGGCTTTGAGCAAAACCATTCCCCAGATTCATCCAAGGAAAAGGGGCATCCCAATTTTGATACAAATACTCATAGCCTATCCAAAAACAAATCAAACCCACATAGCTGCGGGTCTTAGTTATTGTTCGCCGTAACTGATAATACAGCCAGAAAGGAAGTGTCATCAGTAATGTAGCCGTTCCAAAGGGGAGCAAAATAACCAATATGGCAGCCCAAGTAGGCATAGCTGATGCCAACGAGTTAAAAACCCAATACGTACATGCTCCATTCCATATAAAAAAAGTAAGTGCACAAATCCAAAAAACCTGCGCTCCCTTCTTGAGTTGATCAGCCTGTATAATTTGCTCTACAACCACCAATAAAGGCACTAAAGCAATTAGTAAGATGGGGCTGGTAAATGGAATCGGAGGCCACGCAAGCCATAAAAGAAAAGCACTCAGCAGTGCCAAAAAACATTTTTTCATTTGTACTATTTGTTATGATTTAGGATGGCCGATGGTAGCATTTACGCGCAAAGGTGCAATTTTGTCTTCCTAATTAACAGGAGTATGATCCTCTAATTGATCATTATGGAAATCATATTCTTTACGCCAATCCATATATCCCACAAAAGCAATGTAGATATAAAGTGCATACATCATCGCCGTCAGATCTAAACCTTTATAAGTATACACTACCACATAAATACCGTCGACAAACATCCAGATTAGCCAATTTTGAATAACCTTACGCGCCAAAAAAAACTGAGCAACTAAACTACAGGCTGTACAAAAGCTATCTGTAAATGGAAAAGAGGCATCCGTTTCATGCTTTAACAAAGTACCCAACAACACCGTAAATAAAACAATCGCTCCTACTGAAAGTTGTACTTCCCTCTTGGTCATATAACTAACCTTCACTCTTGACACTGCAGTAGATTTTTGACTCCAAAAATACCAGCCATAAACATTGGTAATCATAAAATAAAGCTGCAAGCCCATATCTGCATATAGCTTGGCTTCCCAAAAAATTACCATATAGATCGCCACGCTAATAATAGCCATAGGCCAGCTAAGAATCTTATTTTTCGCTGCCAAATAAACACACAACATCCCAGTGACTACACCTATAGTCTCTAATATACTTTGACCTTGCAGCCAATGAAATAAGTTAAGCAACCATGAATCACCACTCACAAATCCTAAATGAGCAACCTGATCCATAGTCGCCTCGTGACCAAAAAACAAACCAAGTACATGAAGAAATAATGCCTCCATCAATTATCAATACAAAACAGTATTCAATTAATTAACGTCTAATATATAATTAATATAGTTGGCAACAATTATCTCAATCATAAAATATTTCTCGCCTCATCCTTCAACATACTACCTCCAACATACTACACACTAATTATTTACATTTGCATTGCCTTTATCATTCTCCAAGTCTTAATCAATAAAAACATAATGACAACAACAATCAACATCCCACGCCTTGATTTACAAGACTACACCCAAGGTAGTCCCGAACAAAAAAAGAAATTCTCTGATGCTATTGGACAAGCCTATAAAGACACTGGATTTGTTTCCATCACCAACCACGGCATGACCCAAGAATTGATGAACGAACTTTATACCGAGGTGAAAAAGTTTTTTGATTTATCTGAAACGACTAAACTAAAGTATCAAATACCCGGACTTGCTGGACAACGTGGCTATACCAGTAAAGGAACTGAAAAAGCAAAAGATGCTAAAACTCCCGACCTAAAAGAGTTTTGGCAATCTGGGCAAGTAGTTACAGATAATGACCCCATTAAAGATCAATATCCTGACAATATTGAAGTAAAAGAGCTTCCCCGGTTCAACACTGTGACTCGGGAAGTATACCAGCGCTTGGAACAAGCCGGTAAGCATTTATTACGAGCCATTGCTTTGTACTTGGGATTACCTGAAAACTATTTCGACAACAAAGTCCATAATGGAAATTCTATTCTCCGTGCTATTCACTATTTTCCTATTGAAAATCCGGAGGATCTTCCGGCCGATGCAGTTAGAGCGGGGGCTCATGAGGATATAAACTTAATTACCCTTTTAATTGGCGCTAGTGCCGATGGCTTAGAAATCTTGACTCGAGATGAACAATGGTTCCCTGTGAAAGCAAATGCAGATGATATTGTAGTCAATGTAGGTGATATGCTGCAACGCTTGACCAATAATCGACTAAAATCGACCACTCATCGAGTAGTTAACCCGCCTCGAGAACTTATGAAAACTTCTCGTTATTCCGTCCCATTTTTCTTGCACCCCATCAGTTCGATGGACCTCTCCTGCTTGGATTTATGTATCGATAAAGATCATCCCAAAGCTTATCAGGACATCACTGCCGGAGAATATTTAGATGAACGCCTCCTGGAAATTGGATTGAAAAAATAAATCAATGAGCTTTAAACAAGCTCAATATTAATCACAAGGGTATAATCCCCCTATTTGAAGCAAGAGGATTATGCCTTTGTCATTTCTTCCTTAATTTTTTGCGCTAACTCAGCGGGATGCTGTGTACCAATGATATAAATCAGGCCATCACTGTCCGTTAGCTTAATAGCATATTTACCCCCTGAATAAAAACGAATCGTTCCATTTTTGTGCAAATTATAAACAGGATTATTGATCAAATAGGTGCCATATGGAATCCTTTCTACCTTGATAATGCTACCTAAATTTATCTTAACAAGCCTAGTAGTCCACAGGCCACTAAGTACCATACTTTTATTTTGAACCAATGTTCGGAAATGTGGTAAAAACATCATCACCACCGAAACCAACAATATACTACAGCCAACAATCAAGAAAATATGCGCAGTATCTCGTTCATGCTCCTCAGTAAACAAATAAGCTACAAAACAAAACAAAGCCATAACCAATCGGACACTGATCCGAACATAATCACGCCCGATATACTGCTTCTCAATAAACGCTCCTGATTTATTCTCCATACGTGTATAATTTCTTGCTGAAAATAAAAACTTTTTGGGTCTGAGGCAGCACTTTGTATCGATCATCTATTCGATAACCCATCACATAAATAATATCCCCATTCCCGTTAATCACAATAGGAATGCTCCTTTTATATATCAATGGAATTTTCTGCCCTATAAAAAAATCACTCAACTTTTTTTTCTTTCCATTCATTCCTAATGGATAGAAAAAATCACCTTCTTGCCAAGTCCTTATTTTTAAAGGAAACTGCAAAATATCTCCATTAAACTGAGCAATAGTTGAATCTTTAATTAATTTAAAAGCTTCCATAGATACCCAACGCATATTCCATTCTTCATTTTCCCAGTAAATCTTTTCATCATCTATATGAATCATCACATCCAAAGGACTAACTACCCCCTTCTTACTTAAAAAAACATAATGCCGATCAAGAAACAAAACATGTGTCAAGGATTCAAATTTTTTCCCTGGTTCCTTATCCCACGATCTGGACAAATCAGTTAATACTGCCTCAGTAAATCCAAATGGATGAAATAGACCAAACAGCAACGTATGCAGGGGCTTTAGCCCTTTAAGCGATAATAAACTAATTCTGAATTCATCCTTTGACATTTCTTCAAAAAGTGTATGATGCAATTCGCTGATCCGCTCATTGAGTATCACTTCTAGCTCTATAAATCGCTTTCTATTTGCTTCAAATGTTTCTTCTAAGCTGGGATTAAGCTCTTTTAACAAAGGAATCACTTGTAGACGAAGTTTATTCCGCGCATATTTAGTGGATAAATTCGAGCTATCATCTCGGTACTGAATATCCATCGAAGCAATTATTTGATCAATCTCAATCCGACTGAAACAGAGCATTGGTCGAATAAATACATTGCGTTTAGGTAAAATACCATGCAATCCCGCAATACCAGTTCCACGAACTAGATTCAATAGCATTGTCTCGATTGTATCATTTTGATGATGCGCCAAAGCGATATATTGAAAGTCAAAATCTTTTCTGATTTGCTCCAACCATCGATAACGCAATTCACGAGCTGCCATTTGAATTGAAATATGTTGATTCTTTGCTTCCTCTTGGGTATCAAGCTTCGTAGAAAAAAAAGGGACTCCAATTTTTCCCGCAAGCTCAGCAACGAAACGTTCATCAGCATCCGATTCGGCACCACGCAGCATAAAGTTGCAATGAGCAATCCCAAAATTAAACCCAGCCTGCTGAAATAAATGGGCTAATAATACTGAATCACGTCCACCGCTTACTGCAAGCAAAACTTGATCCGACGAATTGAATAAACCCTGTTCTTGAATAAATAACCGAAAATGCTCGAGAAACATCATTGACCCAACCTAGAATATACAATAATACGTAATTAAGACTAGTGCTACTTAAATCACTCACGAAATGCTAATTTCAAAAAGCTAATTTTGCAAGGTGAAAAAAATCATCTTTTTAATTGCTGCTTTGCTGACTATCCAAGCAACTTTTGCACAGCAAGGCAAAAAGGTACGAATCGTCAGCTCTGAACTTTTGAAAGGTTTTAAAGAAGAAGGGTTTATGCGTATCATTAAACCTGTATTTGAACAAGAAGGCTCAACCCTTGCTGCAGACAGCGCCAATTTTAGTCAGGAAAAAAATACATTCGATGCTTTTGGTCATGTCGTAATTACACAAAGCAATGGAACTATTGTATACGCTGATCTATTAAACTTTGATGGAAACAAGAAAGAAGCCCTACTCACCAATAATGTACGTCTAGTAGATAAAGACGCTACACTATATACCAATAATCTTACTTATAATACTGGAACCCGTATTGGCACTTATGTCAATGGAGGTAAAATTGTAGACTCCAAAAACGTATTGACCAGTGTAACGGGATACTATTTTACCAATACACGGGATGCCTACTTCAAAAACAATGTCGTAATTACTTCACCCGATGGGGTGATTAAATCAGATACACTACGCTACAACTCCGGATCAAAAATTGCCTATTTCTATGGCCCAACACATCTTTATGGTAAAAACGATACCCTTTACACCGAAAATGGCGACTATAATACCCTCACACAGCATGCTCGCTTCGGTAAAAAAAACCACTATACCCAAAGCAGTAAATCGCTGAAAGGAGATAGTCTTTTTTTCGACAGAAAAACAGGCTATGGACGAGCCATAAAAAATGTCACATTTACTGATGCTACTGAAAAAGTGACTTTCAAAGGTGAAATTGGCATTTATCATAAAAAGGATGAGAGTATCTTAGCTACACGTAATGCTTATATAATTCTACAAACTGAATCCGATTCATCCAAAGTTGACTCGGTATGGCTAGCTGCTGATACACTGTTTAGTAAGGTTGTACGTGGACATGAGGTGCAACCTATTCTTAAAGTAAATCTCAAAAAAGACAATGAATTAGAAGATACTTCCGTCAGTAAACCAGATAGTCACCTCTCACCCAATAGTAAGCCTAGTCCTAGTGGCCATGCCAAGTTTACAGAAAGCACCGCTCAAGAAGATAAACGTTTAATAAAAGAAGTTATATCGCCGGAACAGAATAATAAAGCTTCAGGCCTAACGAATACACTTACACAAAAAATAAGCAATCTGTCTCCTGACTCTTTAGCTCGAGATACAGCAAAAGTCCGTATTGTGTTTGCCTATCATAAGGCAAAAATATTTAAATCAGATTTACAAGCTAAAGCGGATTCCATCTTTTTTAGCTACAAAGACTCGACCATTCGTTGCTATAGTCAACCCATGATTTGGACTCAAGGCTCACAATTTTCTGCTGATACTATTTATCTACAAATGAAAAATAAGAAATTGGACAACATGCTTCTTCAACGCAACGGATTTATCGTCGGAACAGAGGCTTCTGATTCATCCAAATTCAATCAAGTCAAAGGAAAACTAATCACGGGGTATTTTAAAAACAATAAGCTGAATAACCTCTTCGTTGACGGAAATGCCGAAAGTGTATATTATGTCAAAGAAGAAAAAGAGGGCAAAACAGGAAAATACACCGGAATGAATAAAATGCTCAGTAGCCGGATGAAGGTACTATTTGAACATCATATGCTAAAAGATATCTCATTTATTCGCAAGCCTGAAGGAACTTATTATCCTATTAAACAAATTCCTACTGACCAAACCATTCTACCCGGATTTATCTGGAAACCCAAAGACAGGCCCAAATCAAAAGACGAAATTATCCCCAGCTTAACAAATGAAGTGCCTATTTTGCCAAAGCAAAAAAACACCAAGACACAGTCAAAATCAACAAGTAAAATCACGGAACAAAAACATAAACCCTAAATCCTATGAAACAGTTAATCCTGTCCTTATTAATTGGCACACAAGCACTAATTTCCCATGCTCAAACGATTGATGTACGTAAAAAAATTGATGTCGTAGGCACTGCTGAAACAGAAGTAACCCCCGATATCATCTATCTAAACATCTCTCTAAAAGAATACGTCACGAATAATGGAAAAAAGAAGGTAGAAATTGAAGAATTAGAACACCAACTACAAACTGCTGTTCTCGGGGCCGGTCTTCCCAAAGAAGACCTGATGATCAATAACATTGCCAGTTATAATTGGGACTGGACAGGTAAAAAAAACCTTGATTTCCTTGCTAGAAAACAATACAGAATTAAAGTAGCTGACCTGAGCAAAGTAAACCAACTCATCAGTGCCATCGATCCTAAAGGCATAGAATACAGTGGAATCGATGGCTATGATTATTCAAAAATTGAAACATTAAAAAAAGATCTTAAAATTAAAGCGCTACAAAATGCCAAAGAAAAGGCTAATTATCTACTTGAAGCCATTGGAGAAAAGCTAGGTGGCCCAATAGATATTCAAGAAATCAATGACGAATATTACCCAACACCCAGATACCGAGCCGTTACAATGAATGCCATGGCCGCTGACGCAACTTCAGCATCCATGCCGGATATTGACTTCAAAAAAATAAAACTAAAATATCAAATGCACACCGTTTTTGAGGTTAAATAAAAAAGATCACACGCATCCTTTTCCAAGCCGTTAAAAGCTCCCATGAAAAAAATCGACCGAAGCGATATTCCATCCAAAAAAAAAATATCCTATGCTATCCGGCCGGAATTACGTTCTTATTTATTGCAATATGGTCGAGAACGGGTACTGCCTGTCCGCTATACAGACTTGCTCCGCTTCAATTTAAGTACTCCGCTGATCGATAAAGATGGACAAGACACGCTTTGGCACACCGTCTACTATAACGAACATGAAATGGAGGACCTCTTTCCTAATCTTACCTACATTTATGCCTTGATGCATACCGATGGAGACATTAAAGTCATGGAGCATCTGTCGGTAGCTCGCATCGATTATTGCACTTTTGGTAATTCTAAGCCTTTCCGCGTACGTATCATCAATCGCTTGAACGATAACTATGATCACTTCTATATCAAAGTTGCAGATGCCTCGCGTGTTTATGGATTAGAGCTCGAAAACCTTTTATCACCCAATACTATTTTATATCTCACAGATAATAATACACTTATTGAAGAGCATATTCCAGGTCTACCTGGTGATATCTTTGTAAATAGTGTTTCAAATGCGACCAAATTTGACCAAATCCGAATCTGCAAAGAATTTGTCAAGTTTAATGAGCGATGCTTTGTCCGTCTTTTAGGTGATATGCGCTCCTATAACTTTGTGGTTGATATTACACCAGATATTGAAGGCAATCAATATCGTTTACGGGCAGTTGATTTTGATCAGCAATCATATGAAGGTCGCTTGAAATTATATCTCCCTCAATTTTTCAAGGAAAATCTCAAGCTAGTCCAACTAAGTATGCAGTACATGAATAATGCCACAATCCGTCAATATCAGGAAGAGGAACGTACCCTAATCTCCAATCGCATACGCGCTGAACATCATCGCCTCAATGATTTATTTAATGTGATGTGTATGGATGAGATAGCTCCCATCCCGAAAGTCCAACAACTGAAAAAAGAGCTCACTAACCACCATCAAACCACTGTTTTTAATAACTGCGAAAATATGGGACAGATTGTCTATGAGTGTTTAAGTTTGGTTGTGGGTAAACGATTGAATTAGCTTAACTAACCCATTGCTCCTAAAGAGCTCAACTCCAAGACCAAATCATCCGTATTTACTAAAGTCCCAGATGAAAGAATCACATGTTTAATTTCTCCATCTGTAACAGCGGAGATACAAGTTTCCATTTTCATCGCCTCAATCATAAACAGCGGCTGATTTTTATTCACCTTATCATTGGGTTTAACAAACACTTTAGATAACATCCCCTGTAATGGCGAACCCACATGATTCGGATTCCCTTTATCTACTTTACGATTTTCTAACCGAACAACTTTAGTGGTTTTGTCTTTGATCCGGATATTTCGCGTTTGCCCATTTAGCTCAAAAAATACCGTACGCATCCCCTTTTCATCGGCTGGACCAATTGATAACAAACGAATAAGCAGCGTTTTCCCACGGGATATTTCAATAGTCGTTTCCTCACCAGGCTTCATACCAAAGAAAAAATTGCAGGTTGGAATAACTGAGATATCCCCATATTGACGAAACATTTTGAGATAACCTTCAGTTACTTTCGGATAAAATTGATAAGATAAATAAGTCGTATACGATAAATCTTTACCAAACTGCTTTTTGAATGCTTTAAAATCAGCCTCTAAATCAAGTGGGGAAAGATATTGATTCGGCCGTCCTGTATGTGCCTTTTTATCTTTTAAAATAATACGTTGCAGCTCTCTCGGAAAACCTCCCTCAGGCTGGCCAAGTTCTCCCATAAACAGGGAAACAACCGAATCTGGGAACGAAATTTGCGCCCCACGAGTAAATAAATCCGCTTTACTAAGCTGATTGGCGACCATATATTGAGCCATATCACCCACAACCTTGGAACTTGGTGTCACTTTCACCAGATCTCCAAATAAATCATTGACTTCAGCATAACGCTCCTTGATCTGTTCAAACTGATCCCCCAAACCTAAAGCAATAGCCTGTGGCTTTAAATTGGAATACTGCCCACCCGGAATTTCATGCTGAAAAACTTCCGCAGAGCCCGCCTTCATTCCCGACTCAAATGGATAGTAATACTCCCGAACAGTTTCCCAATAGGTGCTAAATTGATTAAGTGACCTAATATCATATGGGTTTTCCCGCTGATGAAAACGCATCATTTCAACAATTGCATTCAGATTGGGCTGAGAGGTAAGACCTGATAAAGCCCCCAAAGCACAATCAACCACATCTACACCTGCATCAATAGCCATCATATACGTAGCCGATTGCAAAGATGAGGTGTCATGCGTATGTAAGTGAATAGGAATTTTTACAGTGTCTTTCAAAGCCTGAATCAATATTTTTGCAGCATACGGCTTGAGTAAGCCCGACATATCTTTGATACCCAAAATATGGGACCCCGCATCCTCGAGTTCCTTAGCCAAACGCAAATAATAGTTTAAATCATATTTGGTTCGTTTGGGGTCTAAGATATCTCCAGTATAACACAATGCCCCTTCGGCAATTCCTCCCGTTTTGTTCCGCACCATATCGATACAGGGTGCAATATTTGGCATCCAATTCAACGAGTCGAATATGCGAAAGACATCGACCCCTTTCTCCCAACTGGTTTGTACAAACGATTCAATGAGATTATCTGGATAAGCCGAATAGCCCACTCCATTACATCCCCTAATCAACATTTGGATCAACATATTGGGTACTGCTGCACGCAATTTTTCCAAACGCATCCAAGGGTCCTCGTGTAAGAAGCGAAGACAAACATCAAATGTAGCACCTCCCCAAGCTTCTATACTGAAGGTTTGGGGATGACATCTAGCAAATGCTTCAGCGACCTTCAGCATGTCATAAGTGCGCATACGCGTAGCTAATAATGACTGATGTCCATCACGCAGGGTCGTATCGGTATAATAAATCTTCTCCTCTTTCTTTAGCCACTGGCAAAACCCCTCAGGACCTAATTCATTAAGCAAATCTTTGGTTCCCTTAGGATAATCTGCATGATGATCAAAATGAGGAATGATTGATTTTTCTAAACGCTTATCTGCATCGACCTTTTTCACATCTAGATTTCCATTAACAGCAACCTCTCCCAGAAAAGAAAGCATACGTGTGCCTCTATCAAGTCTGGTTTTAGTCTGAAATAGGTCTGGGTGTTCCTGAATGAAATTAACCGTTGCCATCCCTTCAATCAAGGTGGGATGATTGATCAGATTTTCTAAGAACTGAATATTATTCTTTACACCACGGATACGAAATTCACGCAAGGCCCGATTCATCTTTCGAGAGGCATCAAACAAAGTCGTCCCCCAGGTACTCACTTTCACCAACATGGAATCAAAAAACGGGCTAATTTGCATGCCTGAATAGGTACTCCCCTCGTCCAAACGAACCCCAAAACCCGCCGCATTGCGATAAGTAATCAACGTACCATAGTCTGGCTTAAAATCATTAGCGGGATCTTCCGTAGTAATACGACATTGCATAGCAAAGCCATTCTTAGTAATCGCTGATTGATCACCCAAGCCTATTTCCGGATCGTTTAAATGATAACCATCGGCAATATAGATCTGGGTTTTGATCAGATCAATTCCCGTAATCATTTCCGTAACCGTATGTTCAACCTGAATACGTGGATTAACTTCAATAAAATAAATACGCTCATCCGTATCGACCAAAAATTCGACCGTCCCTACGTTATTATAGCCAACCGCTCTGGCAATACGTATCGCATACTCGTATAATTTCCCGCGAGTTTTATCCTTCAAGTTCAAGGACGGAGCAATTTCAACAACTTTCTGAAACCTACGCTGCACAGAACAGTCCCGCTCATACAGATGAACTACATTTTGATGATTATCAGCCACAATTTGCACCTCAATATGTCGGGGGCTTTCGATGAATTTCTCTAAAAAAATAGTACCATCGCCAAAAGCGTTTTTTGCTTCGCTGCGTGCTTCATTAAACGACTTTTCCAATTCTACAGGCGTTCGAACCACACGCATGCCACGCCCACCCCCACCAGAGGCCGCCTTTAAAATCACAGGATAGCCAATACGAACAGCCTCGCTTAAAGCCTCATCGGGTGTATTCAAAGTTCCCTCGTTACTTTCAATAATGGGAATATGATTCTGCTTAGCAACACTTTTGGCAATCACCTTATCTCCCAAGGCATTCATCACATCCGGACGAGGGCCAATAAAAATGACCCCATTTTGCGCACATCTTTTAGCAAACTCTTGATTTTCAGATAAAAATCCATAACCAGGATGAATGGCATCAACCGCACTATATTTTGCTACTGCAATAATTGCATCGATATCTAAATAGGGCTTCAGTGGATCTTTATCTGCTCCAATTTGGTAAGCCTCATCAGCCTTATACCGATGCAAGGAATAACGATCCTCGTATGTATAAATGGCAACTGTTTGAATATCCAGTTCATTACACGCACGGCTAATACGTATGGCAATCTCTCCCCGATTGGCAATCAATATTTTTTTAATATTCATCAGAATTGAATTATTCTATGGCATTAATTAGACTATACAGAGACTAGATTAAAAACAAAAAGAAGCTTTGGAATTAAGAAAATAAAACATTCTTTGGTATTACCGCCTGGAAACAAATGTGATAAAAAATGCCCTAAAAATAAATGCAATTCAAAACTATCACTGAGTCGGTCTAAAATTTATTTTATAAAGCTATTGCCGGTTATTTTTGAGCGGAATGAGATAGATTTTTCAAAGATATTCAGCTGCTCGCTTCGCTCGGGTTTGGAGCAATAGTGAGAGGCCATTGCGAATAATCTAACAAAATTATAGCCAAAAAGAAACAAAAGAATGAAATGAAATAAACTTTAGATTGGCTCGCTATAAAGCGGCGCTCAAAATCATAGGCAGTAAATCAAGGCGTCACGAATTTTCTAGAACGTTAGAATGAAAACGAATAGTTGCTTTACCAGTAGTAGTTACCAAAACTACTATTTCGTTTTTAGTGAAATTTATTTTTTTTTAGAGAAAGTTTAGCTACCTCAATCCCAACAATATTCCTTATGGCTGGAGTCATTTTAAGATAGTCATTCACAGAACTAAGTGTTTTGTCCATGTGAGGTCTAAGAGGTATAACTAAATGCCGCTTAATTAGCTTCAAAATATCGTCGTGAAAAAAAACATCTGCTAGTTTTAATAAACTACCTCGAATGCCCAATCTATGGTCCATAACAGGACCACTCTGATCAAGCTTATAATCGTCAAAACGTATTTCCTCCTTTTGAACATCATATATAGGAGAAAAAGCTAACTTATACTTACCATTAAAACTTCCCTTTAATTTCAACTCAACAACTATCGAAGATCCTGACCCTTTATACACATGCACACCATGTATACAGGATACCCCCACTGCTTTTTTAGCAATTTTTTTAGTGATCTTTTTGCGTACACTGTCAATATGAGTGGAAGCAGATACCTCGTTTGTGAATATGCCATCCAAACCATCTTTATCCTCCAACCCATTAGCTGTAATATATCTTCCAAGCATTTTATGTTGAACAATACCGGTTATACCAAAGTAAGAAATGCACACTGGCATACATGCCTTAAATTCCCCAACGGGGACAATACTCCGACTTGCTATCCTTATATTGTCTCTATTGAAACGCAAGTAGGGCTTTTGTCCTATACTGGTCTCAAATTCAGCATGCATTTCTAAATTGACTTTTATTTTTCCTTCAGAAATAATGGGTTGATTTGTATAAATCGTTCGTGGCTGAATCACATACCAAATACCATAATCTGAATTTACCTCTGTGGCCTTACATACCTCATATAGTCTTGTTGTTACAGCTTGCTTACTACAATAATTTTCGGCAACATAACCAAATATGTAATCATTCAGATATCTAGGTATTATCACACTGTTAAAAATGGGGGGTGCGGCAATCTTACCGGCGTTTGAAAAAACACTTACAACACTATCTTTAGTATAATTCAAAACACTTGTAGCACTACCCATCAAATAGATCCACCAATCATTAGCTGGCTGAGGCTGAGCAATAGGAGCAGCTTGAAAAGATGATTGAGTGCCCCAATCAATGATTTTTTCAATTTCAAACCTGGTTGACGAAGAATTTAGCTCTAAATTATCAGACAAAGCCAAAGAGCTAATCATCTTTATTTTTGCACTACCGGATACTTCATAATCAGCGCTCCCAAGGATCGCACTTGCATGTTGCACTCTAGCTTCCAGTCTAATGTGAATAGTTACGTGTAATAATCCTCCAACCTCCGCAATTATTAAGTCCGATACCTTATAAACCCGAACACAAGAAACACCAGTAGTCTGATTTATTTTAAAAAAATCAGGCATGTCAACTATTCTAGTCCCATTTTGAATCTCCCTGTTTAATTTATCCTGTAAGGACCTCAAATTAATTTCAATTGGAAAATGAATATGAGAATCATTAGTATCGTGTATACCAGATACTTCTACTGCCTCTATACCGAGTGGAATTCCCTCAATGATAGTTGACACCGGGTGCTGACTTTTAGTAAAATATTTCCACATAAATGCATAAATAGGCCATTAGAAACCTAAATTTAATATTTTTATTAAATTAAAACAACATTAAAATAAAAATATTAACACAATTAATGTCGAATAAAGTAACCTAAACTTTAGACCAGCTCATTAATTAAACATGGCACCTAATGTCTATTTAACATCAGATATAGTGTACTAGTCAATCCATTCAAATTTGGTATAAGGAACCAAGACTTTTGGAATACGAATTCCTTTTTCAGTTTGATTATTTTCTAAAAGTGAAGCAACAATCCGAGGTAAAGCCAACGCACTCCCATTAAGCGTATGTGCTAGTTGAGCTTTGCCCTCTTTACCCTTAAAACGCAATTTGAGACGATTACTCTGAAAGGTTTCAAAATTAGAAACTGAAGATACTTCTAACCATCGAGCTTGAGCTGCACACCAAACCTCCATATCGAATGTTAAAGCTGCATGAGAGCTCATATCACCCCCACACAAACGAAGCACACGATAAGGCAATTCAAGCGCTTGTAACAGATTTTGAATGTATTTGCTCATCTCATCGTGCACTTGATATGACTGATCAGGGTGCGCTACTTGTACAATTTCTACTTTATCGAACTGGTGTAAACGATTTAAACCTCGAACATGAGCACCATAAGAACCTGCTTCACGACGAAAACAAGGCGTATATCCACAATTTTTGATAGGTAAATCTTCTTCTTTCACAATCACATCGCGATATAAATTCGTGATAGGTACTTCGGCCGTTGGTATTAAATATAAATTGTCTAGACCGACATGATACATTTGGCCTTCTTTATCGGGAAGCTGAGCTGTTCCAAAGCCTGAAGCTTCATTGACCAAAATAGGTGGCTGCACTTCACTATAACCCGCAGCTTCTGCACGATCTAAAAAGAAATTAATCAGTGCGCGCTGCAACTTAGCTCCTTTTCCTTTATAAACTGGAAAACCAGCGCCTGTAATTTTATTCCCCAATTCAAAATCGATAATATCATATTTGACCGCAAGCTCCCAATGAGGAAGTGCATTCGTAGCCAAAGTAGGCTTAACACCATGTTCAAAAATGATCTCATTATCATCTGCACCAACTCCTTTAGGAACAGAAATATGAGGTAAATTGGGTAATAATACGAGCTGTTGCTGCAATTGCTCCTCCAATTTAGTAAGCTCATCACCCAAGGTTTTAATCTGCTCTTTTAATGCTGATGTATTTATTTTAATGACTTCCACCGCTTCTTTTTTCCCTTGACGCATCAAATCGCCCACTTGTTTAGCAGCAAGATTCGCTTCTGCAGAAATAGCATCCAATTTCGACTGTGTTTGTCTACGATTTTCATCCAGGTGAATAATTTCATCAACCAAATTGAAATTTTTGAAATTTTTGATTGCTAAACGCGCAAGAACTTGTTCTTTATTCTCGCGGATGTAATTAATTTGAAGCATTTTAGTCGATTTTCTTAAAATTTATAACGCTGATTAGAACAAACTTCCTTCACCTTCCGTGTTAGCTATAGCCAAATACGGAGAAGTTTGTATGCTGCTCCCGCGAATATAACCAATTTGAAAAACCTCGATTAAATAATACCAAATTTAAGATTGCAGTTACTCTCGTATCCCTTCGACTAGGACTAAAAACTCAGGACTCTAACTGCAGAAGATTTGTTAAAAGCAAAATTTCCAAATACTAATTGACATCTATATCCACTGAATCTAAGATATAGGCCTTCAAATGCGTGCGGATTTGGAGAATAAAATTTTGTAACTTATCAACCCTACTCTCTAATTCACCTAATGCTTCTTGGAAATTATCAACCATAAGATCAACTTTTTCAGCATAATACAAGGCTTCTGTCGTTGCACGAAGTGCATCCTCCATGGCTTTGAACTTTTCTTCCTCCAATGCCTCCGGTCTTGATAACACAAGCATCAATTCTTGTATAGCTGGCTCGACTTTTTTGTTAGCATCTTTCATTTTAACCAAATTCCGGTCGATAAGCAATAATGGATCCTCTTTTTCAAGTTGCTTTAATTGACGTTTAATCTGTTTTCGGATGGCCTCTTCAATTTCCGGTGACATTGACTTTTCTCCCCCAAATGTATTATATGCACTATGTGTAGCCTTAACTGCATCTTTAGTTATAATCCAAGTAAGTATCTCTGTAAAAGTTGTGACCATTGATTTACCTACTTGAGTAAAAAATGCTCCCACCGCAACAGTTCCAACAGGAACTACTTCCCCCGCATGTGGAAAAGCTAATGATACAGTATCACCCGCAAGCTTCCCAACCAATTGAAGCAAATTCTTTGGAGCGTTCCGAATTACCTTTCTCATTCCCTTCCCTTTACCCATAGTTGCAATAACAATATTGGGAAGGGCTTTAAATACATTACCAGCACCTTTAATGGCCTCTGTCCGACCACCATACCAAAAAGCACGCTTAAACGAACCTTTCTTTCGATTATTAGTTACTTCCTCAACTTCCTGCCAAATACGATCAAAGTCAGCTTTATTCATATGCTTCAATACTTTAAACAAGCTCTTTATTAAATTGATCACCCCCCCATAGAATGACTCTCCTCAATCACCATTTTAATATAGTTTTTCAGGTCATTATCTACTTTTCTTACATGATCACGGAAAGGTTTCAGACTGTTTACAGAAAGCTTACCCAATGGGGCCTGAATATCGGCTAATAGCCCTTTTATTTTCTTGGTATAATACACCGTTTCAGCAACATTGCGCAAAGCAGAAAATGTAGCCTCATATAGCTCTTCTTCTGAAGAAATAGATGCTGTATTTAATTCTTCAAGATGTTCAATACTGGACGCAATCCGCTGTTGGGCATCTTTCAATTTGACCAAATTCCGATCTACAATACGCATACCCATCCCCTTTTTTAGATCTTTTATTTCATGTTTAATAGTTTTTCGGAGGCTTTCACTTTCTGTGACAGGTTTTTTACGTGGCCACATCTTCCGATAGTTAGACTCTTCTCCAGCTATATAAGAGTAAGAAATAGATTCTTCAATGGAATCCACAATAACCATAGCCAAATCTTGAGTAATACCCATCACCGCATCAAAAGCTAGCTTAGTAGCCTGCTTGGCCAACTCTCCTGCTAGTGCCGCTGCCGGTAAAGCTGCAGGCGTCCCAAAGACAACAATAGGCGCCCCAACTGCTATACCTACTGTACTTGCAACAATAGCTCTCGGAGCATTCCGTATCGCCTTCCGAAGCCCCTTTCCCTTGCCAAAATGCCCCACAATACCATTAGGAATGCCTCTAAATCCCTCGGTTCGACCACCATACCATAACGCACGCAAAAATGAGCCCTTCTTACGGTTATATACCTCTGCTTTTATTTTAGCACATATTTCGTCGAAACTTCGCTCATTCATCACTCCTAAATAATAAAAATACTATAACCTAATTTAATAAATTAAAATAAGATTATAAAATAATTAATAAATAGATGAACTAAATAAAAGAAATACGCAATAACAATACAATACGCAACATCCCTAAACAGGCTCATTATCACTTTTCATATAATTCAATGGGCAAATCGTCTGGATCAAAAATAAAAGTGAATCGTTTATTGGTGGCTTTATCCATTCGAATAGGCTCTGATTGTATCTGTGCTTGATCTAAGAAGCTCAAAGACTCTTCAAGATTATCCACTTCAAAAGCAATATGTCGTAATCCTGTAGCCTCTGGTCTAGACACACGCTTAGGTGGATTTGGGAATGAAAAAAGCTCTATCATATATGTTCCATTCAATGCCAAGTCTACTTTATAAGAATCACTATCCGGACGATAGATTTCGCGTAGGATAGAAAACCCCAGAACAGCAGTATAAAAACACTTCGACTGTTCCAAATCCGAACAAATGATTGCAATATGATGACAACGATTGAATCGTAACATAACGAGATATTTAAGGGCACAAAAATAAAAATCAGTTCCTCGTAGAAAAACTGCTCACTCCCTAAAAATCTCCCACACTTAACACAACAAATAATTGGAATGTATGATTTATGCATTGTAGTTTCAGCACAAAATGCGGATAAGCTAATGGTCGCCGCAGGGTCTGTATTTAGATCTACTGATGGGGTGGGCTAATTTTTATGGCCCAGGTAGTAGTCTTGATCTCACCACGCCTCATAATATTTACGTCACACATACAGATATTCAATCCATGCATGCTATACAAAATTCAGATGGTAGTACTGACACCTACATCACTACAGATGGTGGGGTGACTTATTCCTCCGATTTTTTTTCAGATATAAATAATGTAGATATCCGAAATAAAGGAATTTCATCTGCTGAATTTGATGGTTTTGGACAAGGCTGGGATCAAGATATCATAGTGATACACAGACGTATAAAAAATCAAATAAATAAAAATCAGTTTCTCGTAATTTTGCCATCAATAGTAGCAACTTACTACAAAACAATATTAAACGAATGAATGGCAAACTTTACCTCGTCCCTACGCCTATAGGTAATCTGGAAGATATCACCCTACGCGCTATACGCGTTTTGAAAGAGGTAGATCTAATTTTAGCTGAAGATACACGCACCAGCATAACCCTACTCAAGCATTTTGATATCAGTAAGAAACTACTAGCGCATCATCAACATAATGAACACAAAGCCTTAAATGAAATTATCCGCTTCTTAAAAGAAGGTAAAAAAGTTGCTTTGATCAGCGATGCCGGCACCCCAGCTA
This sequence comes from Pedobacter sp., assembly GCA_008015505.1. Taxonomy (GTDB): domain Bacteria; phylum Bacteroidota; class Bacteroidia; order Sphingobacteriales; family Sphingobacteriaceae; genus Daejeonella. The sequence goes on from SSFR01000014.1 coordinate 183,133, forward strand.
TCTCAGACCCCGGTTTTTTATTGGTCAGAGAAGTATTAAAAAATCAAATAACAATAGAATGTTTACCCGGAGCCACTGCTTTTGTTCCTGCTTTAGTTAGTTCTGGACTTAGCTGCGATCGATTCGCATTTGAAGGATTCTTACCCCAAAAAAAGGGACGACAAACACGTTTAAAAGAATTAGTCGAAGAAAAACGAACCATCATCTTTTACGAATCTCCACACCGACTACTAAAAACTCTTGAAGAGTTTATTCACTATTTTGGAGCAAATAGGCCCGCCTCTGTATCCAGAGAACTTACCAAACTATTTGAAGAAACTATTCGTGGTACATTGGCAGAAATAAAGATGCACTTCGAAACACATACTTTAAAAGGAGAATTTGTTATTTGCATCCAAGGAAAATAAATAAGCTCAAACACCAAACATATCCGTTATTAAAGGAATGAACATCAAGAAGATAGCCATCGTTGGTCCAGAGTCTACAGGAAAATCTACCCTATCGGCCCAATTAGCAGCCCATTATAAAACCATTTGGGTTCCTGAATATGCCCGAGAATATTGCGAAAAATTGGCCGAACCTTGTAGCTGGCAAGACGAAATCAATATGTTTAAAGGGCAGCTAGAGCTAGAAAATCGTTTACTCCCTCAAGCCAATGCCCTTTTGATTTGCGATACCACGTTTATCACAGTTAAAATTTGGAGTGATCATATTTTCGGCAAATCTCCACAAGAAGTTTTAGACGAATTACCAAAACATCCCTATGACTTCTATCTATTGATGAATATTGATCTACCATGGGAAGACGATCCCTTACGAGACTTCCCTAACCAACGTAAACATTTCATGGGAATTTGGCATGCTGAACTAAAAGCGCTACACGCACATTATGCTGTCATTTCAGGCTCAAAACAGGCCCGCTTCCAAAATGCGGTACAAGCTATCGATCAATTTCTTATCACAAAACCTAACTAATGAAGTTAATTAATCACCGAATGACGCGTTTCTTTCCTTGCCCCCTTATTTTCATCATTCGCTCAGGACAATCTGTATAAATTGCATCCGCACCTAGTTCCAAAGCCAACCGATAATCTTCTTCCGTATTAATACCAAATAAAGCTACTTTACTTTTACTCTTAGCCTCCCCCTTTATACACTGCATTGACTTTTTATTCCAAAGACGATGAATATCTACTTCCGTACTCCCCTGCCCGAGCTGCAGTTTCTCTACCAAAGTCATAGTACGACGCAATTCAAAGCCCACCCAAGGATAGTATATCGATGATCGAACACAGTCGGCATTGAGCATAAGCTGTAATAAATGCGAGCGGGTCTGGTTTCTGGGTTCAAAAACAATTGCCCGGCTTTCTTTCGTCAGGATAGCTGTATGCTCATCACTTGTTGAGTAAAACAGTACACGATCCCACTCATGATTAGCATCTACAACCTCAAACACAGCATCAACTAGTGGCTTTGCCGGTAATGATTTAAGATCGATAATAATAAATAAGTGCTTAGGAATACACTTAAAAGCCTCTTCTAACGTCGGAATATGTAAATCAATTTGTTGCATATTCCGATAAGGAAAGACCACTTGATCGAGTGTGAACCTATAGCCTGCATTAAACTGTCTAAGCGCTGAAACACTAAACGAACTAATAACACCTTCTCCATTTGTTCTGATATTCAAATCACTGGGATGATACAATACCGGCACACTATCCTTCGATAGCTGTACATCTAACTCAATACCATCTACACCAAGCTCGATGGCCTTTTTGAACGCGTATAACGTGTTTTCTGGCATCTCCAATTGACCCCCACGATGAGCAATAATCATGGGAAAAACAGCTCCAGATACCCTATAAACGTGTTTTGTACAAGAGTTTATAGCAACAAATCCTACTATTAAACAAATTAAAAATTTCATCTTCATGCGCCTGATTTATTCCTTTTAGAAAATAAATGAGATGGTTTATTCAAAGAGCTTGTCTACTTTTACCGGCTCATAATACTCTAGTACAGCTAGCACTAATCTTCAAAGTGTAGACTGTATCTTGAATTCCAAATTGGCCCAGAGCAGTGGGAGTATATTAATTGAATTTTCACAAAACAAAATTAGGCCCTTATCGTCTTCTTTTTTCTAAAGAGCTTGTCTAAAGTTTATTTTATGAAGCTATTGCCGGTTATTTTTGAGCGAAATAAGACGGATTTTGGAGCCATAGCAGGGCACTATGGTGAAAAAATTCAACGAAATTGCAGCCAAAAAGAACCAAAAGAGCAAGATAAAATAAACTTTAGACAAGCTCAATTCAATAACTCATCTGAGCACACCACCTGTTTTATTAAACTCCCAATTCATGCGAGCAATATTTAATATGGAGATATTCTGTGGACACTTGACTTCACATGCTTCCGTATTACTGCAATGACCAAACCCCTCTATATCCATTTGTCTTACCATATTTAAAACTCTTTTTGTAGCTTCCTTTTTTCCCTGTGGAAGTTTTACCAAATGAGCAATTTTGGCAGATGTGAATAAAGCAGCACTTGAATTTTTGCAGGTAGCCACACAAGCTCCGCAACCTATACAAGCTGCCGAATCAAAAGCTGATTCTGCTGTCTCATGGGTGATGAGTAGCGTATTCGCTTCGACTGCTTGACCAGTGCTGACAGAAATAAATCCCCCTGATTGTACAATACGATCAAATGCTGACCGATCTATTCTCAAATCTCGTTTTATAGGAAAAGCTTTAGCCCGAAAAGGTTCAATATAGATAGTGGCTTCATCTTTAAATTCTCGCATATGCAGTTGACAAACCGTTAAGCCGGCTACCGGGCCATGGGCCTGTCCATTAATCATCATGCCACAGGAACCACAAATTCCTTCACGGCAGTCATGATCAAATTCAATTGGCGTTTCTCCCCTTAAGATTAAACTTTCATTAAGTGTATCCATCATCTCCAAAAACGACATATGAGGATCGATATTTTTTAGTTCATAATCCACTAACTTTCCCTTGCTCATGGCATTTTTCTGACGCCATACCTTAAGATTTATTTTCATCATCAACTATATTCGTTACCTATATGATCTTACCGAAGGTTTCATGAACTCAAATACAAGTGGTTCTTTATGAAGAATGGGTTTGGCATTAACTTTAGACCACTCCCAAGCCGACACATAACAGAATTTTTCATCATTTCTTAAAGCTTCACCTTCGGAAGTTTGATATTCTTCTCGAAAATGTGCACCGCACGACTCTTCTCGACTTAAAGCATCGTAGCACATTAAATTAGCCATCTCTAGATAGTCTGCAACCCTAGCGGCTTTCTCTAGTTCCGCGTTTATTTCATTTACAGAACCCGAGACCCTTAAATCTTGATAGAATTCCTCAGTGTATTGTTTTATCTCTTCGATAGCTTCCATTAATCCCTTGGCAGAACGAGATAAACCGCACTGATGGTAGAGCAATTTTCCCAATTTTTTATGAAAATAATCACTGCTTTTATTACCCCTAATATTGATGAGTGTTTTTAATCTATCGGAGACTTCCGTTTCTATCAAAGCAAATTCTGAATTAGAAATGTCTGCTTTTTTGTTTTTTAATTCTCCTGAAAGATAATTTGCGATTGTGTAGGGAATAATAAAATATCCATCTACTGAAGCCTGTAATAACGAGTTAGCTCCTAAACGATTAGCCCCATGATCTGCAAAATTGGCTTCTCCAATAGCAAATAAACCTGGTATGGTAGTCATGAGTTCATAATCTACCCATAATCCTCCCATAGAAAAATGAGCGGCCGGAGAAATTCTCATCGGTTCTTGGTAAGCATCATCATCTGTTATCTTTTTATACATGGAGAATAAATTTCCATATTTCTCTTCGATCTTATGTTTACCCTGTTCTTTAATTGCTTTAGAAAAGTCTAAATAAACAGCATTTTTCAATACCCCCACTCCTAATCCAGCATCAATTCTTTCTTTAGCTGCTCTTGAAGAAATATCTCGTGGAGCAAGATTTCCGAAAGAAGGGTATTTTCTTTCCAGATAATAATCTCTTTCACTTTCTGGAATATCATTAGCAGCCCTACTCTCATTATTAAGCTTAGGTACCCAAATTCTACCATCATTACGAAGAGATTCGGACATAAGAGTTAATTTAGACTGATAATCACCTGCTTGAGATAAACAAGTAGGGTGAAATTGTATCCAACTGGGACAGGCCATAAATGCACCTCGTTTATGAGCTCGCCATATAGCTGAAGCATTACAACCCATTGCTAGGGTGGATAAATAATAAATTTTACCGAACCCTCCTGTAGCCATTACTACTGCATCGGCTGCAAAGCGTTCGATTTTCCCATCATCGAGATTACGTACTATGATGCCTTTCGCTTTTCCATCAATCAACACCAAATCCAGCATTTCATGTCGGGCATATAAATTCACTTTTCCCAGACTGACTTGCCTCATCAGCGCTTGATAAGCTCCTAGAAGAAGTTGCTGACCGGATTGTCCCCTAGCGTAAAAAGTGCGACTGACTTGTACCCCACCGAAAGAACGATTGCTCAGGTATCCTCCATATTCTCTGGCAAATGGAACACCTTGTGCAACTGCTTGATCAATAAGATTTAGAGAACATTCTGCTAACCGATAAACATTTGCCTCTCTTGACCTAAAATCACCGCCTTTTATGGTATCATAAAACATACGATACACTGAATCCCCATCATTCTGATAATTTTTTGCCGCATTCACACCACCTTGAGCTGCTACAGAGTGAGCTCGCCGGGCAGAATCCTGAAAACAAAAAGAGGATACATGATAACCCAATTCAGCTAATGAAGCTGCTGCCGAAGACCCCGCCAAACCAGTACCTACAACAATTACTTTCAGCTTTTTGCGATTTGCAGGATTAATCAGTTTAGCTGCAGCTTTATATTTACTCCACTTTTTTTCCAAAGGCCCTTCAGGTATTTTTGCATCTACCATCATGGGATAAATTGTTTAAAGTACACATAAAGAGGAATCATAGAAAATCCTATGGTAATTGTATAACTATAAATCACTCCAAAAGTATTGACATATTTGGCATAGCGAGGATGATACAAGCCTAAAGTTCTCACTGCGCTTTTAAAACCATGCAATAAATGATAACCTAAAGCTAACATAGATACTACATATATACAGACATACCACCCGGACTCAAAAGCATTTACTACAATAGTATATAAATCTTTGTGCCCATTTTGGTCATAGGGAAGTGATCCGAATTTATATATATACCAAAAATCTTTAAAATGAATCACTAAAAATAAAAGCAAAACTGTTCCAAGAAACCACATATTTCTTGAATACCATTTGCTAGCTCTTTTACGATCATCATATGCATACTTAATCGTTGATTTTCTGTTTTTTATAATAATCCAAAACGCATCTAAAGCATGAGAAAGAAGGACAAAATAAAGTACATAAGAAATAATTTTAATAAAGGTATTTCCAGCAAGTAGCGCTGAATAGCTGTTATAGTTAATCATGGCCTCTTCTTTAGGCATTAACAGTTGGAGGTTTCCTAATAAATGAATCACCAGAAATAAACAAAGGAATAATCCTGTCAAAGCCATTAGATTTTTTCTACCTAAGGTGCTTTGTAGAAAAGCTAATTTAGCGGGCATAAGTACAAAAATATTAATATATACCAATAACCTTCCACCACAATCCACCTAATCCCATCCAAATAATCATTAAAGCCCCACCAACAATTAAACCTATTACCCACCAATGTTTTATATCGACATACCCGCTTCCAAAAAAGACAGGTGCCGTACCGTGGGCATAATGAGTAATAGTCCCATATAAAGAACCAGTGAAAGCTAACATTAAAGCTAATAGCATAGAAGGAACCTGCATAGTAATTCCTATCCCTAATAAGGCCCCATACATGGCCGCAACATGAGCAGTTGCACTAGCAAATAGATAATGGCTCAAAAAATAAGTTAAGACAATAATTGGAAAAGCTAGAGTCCACGATATTCCTAAAAGTTTTTCCTGAATTAAATGACTAAACCAAGAAATAAATCCTAATTCGTTTAAGGAACCAGCCATCATCACTAAAGCAGCAAACCAGACAATAGTATCCCAGGCACCTTTTTCTGCCTTTACATCTTCCCAACTCAGCACCTGGGTTAGTAGTAAAATCGCTAACCCAACAAAGGCAGCAGTAGTTGCATCAATTTTTAAAAAATCCCCGGTAATCCAAAGTATCAGTAAAATAACGAAAGCTAGAATCATGAACCACTCATCACGACTTATTGACCCCATTTCCTTTAATTTTGAAGAGGCCATTCTTGGAGCTTCAGGAGTTTTTTTCAGTTCAGGAGGAAAGATTTTATAAAGTACTAAGGGAATTAAAATTAAAGATGCAAAGCCCGGTACAATAGCGGCCCAGAACCAAGATACCCAACTTATATTTATACCCATGTCTGCGGCAAATTTTTGACACATGGGATTACTGGCAGTGGCGGTTAAAAACATAGCCGAAGTAATCAAATTCATATAATAACTATTTAATGTTAGAAAGGCTCCAACTTTACGATGTGTCTTAGGCTGATCTGCCGCAGAGCCCAGGCTCAAAGACATAGCCTTCATTATTGGATAAATAATACCCCCTCCTCTTGCTGTATTAGAAGGAATAGCAGGTGCTAATAGTAAATCGGCAACGCCCAGACTATAGGCTAATCCTAAAGAATTTTTCCCAAACAATCTAATAAATAGATAAGCCACTCTACTACCTAATCCTGTTTTTATAAACCCCCGTGCAATAAAAAAGCTGATCCCAATCAACCAAATTACTTTATCACCAAAGCCCCTTAAAGCAAGCATGATAGATTTACTGGGATCGCCTGGCGGCGCCAACACCCCACTTAATGCTACCAAAGCAATAGCTAGGATGCAGAGGGTGCCCATGCTAGCTGCCTTTAAAATAATACCCAGAATTGTCGCTAAAAAAATAGCTAATAAATGCCAAGCTTCTTGTTTCACTCCTTCGGGAGGTGGAATAAACCAAATAACTAATCCACTTAGTACAGTAGCGAGCAAAGGAACCACTTGAATTTCTTTTGTAGGTATTCTATGTGTAATCGATGTACTTCTCTCTATGCTCATGCTTATTTTTATTAAAAAAACCTTACAGATCTCATGTCAAGAATCCTTTTTTGTTCTAAAAATTCAAGAATGCTACAGCTATTCTTCTTTCTTCTCTTGTATCAAAACAATTATATAGTATCTTATCCATATTTGGTAGTGTGTCACAAGGATTGATGGAAATTTGTAAAAGTGCGTACATTTTAAGAGCTATGTTTCAAACATAATAAGAACTTAAAACTATCCACTATTTAAACACACTACCGAACTAAAATCTGGATTGAATCTGTAGTATAAAAAGCTGGCTATTATATTGGGTACTTGCTGGAATATCTTTGTCGTACACGTTAATATTTGCTCCAACCTGAATACGAAAATTATAGGTTTTTATAAATTCGGCGCTGACCATAGGAGTATAAACTTGCTTGAAATTACCTGCATGTTTAAAATCAGGATCAAAGTATTCGTATCTACATGAAAATTCTAAGGACTTCAAATAGTGAGAATTAATTACATATCGCAAATTAGGAAGGATATAGAACCCCCGCATCTGATAACTCATCAAATTTCCATCACGTTTATTGGTATCAAGACTATAAAATAAAGTATGATTATTGCCTTGTTTAGCCTCGGCTTCAATTTCCAAAAACCACCCTTTATTCAATAAAATTATTCCACTTAAATCAATACCGACTGCGTACACCTTATTTCTAAAAGCTTGTCCTACGCCCCCGTTTAAAGCCACTTTAATAGGTAACTTAGTTGGGTTACTCACTTCCAGCCTGGAAGAGAAATATTTTCCATTATCATTATCCATCACTTGATTGCGGTTATTCCCATTTACTACAGTGACTTCATACTTTAAAGGATACCTTCCTTTTATTCCGCCATAAATACTTGCACCAATTTGAAAGCTTTGCCAACCATTATTACCGAAAGCAGTATACTGATTAGAATAGTCCATAGATTTTATCATATCAACAGGATACATATCCTCAAGGCCAAACGCGGGTCTAAATTGACCCATCCTAAAATTGACATAAGGGTTTATTTGATAGGTAAAAGAAGCATTTTCTAAGACCTTATTTTTGGGATCTAATTTAAAATCTGACATATTGAGCAATAAGTTCACGTCCACATGTTCAGAAATTTTAGAGGTTACCTGAATTCTAGCTCTTTTAATATCAAAAGTATTATTAACCGATTCTTCATTAATATGATGCAGACCACTAACATCTACCCCATTACTAACACTCATAATGAACCTAGTTTGAAGTAAACCCTTTATAACAACATTTACCTTATTAGAATCCGTTTGCAAGTTTTCCTGAGCAATAGTCGAAGAGAGATTATAAGACATAAAACAACATAAAACTAGAAAATGTTTCATACCATAAGTCAATTTTAACTTTTTTAGACTCTGGAGATATATAGTCCGTCGTCAAAAGGTGCTTGTGAAGTTTAGAGGTATGTTCCGCTTTTTACTAGATAAAAGTTCAGCTTAGTAATTTATAATAAAGGAATTTTGGCTTTAACTCACCTCTTACCTGACCTTAAAAGTGACAATAATCGATGTTCCATGCTGTTTTTGTGTAAACAATTTGCTTATTTGCGCTACAAAACTGTATCTCCTTTAGAAATATTTTCTTTTTACTTAAAAAGAAGTTTAAAGAAGTTCGATGTAAAAAGTGCAAAAATTGTATCAAAGTGGGTAGTTTCCACCAGCGTTCAAATTCTGATATAAAGCCTTTGCAAGCAGAATTCTTATTCGGGGTCTAGTACACGATATATTGTTTATGTTTTTCTATTCAGTAGGAATTCTATTTCATAATTGCTTAAAATCAATATTATAGAGAAGAAAATTAAATAAAGCAGAAAATCTACAAAAAACTAAAGGAATCAATTTTCAGCCGTTTCCTTTAGTTCTTTATTGTATTTGGTGGAGGCTACTGGATTCGAACCAGTGACCCTCTGCTTGTAAGGCAGATGCTCTGAACCAGCTGAGCTAAGCCTCCATAAACTTCTTCAAATGCGCCCACAAAATAGCGCATCGAGACAAATGGAAAATAAAAATCCCACGAGAGCAATACTCAAATGGGATTAATTAGTGGAGGCTACTGGATTCGAACCAGTGACCCTCTGCTTGTAAGGCAGATGCTCTGAACCAGCTGAGCTAAGCCTCCATTCCCGCCGTTTGGGAGTGCAAATATAGCCTCAGTATTCAATACTGCAAAATATTTTTTTCAGTTTTTATCTAAACAATTCTTTTAGAACAGCATAAGATTTAATCTGACCAAATCCTTCTAAGTGCAGCTGATAATAGGCTATTAACTTATCTAACAAAACACTTCGATCCACTACAGGAATAACTATCTTCTCTAAATCATTGAAATGACATTCCAATAAACTAATCCAGAAGGAAGTATATGGCTGCTGCAAAACCCATGTATGTGGCGGTAAATCAAGTGTATAACATCCATTTTTAAGATCAAAATAATCAGCTGATTGAGCCCTTGTTGTGTCTGGATAAAAACCTAAAAAACGGGTCAATCGCAATAAAAAACACAAATGAAAATTAGCCATCCCACCTTCCTGCTGATCCAACACCTCAATGGCATAAAATAAGAAGTCAAATAAAGCCTCGTCAGCCCCAGACTGACGAATAGATTTATAAAGCATCTCATTCAGGAATATGGCTATCGAACTCTTGGCAATATCATAAGGAATACTTTGAAAGATAGGCTGATGACGTAATTCTGACACCCGCTGCATGATGCTTCCCGGCTTATGATAAACCACCATATCCAATAAATGTAAAGGCTGCAACAAATTCAATTTGATCCTCGCTTTTGGCTTTTTTGCCCCTTGAATTAAATATGATTGCAATCCAAATTTTTCTGTAAATACCTGAGCAATGACACTTGTTTCTGAATAATCTGTTGTTTTTAATGCAATCCCTCGTGTTTTATGTAACATATTATTATTTGCTAACATAGGGCCCGTCTACCTGATGCCCAAGTTTTTCGGACGAAAGAGTTCGTAAAAATGCCGTTATTTTGCAATAAATTGTGATGTATCTCGTAATTAAATACCAAAAGTTAGGTTAACGAACCACCTACTGCATACGCACTAATCCTAACAAATCCCAACACGAGTTTTGTACCTTTGATTCCTATCTAAAAAATTGCAATCACATGTGGGAGAAATTCTCAAAGTTAGTATTAACCAACCGTCTACTTGTTCTGGCTTTATTCTTCTTGTTGACCACATGGATGGCCTGGCAAGCTAAACATGTAAAACTGGCCTTTAATGCTGTTAAAGTCTTACCTAAGACAGATTCAGCTTATACCAAATACAATGATTTTAAAGATAAATTTGGAGAAGATGGCAATATCATGGTTCTTGGGGCACCACCAGACATATTTTTTAAGCATCAAATATTCAACGATTGGCAAACACTCAGCAGCGACATTGGGCATATCAAAGGAATAAAACAAGTCCTGTCAATAGGAAAACTGCTGGATCTTCGCAAAGATACCGCCAATCATAGATTTATATTTACTCCTCTAAGTCCTGCCCCAGTCCAAAATGATATAGAAATGAATCATTTGCGACAACAAATGCATAATATACCCTTTTATAATGGTCTAATTTTCAATGATAAAAATCATACTTCACTACTCGCCATCACTTTTGACAACCAAATCTTAAACTCCCCTAAACGAGTCCCCATCATCAATACCATTCTCGAAAAAAGCAAGGCTTTTAGCAAAAAAAATAATATCAAACTACACTATTCAGGTCTGCCTTATATCAGAACAGTGATTAGTAAGAAGATATACGACGAGTTCACTCTGTTTTCCATCTTATCTATTACTGTGGCGGCCCTCATTCTATTTGCTTTTTTCCGGTCTTTCCAGGCTGTATTCTTTCCAATAATCCTGGTGATTGCAGGTTTGATTTGGAGCTTAGGAACCCTGGGCATTTTAGGATACGATATTACAATGCTTACTGGTTTGATTCCCCCACTGATTGTCATTATTGGGATACCCAATAGCATTTTACTGATTAACAAATACCATCACGAGTTTCGAAAAGAAGGTAACAAGCTTAAAGCCATGCAAACCTCCATGGAACGCACTGCCTTCACCACCTTGATTGCCAATCTAACGACAGCCACTGGTTTTGGTGTACTTTATTTTACCAAAAGTGAACTATTAATGCAATTTGGGATTGTCGCTTCACTCAACATTATGGGTACTTGGATTATCTGCCTTTGCATGATCCCTATTATTTTCAGCTATCTCCCCAATCCCGAAGCACACCATATCAAACACTTAGAAAGTAAACCAATGAATGCCTTCTTAGACCGAATAAACTGGCTTGTTCAAACAAAACGTCAGTGGATTTACCTCATCACTCTAGGCCTAATTATCATTGCTGTACTAGGAATTACCTACATTCAGGTGAATGGTTATGTTGTAGACGATCTGCCTAAAAAGGATTCTGTTTATCAAGACATGTCCTTTTTCAATAAAAATTTTGATGGCGTATTACCACTAGAGGTTACTATTGATACCAAACGCAAAAATGGCATCATGAACTTATCAACCATCAAAAAAGTAGATCAGATGCAGAACATGGTCACCACATATCCAGAGTTTTCTCGGGGGATTTCAATCGTAGATATCCTTAAATTCTCCTCACAAGCCTTTTATGGAGGTAATCCAGCTTTTTATCGTCTTCCTAATGATATGGACAAAAGCTTTGTATTAAGCTATATGACCAGTTCTGGAGCCAACCAAACCATGCTCAAAAACCTGGTTGATCATAACAAACAAATTATTCGTGTGGGCTTCCAAATGAAGGATGTGGGTTCAAGCCGAATGAACCAATTGATTAAAGAACTCAAACCTCGTATTGATTCCATTTTTAGCCCGAAAAAAAACCAAGTAGAGCTCACTGGCTCAAGCATCATTTTTATTAAAGGGACCAATTACCTCGTCAAGAATTTAAGAGATAGTTTATTACTAGCTATTGGTTTAATTACGCTCATTATGTGGGTACTATTTAGAGGACTTAAAATGATACTAATTTCTCTGCTTCCTAATCTCATCCCATTAATTATTACGGCAGGCATTATGGGTTTTTGTGGCGTTCCACTCAAACCATCCACCATTCTTATTTTTAGCATTGCTTTCGGTATTGCCTCAGACCAAACAATTTATTTTTTAACACGTTATCGACACGAATTACGCACCACACAGTGGACAATTACCCAAATTGTTTCCAACACACTAAAAGAAACTGGACGTAGCATGATATATATTGCATTTATTCTATTCTTTGGATTTGGCATCTTTGCCGCTTCGTCCTTTGGGGGCACAGCAGCACTAGGCATACTCATTTCCATTACTTTATTGATGGCACTGATTTTTAACCTAACCCTATTACCAGCCATGCTGCTGTCGTTGGAAGGATATTTAAATGGGCGGAAAAATTAATCAAAAAAGCTCATAGACAAAAGATTGCTACAGATGAAATATCTTATAAAATATCTAAAAACCATCAACCAAGAGCATAGAAAAACTCCTAATCAATTTTCAAAAATCCAGACGCTATCCTATTACTTTAAATGGAAGAATACTATAAAAAGCAATGGAGGACCTTTGGCGGATGAGCTTCCATGGATGAATTTCCTGGCCATCGATTTTTTAGAAAAGATTGCCCATAAAAAGATGAAAGTCTTTGAATACGGCTCGGGTGGCTCTACACTTTTTTGGGCACGGAGGGTTCAAGAGGTGTATAGTGTGGAACATGACCCGACCTGGGTAAAAGACGTAGCGGAACAACTCAAGCGTAAAAAGATTCAAAACGTACAGCTAATGCAGGTTGCTCCCCAAAAGGAAAACTATTTTCAAGGTAAAATAATCTCAAACCCGTACGATTATATTTCAGATGATTATTCCTTTCATGGGTACCATTTCGAGGAATATGTAAAAACCATCGACCAATATCCAGATAACTATTTTGATGTAGTGGTGGTTGATGGTAGAGCTAGGCCCTCCTGTCTCCTCAATGCCCGCCGAAAGGTAAAATCTAACGGATACCTGCTAATTGATAACACAGAAAGGACCTATTATTTTGAAAAAACCCTTCCCACGCTATTAGCAGAAAAGTGGGAACAGCAAGATTTTTATGGGCCAGTGCCATATCTAGATCACTTTTGTCAAACTACCGTATTTAAAAAACGTGAATAACTTCAAGAACTTAGCTCCAGTTGTGTTGTTTGTGTATAATAGACCTTATCATACAATTCAAACCATCAATAGTCTAAAGAATAATATTCTTGCAGACCAAAGTGACTTAGTTATATACGCTGATGGGCCAAAAGATGAACAAAATAGTATTCAGGTCCAAGAGGTTGTAAATTATCTCCAAACAATTGACGGATTTAAAACGATTCATATTCATGAGAGAAAAACCAATTATGGTCTAGCTCAAAACATCATTGATGGGGTAAGTCAAACACTTGTTAAGTACAATAAAGCCATAATCGTAGAAGACGACCTAGTTACTTCCCCCTATTTTCTTCAATACATGAATGAAGCACTCGACTACTATGCAGAAAAAGAAGATGTAGCATGTATTCATGGCTATGTTTATCCGCTTGATAAAACCCTGCCGAAGCCATTCTTTTTGAAAGGTGCAGACTGCTGGGGTTGGGGTACTTGGAAAAGGGCTTGGGATCTATTTAAACCTGATGGACAAATACTTCTTGATCGAATTATTGAAAAAGGCCTAGCAAAAGAATTTGATTTTGATAATTCCTACCCCTATCTCCAGATGCTAAAAGATCAAATAGCTGGACTAAATAATTCGTGGGCCATTCGGTGGTATGCTTCTGCTTTTTTGAAAAACAAATTGGTGCTCTATCCCAATCATTCGCTGGTGCAAAATATTGGACATGATTCCAGTGGCACCCACAGTGGTGTCACTTCTAAGTTTGATATTCGTCTTTCTACTTCAAAAGTACCAGTAGAGGTAGAGATCGCTGTAAGTAAAGCGGGTTACAAGGCTTTTGTTAACTATTTCAATTCCATTAAAGCTCCAAACAAAATGAGTTTTGGTAAAAAAATCAAAAATTCACTTAAGAATCTACTTAAATAATTCGATTCTGAAATGAAAAAATTAATCAAGAAAATATTTGGAAAAGACATTAAAAGGAACCAGTATGGCTGGTTTGGCGATTATCCAAATTGGCAAATGGCAGTGAATAATACGAGCGGATATGCTTCCAAAAATATTCTTGAAAAAACCAAAAATGCACTATTGAAAATAAAAGCAGGAGAAGCAATATATGAGCGCGATTCTGTTTTGTTTGACAAAAAGCAATATCCCTTTCCCTTGATTTCTTGTTTGCTTCATATTGCCAGTGGGAATAATAACAAATTAAATGTGATAGACTTTGGAGGGTCACTAGGAAGTAGCTGGTTTCAAGTCAAAGATTTCTTGAAATATCTAACGAAAGTAAACTGGCATGTGGTAGAGCAAAAAGAATACGTCAGTTGTGGAAAGGAGCTATTTAAAAATGATGAACTAGATTTCTTTTATAACATCGATGAAAGTATAACTATACAAAAACCGAATGTAATCGTCCTATCAAGTGTTATACAATACTTAGAGAAACCACATGATTTTATAAACAAGCTTATTGATTATAACATTGATTATATCCTTTTTGATCGTACGGCATTCGTTCTGCGAGAAAAAGATAGATTGACCAAACAGATTGTCCCTCCAGAAATATATGAGGCATCCTATCCAGCCTGGTTTTTCAATGAAAAAAATTTCTTAAAGCCTTTCCTACATAAATACGATCTCATAGCAGAGTTCACTTCATATGTTGAAGGCGAATCAATGATGAACATCGATAACCAACCAATCGGATACGATAAAGGATTTCTATTAAAAAAATTAGATGCTCAACTTTTGCACACTCTTTAACACAACCTATATTTCTCGAGGTGTGGCCATGTATGAATCGTTAGAAAGGCAATGTCCCTCTTTTAACTTATACATCTTCGCCTTTGACCAGGTCTGTTTTGATACATTAACAAGACTATCGCTAAAAAATGCGATTATCATCTCGCTTAGTGAATTTGAAGACAAAGAATTATTAGCCATAAAACCCACTCGATCACCAGGCGAATACTGCTGGACTTGTACACCATCAACAATATTATATTGTATTAAGAAATATAATATTGATAAGTGCACGTATATCGATGCAGACTTATTATTTTTCGCCGATCCAACAATATTGATTGAAGAACTTGGTGAGACCCATTCAGTACTTATCACCGAACATCGATACACCCAGAAGTATGATCAAAGAACTACTAGTGGAAAATACTGTGTTCAGTTTATTACATTTAAAAATGACCGGAATGGCTTAACCGCACTAAACTGGTGGAGAAATGCTTGTTTGGAATGGTGCTTCAATCGCCTTGAAGACAATAAGTTTGGCGATCAAAAGTATTTGGATGACTGGTTAACCAGATTTGAAGGAGTAAAGGAATTACAAAATTTGGGTGGTGGTGTAGCCCCCTGGAATGTACAACAATATGTCTTCAAACGTAGCAACAATCGAGTTGTAGGAAAAGAACTAAGTAGCGGAAAAGATTTTAATCTGGTTTTTTATCATTTTCATGACTTTAAGTATGCTGTAAGTAATATTTTCCTCTTTACGAACTCCTATGAACTAACTAACTATGTGGTTAAACTTATCTATAAGCCATACGCCACTAGTCTAACACACGCAGAAGCTAAACTCAAAACTGTGAATCCTACCATAAAGCCGCATGAAGAAATTAATATTAACTGGCTCGGACGTTCATTACAAAAAACCTTAAGAATTACTTTATTGGGTCACTACAAAAACTATTACCGCAAAAACTATTTATTAAAATAATGGCCTATCTAATCACCTCACCCCTATTTGAGCAAATGAATTTTTTTCAACCATTTAACTATTCGTTGTTTATTCCATCTATCAAATTCAGTATAGTCAGGCATAAATGTGGGAAAGCTTGAGGATAGACATTCTTTTTGTTCTTTAAATATAATATCCGCACCTTGTCTCGAAGAGCTAATTCCGTTTAGGAGAAAACATGCTAGTACCATATCTAGGTGTTTGTAACTCACATTGTGTTTACATATCGCCTCAATAAAGAATTTCCAATCGGCGCAAATCCTTAAACTTTCATCGTAGCCTCCATACTTTGTAAATAACTCCCTTTTAATAAAAGAACCTGGATGAGGTAAAGTATCAGATAGGAAATATTTGAATGAAAGTATGGCTGGATAGTTTTTTATATAATTTCCTGTGTCTGCAACAATTTCTAGATCCGTATAAATGATATCAAAATAATTATCTAGCTGAGAAATTGCTTCTTGTACCACAGTTGGCTCCCTCAAAAAGTCTCCACTGTTTAAAAATAGCAAATATGCCCCAGAAGCGATTTTAATGCCTTTATTCATCGCGTGATAAATACCCTGATCCGGCTCACTCACCCAATGGGTCAACCGATCTGCATATTGCAAAATCACATCTTTACTTTTATCGGTGGAACCTCCATCCACAACGATATGCTCAAAATCTTGCCAGCTTTGCCCTATAACACTCTGCATCGTTTTGACTAAACCAGAAGCATTATTATAATTGATTGTGATAATAGAAAGTATTGGATTAGCTATCTGCCTCATTACTTATGATTTATAAATAAATTCTCTAACCTATTTGCTGATTGTTCACAAGAAAATTGAGCCACACGCTGAATACCTTGATACGCAAGATGCATCCTATAACTAGAGTCTTCCATGAGCCTACATATTCCAGCAATTAGCCCTTGAACATCTCTCGGATTCACCAAAACAGCTGTCTGCTCGTCCATAAATTCTGTGTGCCCTTGAATACGCGTACAAACACAAGCACAGCCACAAGCCATAGCCTCCATAGGTGGCAGTCCCCACCCTTCCTGCAAACTGGGTGATACAAAAATCGCTGACTGATTATACAGCTCTAACAAATTAGTCGGATTGCAATGATAGGTAAACCCATCGGGTAAATTCTTCGGAGGATTGGAGTAAACTCCAAATAATGTTACCTGCAAATGCGGATACCTCTTTGCGACTTGTATTAAAGCTTCCAATCCATATTGAGTGCCTTTACCTATTTCCTCAGAATACAACATAATAACTCTTGACCCTAAACGAGCTTCAATAGGCGCCCGCACAAAAAACTCCCGATGGTCAAGACCATTAGGAATAATGGGTATAGTTTTCTGAGTGTGTTGGAAGACAAGCTTCTGAATATGGCTTGAAATTGCTAAATATTGAATTGGAAGATGATATGATTGCTGAATTTCCATTTTATGTTCGGGGTGATGACTGCCATCATCCTGAATCAAATTGTATTTCGTTCCCTTACTTGGACTCAAAGCTGTCATTTCAGTCGCGGTAGCCCACCAAGTGGAAAATACAATATCCGCATCCCGTATAAGATGATTACTTACCCATGCGATCTGAACACTTTGAATAAGCTCACTTAAGGAAAACCACATCGGTCGCTTAGTCACTCTTTTACTTAAAAAGCGCTGCAATAAATATAAGCACCATGAGCGTAAGCTTTTTCGATTTAGACCACGTGTCTTCTTTGCATGATAAACCACTACATCATGCCCCCGCTCTGCCAACAAATTAGCATATTGATACATAACCTTAACTCCTCCTCCCGGACGTTCTATAAAAAAAGGAAGTAATATATTGATTCTCATGGAAGCCCTAAATAATCTGTCTTTTTAGTAAAAAATTTATAGTACTGCCTAGCCAAAAAAAGTCCTAAACGCGTATTCCAAAGCAAACTAGCCCAATTACATCCCGAAATATAAAATCGGGTAATCGTTGTCAATATAAATCGACTTCTGAAAGCCCTTCGATACTTATTAATTAAATCTCCCCTTAGCTTGTAGAAAGAGGCATCTGCATTGCCTTCACTTTTATGAAGCAAATTAAAATCAATTACGTAAGACCTATAACCCAATGTATCAGCAATCAAACATATATCCGACCCATACATATGGAAACCCCTCAAATCCCGAGACAAAGCTAGATTGGCATCTTTCCTTACCACCATCCAATTTTCGTCTACACTCATCACCCGTAAAGGCAATAGCGTTTCCACATGCCTCTCACCAGATAAACTAGTGATATGCCTTGCCAGCCATTTCAAATTCACACCACCTGCATTTCCTAAAACGCCCCAATGCGGATCAACTCGATCCATTTGCTTGATACATTGAATCAAATCATCTTTGCCATGATCCTGCAGCAACACATCCTGATGACATAATATGATATACTTCCCCTGTGCCTGCTGCAAAAAAAGATTTAAGCCACTAAAAGCATCATACCTGCACCCTTCCGAATTATCTATATATAAATACTCACAACAATCATGTGTAAAACCACGACTGACAAAAGAACACATCATTTGGCCATACTCTTCCTTTCTTGTCACCAAAGTACAAACAGAAAATTCGTATGGATAAGTTACTTCTTCCGTTAAAGCTTTTGCCTGATGAATAAAATCGAGCATATAGATATCTAGTATAGAGTTGCGAAAGTAGTTATTTAAACCCTAAATAAGCCATTTAATACTTTTATTTAGCTTTGCCCAATGACACTTAATCCTCCTAACCTACCCTTAGTTTCTATCGTTTTGGCTACCTACAATGGAGAAAAATATCTAAAACAACAGTTAGATAGTATTCTACAACAGGACTATCCCAATATTGAACTGGTCATTACCGACGACTGCTCCTCAGACCGTACACTTTCTATACTTAAAGAATATGCTAGCCATCATTCCCATATCCACGTATATACCAACGATTCTACCCTGGGACTAAACAAAAATTTTGAGAAGGGTATGCTTCTTGCCCAGGGAGAGTATATTGCCATATCTGATCAGGATGATATTTGGAAAAGTGAAAAAATAAGTGTACTCATGAGCGAATTAGAGCACCATATGATTGTTTATCATGACTCTGAACTCATCGATGCTACCGGTTCTCCCCTAAATAGAAAATTATCAGAAATCAATCGACTGAGTAATTTTACCAGCTGCTTGAACTATGCCATTGCCACTCGTGTGCCTGGTCATACTATGCTGTTCAGAAGAGAACTTATTGCCCAATGTGTTCCATTCCCTCAGCATACACTTTACGATCACTGGTTGGCGTTTGTGGCCACTTTTAACTCAGACATCAAATTTATCCCCGAAACATTGGTTTCTTATAGACAACATGAAAACAACACCTTCGGAGCTGATTTTACCAAACGAACAAAAAAGATTAAAAAAAAGAAACACTCATCCAATAAACACCAACTCACCAGAGAACGAATCCAACTCTTCTATGATAAATGCCCTCCAACATTAAGCGAACAAAAAAAAGTATTACACGATTTATTAATGAGTTATGAGGATTTTTCCTTGAAAAACAACTTCCGACGAATGATACTTTTCTTTAAGTATCACCCCATTTTCCTAGCTCACAAAAAATATGGACCAATCAGAAAATGGCTTTATTGCTTAAAAACATTTATCAAGATGCCGTAACTATAAACAGCCTTTCTACGATCCCAAACACCTGTCATATAAGTCTAGATACTGGTCAGCAGCCCTATCCCAAGAAAATTGCGAAGCATGCTCCATTACCGCTTTTTGAAGATTATTTCTTCGAAAATTGTTAAGTCCTTCAATAAAGACCTCTTGCATGGCTTCAGGATTGAAACTATCGAAATAAAAAGCCACGTCCCCCCCAATTTCAGGTAAGGATGTTTTGTTAGAAAGAAAGACGGGTTTACCAAAATGCATCGCCTCTAGTACTGGCAAGCCAAAGCCTTCAGCAATTGAAGGAAAAACAAAAGCCAAACAATGTTGATAGTACCAAGCTTTATCAGCATCAGTAATCGGTCCAATTAATTTAACACGACCTACACAACCAAACCGACGCGCCTCCTCCAGTATTTGTTTCCGATAACCAGAATCAATCCCAGCGATAATTAATTCAAAGTCATTATCTGCCAACAAGGCTGGTAAAACATGAAAATTTTTTTTAGGACGAACCACCCCGACTGTGAACAGAAATGGACTACCAGGACGATACAAAGGCTCGTAAAATGGAGGCACTGTAAGCTTATCTGCACCATTGTGAATAACCTGGATTTTGCTGGCAACATGAGGAAAGTAACTAAGTACTTCATTTTTGACAAAATGAGAAATCGTCACTACTTGGTCACATGCATCCATATTTCGCCTAATTCGCTTGAGATATCGATTTATCCTCGAGGCATGACCAGGAGTTTGATGCAGAAAATTAAAATCATGAATGGTTAAAATTTTTTTACCTCTGACCTGTCCGGGTCTCAACTCACAAAGCTGATCGGTATGATGAACAAGCTGAAAACGACTCTCTGGCAAGAAAAAAATTTTATGAAGTGGAGACACACGAATGACATCTACTTTGCCTTTAAAATCACTATATGTACTCCTAGGAAGATAATAAGTCAGCTTAAACTGCCTATTATACTTCAATAAAGCATACCCTAAACCTTTCCCAAAATGATAAAAACCCGTATTCCGACTTTTCATCGAAGAGAAAGCAACTAATACAGAAGGCTTTTTATTAATATTTAGCATGGGTCCTAAGAGATCAACTTATAGCGTTTGTTTAACGTTTTAATCTTGGGCCAATTTATAATCCCCCCCTTTTTTGGAGAGGGGGATTTGTTGTGAAAACTGGCAGTCAATTATCGTTTGTAATAAGCAACAATGGAGGCTTTTTCAATGGTATTGGCATTAAGAACATAACCTACCGTAGCAGGTCCTGCTTGTTGATCTAAGCCCAGCTTCTCTTTTTTGAGCGCATAAATCGTGATGATATACTGATGAAACCCATGTCCTTCCGGTGGGCATGGCCCACCATAACCTGGTTTTCCAAAATCGGTCATACCTTGAATACTTCCTGAGGGTAAAAGGCTGCTACTCGGATTTCCGGCATTAGCTGGTACAAAATTAGCTGTTGCAGGAATATCAAAGACGACCCAGTGCCACCAACCACTACCTGTAGGAGCTAATGGATCGTACACAGTGATCGCATACGACTGAGTTCCCTTAGGTGGATTTACCCATGATAGCTGAGGGGATATGTTTTCTCCTTTGCAACCAAATCCATTAAATTCTTGTTTGGGAGACATTTGCCCACCAAGATCATCACTTTTTAGTGTAAAAGTATTTTGGGCTTGGCTAACAGTGGCCAAACCAACTAAAGCGATTAATGTTAAGCGTAATTTTTTCATGTTTTCGTTTTTTAGTAGTGTGCTGAAATATATGATAATTCTGGATGGGGCAAAGGTGGTAAAAAATGGACGGAAGAAGAATGGGATACAAACCTATTTGTGTAAAAACTATGATAAAGCCAGTCTAAAGTTTTTTACCGAATCAAAACCTCAGACCATCTTATAAATAAAAAAATAAAATTTTTGATTTAAAGTTTATTTATTGACATTTAGCGCCTATTCGCGCTTATTATACCTGTTTCACCTACTGTTAGCAACTGATTATTTATGAAAAAAATTCTTAAAAGCTTATTTTTTTTATTTTTTGCAACCATTCAAGTAGTTGCTCAAAATCGAACGATTACAGGAGTGGTTACGTCCCAGGAAGATGGGGGGCCAATTCCTGGAGTAAGTATTCTAGTTTCGGGAACTAAAACAGGTACTCAAACAGGCTTAGATGGACGATTTTCGATTAATGTGCCACCTACAGCCAAACAATTAGAATTTGAGTTTGTGGGCTATGCCAAACAGAAGATCACAATTGGCAAGAGCAATGTTATCAACGTAATCTTAGTTCAGGGGAGCAAGGAGCTAAAAGAGGTAGTGGTAACGGCACTTGGCTTTCAAGTAGAGAAGGATAAACTAGGTACCAGTCAGTCTACTGTAAAAGGAGATGCATTAATGAAGTCTGGCGAGACAAGTGTTTTAAATGCTTTATCTAGCAAAGCATCTGGTGTTCAAATAGCACGTAGTGGTGGCGATCCTGGAGCGAGTACATACATTCAAATTAGAGGACAAAGTACCATTACTGGCGATTTACAGCCTCTTTTCGTTATTGATGGTGTACCTGTATCCAATAGCTCATATGGTTCTGGTGACGGGTCTCAGGGAGCAACAGCTAGTGGGGCTGTTCTTACACAGGGGACTTCACAACAATCTCGTTTAAATGACCTAAATCCTGATGATATTGAAAACATAGAAGTGCTTAAAGGAACAGCGGCAGCAGCACTTTGGGGTACCCGTGCAGCCAATGGGGTTGTTATCATTACCACTAAAAGAGGAAAAGCAAACTCTGCGAAAATTAATATTTCGTTAAATAGCACCTATTCTATTGATGTTCTGAATAAAAGTGTTCCTCTTCAAACCGCTTTTGGTCAGGGTGAGGGTGGAATATTTATAGCTAGTGGAAGAGAGCGTTATTCGTGGGGAGATAAAATAGCAGATCGCAGTGGTGCAGGCTTGATCAATGGTCAAGGTGGCTATGTAATCTTGCCGGATGGAAGCAGACGATATCCCTATGTAGATGGAACTATTACCAATCCGCATGGTGGTCAGGCTTCTCAAAATGTGTATGATCATGCCAAAGAGCTATTCCACAACGGATATTATTTAGATAATACACTAACCTTAAGCGGAGGGGACGATAAGACATTGTACTATGTCAGTTTATCAAATTTAGATCAGAAGGGCATTTTAAAAGCCAATTCAGACTACCATCGCAAATCGTTTAATATTAATGCAGATCGTCATTTTGGAGATAATTTAAAGATCTCTACCAATTTGAGCTACGTGAATACAACATCCAATAGGGCTCAGCAAGGATCCAATCTCTCAGGTCTATTCTTGGGGGGGTTACGAACCCCACCAGATTTTGATAACAGTTCTTATCAAGGAACCTATGTCGATCCCACAGGGGCTTTATTCCCCAACCGTCAGATCGCGTATCGTAACCCAATTGGAGCAAATGTGAATTCCGGCTACGATAATCCATTCTGGTCTTTAAATCAAATAACAAGTACATCTGAAACAGATCGCTTTCTAGGTTCTTTCGAAACCAAATATGATCCAAAGTCTTGGTTATACTTCATTCTTCGTGCTGGTGTTGATTATTACTCAGATAGTAGGACAGATAATTATCCGGTGTTTTCTTCCACTTACAACACTGGTAGCTTGACCTTACAAGAAATATCGGAATTGCAATTTAATAGTGATTTTATTGGTAAAGTAACCAAGCCCTTGTCTAAGAATGTAAATTTCACAGGATTACTAGGGTTTAATTATAACAACCGAACGTATCAGAATATGGGTGCTACAGCACAGAATTTTATTTTACCAAATGCCCCATTCAATTTAACGAACTCAGCAGGCTCGGCACGTTTTCCATTTAATGAACAAACGCTTATACGAACGACAGCCACATACACACAACTATCTTTTGAATTATATGACCAGCTATTTGCTGACCTGACGGGAAGGGCAGAACAAGCATCAACATTTGCTAATACATTCTTTTACCCATCCATTTCTCTAGCATGGCAGTTCAATAAATTGAAATCTTTGGAAAGCCTTAATAGCTGGTTATCGTTTGGTAAGCTGAGAGCCTCATATGGAGAGGTTGGGGTCCAACCTAAGCCTTATTTAAACGCAACATATTATTATCCAGCTGCAATAACTGAAGGTTATGGTCCAAGCTTAAACTCTTCCTCGTCTGTTTATGGCAGCGGTGGTTACTTACGTGGTTACCCTTCTCCTGCAGGGACTGCATTAGAAGGCAATCCAGACCTTAAACCAGAACGAAAAAGAGAGATTGAATTTGGCACAGATCTGCGTTTTTTATCAAACAAATTGAGTTTCAGCGCAGTATATTATGCAAATAAAACTACAGGAGCTATTTTCCCCGTGCAGGTCCCTGCTACTACAGGTTTTACGTTTAAAAATGACAATGCAGCGGAAATGCGAAATAGGGGAGTAGAGTTAGAATTGGGAGCAAATGAGTGGTATAAGAATAAAGGCTTCAGTATTAGCAGTAATGCAACTTGGTCGACCAACAGAAACAAGGTGCTCAGTTTAAAAGGTGTAAATACCATTTTTTTGAATGGTTTTTCTGCACCGTCTTCCAATGCAGTAGTAGGGCAGCAACTTGGGGTATTTTGGGGTACAGATTTTCTGAAAGATGGAAATGGAAAATTGATATTAGATGCAAACGGATTTCCTCAAGCAGCCCCAAATCCAAGTGTAATTGGAGACCCAAACCCAGACTGGATTGCTTCGCTAGGAACTACCTTTCGTTACAAACAATTTAGTATGTCTGTCCTATTTGATCATGTGCAAGGCGGGGATGTATGGAATGGAACCAAAGGTGCTTTAATCAATTTTGGTACACATGCCAGCACTGGAAACGAAATAATAGCACCATCCAATTTAAAAGCCTGGGATGGAAGTATAATTAGTGCCGGAGCTACATTTCGTGGATCAATAGCCGATTTTGGAGGTGGTCCGGTTGCTCTGAATCAGGCTTGGTATAGTACGGCTGGGGCAGGAGGCGGCTTAGGGAGTGGATTTGGTCCAGTCGCCTCACAATTTATTGAAAAGGGAACCCGTACTCGTTTAAGAGAGATAACACTGTCCTATTTATTAACTGGACCGAAGTTTAAAATTAAAACCAAGCTGCAGTCGATCAACTTTTCTATCACCGGGAGAAATTTGATACTATGGACATCCTACTCAGGTATTGATCCAGAAACTAACTTAACGGGTGTCACCAATGGTCGCGGGCTAGACTATTTTAACAATCCAAGTACTCGATCTTATTTATTCTCTATTAAAGTTAACTACTAATTAAAAGGAATATGAAACGATTCACGAAATATGGTCTTCTTATAATACTGCTTCCAATTTTATCCTGTAAAAAAGCAACAAATGGATTGAACGTTAGTCCCAACAGCCCGACATCTGCTCCACTAGACTTGGTACTCAATGGCGCACAAGTTGCCAGTATTGTGTCTTACGAAGGGAATGCTGCACGTATGGCAGGTATATTTGCTCAGTCGTTCGCAGGTTCAGCGAATCAGTATGCCAGTCTAAATAATTATGTGACCACAACAGCAGATTATAGCGAAACTTGGAATAATTTGTATACAATAGTAATTACCCAAACTCAAATCATACAATCCCAAGCTCTGGCAGTAAATAATAAAACAGTTTTAGGTATTGCACAAGTTATGCAGGCTCAGGCTTTCGGTTTGGCGGCTGATTTATGGGGAGATGTTCCTTTTTCACAGGTGGGTGATCCTATCAGTTTCCCTCAACCTAAATTCGATACACAAACACAGGTTTATGCTGGGGTACAAAACTTATTATCGACAGCTATCACCAATCTTCAGGCAAATGTAGGAACGAGTCCCGGTGTTAAAGATATTTTTTATGGCGGCAATACCGGGCAATGGATCGCTGCAGCAAATACATTGAAAGCGCGCTTTTATTTGCACGTAAAAGATTATACAAATGCAATCACCTATGCAAATCAAGGCATTAATGATGCTACTGGTCAGAGTGATATGATGGCCAAACATGGTGGTACATATCTAGTGGATATGAATCTTTATAATTCATTTCTAGATAATGATAGGTCTGGAGATTTAACAGCAGCATCACCTGCCTTTGCTCCCAGTTTTTTAGCCGGACGCAACAATTCGAAAACAAATGAGACAGATAGACTAGGCTACATATACATGAATGCACCCGGGGCAAGTGCAAATTTAAATGACGTTGGTCTTTTTGGGCCAAGTACGCCATTTCCGTTAATCACTTATTCAGAAAATCAACTTATACTAGCAGAAGCGTATTTAAAACAAAGTGCCCCCAATTTTAATAGTGCACTGACAGCTCTAAATAATCATAGAGCTTACCTTAATACAATCTACCCAGGGAGCTATCAAGCTTATGTAGCTAGTGATTTCTCTTCCAATAATAGTTTGCTATTGAAGGAAATACAGGGAGAGCGCTATGTAACTTTCATTGGGCAGATTGAGCAGTTTAATGATGTACGTAGAAATCAAAACGCACTAGGCATCACACCTACAGTAACAACAACAACGCTTTTGCCACAACGTTTTTTATATCCACAAGATGAGCAAAATACCAACCCGAATACGCCTCTAGTAGGTGCCGGTGATTTCTTTAAGCCAACAACAGCTAATGCTAGTACCTATTAGTAAAATTATTGTTTTTATTATGTCGGCATCTGGATACTCCGATGGAAGAGATGAAAAAGGAGATTAGTCCACTGGATCGAATGGGATATACCTTGAAGCACATACCACAATAAACTAAAAAACACCACTAAATCTTAAAAATTAGATATAACACTCAAATTAAACCAAAAACGTTACTATGAAGAAATTAACGCTTATTCTTACAACTATAGCCTTTAGCATTGCTACTGCTCACTCACAGACACAAAACACATCAAATGATATAGGTAAACTGAAATTAGTCGCCCAACTGAATATACGACCCGGAAATGTTACAGTTTCTAAATACGGACGTATTTTTTCTACCATACATCCATTGGGAGGAAATTCACTACAACTAGTAGAAATTACAGGAACGAAATCGTTTGTCCCCTTTCCAAACAACTCCTACCAAAAATTTGGTAAACCAGCCTCTAATGACAAGCTTGATTCCCCATTGGGGTTAGTATTTGACTCACATGATCATCTATGGGCCATTGATATGGGCCTAGAACTAGGTCAAACACGTCTCTGGTGCTTCGACATACACAACAAAAAAGTAATCAAAAAAATTACATTGCCAGAGAATATAGCACCTAAAGGTAGCTTTATCCAAGACCTTGTTGTAGATGATCAAAATGGCTGGGCCTATCTTGCCGATATCAACAATCCGGGTATCATCGCTGTTAATCTAAAAACTAAAGAAGCTCGTAGATTTAGCAATCACCCTTCGTTGCAAGCAGAAAACATAGATATGATCATTGATGGAAAAACAGCTTATTTCAATGGTAAACCACTGCGAGTTGGTATCGATCCCATTACCTTATCAGCAGACAATCAAACACTGTACTATGGTGCAATGTCTGGCAACACTTGGTATGAAGTTCCAACAAGACCCTTTAGAGAAGGGTTAAATGATAGTTTGATTAGCTCCATGATTAAAGTCAATGGAAAAAAACCGCTATGCGATGGTGCTACTACTGCTACCAGTGGCAATCATTATTTCACTGATTTGCAAGGACACGCTATTAGTAAGTTATCATCCGATGGCACATTAAGTACCTTAATCCAAGATGAAAACAAACTACTTTGGCCCGACGGCATACACTTTGGGCCCAATCAGTGGCTTTACATATCCACTAACCAATTAAATACAACTCCCGCTTTTACGGGACAAAAAGATGAAGGGCACCCCCCATATTATATTCTAAAAGTATTTACAGGGGAAAATGGAGTGAGTGGTCGCTAGTATCAAACTGAATTAATCATCAAAATGGAAGATAACTCAAGAAATATCGACAAATGTCCTTTTCATAATAGAAGTGTAAAAAATAGCACTACTCAAAACCATGATTGGTGGCCTGATAAGCTCAAATTAAATATACTACGCCAACACTCTTCCATATCCAATCCAATGGATAAGGATTTTAACTATGCCGAAGCTTTTAAAAGTCTGAACCTAGATGCTGTAAAAAAAGATCTACATACACTAATGACCGACTCCCAAGATTGGTGGCCAGCAGACTTCGGCCACTATGGGGGTTTATTTATCCGCATGGCTTGGCATAGTGCAGGCACTTATCGTATAACTGATGGACGAGGAGGTGCTGGACAAGGACAACAACGTTTTGCCCCTCTAAATAGTTGGCCAGATAATGTAAGCCTAGATAAAGCTCGCAGATTGCTCTGGCCTATCAAAAAAAAATATGGCAACAAAATCTCCTGGGCTGATCTAATCATTTTAGCTGGAAATGTGGCCTTAGAATCTATGGGTTTTAAAACATTTGGTTTTGGTGGTGGCCGCCAGGATACTTGGGAAGCAGACCAATTTGTCTATTGGGGCGCTGAGACTATTTGGCTCGGAGACGAAGCACGTTATACACACCATTTCGAAGCAGATGGTAATATACATGCACGCAATCTAGAGAAACCATTTGGAGCTACACAGATGGGACTCATTTATGTCAATCCTGAAGGGCCTGGCGGTAACCCTGACCCTATTGCTGCGGCCAAGGACATTCGCGAGACATTTAGACGTATGGCTATGAATGATGAGGAAACTGTCGCCCTTATTGCTGGTGGACACAGCTTTGGCAAAACCCACGGTGCTGCCCCTTCTGACCATATTGGCAAAGAACCTGAAGCTGCAGCTATCGAACATCAGGGCTTGGGATGGATTAATAGCCATGGCTCGGGTAAAGGTGCAGATACCATCACCAGTGGCCTAGAGGTAACTTGGTCTAAAACACCAACCCAATGGAGTAATGATTTTTTTGAACATCTATTTAATTACGAGTGGGAACTCACTAAAAGCCCCGGAGGTGCTCATCAATGGGTAGCCAAAAATGCAGAAAAAGTCATCCCTGATGCCTTTGATAGTACAAAAAAACATTTACCAACCATGTTAACAACTGATCTTTCTTTAAGATTCGATCCTGCATATGAGAAAATTTCAAGACATTTTTATCAAAATCCAGACCAATTTGCTGATGCTTTTGCCCGTGCTTGGTTCAAACTAACACACCGTGACATGGGACCACAGACAAGATATTTAGGGCCTGACGTTCCTAATGAAGTACTCATCTGGCAGGATCCTATTCCTGCGGTTAATCATCGTTTAGTTGACAGTCAAGATATTGCCAACTTGAAGGTAAAAATATTGACATCTGGTCTGGCCATTTCACAGCTCGTATTAACCGCCTGGGCTTCTGCTTCTACTTTCCGTGGAAGTGATAAACGCGGAGGTGCTAATGGTGCTAGAATCCGTCTATTACCTCAAAGAAATTGGAAGGTCAATAACCCAACTCAATTGAACCAAGTATTGTCCGTATTGGAAGATATTCAAAAAGAGTTTAACCGGGCTCAAACCGACGGTAAAAAAATTTCACTTGCTGACCTAATCATACTGGCAGGTTGTGCTGCTGTAGAAAAAGCTGCTCAAAGTGCAGGTCATACGATCACTGTTCCATTTACTGCAGGCCGCATGGATGCCTCACAAGAACAGACTGATATCGATTCTTTTCAATATCTGGAACCGGAAGCGGATGGATTCCGTAACTTTCGCAACACAACCACCGGCGTACGTACAGAGAGATTACTGGTCGACAAAGCCAATCTATTAACCCTAACAGCACCAGAATTGACTGTGCTAGTTGGTGGCATGCGCACCCTTAATGCCAATTATGATGGCTCAACACATGGCATTTTCACCAGCCACCCCGGTCAACTCAGCAACGATTTCTTTGTAAACCTACTCGATATGGGTACGGTTTGGAAAGCTAATGGAGCGGATATGGAATTATTCGAAGGTCGAGACCGTCAAACTGGCGAACTCAAATGGATTGCTACCCGTGCTGACTTAATATTTGGCTCTCATGCAGAATTAAGAGCCATTGCAGAAGTATATGCAAGTTCCGATGGGAAGGCCAAATTTATTAAAGACTTTGTAGCTGCCTGGGACAAGGTCATGAACTTAGACCGATTTGATAACTAAGTAAATAGGCCAGCCGCCCCCACTTAGTTAAAATTAGTAGTTAAATGACTTATTGAAAGTCATTTAACTACTAATTCAAGCAAATCTCCATTCTCGATAAACAACTAAACACAATCCACCAATTAAGACAATGGATGCAATTAAAGAAATCCGCTCACCTATATAATAAGACACTGGTTCAAATTTAAATTCAAATCGATGATTCCCTGCAGGTAAAACAGCCGATCGCAAAATATAATCCGCCCTAAAATGAGGGATCTTCCGTCCATCCACATAGGCATTCCAACCTTTATCATACCATATTTCTGAGAATACAGTCACTACATCGCTAGCAGCAGAATAGGTATAAACGAGATGATCTGGCCGATAATTAACTAGTTTAATACGCGCATTGGAATCAAATCCGATTTTATTTCGGGGAATGAGTGATTTGAATTTTTCATCAACAAAAGCTGTTTTTTTAGGATCAAAACTATCAATGGCCTGCATTTCTTGATCTGCATTTTTAACAAAGCTCACATCCTGAACCATCCACGCATTACCACAAGCCGTTGCTCTGGGCTGTACATTTTCAGTTTGACTCTTTTCATCACCATAAATTACATACTTCGTATTGAGCATATCCAAAACATCTTCATTGATAGTACGATTAAACTGCTTATCTAGTACCTCCTGGAAACGCTTCAGTTTTGCTGCATGATACCCCCCTACCGTCTTGTGAAAATAAGAAGCACTTGCACTCGAAAAAGTTGGAATGGTCAAATCAAGCACACGATAATCTAGGCTTGTATCACGCAAAATAAGCCTATCTACATCTCGCGCCTGAAACTGCTGATCAATCACATGCCCATCGACAAAGTTTTCATTATTTAAATATCGACGATCCACATTCCATAGATCTATTAATATTATCAAACCCAACAAAGCAAAGGTGGTTTGTACCCCAATTTTTTTCTTAATCAAAGCCCAAATCAAGCCCGCTCCAAGCAATACAAATAGTAAAGATCGAATAGCATCCATACGTGCCATTGCTACACGATCTTGAACTAAAGCACCAGCAATCTTATCGGCAAAATTTCGATCATCACCGATCACCTGCATCAACTGCTTAATAAACTCTTGGTGATTAGGGGCCCTAAAACTCAAAAACAGAGTAGGCACTAGAATTAATAACAGCAAAATACCAGCTGTGATGTACAGAGAATACAGCAGTTTTTGGATTATTTTCCGGGAATCTGCCGCAGATACCGCAACCTCTTTAACTGCCAATACCGCCAAAACTGGAACCAATAATGCTGCAATCACCAAGGTAGACTCAACCGCTCGAAATTTATTATATAATGGAAAGTAGTCAAAAAACAGATCCGAAATCAGCGGGAAATTTTTTCCAAAGGACAGAAACAAGCTAAGCAAAACTGCTCCTAGTATCCACCACTTGAACCGATCACGAACAATAAAGAGTCCAAAAACAAAAAGAAAACAAACAACAGCCCCAAAATACCAAGGACCTGATGTACCTGGCTTATTTCCCCAATAAGCAGGTAACTGGCTAGCAAACCCAACAGCTTGATTCATATTCACTCCCTGTTCGGTTAACACCTTTACAACTTCAGAATTTTCATCAGCTTGCGATACCGAAGCTCCGCCATAAGCATTAGGAACCAGAAACGTAATACTTTCACCAAGTCCCTGGCTCCATTGATAAGCATACGTTTTGTCTAATCCAGTACTAGGCTCTACCCTACCCGCACTCAAATTTGACTTTCCACGAAGTGATTCTTGCCCATACTCGTAGGTTGTCCAAAGCATACTTGCATTCACTGCAATGGCTAGAATTGCTGCTATTACTAAATGCACACAAGACCGAACAAAATTTTTCAGCTCCTTAGCTCTCATCGCATAAACTAGTTCAATCCCGATGAAGATGAGCAGGGCAATGAACAAGTAGTAAGTCATCTGAATATGATTACTCCTAATTTCGAGTGCAAGAAACAGTGCTGTTAATGCTGCTCCTAAAATATATTTTCCTCTGAGCGTAAGTATAATTCCAGCCAAAACGGGTGCAAAAAAAGCAATAGCCATGGCCTTATTACCATGCCCGGCCTCAATAATAATGAAGTTATACGACGAAAATGCAAAAGCAATAGCTCCCGCAGCGGCAAGCAGGGGATTAATCCGCAATACACAAAACAAAAGATAGGCACCCAATAGATACAACAGAACGACATCGATGGGATTTGGGAAAACCGTTTTGAAGAAAGAAATCACATAGGTGGTAACATTATTGGGATATTGCACCCAAATTTGATAAGCAGGCATACCCCCAAACATAGAATTGGTCCAAAGAGGGGCTTTTCCTTCTTTTTCTTTATAAGTCATGAGCTCTTTTTGCATCGCCTGTGCTTGTTGCACATCCTGCTGAATAAGCGATTTACCCTGCAGCGCTGGAGCGAAATACATCAAGCAGAGTGTAACAAAAATTACGATGATGGCTAAGTGGATACCATAATGTTTAAACCAATGATTCATTCGACTATTGTTTGAAGATGAAGGTCAAAAATAGGAAAATGAAGGTTAGTACGTTGCAAATTATTTAGCTGCAAATACCTAAGAGCAATAGAAAAACTGAGAAGAAAAGACGTTTAAGAAAAATTAGGCGGAAGAGATTTACTTAATCTCTTCATAATCTACAAAATCGCCCACAGTATCAGCTTTAGAATTTTTTTGATTTGGCGGGATATAGTCAACCCGTATATTACCATCAGGTTGGCGATAATTTTTATAACTATAGGTTTGACCAGCTTGATTTTGAGCCTTGTGAACTATCTTCTGAATCAAAAAGGGAAATAACAAGCGTATCAGTTGTTTAATCAACCAAAAGATAGCCATAGCGGTCAATAAAAATCTCAATAATCCCATAAATATTGATTTTGATGCAAAGATACGGGATATTTCTTTTCACCAAAAAGACGTAGGTATATTTCAAACCCACAAGCCAAACCTAATCACCCCAAACTTAAAAACAGTGTTTAAATGGGAAGTATCTTAAACTTCTGATCTTCAAAAGCCACTTGAGCAATTGCATTGGACCGAGCATGATAAAATAGGCAAATCCACTTTTCCGCTGCTGCACGCTGTCCATACTCCTGACGAAGCTCCATCGCTTTGTGACCATCAAAATCATATTTTGCAATAAACTTCCGCAGTAACTGTACAGACTCTGGCAAAACATCACCTCCAAAAAACACTATTTCCCCTTTCTCTTGGATCCAAAATACCTGATGAAACTGACAATGCCCACCCGTAAGCTCGTAACGAATGTCTTCGTTCAAATTCCCACTACCTTCTACCAATTGAACACAACCATACTCCTGCAACACCATTAACATTTTAGGATTGTATGACGCCGAAGGATAGTTAAGCGCCATATTCCACTCTTCTTTTTGGATAACATAGGTGGCCTTGGGAAAACTCGGCCTTAGCTGGCCATCACACTCAAAGACCATTCCTCCAGCATGATCAATATGCAGATGCGACATCAATACCCATGTTACCTCACCTGGGTCAAAACCCGCCTGACGAATTTGCCCATGAATAACCAACTCACCCTGTTCATCTTTATATCCTAGGCCCGTATCCAAAACAATCAATTCATTAGCCGTTTTAACTAGAAATGGCTGCACATGAATAAATAAAGAAGCTGGCCGATCCTTAATTTGATGAATAGCCGGATCAAAAGGAATAAATTCTTTGGAAATATCTACTGAATAGGAACCTTCGTGTAAAGCAATAATTTTCATAAGACTAGTTGTTCTATTCTCTTTTCCAAATTCTAATACGACACAAAAGTAAATTATCACAATCAAAGATTAATAAGTGATAAATAGATGTTCTAAAGAATAGATATCACTAACTCCTCTATTGAAATTTAAACAGGCTCCAAGTAGACACCCAAATTGAATCAATGTATATTTGCGGCCGATTTTGAATAAGCCTATGGAAAAAAGATGGATCAAACGACCGATTAAAGATTATTCAGCAATAAAGACCTTACAAAAGTCACTACAAATTGATGAGATATTGGCCACTCTACTTGCCCATCGAGGGGTCAATACCTTTGAGGAAGCCCGAGCTTTTTTCAGACCACAACTCGATCATTTACATGATCCTTTTTTAATGAAAGATATGGACAGAGCCATCGATCGCATCGAACAAGCACTAGCCAAACAAGAAAGGATCCTTGTTTATGGTGATTATGATGTAGATGGAACAACCTCGGTAGCTCTGGTCTATCATTTCTTTAGGAAAATTTATACGAACATCGATTTTTATATTCCTAATCGCTACACAGAAGGATATGGTATTTCTACACAAGGAATTGATTATGCTGTAACAAATTGCTTTTCACTCATTATTGCGCTGGATTGTGGTATTAAATCTGTGGATAAAATTGCCTATGCCAATCAACAAGGTGTCGATTTCATTATTTGTGACCACCATCTTCCGGGCGAACAACTACCCCAGGCAATTGCCATCTTAGACCCTAAACGAACAGACTGCCCCTACCCCTACAAAGAGCTTTCAGGATGTGGCATCGGGTTTAAATTAATCCATGCCTTTTCGCTACGAAATCATCTTCCCTTAGATAATATTTATTACTATTTAGATTTAGTTGCAGTGAGCATTGCATCGGACATTGTACCCATCACTGGAGAAAATCGCGTCTTGGCTTGGTACGGATTAGAGCGTCTAAACACCATGCCCTGCAAAGGGTTACTGGCCCTAAAGGATTCCACCGGAAAAAAACATGACTATACCATTACTGATATCGTCTTCCAAATTGGCCCTCGCATCAATGCCGCAGGCCGAATAGACGATGCCAAACACGCTGTCAAATTGCTAATCTCGGATGATTATGACGATGCCACTCAAAAAAGTGAGATCATCAATCTGCAAAATGACGAGCGTAAAACATACGACCTGGATATCACCGAACAAGCTCTAGCAATGCTGAATCATCCACATCATCAAACACGCAAAACAACAGTTGTATTCCATGAAGACTGGCACAAAGGAGTAATTGGTATTGTAGCCTCCCGCTTAACCGAGACCTATTATCGGCCCACAGTCGTGTTAACTAAATCAAATGATCTGGTTGCAGGATCGGCACGATCAGTATTAGATTTTGATCTCTATGAAGCCTTGTATGCCTGTGGTGACTTACTCGAACAATTCGGCGGGCATAAATATGCTGCTGGGCTCACCATGAAAGCAGAAAATATTCCCCTATTTCAACAGCGTTTCGAGGAGGTAGTTAGCGCTAGCATTACCGACGACCTACTCGTGCAACGCATACTGATTGATGCCGAAATTAATCTCGACCAAATTCAAGGTAAATTCATTCGAATATTGAATCAATTAGCCCCATTTGGTCCACAAAACATGGCCCCCATATTTACTACTAAGCAAGTTTATGTCTATGGACAGGCAAGCCTTGTTGGAAACAATCACCTGAAGATGAGTATTAAGCAAGCAAACTCAACTATATTTGTTGGTTGCATTGGCTTTGGTTTGGGCGACTATTTGTCAGAAATTAATCAAGGTCAGCCTTTTGATATTTGTTATTGCATCGAAGAGAACATCTTCCGAGAGCAACGCTCCTTGCAATTAAACATTAAAGGAATAAAAACCTCACCCCAACCCTTTCCAAAGGAGACAATTGGATGAGACTCTACTTTATAAGGCAAACCAAATGATACTAAGAGCAGAAAATCTAATCAAAAAATATAGTCAACGCAGTGTGGTAAACAACGTCTCTTTCCATGTTTCACGGGGAGAAATTGTGGGGCTACTCGGACCAAATGGTGCGGGTAAAACTACCTCCTTTTACATGATTGTTGGACTCATTAAACCCAATGAAGGCCATGTTTACTTGGACGATGAAGATATCACAGCTGACCCTATGTACAAAAGAGCACAAAAAGGAGTCGGTTACTTGGCACAAGAAGCCTCTGTTTTTAGAAAACTGTCTGTTGAGGATAATATCAAAGCAGTTCTCGAGATGTCTAAGCTAACCAAGATAGCACAGCAAGAAAAGTTAGAGGAACTAATCAGTGAGTTCAGCTTACATAAGGTGCGTCATAATCGGGGTGATCTACTCTCAGGTGGGGAACGCAGACGCACGGAGATTGCTCGTGCACTAGCCGCTGATCCTAACTTTATTTTACTCGATGAACCTTTTGCTGGTGTAGACCCCATTGCTGTCGAAGAAATACAAACGATTGTGGCCCGTCTAAAACTCAAAAATATTGGTATACTCATTACTGATCATAATGTCCAAGAAACGCTTTCCATTACTGACAGAGCCTATTTACTTACCGAAGGAAAGATCATGCTCACTGGTACACCCCATGAAATAGCTGGTAACGAGATGGCCAGGAAATACTACTTGGGGCAACAATTCGAATTGCGCAAGAAAAATCTGACTTAAAATCCCAACTAACCTTTTCTAAAAAAGACAACTAATTATCCTTTACTAACACATATGACGCTAGTCAATTCCTTCTTTACCTGGATCATGAAAAAACGAATGCACCAAATTGAGCTATTCGTTAAATACCCCCACGAAGTACAAGAAGAATGGTTTCAAAAGCTCATTACAGCTGCTAAGTATACAGAATGGGGCAAACAGTATGATTATTCATCATTAGCCAATCAGCAACGATTTAAAGAAAGAGTTCCATTGCAAGATTACGATAGTCTAAAGCCCTATATCAACCGAATGCTTAGGGGCGAACAAAATGTACTCTGGCCCTCCGAAGTCAAATGGTTTGCCAAATCATCAGGAACTACAAGCGATCGGAGCAAATTCATTCCCGTAAGTGAAGAATCGCTAGAAGAATGCCATTTCAAAGGAGGCAAAGACTTACTCTCTATCTATTGTCACAATCGCCCAAACACCAAAATATTCACTGGAAAATGTTTGGTCTTGGGAGGAAGTCATCATATCAATCAATTAAATACAGACTCTTGGTACGGAGATCTTTCTGCCATACTTATCAAGAACTTGCCTTTTTGGGCCGAATTTTATCGTACGCCTGATTTATCAATCACACTGCTAGATAATTTTGAAGAAAAAGTCGAAAAAATGGCCAGGGCAACCATCGATGTCAACGTAACCAATATTTCGGGAGTCCCTACCTGGAATCTTGTCTTAGCCAAACGAATACTTGAAATAACAGGCAAAAAACACCTATTAGAAGTATGGCCTCATTTGGAATTTTACTCTCATGGAGCCGTTAGCTTCAAACCTTACCGTGAGCAGTTTAAAAAGCTGATTCCTTCGGATACCATGTACTACCTGGAAACTTATAATGCCTCAGAAGGTTTTTTCGGAATACAAGACCAACCCAACTCAGAAGAAATGCTACTCATGCTCGATTATGGCATCTATTATGAGTTCATTCCTATGGAAGATTTTGGAAAAGAAAACCCAGCTTCACTGAATTTAAATCAGGTAAAACTCGATCAAAACTATGCAATTGTCATTTCTACCAATGCAGGTTTATGGCGATACATCATTGGTGATACTATTAGATTTACATCATTATCCCCATTTCGCATTCAAATCACAGGTCGCACCAAACATTTCATCAATGCTTTTGGCGAAGAATTAATCGTTGATAATGCTGAAAAAGCATTGGTGAAAGCCTGTGAACAAACCCAAGCTAGTATTGGCGAATACACTGCATGCCCCATCTATTTTGGAGAAAATCAGCCCGGAGGGCATGAGTGGGTTATTGAATTTGAACAACAGCCCAATAGTCTAGGAAACTTTACAGAAGTATTTGATCAGACTTTGAAAGAAATTAATTCAGATTATGAAGCAAAACGGTTCAATAACATGGCTATGCAGCCACCACTAATTCATTCCGTACCAAAAGGAACTTTTTTCAACTGGATGAAAAAAAGAGGCAAGCTAGGTGGGCAACATAAAGTACCCCGCCTGTTTAACGAGCGAACCTATGTGGATGATATTTTAGCTCTACATAACGCACATCTTGCTTCTCAAAGGAATTCCAAAATCTGTCCATAAAAAAACCTCCTTTTAAATTGATCAATGTCTTCCTAGAAACTCCCTATACAATTACACCCCCTTTATTGTGGTCCCCGCTCTTCAAAGAATTTATAATACTTTTCTTCCTTAGTATTTTCCTTATCCTTAGTCTTATCAATCAAGGTAAGAACATAATAATATGTACCATCTCTAAGATGATAGGGTGACGGTCCATCAGCATTCGACATACCACAGAAAGAAACATCTGCATTGTTATAGTGCGCAATAGAAAAAACTGTCACTCCCTGTCTGTTTACAATATCCAATCGATTATCTGGATACTTCTCTATATTCGATACTGTCAAACAATCATTTATTCCATCTCCATTATCCGATACTCCTATGATAATATCTATTTTCCTATTCAGCACTGTGATAAATCCAGGATTAACCGTAAAGCTTACACTAGACCCTTCAACTTGAATATGCGTTGGTACATCGCTACTGCTCGAGGCCGTTATGCTAAACGAACCCCTGCCACTTCCCGCAGGAATAACCACAATTGGATCTATAACTGGAGGGCCACCCAACAGCGATAGATCACTTGAACTACCTATACTCAAGCTTACTGTAACTGCATGAGCTACACTTATCCCCACTGGCAAACTCACTCCTATCTCCGCTGTACCATCTTGAAATATCGTACCATTTCCTATCGTAATTACCAAATTCCCAGAATTTTGTGCCGTCGTATCCAATAGCATCAACGTACTGCTCACCGTATTCAAATAAACATTACTTGCCATAACTACCAAGGGCTCACTATCAAACAAAATCGTGTCACTCAACGCTTCTAATTCAAAATTTACACTAGTCTGGCCACCTACTAAAGTCACGCTCGGTGGCAAATGATAGTGCTCTGGATTAGCTAAAGAGCCCGATAAATCGAAAACTACATCTCGAGGCAATATTATACCTGTCGGTACCAGACTCAGACTCATCGCCGTATTGCTACCCTCTGATACATTACTACTAGCTGCTTGCATACGCAAACTAACTATCGTGATCGTTTGACTCACTGAGGCTGCTAAATAACTCGAATCTCCTGATATCATCGCCGTCAATAACACCTGACCCTCTTGACTAGCGGTAATGTTATTGTTCACATCTATCGTGGCTATTCCTGTGATCGGAGTCAACGTAAAGCTAATCACACCACCATGTCCAGATCCTGCTGTCGTTGTCGCTGTAGCTGCTATAATGCTGCTCAGTGACATCATATCTATCGAATTAATACGCAGTGTTTGTGAACCCGCATTGATCATGATCGTCAACGTCGCTGGAAGAGGCGCGTAATAATTCGCATCTCCACCCTGACTTACCTCAACAACTATTGTTCCTGAGCCATAAGCCGTGATCAACCCCTGAGAACTAATCGTTGCATTAGACCCCCCACTTAACAATGAATAAACAAGTGCACTACTGGGTGTAATACCTCCTAATGGTCCTTGACTTGATCCATAAACAGGCATGGTCGTACCCACATTCATCGTCGTAACAGTCGAAGTTAAAGATAGCGTCGGCGTGCCCTTGCCTATAGTAATGGTTTGACTTAATGTAGCCCCATTATAATTGGCATCTCCAACAGTACTTGCCTGCAAGGTAACCAACCCTGCTCGATAACCTATTAACAAACCAGTAATCGGATTAATTGTTGCCGAACCACTACCCCCTAACAATGAATAAACAATCTGACCACCACTACTAACTGTGGCCGTACTAGTAGCACTCGCTGTTAAACTCCCCCCAACAAACGTTTCATTAGTAGAAACTATCGTTAAAGTTTGACCCCCTCTTATAATGGTGATAATCTGACTCAATGAAGACCCATTGTAATCCGAGTCTCCAGAAATGTTCACTATTAATGTCACTGTTCCTGCACTGAGCGCACTAACAAGACCTAAACCATTTACTGTGGCCGAACCACTTCCTATACTCGTAATACCATAACTAACTAATCCTCCACGAATACCCGCAGTAGTTGTAGTGCTCAGCTGTAAAGTTGTACCGGCTAACATCGTATTAGTTGCTGGACTAATTGTTAAGGTTTGTGATCCCTTATTAATTGTCAGAACCTGGGAAATACTTGCTGCTGTATAATTAACATTACCTGAGATATAAGCTGTTACTAAAACTGTACCAGCATTAAATGCCTGTACAAAACCTGTATTGGCATTGATGGTAGCCGAGCCACTACCTGACGATAAGCTATATGTAATTGAACCTCCCGAACTACCTACATTACTCATAGCTGTAACTGTCAAACTACCATCAACTACTGTTACATAGCTACCTGTACTTGAACTCAAAGACAAACTTTGTAAACCTGCCCCAATCGTAATCGTCAAGTTAACTGGAACTGGTGCATTGTAGTTCACATCCCCTCCCTGCATCGCTTGAACTACAATACTACCCGAGCCTATAGCTGTAATCATCCCTGTACTGCCGTTGATCGTGGCACTACCACTTCCCGATATGATACTATATGTAATACCGCCTGTGCTTGACACTCCTCCAACCAATGGTGGCACACTCAATCCTGA
This sequence comes from Pedobacter sp., assembly GCA_008015505.1. Taxonomy (GTDB): domain Bacteria; phylum Bacteroidota; class Bacteroidia; order Sphingobacteriales; family Sphingobacteriaceae; genus Daejeonella. The sequence continues at coordinate 223,847 of SSFR01000014.1, forward strand.
TACCGTGGCCGTGCTCCCTACAACCATACTTAAGGTCGTACTCGTGATCGATAACGTCGGCGTACCTTTATTTATCGTAATGGTGATACTTATCGGTAAGGCTGAATTATAATTCACGTCCGAAGCCTGACTCACTTGAACTACCACCTGACCACTACGTGTACCAGTCAAAGTGCCACCCGATGCATCCAACGTTGCACTCGTACTCCCTGATCCCAATAAACTATAGCTAATTCCACCCGTACTGGCTAAAATACCTGGCGACGTACTAAGCCCCGTAATAACTATACTACCACCTACCGTAGTGGCTGTCAAAGTATTGGTAAACGACAAACTCGGAGTACTCTTATTTATCGTAATCGTAATGCTGATCGGAACCGGTGAATTATAGTTCGAATCTGAACCCTGACTCACCTGAACTACTACCTGACCACTACGTATACCCGTCAACACCCCACTCGATGAATCTATACTCGCACTTGTACTTCCTGTACCCAATAAACTATAGCTAATTCCGCCCGTACTGGCTAAAATACCTGGCGACGTACTAAGCCCCGTAATAACTATACTGCCACCTACTGTAGTTGACGTCAATGTATTGGTAAACGACAAACTCGGTGTGCCCTTACCAATCGTGATCGTCTGATTAATCACCGCTGATGTATAGTTTGAATTACCTAAAGTAGCTGCTCTTAACGTCACTGTTCCAGATCCTATAGCCGTAATAAAGCCCGTGTTCAAATCAACCGTCGCTGAACCACTACCCGAACTTATACTATATGTAATTGCACCACCACCTATCACATTACTGCTTGCCGTCGCTGTCAAACTACTACCTACTGTCATGTCGTAATTCCCTGTACTTGAACTCAAAGACAAGCTCTGGACACCTGCTCCAATCGTAATAGTCAAGCTAACAGGTACCGGTGCATTGTAGTTCACATCTCCTCCCTGCATCGCTTGAACTACAATACTACCCGAGCCTGTAGCTGTAAGTTGACCCGTAACAGCACTAAGCGTTGCACTACCACTTCCCGATACTATACTATACGTAATACTACCTGTACTAGATATACCCCCTAACAAGGGCGGAATACTCACTGCCGATACCGTGGCTGTACTTCCTACAACCATACTTAAGGTCGTACTCGTGATCGATAAGGTCGGGGTACCCTTGCCTATCGTAATGGTGATACTTATCGGCAAGGGCGAATTATAATTCACATCCGAAGCCTGACTCACTTGAACTACCACCTCACCACTTTGAGTACCCGTCAATGTGCCGCCGGATGAATCCAACG
>SSFR01000019.1 GCA_008015505.1 Pedobacter sp.
TGAATTCAAGGTAATAATGGGCAAATGAGCTCCAACTCTACTCGACAAACGCACCGATGGACCCTCGATCTGCAAACGCAAACGAACATCTGTCGTGCGATAGAAGTCTTGATTGGTGAGTAATACCACTAGTTTTTCACTGCTGCCATTGTACCATTGTGGTAGATTCAGCGTATGTGGTGGGTATAATTGGGTGATCACTTGTACGGGATATTGCTGGGCAATAACTGTTTGGATAGAAAGCAGCACCATTAGTACGATGCAGCTTGGTAGACGTAGATAGTTCATAGAGAAATAGAAAAGTGCTTTTCAATTGCCATAGCATTTAAAAAGGCTTGCAATATTAATATTTTTTAATAGTATAGATAATTAAATTGGAGTTTATACTACCCCAGAAACATACCAATGGGGTAGTATATATTAACTTTCTAATCAAATAATTACATCAGAGGCAATTCTACTCAGCGGCTGTGATAAAAGTTACTTCGTTGGAGTATATCAGTGCCCCCTGTTCTTCAGTATAAGTTCGGACCTTGTATGTAGTTGATGGCAAAAGATTTAAGAGCGTCCCAACATTACCTACGGTCATATATTCTACTTCATCAAAATCTATTTCTTCCCCTTGAATTACTTTGGCACACTGAAACGTAGCCTTACGAAGGCTTCTTTTGGAAGTAAATTTTGCGGTTCTTGCCGTTGCTTCTCTAAACTCTAAAGCCGACATAGCAACTGGTTCTCTTTCTTGAACTAGCGTAGTGGTAGAAGTAACACTCTTAATCGGTTCTGTTACTGTAGAAACCACTGAGCCTGGTGTAACTGCAGGTTTTGCTGACTCTCTTTTTACTTGGTATGAAACCTTAGCTGAACCTAGAATCATCTTCGAAAAATTATGCTTCTTAATCAGTTCCATAAGCTCAGACCGTGAAAGTTTCGTTATTAATTTACCTTGTTTACTCAGTTCTCCATTAATATGCTTCTCAAACTCAGAAACTGAACAAGACAATGCGAAAACCTCTATCACAGCAACATCCGAAGAACTTTGACTTCTTTCAGGAATTACAAACCAAAGATGAGGGAAAACTCCTGTCCTTTCATTTAAACTCATCTCATCTTCGAAAGCTCGCTGGGTCCAATAAACATGCTTCTGATCATCATCCATAATAATCCAATATCCCTTGGTTCCATTGGGCTGATTTTGCCATGCAAGACTAGGTAGACAAAGACCGCTATCCTTTATTAGGCCGTGATCCACTATACCATTCTTAAATGTGCTGGAAGTAATGGTAAATGCTTGTGTCTTTTGTTGTGGGGCTGGATTGGCTGAATCTTTTTTACACCCGATACCAAACAGACTGATTAGCGCAACACCTAATGCTGCTTTTTTTAGATTGTTCTTCATTTTTGGATTATTTATTTGTTTATATAATTGATTACTAATCTTTTATTTCACGAAAAATATAAATCAGACATCTCGTCAAACCTCAAATAATCTAACTAAAAATTTTAGTCTCATTCTCTTTCAAGTTCACATGCCATCCCCAGACTAGACTAATATTCGGAGCATTAAAATATCCTCGTAATCAAAGACTGCAACAATAACGCATTATCTAAAAATATTAGTACATATGAAATAAAATAAAAAAATTAGCAATCAATATTGCTCATACAAACAAAATGTATTAATATGCGCGCCAAAATTTATCTAACAATAACATTTATAAAAACACAAAGAAACATGCAGAACAAACTAACCAGCTTATTAATTGGAGCAATAACACTCATATTAATAAGCAACAGTTGTAAGAAACAAGAACAAAAGCCCCTAGAACCTAAACCAATGACCTTAGCCACAATTAGCACGTCACTTTCAAACGAGCATGTTTACTTACAAGATGTTAGCCAAGAACTACCTATGAATAGTACCCTATCGATTTTAGGTAAGATCAGTGACAATGGTGGATCAATCATTGCGCAACACGGCATTTGCTATACAGCCTACCAATCGAATGATCCCAACCAACACCCAATCCCCACTATTCAGGATTTCCGTTTAACAGCACCTATGAATGATAAAGGAGAGTTTTCTGTCTCCATGAAACCATCCATACCTGGTTGTATCTATGCCATTCGTGCCTATGTCTTAAATGAAAAAGGAATAGCTTATGGTAACCTTATTACTTTTAAAACAAAACCATTAAGAGATGGAGTTGATGGAATTAATGGGGTTGACGGCAGGCACGGAATCGATGGAAAACCAGGTGATACAGGACCCATGGGACCCAAAGGCAATCCAGGAGCAGATGGTAAAAGGGGAGACCAAGGCCCCGAAGGACCATCTATACCAGGACTACACGTCAATGGAGTGACCGTCAAACTAGAACTCATCAGTAAAAGAAGTGATGGTTTTGATATACGAATCAAATCAACAGATAATGAGGCTTTCCCTATAACCAAAATTGAACTTCTCTATCGAAAAAGTTTACAGGGTGACCTAAATTGGTCTGCTTATACTCATTGGTCCACATACACCATCACTAGAATTTCCCCTGATGTTCCCGTAACCATTTCTGGGCTCCAACCAGATATAGAATATGAAGTAATCGCTCGTGTTTACAGTCAGGCAGGCTCCATGCAAACCACTGTGGGTACAATTAAAACACTTGCCCTACCTTAGCGATTCATAGATCAGCATGTCTGAACTATGATTGATGTGATTTTTATAAGGGCCACAAAATCATTCAAATCAAAAAAATCATAGTTCAGACCATTAACCCAGAGCATTATTCTAAAGTTCTAAAAGCTCCAATTATATCCCAGAGTCCCCATCAAATCACTCGTTTGGATTTTATTACGTGTCGAACGATACTGATTCATGAGTGCCAAACTCAGATTATGTGCTTTAAAAACAGCATATGCCACACTCAAGCGTACATTAAAAGTGCTATTTTGCTGTATGCCTCTTTGAGTACTGGTATTATAAGACGTTAGCAGGCCCGTGGTCATATTTTTATTCAACAACTTTGTACTTGCCTGAGCACTTGGTCCATGCGTAAGCGAATGATTAAAATCAGTACGGTTGTGGCTTATTGTATAGCTCAAATTAACCTGAATCGACTTCTTTAGATAAAGCATATTATAGCTCGTTGCTAAATTGTAAATCTGCGAACCATTCCCCTTCTTACAAACACCACCAAACCGCTGATCTGAAGCATCTTGAAAAGCAATATTCACCCCTAATTGATGATTCCGACACTCATCTTTTCGTGTGGTTAACATCGAATTCACCTGTGCACTTTGGGATATTTGAACAAAATTGAGCGTATCTACATTCGAAAAAGAAGGCAGTTGATTAATCTTCTGAAATGGCGACTGTATATTCATATGGGTCCGAAAACTGGAGTAGTTCCCATTAAATTGCCATCTTTCAGTTGGTGTACAGCTTATATTCATACTACCAACCATGCGATGTGTTGTCGCTGATTTTTTACCATCAAGATTATCGTATTGTAAACCTATATTGCCTGATAACAACATCTTATCTTTTAATAAAGCTCGACTTACATTGATCGTCATATTTTCAAAATCGTTATTAAAATAATATGCTCCTAAAGTACGATAGCCCGGATCTACACGCTCATACCCCAAACCCAACGTAGTTTTCATAAACGTATAACTTACACCTAATTTAATAGCATGATAAAAAGCTGTCTGACCACGCTCTCCCATTAAGCTTTTCAAATAATTATGCGTACTTCGAACAGTGGTATCACTATTATCTAATGTAATGGCACTATTGCCATATTCCATCTGGACATCGAAACCATGCCCTAGTCGAAACTGAGCTGTATAGCATACAGCCAGATTTTGTTGTGGAGATAAAGCCAAGCTGTCAGGCATTCCAACCAAACTCATACGCTCATCTCCGGCATAAAAAGCAGATAAACCTAATTTATATCCCAACTTTTCATAAACCATCTTACTTCCATAGCCCATCCGATGGTATGCAGGTAGTACTTTTGGATTTTTAAGATCATAAGCAACCGCTTTTTGCAAACGCCCTGTCATGACACTCACTTTCCAAGGACCCGACGGAGTCAAATCTAGCCCAACTCCACTAAATGGGTGCCCATTCAAAGTATAAGGCGAAAAACTCATGGTCACGTTACCAATATGGCCACTAATCCATTTATAGGTAGGATGTAAATCGAGCCGATTAGGCGGTGAGGGGTACGAATAAGTAGATCCTACATTCGACAAACTAAAAGTAAAGGGCAAATGAAGCTGACCAAATAAATTAGCATTTATATTCCCTTGCAAGGTGTAATTATATGGATCCCGATTACTATTGCCTGCGTAAAATGAATTATTAGCTGAAGCCCCACCATTGAAAACGATTGGTTTTGCCTTAAACACGTCTTTTAACCCTCCGATATTAATCGTTTGGGCGTAAACCACTGTTCCAAATAAAATGAATAAAAAACAAATCAACTGACAAATAACATAATGATTTAACTTAAACATAGGATATAGATAGATTGATTGATTAATAATTTTTTGACCTACATATTAATTATTCTGAAGAACATGCTCTCTAAAACTTGGGTATTCATTGTAAGCTTCACAATGTAATGAGACTTAATAGATTTAGTATTTCTACTCATTATTCTAAAATTTATAGCATTCAAAGAAACGTTAAAAGAAGTGATTTAAGTGCATTACATTAACACTTACTAACAATAAAATCACACAGTGGAAAAACGAAAGGTTTCTTAAATGAAACAAGGGTTAAAAGAAGATTCCAAAAACTTCAATAATGAAAAAAAATCTTACAAGCTAATAGAACAACACGAGAAAATAATATAGATGCTACGAGCCTATTTGAGCTAAAGTAATCTCTATCCTTTGCTATACCCTTTACGACCAAAAGACCGCTTAGTGGTACTTCTCGCTCCTGATTCACCTTTTTCAGCTGGTCTAGCATTTTTATTTTTTGGAGGAAGCGATTGAATATAAGATAAAGCACGCATATGATAGGGCTGATCTTCGATAACAGGAATTGTTTTACCAATAAGTTTCTGAATATCTTTTAGATAGGCCATTTCCTCTTCATCGCAAAAAGAAAGTGCTATACCACTAGCACCTGCACGTCCCGTACGACCAATGCGGTGCACATAGGTTTCAGAGATATTTGGCAATTCATAATTGATCACGTGAGAAAGCTCATCAATATCAATTCCTCTGGCAGCAATATCGGTAGCGATCAAAGCACGTATTTGCCCATTTTTAAAATTACTTAGTGCTTTCTGACGTGCATTTTGTGATTTATTTCCATGAATGGCTTCTGTTTTAATACCTGCTTTAACCAAGTCTTTAGCAATACGATCCGCACCATGTTTCGTTCGCGCGAATATGAGTGCCGACTTAATTTTTGGATCTTGTAAAACATGGATGAGCAACTTTTTCTTATTTACTTTTTCAACAAAATAAATAGCTTGTTCAATGGTATCAGCAGTGGACGAAATAGGCGTCACCTCGACTTTTTCAGGGTTTACCAAGAGTGTATCGGCTAATTTTTGTATCTCAGGGGGCATCGTAGCCGAGAAGAACAAAGTTTGTCGTTTCGGAGGGAGCTTAGCAACTACTTTTTTTACGTCCTGAATAAAGCCCATATCTAACATACGGTCTGCTTCATCCAAAACAAATAACTTGACATAATGCAAATTGACTAATTTTTGATTCATCAAATCCAACAAACGACCAGGTGTAGCTATCAAAATATCCACACCAACGCGCAAAGCACTGACCTGTGTATTTTGTGAAACACCACCAAAAATAACTGTATGCTTCAGTGAGGCATGCTTGCCATAAGCTGTGAAGCTATCTCCTATTTGTATCGCAAGTTCTCGGGTGGGAGTCAACACAAGCGCTTTAATGGTAGTAGGACCGTCATATTTTTTTGCTGTACTCAATAGTTGTAAAATTGGGATGGCAAATGCGGCAGTCTTTCCAGTACCTGTCTGTGCACAACCTAAAAGATCTTTATGCTTTAGCACAATCGGAATAGCCTGTTCCTGAATAGGAGTGGGATGTGTATATCCTTTCGCTTTTAATGCTTTTAAAATAGGTTCTATGATAGCTAAATTTTCAAACAGCATATTTTAGGGGTAATACCTCCATTTAAAGGTGATGTGAAATTAATGATCCTCGTGATCCTCGATGCCTAACTGTGTTGGGCTCTTTTTTGAAAAACCAAAGTATCTATCTACTAAAAATTAGTCAAAGTATAACCCAACCAAACAAAAAACCGCCTTAATGATCTTATTAAGGCGGTTTTTAAACTTTCTAGTACCCAGAGCCGGAGTCGAACCGGCACGGTTTCCCATCGGTGTTTGAGACCGACGCGTCTACCAATTCCGCCATCTGGGCATCTCCTTAGCGGGCTGCAAACTTATTCAAACTATCCCGAATTCGCAACAAATATTTTTGACGATACCAAATATCCCTGATTTTCAATAAAATATTTGTCTGATCCTGTTTACTCGCCGAGTCAAAAGCATCTATCCATTCCTTTAACTCATTAAAAACACCTTTCTCCAAATCACTAATCTGAGTAGACAAAGTTTCTTGCACAGCAGCGTCAGGCTCCAAATCTAACTCCATCAATGCCTCATTCACCTCCATCATTTCCATTAAGAAATCCTGAGGCAATTGATACTTACCCTCATCAGATAATAGCTGATTCAATGTCAGAACATATTCTATTCGCTTTTGTAAATCAGCCAGTACCTGATAGGCTTTATTAATTTGTGTGGATAGTTCTAATATTTCCAGCTGCTTCTCTTCCGACTCATTAGCATAGAAATCTGGATGATAGTGTTTACTCAAGTCATAGAATTTCTTTTTAAGCAAGACAGCATCTAAATTGAAGCTGACCGGAAATTCATAGAGTTCAAAATAATTCATGGAGAAAATTTCTAGACACTTTTTAGTTCAGAACATGTTTAATAATATCATTTCCAAACACAAAAACCATCAATGCAATCAGAATAACGAAGCCAACTAGCTGAGCCCGTTCCATAAATTTATCGCTCAGGGGTTCTCCCTTGATCATCTCTATGAGTAAAAACACAGCATGTCCCCCATCCAATGCCGGAATAGGTAACAAGTTCATCAAAGCTAAAGCCATAGATAGTACACCTACCAAAGTCCAGAACTTAAGCCAATTCACTGTACTTCCGAACATAGTAGCTATTCCAATAGGACCTGTAAAAGCCTTACCCGCTTTTACCTTACCCGAAACGACTTTTCCAATACCCTTTGCATTATCAGAAAACAAATCCCACGCCTTTTGGGCACCTACAGGTAGCGCCTGCACCAATCCATACTGTATTTTTTCTTGAGGAATCTCTTGAGTCAATTGAACGCCAATTGTACCATTAGCCGTCACAGTAGGGTGTAACATCAAGGTATCCGTACCTCGTGTTACTTTAATGACAATTTCCTTACTTGAGTTTGCCTTGATTTCGCCTACAAACTCGTCATAAAATCTAACAGGCTTATCACCAACAGCTATCACATGGTCTCCTCCCCTAATTCCTGCCTTTTCAGCATTCCCCCCCCTGACTACATCAACAATGCTAAAAGTACAACGAGGCTGAACAAACTCATCGATACCTTCATCAGATACTTTTTCCAAAATATTGTCCGGTATTTTCACTGACTTCATTTCACCATGACGAACCACAGTTAATTCAGCATTACCTAACAATACCTTTGGGCTCTTAAGATCATCAAACCGTTGTAAAAATTGACCATTAACTGCCAAAACCCGATCCCCCGCCTCTAAACCAATCTCCTTACCAATTTTACCTGGCGCAATACCATCTACCAGCTTATTATTTGGAATATAGGTCTCTCCTGACTTTAAAACCAACATCCAAAAAATAAAAATTCCTAAAATAATGTTCACCGTAATCCCCCCAAGCATCACAATAAGTCGCTGCCAGGCTGGCTTCGAGCGAAATTCCCAAGACTGTGGTGGCCCCGCTAATTGCTCCGTATCCATTGATTCGTCAATCATACCCGAAATCTTCACATAACCACCCAAAGGCAGCCATCCAATACCGTACTCACATCCTTTATAGGTAAAGTGTACAAGCTTAAAACCCCAAGCATCAAAAAACAAGTAAAACTTTTCTACTCGTATCCCAAAAGCACGAGCCGCCAAAAAATGACCCAATTCGTGAAGTATGATCAAAATCGACAAGCCCAACAACAGCTGGCCCGCCATAATTAGTCCACCCATATGTTTAATTCTAAGTTTTTCTCAATTATTTTCTCTAAAATCTATCTACCAATTCCTGCGCATACACTCGCGCTTCTCGATCAGTTTCTAAATAATCCTCAAATGAAGGCTCTTTCACAAAAGAAACCTTCGTCATACACTGCTCGATAACATCACTCATCTGCAAAAACCCAATCTCATCCCTCAAAAACTCTGCCACAACGATTTCATTAGCAGCATTAATCGCACAGGGCATATTTCCACCAGCCTGCAAGGCTTCAAAAGCCAAAGCCAAATTCCTAAAAGTAACCGTGTCTGCTTGTTCAAAGGTCAAATTAGGATAATCCATAAAATTAAACCTGGAGAAACTGTTAGCAATTCGCTCAGGATAGCCCAAAGCATATTGAATAGGTAATTTCATATCAGGCAAACCCAACTGCGCTTTAATCGAGCCGTCACTAAACTGAATCAACGAGTGAATAATAGACTGTGGATGTACAATCACATCAATCTGGGAAACATCCAAGTTAAATAACCATTTTGCCTCGATCACTTCTAAGCCTTTATTCATCAAGGTAGCGGAATCAATAGTCACCTTAGCTCCCATAACCCAATTAGGATGCTTGAGCGCTTGCTTTTTAGTAACCGATGATAAAAACTGAATATCCTTACCCCGAAATGGCCCACCTGACGCTGTTAGATAAATCTTTTCAACAGCATCATTATCTTCACCAATCAAGCATTGAAAAATAGCCGAATGCTCCGAATCAACTGGCAATAGCTTAACCTGATGTTTTCTAGTTAACTCAGTAACCAACCCCCCAGCAACAACCAAAGTTTCTTTATTAGCGATAGCAATATCTTTACCCGCCTGAATAGCTGTCAAGGTAGGTTGTAAACCAGCAAATCCAACCAACGCAATTAATACAATATCAATTTCTGCTGCAGTCGTTACATCACACAAACTTGCTACACCACAAAGTACTTCAATCCCTGCCCCCTTTAACGCATATCTTACTTGTTCATATTGCATTTCATCACCTATGACCACCCATCTCGGCCTAAATTCCAAGGCTTGATCAATTAAGAGCTGCGCATTAGACTGCGCTGTAAGCACCAAAACCTTCAAACGCGGTGAATGCTCACGAATAACTTCTAAAGCTTGTGTCCCAATGCTACCTGTAGAACCTAAAATAGCTACATGACGTACATTAACTGGTTCTTTTTGACTATTCATTATGTAGCTGATGTGATATTTACTATTTAGATTAAAAAGACAAAGGTAGCTCAGAAATTATTTTTAGCTGCTATAAACAACTAATTCTTCTACTATTTTTCTATCATTAGACAGATGTGGCACCTTATTTTGGCCACCTAACTTCCCTTGAGAACGCATATAATGAATAAAAGTCTGAGGTGCCAAACTCCGAATGAGCAGGGGCCTCAAAACTTTTCCTTCAATTAAATCTAAATAATAGGTATTCTTTTTCTGAAGCTCGAGATCCACCTTAGCCGCAAAATCTACTAGGTCCTCAGGTACTTGAACAAATTCAATAAACCATTCATGATAAGGCAAACCACCTTCTGGTGGATTCACTTGGGGAGCAACCGTAAATTCTGTAATCTTTATCCCCTCTCGCCTAGCAATTGACCAAAGCGCTTGTTCTACTTCTTCAGCAATGACGTGCTCCCCAAAAGCAGAAATATAATGCTTGATACGACCTGTAATCACAATACGATAAGGACACTTTGATACAAACTTAACTGTATCCCCAATACTATAACCCCAAAGGCCCGCATTCGTATTTAAGATCAGTGCGTAGTTTTTGTTCAATTCAACTTCAGCTAACGATAAACGAGACGGATTGGCATGAAAATACTCCTCAGTAGGAATAAACTCATAAAATATCCCTGAGTTAACTAGTAATAATAAACCTTCCGATTGCTGAACATCTTGAAAAGCAATAAAACCCTCAGAAGCTGGGTAGACTTCTATCATATCTACTGGTTTACCAATGCTTTCTTCCAGTCGGGCACGATAAGGCTTCACATTGACTCCACCGTAAACTAAAAGAGAAAAGTTTTTAAAGATATCTTTGATTTTCCGCCCCCCTAATCTGGCCGAAAGACGATCAAAATACATCTGAACCCATGGTGGAATTCCTGATATGAGACGCATATCTTCATGCAAAGTCTCCGTTACAATGGCCTCTACTTTTTCTTCCCAATCATCGATACAATTTGTTTGAAAAGAAGGCATCCTATTTTTTTGCAGATAATCCGGTACATGATGAGCAACAATACCTGATAATCGCCCTACATAAATCCCCTTCTTTTTTTCTAGAATAGGGCTCCCCTGCAAGAAGATCATTTTCCCACCTACAAATTCAGCCTTACCCGTCTCATGGATATAGCACAAGAGCGCATTCCGAGCAGCCTTAATATGCTCTGGCATCGATTCTTTAGTAATGGGGATATATTTCGTACCAGATGTCGTACCAGATGTTTTAGCAAAATAAATTGGTTTAGCTGGCCAAAGTACATTTTCCTCCCCATCTACTACACGATCAATGTATGGACGCAACTCCTCATAATCCCGAAGGGGTACTCGATTTTTAAAATCCGCATAGGAATGTATATGACCAAACCCATGATCTATACCAAAAGCTGTTTTTCGGGCTTTTTTTACCAACCTTTGAAGCACAAGAAATTGCACCGACACAGCATCACGTTTCCACCTGTTCATCCTCCATACCACCAAAGCAGCAAAAGACTTACTCAATAAAGCTTTTAACCCCATTCGACTTATCCTAGTTTTCTAGCAGAATCTCTTCTTCCCCATCAGCATAGCTATTTACCATCTGACGATAGGTCACAATCATCATTAAACTGGAAAGTGGTACGGTAAATAATAATCCAACAAACAGTGCCATAGCTCCCAGCATATTGATACCAACAATCACCAAAAACAATAAAAGTAAAAACCAAAAATGTCCTTTACTAAGTATCCAGCTTTGTCGGATGGCCTCGATAGCCCCTGAGTCTTGATCTACAATAAAACAGACCGCAAAACACATGCGCACAGAAACATAAGCGACAATCGGAATGAGAATGCCTAATAACAATGGCAAATGTTTCCAGGTCATAATGTCAGTTGTATCAATTTGAGGCATATTAAAAAAATAAACAGCAGCAACAGATGCAATAATTAGAACGATCAACAAGCTCATGATTAACTTCACAGCCAAAAAATTCAACGCCTTAATCACACTAGGTACAAAATCTGGGAACTCAGGATCACCTTCTTCATCAATCAATTTGAAGAAAACCTGATAAATAGCCACCGTAAAAAAAGCGTCAATAAGCCCAAAAATCACATTTTGAATCAAAGCCCCTCCCCCAAGTCCAGTCAACAAAAAGGTGGTAAAGATCACCAAAAACTGGATAGCTGTAAAACCCATAATGATCCAAATATTTTTCTTGGCTAGAGCCCAGGCATCCGAGAAAATCTCACTCAGGAGAAATTGTGTATTCATCTTCGTTTTGTTTTAAAATAATATACTTCCAAAAGTCCTGCATAAAACCCATACCATAAGCCATTAATTGCACAAATGCTGCAAAAACACTCAAAAATGCAACTTTCGCCGATCTATTTTTACTCCAGGAATGAAAAAATAATGCCAACACATAAACAGCCAGCAGGAAATTACAAAATTCAGCAAAGAAACAATGAATGCCGTTTAAAATCAATGTCATCAATACAAAAACCACAAACAAACTAGGCAAAAAATGTACCCACTTAAGTTCTGAGGGAAAATATTTGTAAATATTGATCCGTGCACGACCAAAAAAATGTAATTGCTTATAAAATTGCTTCCAATTGGTACGCCGCTTATGATAAACCACAGCATTTGGGATCAGTCCTATTTTGAATCCCAACGTATGTGCCCGAATACTGAATTCAATATCTTCTCCCAAGCGAGTCAGAATAAAGCCACCTGTTTTTTCCCAAACCCTACGCGATAAACCCATATTAAAACTACGTGGATGGAAAGTCCCAATGTGCTTTTCACTTCCGCGAATTCCTCCCGTGGTGAGTACTGAAGTCATAGAATAACTAATTGCTTTTTGAATTGGCGTAAATGACTCATGTGCCGCATCAGGACCACCATAAACATCCAATAGATGCTTTACTAGATATTCATTTACCGTTTTTAAATAATCTCTTGGGATTAAGCAATCGGAGTCAAAAACAATAAAATAATCTCCCTTGGCTCTAGCAAACCCATCATTTCTAGCAAAGCCTTGGCCCTCATTTTTCTTAAAATAATAGTGAACATCAAGCTGGTTTTGATAGCTTTCGACAATAACTTTGGCATCATCTGTAGAGCCATCCTCAACCACAATAACCTCAAAATCAGAATAAATTTGTTGCGTCAAGGTATGCAACAGCTGATCAATTTCCTCCGGACGATTATAAAGTGGGATGATAATTGAAAAAAACATAAGGAAATTTTAAACAGGCTCTTAGATTGTCTTCTCAATTTGATAGGCATTCCGTTCGGGAGCATTACGGGATACCAATTCAGCTACAAAACCGGTCAAAAATAATTGAAAGCCAACAATGATCGCTACCAACGCCAAATAAAAAAGTGGCTGATCCGTTACATTTCTATATTTGATACCATGAGCAATGGCTAACATTTTATCGGCAATCATCCAAATAGAAATACTAAATCCAGTCATAAAGCTGAGTACTCCCAAGGTGCCAAAAAAGTGCATCGGTCGTTTACTGAATTTGCCAACAAAGAATATGGAAAGTAAATCCAAAAACCCATTTACAAAACGACTGAAGCCAAATTTAGTCACCCCATATTTACGTGGATAATGAACAACCACCTGCTCACCGATACGTCTAAATCCAGCCCATTTAGCTAGTACGGGCACATAGCGATGCATCTCGCCATACACCTCAATGGTTTTAATAACATCCCTATGATATGCTTTTAATCCACAATTGAAATCATGCAAATGATGAATACCGGACATCCATCGCGTAACTTGATTAAACAGTTTGGTCGGAATGGTCTTGGTTAATGGATCATACCGTTTTTGCTTCCAGCCTGATATCAAATCATAATTTTCTTGGGTAATACGCCGATATAGTTCGGGGATTTCATCCGGACTATCTTGTAGATCAGCATCCATCGTAATCACAACCCCCCCCCTAGCAGCCTCAAAGCCCACATTCAGTGCAGCCGACTTGCCATAATTACGACGAAATTTGATACCCACGATAGTGGTAAATTTTGTTTTTAGCATTTCTATCACATCCCAAGAAGTATCTCTACTCCCATCGTCCACCAAAATAAGTTCATAACTAAAATGGTGCTCATCCATCACACGATGAATCCAAGCCACTAGCTCAGATAGTGACTCAGCCTCATTATATAGCGGTACAACTATAGATATATCCATATGAATGATTTATACCTCAGTTTGATCTTGAATAGAGAACGTACTCGGTCTTTCTCTTTTAAAAATAGCTGCAAACAGCAATGCACCTACGAAATATATAATAGCCATCGTGCATACACTTTTCAATAAATCTGCTGGACCAGGATGCAACTGCCTTTCTATACGATCACTGATGTCTATTTGTGAAACATTCGTTTTTTTTTCAAATTTTTTCTCCGCTTCAACATACTTGGCTATAGCAATTGCTTTCATCTTAACGGGATACGAAGGGTCGATAAACCTGCCAAATACCAACGTAAAGAAAAACAAAATGAGCCCAGACTGAAAAAGAAGAATAAAACTACTACTCAAAGCTTCTTTAAATGACCAATATCCACCTATTTTCCTCCGAATATGTAAACAGAAATAAACGACCAATCCTATTCCTATCAAAAGCTGAACAAGAGAAAAAATAAATGATTCCAATAACTTAGGTAGCACATAAAACACAAACAAAAGCGTCACGATATTAATCACCCCAAGTATCGATCCGTTGATTAACGCTATTTTTTTAGTATCTGTCGGCACTGAAAATTCATCCATATTATTTTTTTTCATAATCTAAATCATCCTGATATCACTATTTATATGCTACCAACAAAGCATATACCGCTACATCAAAATCAGCATTAGTACTTAGTTTGATATAATGCTCAAAAGCTTGCTTATCGGGGTGCTGTTCTCTAAAAAAGGCAAGCATGGGATAAAAAAGTTCTTTCAACTCTGCATCTTCTGGAAGTTTTTTAGCAGCCTCAGCCAAGTCCGCTAAAGACCCATCTACCAACGCTTGATTAGCAATCACATCCTCATAAATGCGATATTCATCCTGAAACTCATCTTCGTCTACTAACAAAAATTCTTTTAAAAAATCCTCCAACTGGGGTTCAAGATCTTCATCTTCACACTCTTTCAAATAAAGTAGCAGGTTGAGCAACTCTGTACCCCGATCAATGGTTTCCTCTTCAATCGCCTCCCACTCTTCAGACTCGAGATAATCTTGCTCCAGCTTTTGAACATCTTCCGTAAAGAAATTGATCAATAATAAATCAAAAAATATCTCTCGCAGCTGATCAAAAATAGGATGATCATCAAATACCTGATCCAAATCGGCTACTTTATCCAAATAGGTCTTATTCGCATCAAATACCACAGCCAGTTGACGAGTAATGGCAGATGATTCCTGATTTTTTATTCTTCCGAAAGCAGATAAAGCGGCTTCCATCGACTTTTTAATGCGGGCATTCATATTGAGCTTATTTAAAGATTATTTTAAAATTCAATATATCGATTGTGATTGCAAACCCATTTGACTTGACCCTTAATTTGCTGACCCCATAAGGGAGAATTACTCGATTTAGATCGATTCGTATTAATGTCAAAACGCCAAAGTGCTTCCGTATCAAACAAAGTAAGATTGGCTATTTCACCCACTTCTATTTTAATGGGAGGTAATCCCAGTATTTTGCGTGGACCAATAGACATCTTATCCACAATTTGCTCAGTTGTTAACCCTGCCCGTAAAGCCATACTAAATGCCGTTTGCAAACCAATCGATCCATAAGCAGCTTTTTCAAATTCGACTTGTTTATATTCAACTTCATGCGGAGTATGTTGCGAAACAACGGCATCGATCGTCCCATCTTGCAAGCCTTCCAACAGTGCTTTAATATCTTCTTTAGTACGCAATGGGGGTTGCATTTTATAATTACTATCAAATTCGACCAAGTCATCTTCGGAGAAAACAAGATGATGCGCTGACACATCACAAGTTACTAACAGCCCCTTTCGTTTGGCTTGACGAATTAGATCTACACTTTTTAAGGTACTAATAGTACTAAAATGGATTCTTGCTTCATGATATTCAGCCAAGTAGATATCCCTTAAAAGCATTAACTCCTCAGCTAATGCAGGATTCCCTTTCAAACCCAAAAAAGTGCTCATTACCCCCTCATTCATCTTACCTTTTCCGGCAACCTGAGCATCCTCTGCAAATGAGCAAATCAGCCCATCAAACCCTTTAGCATACAACAACGCCCGACTCATCAACCCCGCGTCCGCAACCGGCTGATAACCATCCGTAAATGCAATAGCACCTGTTTGATACATATCAAAAAGCTCTGCTAGCTCATTACCTTCCCCACGATGACTAATGCAGCCTAAAGGATGTACATCAACCAAATTTCCTTGCGCTTTAGTAAGGATATAAGAAACATCTGCTTTACTATAAGTAGGCATTTGAACATTGGGCATCAATGCAATACCTGTAAAACCGCCTGCTGCTGCTGCCATACATCCCGTTGTCATGTCCTCCTTGGTTTCTAGTCCTGGATCACCAAAACCTGCACGTAGATCAAAAAAACCGGGTGATAAAAACTTTCCCCGACCATCAATCACCTTTGTCCCCTCTTCCACAGGAACACCACATTCTATTTTCAAAATTTGGCCATCGACTACTAAAACATCCAATTTTGATTTGTGATTTTTACTTTGCGGATTGACTACCAGAACCGATTGGAGAAGTATTTTATTCATTAAACAGACAATGACTTAAGCTTGTTGGGAGTTATTTTATAAAAACGAATAAGTACAATCTCAGCAGCTAAACACAATAGAGCAAGTATTAGACATAATTTCCAAAGTTGTAACCCTTGATTGACTGCCTTTACCTCACTTTGGATTGATCCTTGGGAAGTATCAAACAAATGAATCTTTTTTCCCTGAAACTTTGCTTCCAATGCCGAGTTACTGGCATAGCTAAGATCTGACTCCCCACGATTGTAATTAAAGGATAACAAAGCAACCAAACTATCTGCTTTCAGCAATTGGTAATTGCCTGCCTCCTTAACCTGATCAGATACAAATAACCAGCTTGAACTTTCCACTTGACGTAGATCTGGAATGGCCTCAAATTTACTTTTGCGCAAAACAAGTGTTTGATTTTGTTTCAGACTTAGTTTGGGAATCTCTAAAAATTGATCCTGTCCGAGTATATAAAACAAGCGCTGACCGTGTAAACTAGATAGGGCAATTTGATACATCATCGGCACAAATATGGCATGCCGAGCAAGATTACTCGCATCATCATCTAAAGGACTTGCAGAAATAAATATTCTTCCCTTACCTAATTGATATTCATCAAAAAAATGCTTGCCTCCAGGAAGCTCCAATAAACTTTGGCGGCTTGTTTTACTTTGTGAACTAAATTGAAGGTATTTTTTGGCTATGGATAGATCTAGATTCTTAGGAATATGTTCGAATACTTCTCTAAAGACTGGATGCTGCAAATTAACACGTGCTATTTTAGTCTCTTGATTAATCACTTGCAATGCCATATCAGCTCCCAAATGACGAAGTAATCCATTCAAGGGGTTTAGATCTCCGTTTAATGCAGGAAAAATTAATAAAGTCCCACCATGTTGTACATAATTTTTCAGCTGACTAGCTAATCCTTCAGAAATATCGGACACTTCATTTAAAATCAGCATTGAATTATTTCTTAGCTGAGCATAATCGATGTTTCCAAAACCTGTTTGTTGTAATTCAAAAAAAGCATCCGACCGGTAAAGTGCAGTGACATACCTATTCTCATTCCGACCATTAATAGCCAAAACGGGCATTTTTTCACGCACATTAAAGCTAAAATAAAGCCGATCATCAAAGGTGATAAAGTAATCTGCAATACTTACTTCTCCTTGCTGCCAACCTGATTGTAGGCCACCAAATGAAAGCGTGTCGATGCTGGACTTGCGAGGGCCAATACTCACATTACCCAAAGCTTTTTGCTGATCATTGATTTTAAGCTTGATGGCCACATGCTCTACTTTTTGATCCGAATTGTTACTAAGCTTCACGAATACTTTTTCAGTTTGTCCAGGCCGATGCAGGGGAGAACTGAACCAAACAGAATCAATAGAAACATTGGGCACAGTATTGGCTTTTAAACGTACCAAACGAACATCAATTGATGACAAAAGCTTCACTGGATCGTTTCCCAGTATATTTTGCTGGAAATCTGAAATGAGATAAATTGTTTTTATCGCATTAGGATCAGCCAGAAAAACATCTGCTTGTCTTTCTACAATTTGCTTTAAATTTTTCGTGTTGCTACTTACCTTAACCTCATCAAGTGCTTTTATAAATACATCTTGGCTTAACAGACGTTGATACTTACCTTCAAAATCATTGGTCAGTAACTGGAATTGATCCGAGGGACCATAAGCAGATACAATTTCTTTAGCCCGACGCTTGGCCTCATCCAGTAAACGACCCTCTTTATTCACCGCCTCCATGCTATAGGAATTATCAATATAGATACTCACCACATGTTTATGGGCTATGCTGAACTGATCCTTTGCTGGGATATAAGGCTTAGCAAATGCCAGCACAAGAAACGTAATAGCTAAAATACGTGCTGCTAAAATCAACAGCTTCTTCAGTCGTTGACTGGACGAAGTTTGTTGCTGAATGTTCGCCAGAAAGCGAACATTGCTGAAGTAAACCTTTTTAAACTTGCGAAGATTAAATAAATGAACAACAATCGGTACCGCTACCGCCACAAGGGCAAACAGAAATCCGGGGAATAGAAAGCTCATTGTTCACAAAAGTAGGATTTTTTGTGGATCAAAATTTCACCGCTTTTCATATACCAGGAAACTATAGTCATACTTATTTTGTTTATCACGATGGTGATCTTCCTGAGTTAACAACTGCCAAACAGCTGAATCTATTTTGGGGAAATAAGCATCCGCCTCAAATTGATGATGCACCCTGGTTAGGTAAATGATGTTGCACAATGATAATGCCTGATGATAAATTTCAGCTCCTCCGATAATAAATACTTCTTGCTTCTGCTTACTGACCTCAATTGCTTGCTGTAATGAATGAACCACCTCACAACCAGAAATAATTAAATCAGGCTGACGAGTGATCACGATATTTCTTCTGTTTGGTAGTGGCTTGCCAATAGCATCATAGGTTTTTCGTCCCATAATAACAGTATGGCCCGTGGTCAACTGTTTAAAGTACTTTAAATCAGCAGGTAAATGCCACAACAACTGATTGTCTTTCCCAATCGCATTATTTTCACTGGCAGCAACAAGGATACTAAGCATAATATTGGGCACTAATTCTTTTTCTTCAGAAAACATGTTTTAAGGACCAAAGTACTTTTATCCACACGGCACTCTACTTCTTCAGGATCAGTCGTTAGGCGAATATTTTTGATTGCCGTTCCCATTTTTAAGGTAAGAGATGATCCTTTTACTTTTAATGTTTTAATAAGCTGCACGGTATCCCCATCATTCAGAATCGTTCCATTGCTATCTTTTGTAATGTCCATTATTTTCAGGGTGTATATTATATATATAATTGTATCTGAATTTAAATTTAGCCTAGTCAGATAATCCGAACTTTACCCCCTATCCCTTGGGGGCTTTAAATTCAAATGGCCACAGGCGCCTTAATATGCGGATGTGGATCGTAATTCTCGAGCACACAATCTTCAAACCTAAAGTCAAATAGATTCTTCACGTCAGGATTTAATTTCATTTGCGGTAAAGATCTCGGATCCCGACTCAATTGCAACTCTGCTTGCTGAATGTGATTACTATACAAATGGGCATCACCCAATGTATGGACAAAACAACCGGGCTTTAAATCACAAACCTGAGCCACCATCAAGGTGAGCAAAGCATAAGAAGCTATATTAAAAGGCAAACCTAAAAAAATATCCGCACTACGCTGATACAACTGACAACTCAACTGTCCATCAGCCACATAAAACTGAAATAAACAATGACACGGCGGAAGCGCCATTTTTGAAAGCTCACTCACATTCCAAGCCGAAACAATGATCCGTCTGGAGTCTGGATTATTTTTAATCTGATCAATCACCTGACTAATTTGATCAATATGATCACCACTTGCTGTAGGCCAACAGCGCCATTGATAACCATACACCGGACCTAAATTACCCCGATTGTCTGCCCATTCATCCCAAATACTTACTCCATTATCTTTCAAGTATTTAATATTTGTATCCCCCTGTAAGAACCAGATCAGCTCGTGAATAATGGACCTAAGATGCACCTTTTTGGTTGTTACCAAGGGGAAGCCCTCTTGCAAATCGAATCGCATTTGGTACCCAAAAATACTTCGCGTTCCTGTACCAGTACGATCGTGCTTATGTGTACCGATGCTGAGCACTTGCTGCATTAAATCAAGGTATTGTTTCATGGAAAAATCGTGTAGGGCGAATATACGCTAAGAGACTGTTTAAATCACAAACATTTCAGCTGTTCCAAAATCGGAATCAACTCCTTTGGACAGAGATACTGATTGTATTGAAAGATAATCTCATAATCCGCATTTAACAAGCAGAGTACTGGAAAGGAAACCAATCCATCAATCTCTCCTAGGGCACTTGCTAACTGATGTAGGCCGGTATTAGACCCTGTTGGCTGGTAGTTGAATCTACGTTTATTGAATATAATAGGTCTTTTATCCTCTGCATCAAACTCAACGAAGTAATAATTTTTATTAAGTAAGTCAATAATGCGACCATCTTTTAACGTTATGTCTCGCATGACCCAACAATATTTACACCAACGCGTATGGATAAAAACCACTATAGGCTTTTTTCTGGTAATCTGTAAACTATCCACTTGTTCAAATGAATGGCTTACCAGCTGCGAAAACGAAGCACTGGGATAACTGATTAATCCCAGCAACATAAAAACGATAACTATATACCCGACGATGGCCGACCTCATTTTTAATTATCTGATAGCCATCCGGACACCAAGAAATCCACGGATTCCTTGGTTAGGAGCATAGTTATAATCAGCATCAAATCGCAAATTATATGGATTGTTTACTTCTAAATTTTTATTAAAAGGATCTTCTGTTCGGGCAATGATAAACGGATTACCTTGATTAGGCGTCCAGTTAAGCAGATTTTTCACCCCCCCATATACCTCCACATGTTTAAAGCCACTATACACCAATTGAATATTCTGAATACTCCACCAAGGAGAATATTCACGTCGAGGATCGAGCTCATTGATTAGCTTAAGACGCATCGGACTATACAAGTTGCCTGTATAATCAATACCTAAATGCATTTTTTTGAACTTGTACGATAACGCCCAAGTTCCAGCAAATCTTTCCGTTCTAATGGGCCATTGTTTTTCTCCCTTTTCATCTACGAGATATGTATCCAAATAAGTACCTCCAAGTATCACTTTGAACCCGTTATTGAAAGCAATATCTACATTGGTGCTTACTCCCCTACTCACTGCATGACCTGATGTGTTGTCATAAATAATTTTGGTTTGATCGGTATCGTAATCAGGTGTGATTTTATTTTCAAAATAAGTATAAAAAGCGCTCGCATCGAATCCAATAAATGTTCCATTCAGCGTATGAATTTTCTTCATATAATTCAAATTGGCATTATAAGACTGTTCAGGCTTCAGCTCGTTTTTAATCACCACAGTTCGAGACCCTGTCAATGCCGCATGATCCTCAGAAAATAAATTCACAATCCGATAGCCCGTCCCTGCATTAAATCGTATGCTATTTTTATCGTTGATCGTCCATTTATAACCCAACCTTGGTGTATAGATGCTTCCATGAACCGAGTTATAATCGTAACGAAAGCCAAGTAATAGCTTATGTTTGGGCATAAATGCTATTTCATCTTGCACAAAAACACCAGGCAACCAACTTTTTTGCAATTGAATGGCTGCATTGCTACCACTTTGTGTAGCTACAGTATTGGTTGCCGGAGTATTATCCGAATACTGCGTATAACGCAACGATGTTCCAGCAAGTAGATCATGATGTCCCCATTTACCATCCCAATGTAATTGAGCAAAACCTATTTGTTGCCGAGCAATGTAAGAATCGGTGCCATACCGACTGTCCTGATCATGATAGTTATAAGAAAAAGAGGCCATTACATTTTCTTTGGTCGGCAGCTGATAAGCCCCCAATAGTTCATAACGCGCAGTATAAATACTCTCCCCATATAGCTCATCCCCCCCTCTAAAGGCTTTAGTCCACCGCATATCTCCTCCCCAACGATCCTCATAATTAAACCTACCGGCCAAATTGAATAATCGATTATTTTTTCTTTCGAAATTCCATTTTTGGAACACAGAAATGCGATCTTGCAAAGTTACATCCGTAAAACCGTCTCCATTATGGTCTATCGCACTCCCATATTTAAAGTAATTAATCCCAGTAAGTGCTGTTGCTTTAGTCCCTACATTGGTCTTAAATCCCAAATCAGTATTCCACTCCTGATGGGTGGTACTAAAAACATCAGCCGAAAACCAAGGTGCATTTTGTGGCTTTTTGGTAATAATATTCACGATACCAGCAACTGCCTCACTACCATACAAAGAAGATGCCGGACCCTTGACAATTTCAATACGCTCTACCAACGAGTTGGGAATACCTGATAAACCATAAGTCGTAGCCAAACCACTCACAATTGGCATTCCATCGATTAATATCATGGTATAAGCCCCCTCCAAACCATTGATATGAATATCGCCTGTATTACATACGCTACAATTGAGCTGAGGTCGCACGCCATTCACATTCTGCAAAGCATCAAAAATATTAGGTGTAGGATTTTTCTTAAAAAAAGATGGGGCATATACTTCCACAGGAACTGTACTTTCTGCACGATTAATCTCTTTTAGTGTACCTGAAACAACCACCTCGTTAAGGTTATTCTTCAAGCTAGTGAGATCAAAGTGTAATGTAGCATTTATACCCTGCTTAATCGTAACCCACTTTTCCACCTTTGAAAAACCTATATAGGTTACTTGGATTTTGTATGTGCCTGGAGAAACACCTTTAATTTTAAACTTCCCTGTACTATCGCTCGATGTCCTTAGCGAAGTACCCACCAAAGCTACATGAGCATATTCGATGGGACTCCCTTCCGAAGTTACTTTACCTGAAATAACATTTGTTTGGGCGATGGATTGTTTACTTAGCGCACCCAATAAAATAAGGGCACTCAAGTAGGCGGAGACTAGCTTTAGCTTCATTTATTATTAAGACTGAATATAAATAAGCTGCAAAAATGAGATTATGTTATCATAAAACCAAGAAAATAGTTAATTGAAGATTAGATAGTGATGATTGGTAGTCCTTTTATGAGACTAACCCAATAATCTATTTTAAAATGAACCTTAAAGCAAGTAATATGATGTTAATCATGAAGGATAGACTCTCTCAGATGAAAATTCAAAATTTAGGTCTAACTTGTCAACTAGTAGAACTTACTATTAGATAATAGGCTAACACATGTAGATTACTCCCAGAGTACACTTCTGTGTATAGAAAAGGGGGATATAAAAACAAAGAAATTGATGCCCAAAACAATTCTCATAACTGGAGCTAGTGGCCTGATCGGCAAAGCGCTCACACGAGCACTCATTGACAAAGGATATGCCATCAATATGCTAACTCATAGTACAGCAATACAAACTAGTGAATCTGCTCTGATAAAGATATTCAAATGGAATATCGACAAGCAAGAAATTGACCCAGACTGCTTCAAACAGGTTGATGCAATTATTCATCTTGCTGGTGAAAGTGTTGCTAGCGGACGGTGGGACGCTAAGCGTAAAGTCCGACTTGCCAAAAGTCGCATCGAGTCCATCAAACTCATCTATTCACTTCTAGAAAAAGACAGCGGTCATCAGATCAAAACAATAATTTCGGCCTCTGCAATTGGATATTACGGCCATCGTGGAGATGAATCATTGAGTGAAGACAGTCCTCCAGGAACAGATTTTTTATCTCGTTTATGTGTAGACTGGGAAAATACTGTTGGCAATGGGCGGGCACTGGGCTTACGTACCGTCTGTTTACGCACCGGCTTAGTATTATCTAAGGAGGGCGGGGGACTAGCTCCCATAGTCTCAACTACTCGTTTGGGCTTAGCAACAGTTCTTGGCTCTGGCACCCAATGGGTATCATGGATTCATATAGAAGATGTTGTAAGCATGTATATTCATGCACTAGAAAATACGTCCATTCATGGAGTATACAATATGGTTGCTCCTTATCCAGTAAGCAACCAGGAACTAGTAAAAACACTTGCGCAAACCCTAAAAAAGCCATTATGGCTTATTCATATTCCTACATGCTTACTCCGACTACTTTTAGGAGAAATGTCTATTCTTTTACTAAATAGCACTAAAGTAAGCTCAGACAAAATCCTATCCAAAGGCTTTAATTTCAAATTCTCTACTTTAACTGCAGCACTAAAAAATCTTTATTAAGGATTTATCCCACATTTATCATATTGTTTATTATTTAGTTGTATCATCGATAATTGTGATATCATTTCAATTGATTAAAAATCCGCACTGCCTCCACAGCAGGTTTCACATCATGCACACGAAGCAAATTGGCCCCTTTGAGCAAAGCCATAGTGTGAATTACAGTTGTACCATTTAGTGCTTCAGTAGGGGTAATACCGAGCAATTTATAGATCATGGTTTTACGCGATACCCCCACGAGCATGGGTAAGTTCAATTCATTCAATGCATCTAGCCTGTTCAGGAGTTCATAGTTTTGTTCAAGGGTTTTAGCAAACCCAAATCCAGGATCAATGATTAAATCAACCACACCCAACTTCCGAAGCTGCTCTATCTTCCTAACGAAATAACTATACAACTCGACCAAAATATCCTCTCCATATTGTGCATATTCACACATCGTTTGTGGATTTCCTTTCATATGCATCAAAATGTATGAAACTTTCAAACGAGCAACAGTTGCAAACATCGTTGAATCCAACTCTCCGGCTGAAATATCATTAATCATCTGCGCTCCTTCTTGAACTGATAACTCAGCAACTAATGCCCTGAAAGTATCTATTGAAATCACTGCATTGGGAAATTCTTTTTTGATCACTTTCAGAAGAGGAAGTATTCGTTTGATTTCTTCCTCTTCTGAAATAAACCTAGCCCCTGGTCGCGAGGAATAAGCACCAAGATCAATCACAGCTGCCCCCTCCTGAAGCATACGAGCACATTGCTTCAATGCCCTATTGATCGTATGATAACGACCACCATCATAAAATGAATCTGGCGTTACATTTAATATCCCCATCACTTGGGGCGAGGAAAAATCTAACAAACGACCAACATCGTTTAACACTTGTTTCTGATGCAGTTTAACTTTTTGGCTGATCATGGATTTAGCAGCTAAATTCACGTTTTTGACGCAAAACTACAATAACTCCTTAATCTATGTTTTCAATAGTTCGTTAAGCTTTCCGCGACAATTGAGAAATGTTTTTTATCGTCCCATTTTCTTTCTACTAACCCTAAAAATTTAACGCGCTTCATTGGCATCAAGAACATTATTAGAACTAGAATAGACCTCTAACCCAGTTATAAAAAAGTTTCACAGCAGCAATTAGATCTGTGGCAGTTCTAGCTTTATAAGTACCACCATTTTGTATTCTCATTTCACTAATATTCATCTCATGAACATCGCAAGTTTTTAGCTTCATATTTTCCATTTTTTAGATTTTTTAATGAATAACATCAATTATTACTTTAAAACTTTAGGCAAGCTCGTTATTACACTAACTCCTATTAAAAGAAAGAGTGGTATTAATAGTGAAGCTCCACCATGTAGCTTTTTCATTTAATTAACATTCAATTTCTGAATATCAAATGTGTTCAACTTTATATTTTCCATATTATTAAATTTTGATGGTGCGTCTAAGGATTGATAAACATTTATTTAGAATGTGATATGAGTATTTGGTATATGAATTCTACAAGCTTTTGACTATATGCTCAGTATCACCAATTAATAGGAAACAATCAATTACTTAGGTAAACCACCCAGTGGTATGACCCAATCTATGAAGTTGTTTTGCTATCATTTTTTTTCTTACTAATAAGAAAAAAACCAACCAAAGTTGCTACTCCAAATAATGGGGCTATAACAACAATAGCGCTAACTGCTACACCACCATTATAATTTTTCATTTCTGTAGGGTGCATCTTTTGCATACCTAATAGTTCTAAATTTTTCATTTTGAATTATTTATAATGAATAATTAATGAATCTCGCAGACCATTTTATTTCCCCTGCGATTGTAAAATTGACCTACCATTAAAACTTTCTCTTTTATTAATTATTATAATAAATAATAAATTTTAAAGAAAAATAAATACCAATATATTTAGTTAATAAATTTTTATTATAAATTTATTAACTAATAGTTTTTATTTAAGAACATTGAAACGAAGGTCTCAGTATTAATCAGTAGTGAATGAAAAAGTAAGGTTTAACGAAATCCAAATACGTGATCAGTACTGGAAAGACGAGTGGTAATTTAATTCGTCTTTATTTTTTTGATATCTGCAATACGTTTCTCAGCAATTTGATTAGCAGCAACATAAGTTGGAATACTTTCAGATTTTGATTTTTTCAAAACTCCGCGAGTCATTTCATAAATATTTTCAGCTAGCTGTATAGTGCGCTCTTTGCTGTACCCAACAATTTCAGAGTAGGAGTTGATCAACCCCCCGGCATTAATCAAATAATCGGGAGCATATAGAATATCTTTTTCTAGCAATAACTTTCCGTGCTCCTCTTCATCTGCCAACTGATTATTGGCTGCACCTGCAATGATAGCACACTTCAGCTTATTTATGGTTAGAGTATTGATTGTTGAACCTAAAGCACAGGGAGCATACACATCCACATCTAAATTATAGATATCAGAATTAGATACCATTTCTGCTTTATATTTCTTAGCCACTTGAATTAAGCGCTCCTCATTAATATCACTGACATACACTTTCACATTTTCTTTCCGAAGTAAACGAACCAAACACTCTCCTACCTGCCCAACTCCCTGTACGGCAACAGATCTACCTGCCAATGCATCATTTCCGAAGAGCTCCTTGGCACACGCCCTTATTCCAAAATAAACCCCAATAGCTGTAATCGGTGCTGGATTACCACTCCCTCCTATTTCTATAGGTACTCCTGTAACGTGCTTAGTCTCGGAACGGATATATTCCATATCCTTTTGGCTAGTCCCTACATCGGTGGCCGTAATAAATAGACCATTTAAATTTTCTATGAAGCGCCCATAGCGCCGCATCATCACCTCGGTCTTGTCAGTTCGACTATCTCCAATAATAACAGCCTTTCCCCCGCCTAGATTCAAACCAGTAATGGCCGCTTTATACGTCATCCCTCTTGAGAGACGTAAGACATCCCGAAGTGCATCTGCTTCGGTCTTGTAGATCATCATTCTAGTCCCACCTAATGCTGGGCCCAAAGTAGTATCATGAATAGCAATAATAGCCCGCAAACTAGTCTCTTGATCATAACAAAATAAAACACTCTGATGTCCAAAGCCAACTAATTGACTAAAAACAGTGTTATCTACTAAGGGGAACGATAGCATAACCTTTGGTTTTATCAGATCAGAATATCAAAATAGACGATTAATCAACCCCCTCGTCCCTGCCCATGTTAAGAATCAAATTTAATTAAATAATTGATCTAATGAATTATATATTAAGTGTTTTATTTGTACTTTCGGCGTCACTCATCAATCATTCGTATGATGATAAAAAATATTGCAGTTATTGGTTCGGGTACCATGGGTAATGGAATTGCACATACTTTTGCTCAGTTTGGATACCCCGTAAATTTGATTGATATTTCCGAATCCGCCCTACAAAAAGGAATGGCAATTATTGCCAAAAATTTGGATCGACAAGTTACCAAAGGAATTATTCAGGAACAAAATAAGGCTACTATTTTAAATCGCATTGCTACTCATACTGATCTAAAACCAGGTGTATATAATGCTGATCTGATCGTCGAAGCTGCCACAGAAGACATTAATCTAAAACTTAAGCTATTTAAAGACTTAGACCAGCTTTGTAAACCTGAGACCATTTTAGCATCAAATACCTCATCCATCTCTATCACTAAAATTGCTGCTGTAACTAGTCGCACCAATCAGGTCATTGGCATGCATTTTATGAATCCGGTGCCTGTCATGAAGTTAGTAGAAGTCATCAGGGGCTATACTACTTCGGATGAAACAACCGCCATGATTATGAATCTGGCAACCAGTCTGAACAAAACGCCTGTCGAAGTACATGATTATCCAGGATTTGTGGCCAACCGGATCCTAATGCCCATGATCAATGAAGCCATTTATTGTCTCTACGAGGGTGTAGCAGGCATTAAAGAAATTGACGCGGTAATGAAACTGGGTATGGCTCATCCCATGGGTCCACTAGAATTAGCTGATTTTATTGGATTGGATGTCTGCTTGGCTATTTTAAATGTGCTTTACGAGGGCTTTAAAAATCCAAAATATGCCCCTTGCCCACTCTTAGTAAACATGGTCACAGCGGGGAATAAAGGGATTAAATCGGGAAAAGGGTTTTATGAGTATAATAGTGGAGTAAAGGAAATGAGAGAGAAGATAATGAAAAATGTGTAGATAATCACTATCTAGCAAAGAAAGTCATAGCATAATTTTATTCACCAGATAAATACACCCTCATTACACCTTAGAGTATAGATAGATATGGATTTAAAAGGTAAACGAGTCTTAGTAACAGGAGCAGACGGTTTTATTGGTAGTCATTTGGTTGAGAGGTTATTAGAGGAAGGTGCCGATGTAAAAGCATTTGTTTGTTATAATTCTTTCAATACTTGGGGGTGGATCGATACGTTTTCAGCTGATCAATTAGATAAAGTAGAGATTTTTTCAGGAGATATACGTGATCCCAATGGAACAAGAGAGGCAATGAAGAAAATAGATATTGTTTTTCACTTAGCCGCACTAATTGCAATCCCTTTTAGTTATCATTCTCCAGACTCATATATCGATACCAATATAAAGGGAACTTTAAATGTTGTTCAAGCAGCTAGAGATTTAGATATAGAACGTATTTTAGTTACCTCCACCTCTGAAGTATACGGCACAGCTCAACACATACCTATTGATGAAAAACATGCCAGGCAGCCACAGTCTCCCTATTCAGCGTCAAAAATTGGAGCAGATTGTATTGCTGAATCTTTTCATAAAAGTTTCAATCTTCCTGTAACCATTATTAGACCATTCAACACATATGGTCCCAGGCAGTCAGCTAGAGCCATTATACCAACTATAATCACTCAGCTTCTCAATGGTATTGAAGAAATTAAATTAGGAGAACTAACGCCAACACGAGATTTGCTTTATGTGAAAGATACCGTTAATGGTTTCGTAGAAATTGCTAAATGCGATCAGTTGATTGGTCAGGATTGTAATATTGCGACACAGTCCGAGATCACCATGGAGGGTTTAGCATATGAACTAATTCAACAAATAAACCCTAATGCGTCTATTACTATAGATCAACAGCGTTTACGGCCAGAAAAATCGGAAGTTTTTAGACTGTGTGGTTCTAATAAAAAAATTAAACAATACACTCCATGGGTTCCTCAATACACTTTAAAAAGTGGACTATCAGAAACAATAACGTGGTTTAAAAATCCTGAAAATTTAAAACAATATAAAGCCCATATATACAACCTATAGTGCGAGCCTGTTTTCAAAATATTCTAGATTTTATTAAATCTAAATTTCCTGGACAAAATCACGTGCCACTACATGCGCCTATTTTTCAAGGAAATGAACGAAAATATGTTTTGAATGCCATCGACTCTACATTCGTCTCCTCAGTGGGCGCTTATGTAAATCGATTCGAGGCAATGATGTGTGAAATTACGGGTGCTAATCATGCCATTGCTATTGTCAATGGAACCAATGCGCTACACATGGCCCTACTTTTAGCAAATGTTCAACCAGAAGATGAAGTACTTTCACAAAGTATAACATTTATCGCCACCTGTAATGCCATCAGCTATATTGGTGCATATCCTGTTTTTATAGATATTGATCGTGATACCTTAGGGCTTTCACCAGAATCCTTGCAGCATTTTTTAAATAATCATGCTGAAAGAAAATCTGATGGATTTACTTATAATAAACAAACAGGGAAACGAATTAAAGCTTGTGTACCGATGCATACTTTTGGCTTTCCGTGCCGCATTGATGACATTGCTACCATTTGTAGTCAGTGGAATATTACACTTGTAGAAGATGCTGCAGAATCTATCGGTAGTTTTTATAAAGGGAAACATACTGGAACATTTGGCAAAATTGGAGCATTTAGCTTTAATGGAAATAAAACCGTCACCGCTGGAGGAGGGGGTGCTTTAATTACCAATGATGAAACACTAGCTAAAAGAGCAAAACACCTAACGACCCAGGCTAAGGTTCCTCATCCTTGGGCTTTTGTCCATGATGAAGTAGGTTATAATTATCGCATGCCCAATCTCAATGCTGCTTTAGCCTGTGCTCAGTTAGAGCAACTCGATCTATTTATAGATAATAAAAGAGATCTAGCATCTTCATATCAATCATTCTTTGAACGACAACAAACGCCTTATGTTCGAGAGATTGATCAAGCAAAAGCCAATTACTGGTTGAACTGCATCTTGTTAAAGGATAAAAATGAACGTGACGCTTTTTTAAAATTTACCAATGAAAATGACGTAATGACTAGGCCAGCCTGGGAACTCATGCATCGACTTTCTATGTTTAATTATCCTTCTAAGACAGATCTATCAAACAGTGAGTGGATAGCAGATCGGCTAGTTAATATTCCTAGTAGTGTTAGAATACCCCTAAAAAATACCAAAACAGGTACAAGAGATAGCCAAACATCATGTCAAACAAGATAAACGTACTGTTTTTAGGCGGAGCCAAGCGAGTTTCATTGGCAGAACTATTCATCAAAGCAGGAGAAAAGCATGGAAAAAATATTTCTATATTTTCCTATGAATTAGATCCATTTGTTCCCATTGCTTCAATAGGTAAAGTTGTTATAGGATTAAAATGGCATGACGCAAATATTATAAATCATTTGAGTGAAATAGTTAAAGAACACCATATACACATCATCCTACCCTTTGTAGATGGTGCAACATTAATAGCGGCACGATTGAAAGAGATGCTAAAAGATATTTTTATCCCTGTGTCTAGTGAAGCTACCTGTACTATCATGTTCGATAAGGTCACATCCAACCAATGGTTCCAAAAACATCAAATTCCAGTTCCAGGTAATGACGGAAAATATCCTCTGATTGCCAAACCCCGTAAAGGATCAGCTTCCAAAGGTTTGGTCATTATTTCTAACAAAGAAGACTTGAATAACTTTCAGCTCAACTTTGATGAAAAAGATTTTTTAATTCAAAACTATTTGACCGCCGACGAATACACTGTAGATGCTTATGTCTCAAAAGAAGGAAAAGTATTATCGGCTGTTCCCCGCAAGCGAATAGAAGTAACCTCTGGGGAGGCAACTAAATCGGTTACAGTTAAAGATCAAGAGATTATTAATTTGTCTAAACATATTTTGTCACTTGCTGATTTTCAAGGCCCAATTACCCTGCAGTTCCTTCGGGAAAAGAAAACAAATAACTTATATATGATGGAAATCAATCCGCGATTTGGAGGGGGGGTTACCACTTCAATTAGAGCTGGAGCTGATTCTACCCAAATGTTACTAAGCGAATATTTACAAAAGCCCCTAAAAGTCATCGACGATTGGGAAGAAAATCTAATCATGACCAGAGCCTTTAGAGAATTCTTTTATCATGCAAATAATCATTGATCTGGATGGTACTATATGTACCGAAGAGAAAACCTACAGTCGTAGTTTGGCCAAACTCAACGAAGGTGCCAAAGAAAATATAAACGCTTTGTATGAACAAGGGCATACGATCATTATTTATTCTGCCCGAACTTGGATGGAGTTCGAAATGACTACTCATTGGCTTAAAACCAATGAAATTAAATATCACCAATTAATTTTGGGAAAACCTATAGGAGATGTATGGATAGATGACCGAGCCATTTCATTTAAGGGTTGGGATCAAGTTATGAATGAGCTAAAAATATAGAAAAACAACTTTTGATGACAAATAACAAAGTACTAATCATAGCCGAAGCAGGTGTAAATCATAATGGAAATTATGACTTAGCTATTCAAATGATAGATATAGCTAAAGAAGCTGGTGTAGATGTGATCAAATTCCAAACAGCCATACCGGAGCTGGTCATGTCGGCACATACTGAAAAAGCCGCTTATCAAAAGGTAAACACAGGTGAAGGAGAGTCCCAGTTAGAGATGTCAAAAAGAATTCATCTTCCATTATCTGCGTATGCTGATTTAAAAAAATATTGCGAACAAAAAAAAATTCAATTTTTATCCACTCCCTTTGATTTACCTTCTGTAGAATTACTTTTTGAATTAGGGCAGCCTATATTTAAAATTCCCTCCGGTGAAATCACCAATTTACCTTATTTGCGTCAAATAGGCTCATACAAAAAACAAATCATACTTTCTACTGGTATGGCCATAATACCTGAAATTGCCCAAGCAATACATCTCCTAGTAGAAGCAGGAACCCCAAAAGAGAATATCACGGTGCTGCACTGTACTACTGACTACCCAACTTCTATGGAGGATGTGAATTTACGTGCTATGCTAACCATAAAGAATGAATTAAATGTAAAGGTTGGATACTCAGATCATACTCTAGGTATAGAAATACCCATTGCAGCAGTAGCTCTGGGTGCTACCGTCATTGAAAAACATTTTACATTGAATAGAAGCATGGAAGGCCCAGACCATCAAGCAAGCTTAGAGCCTCATGAACTAAAGATTATGGTCCAAGCAATTAGAAATGTAGAATTAGCTATGGGAACTGGGGAAAAAGTGCCAACTAAAGTAGAAATGGAGAATCGCTTAATAGTCCGAAAAAGTATTCACACTGCACGAAGTCTACCCAAAGGACATATTATCACAGAAGCCGACTTAATTATGAAAAGACCCGGGAACGGCATTAGTCCAATGCTAGTAGACAAAATTATTGGTAAAATAACTAACCAAAAATTGCTAAAAGATCATTTATTAACACCACAAGACTTAGAAGGATGATTCATCGAAAAATATGTGTTATCACTGGCACAAGGGCTGAGTATGGTATACTATATTGGACTATTAAAGAATTAAAAAACTCACAAAATATTGACTTGCAAATCATAGCAACCGGAACCCACTTATCTCCTGAGTTTGGCCTAACCTATAAAGAAATCGAAGAAGATGGGTTTTTCATTAATAAAAAGATAGAAATAGTTTTATCCTCAGATACCCCCATAGGTATCTCAAAATCTATGGGTTTAGGTCTTATCAGCTTTGCAGAGGCTTTCGATGATTTAAAACCAGATATCATCTTAATTCTAGGTGATCGATATGAGATGCTTGCTGCAGCATCTGCGGCAATGGTCTCTCGAATTCCCATTGCACATTGCCATGGAGGTGAGGCCACAGAAGGAGTAATAGATGAAGCAATAAGGCATTCTATTACCAAAATGTCTCATATTCACTTTGCTGCAACTAATATATACCGGGACAAAATTATACAACTAGGCGAACAACCACAAAATGTATTTAATGTTGGTGGGCTGGGTGTAGAAAACACTCAAAGATTGTCACTACTTAAGAGAGAAGAACTCGAAAATAGTATAAACTTTAAATTGGGCCGCTATAATATACTAGTCACTTTTCATCCAGTAACTCTTGATGCACAATCTTCCGGGGTACAAATAGAAGCATTACTGCTAGCATTAAATGAATTTCCAGAGTTAAATATTATTTTCACTATGCCTAACTCAGATACAGATAGTCGGATCATTATTAGTAGAATAAATGATTTTGTATCTAAAAACCCATCAAAACGTACTCTTTATAGTTCATTGGGCAAACTTCGTTATCTATCTGCCTTACAATTCATGGACTTTGTCATAGGCAACTCCTCTAGTGGATTAGCTGAAGTACCATCTTTCAAGATTCCAACAATCAATATCGGAGACCGACAGAAAGGTAGACTTAAATCAACATCCGTAATTGATTGTGCTCCACAGTTTGACTCTATTAAAGCTGCTATTAAAAAAGCTATGAGTAGCGAATTTAAAAAACTAGCAAACTCTACTATCAATCCTTATGGTGATGGCATGGCCTCAAAAAAAATCGTAGATATTTTATCTAAAATAAATATTGAAGATATACTCAAAAAAAGGTTCTATGACATAAAAATGGATCACAACAGCTCAATTAATAACACTACAAAAGAAGTTATTATTTAGCCTTGCTTTACTCAAAATCTTATATCCACTAATAAAAAAACACCATGATTTAAAGATGCTTCAAAAAATTCTAAATGAATAACACTAAAGAGGCTGTTTAAAGTTTAGACAGCCTGTTACAGCTCAAATAGACCCATATCCTATCTAAGAAATAAATCCCATAGCTCTATATAGAGGGCGTCCATAAAAATATCGAATGAATAAAGTATACCCCAAGTAACCTAAAGGTTATTTTTAAGTTTTATGTATATGTATATGACAATTTTATTCAATGAAAAAATTGACTTTATGTAGGCGCTCACATAGATTACATGTCCAAATGTATCAAAATATGGACATCTACTATCTCCTCTGAAAAGATTCCGCAAAATATTGAGCCCGGAAAAGCATTAAGTATTAATGAGTCAACCCGATCTATTTTGGAGGTGATTTAAAGTTTTTGATTTATTCTTACTATATCGAAGAAACGAGTTGTTTAAAACATGAATAAAAACGAAAAAATGCGCTCATTTTTAACAAAAAACTTCCCCTTCTACTTTGGAGACAGCTGGAGTGAGGCTATAGATGCGTGCGATATTAAAGTTTTAAATCACCTCATATTCTATTTCAAGAGGCCTGTCAAAGAAACTAGTATTTTTTGGGCAGCTATTAAACCTGTCACCATCCGCAGAAATTTTGCCAAATTACTCACTTCAAAACACTGCCCTTATGAAAAACAACACTATAATTATATCGTCACATCCTGACGACGAAAGCTTAGGCTGTGGAGATACTCTTCTAAAGCACCATGCCCATTATTGGTTGATCATACCTAACGTATTGGCTGAAGATGGGTATTCCAAAGAGTGGCGTATTAACTCCAGACAAATAGAAATTGGTGCAGTAGCTAGTCACCTTGGAGTTAAAAAGGTATTCAAGTTAGACTACCCAACTATGAAACTGAGCTCAAGTTCCCTACAAACCTTGATACCCAAAATATCGAGTATTTTCTATGAAACTAAACCCAGTACCGTTTACTTGTTAAACAGATCTGATGCACATTCAGATCATCGTACTACATTTGAAGCAGCGATGGCTTGTACTAAATCACTCCAGATATCATTTTATCAAAAAAGTCTCAGTGTACGAGTGTATATCTGAAACTGAATTTACTCCAGCATTGCCAAAAAATGAACATATTCTAACCTATTTTGTGAATATTTCCCCATTCCTGAAAAAGAAACTAGAGATTATGAAAGTGTATCCCTCTAAACTTAGAAACCATCCTTTTCCAAGGAATCTAAAAAACATAGAGATTAGCCACATTTAGAGGAGCATCAGTTGAAGTAGAATATGCTGAAGCATTCCGGCTCATTAAATACATCGACAAATGAATAATTATAGCAAACATTCAATTACTACTCAAAGTCCAATAAAAGAAGCCCTAGTAAAGTTAAATGAACTGGCCGCAGATGCCATTATTTTTGTTGTAAACTCGGAAGGTAGGCTATTGGGATCCCTTACCGATGGTGATGTACGAAGAGGCTTATTAAATGGATTAGACTTAGACAGCCCTGTTGACCATTTTATTCAGCAAAATCCCAAATTTATTCAACAAGATAACTACACCATTCACCAAATTATCGAATATAAACGAAATGCATTTAGGATACTACCAGTGGTCAATAAAGAACATGTCGTAACCAATGTAATCAACTTTCGTTTTCTTAAATCATATTTACCTGTAGATGCAGTCATTATGGCTGGAGGAAGAGGAGAGCGCCTGAAACCACTAACGGATGTCCTACCTAAACCACTATTAAAAGTAGGTGACAAGCCTATTATTCAGCATAACATTGATCGTCTAACCAGCTTTGGAATCAACAATTTATGGATATCACTTAGATACCTAAGTGACCAAATAAAAGACTATATAGGTAAAAACAATCATGAAATAAATGTCCAATATATTAACGAAGATCAGCCATTAGGTACAGCCGGCTCAATAGCACTGATCCCCGAGTTTAGTCACGACTACATCCTATTGATGAATTCAGATATTTTAACTAATCTGGATTATGAACAATTTTTTATCGATTTCATAGAGTCAGACGCTGATTTTTCCGTAGCCACAGTTCCCTATCATATCAATGTACCATATGCCATTTTAGAAACAAATGAAAATACAATCATAAGTTTTAGGGAGAAACCCACCTACACCTATTTCGCCAATGCAGGCATCTATCTGATGAAGAAGGAGGTAGTCAAACTAATCCCTAAAAATACTTTTTTCAATGCGACCGATTTAATCGAGCTTTTAATTACTAGATGCAAAAAGGTGATCTCTCATTCAATGACAAACTATTGGCTAGATATTGGCAAACATGAAGATTTAGCCAAGGCACAGGAAGATATCAAGCACTTAGATTTATGAAATCATTATTCTTGATCCCAGCAAGGGGTGGCTCTAAAGGATTTCCTAAAAAAAATACAGCACTTTTAGCAGGCATTCCCCTAATACACTACTCGATTGCCTTTGCTAGATGCTTTACGACCGATGCACATATCTGTGTTTCATCAGATAGTGAAGAAATTATTGCTTGCGCTAATCAAATTGGGCTACATGTGCCTTTTGTAAGACCTCAAGAATTAGCCACAGACACTTCTCCAACATATGATTCTATACTTCATGCCATTCAGTTTTATCAAAATCAAGGGCAAGTATACGACACCCTAGTTTTGCTACAACCCACTAGTCCCTTCAGAAGAACTGAATTCTTAAAAGAGGCCTTCTTAGCTTATAATAATACCCTAGACATGGTAGTGTCAGTGGTAGAATCCCATGCCAACCCCTATTTCAATCTATTTGAAGAAAACCATTCAGGATTTTTATTCAAATCTAAAAGTACAAATGCCACCAGAAGACAGGATTGCCCAATAGTTTATCAGTATAATGGTTCTATCTACGTGATGAATACGCAATCACTTAAGAAAGAAAGTCCCAATCAATTTAGTCAAGTGATAAAATATGCGATGCCACCAGCATATTCAGTGGATATAGACAGCAAGTTTGACTTCGACTTTTGTACCTACCTGCTCGAAAAACGATCTGTTCAACTAGACTTTAACATATAACCATGTCCAGCCAAATAAGGAAATACATCAATAGTATCGTCAACCTCATTTCTTTATCCAGCTCATTGCTCTTGCAGGTCTTTGTTCTAAATAAAAGACTGAGTTACTCCACCAAGAACCAAATCAAGGATTGTCTCATTATAGGCAACGGCCCCTCTTTTAAAAAG
This sequence comes from Pedobacter sp., assembly GCA_008015505.1. Taxonomy (GTDB): domain Bacteria; phylum Bacteroidota; class Bacteroidia; order Sphingobacteriales; family Sphingobacteriaceae; genus Daejeonella. The sequence goes on from SSFR01000019.1 coordinate 37,373, forward strand.
TTATATGAAGATAAACCTAACTTTTTCTACAATAAAGACTTAGTTTGCGTAAACCACTTCCCTAAAACTGATTTCTTTGAAAAACTAAAGCCCCAATACTGGGTATTGCGCGATAGTGCTTTCTGGAAGCTTACACACCAACAAATAATAGAAGAAACCTTAGAAGCCGCCGTAACAAAAACAACATGGCCCTTAACACTACTTATTCCAGCACTAGCTATTAGACATGTTCATTTCATGAATAAAATAAAAGCAAACAAAAATATCCGCCTCGTCTTCTATAATCCCATTGCTATTCCATATATCAAATGGTTGTCAAATAAACTATACAAGTGGAACCTGGCAATGCCTTACTGCAGAAATGTAATTGGTGCTGCCATTTACACGATGATTAACAAGGGCTATTCACCTATTTATTTAACCGGTGTAGAGAGTAATTTTCATACTAATCTTATCGTAACCCCTAACAATGACTTCGGCATGTACGATGTACATTTTTATGATAAGAATAAAGAAGGTTCCTTCAAATCATTTAAAGAAATTTATACACATAAACCTGATCGTTACTATGTCTATGAAGAATTCTACTCATTATACTTATGCTTTAAAATGTATGTCATAATTCAACAATATGCTTACTCCCAGAAGGCAATTATACAAAACACAACACTTGATTCATTCATAGACGCATTTCCAAAAATAAAAATCACACCTTAAGCATGTTGAAACTTTTTCGGGCATTAAAAAATAGTCCCTTATTTTCCAATGCTGCCGTTTACATATTTTTTAATCTAATATTTAATCTGGTTCCGTTTATTCTAATGCCAATTTTAACAAGAGAACTACCCCCTGCAGACTATGGATTAGTTACCATGTTTGGCATTTTTGGAAATTTTATTTTGCCTTTTGTTAGTCTAAATCTATTTGGCTCTGTTGCAATTAAAATTCATAAAAGCGATGATCAAGATGTTGACCAATACCTTTGGAATTGTATACTAATAATAAGTACTGCAGCAATAATCATATTACTTTTTTGTCTATGCTTTTCACCCTTAATACATACTTATCTAGGGCTGGGAACTATGACTATCGTAATAGGAGTAATTATGGTATTTGCCCAATCTATATACCAGTTACAGAATGCAGTACACCAAGCAAAAAGTCAAAGTATACGATATGCATTTATTGCTTCCATAGCACTAATATTTAATCTAATTCTCACCCTCATATTTGTTGTTTATCTCAAATGGGCAGGTATGGGTAGAATATATGCACAAGCTCTGTCTATGGTATTAGTAACCATCATAGCTTTATGGATATTGATACGTACTAGATCATTAAAATTTTCGTACAATTCAGTGCACATACGAAATGGCTTAAAATTTGGTCTACCACTTATTCCACACAGTATTGGCGGCATGATTTTCTTTATTACCGATAGAGTGATTATGAACAGATTTATAGGACTATCCGAAGTTGGAGTTTATTCAGTAGCATTTCAGTTATGTGGGGGGCTAACGCTTATTGCTAGCTCCTTCAATTTGGCTTATGCCCCTTGGCTATATAAACAGTTAAAAAGCAATAGCGATCTACAGAAAAAAGCAATAATTAAGTTTACCTACCTCTATTTTGGTGGTTTATTTGCCATAGGGGCCCTTATTTATTTTAGCATGCTTTTAGTCGTGCCATTTTTTGTTGGAGATAAATTTATTTCTGCCATTAAATATTTTCCATGTTTATTAGTGGCTAATATCTTTGGCAGCATGTATTTTATGGTGTGTAACTACATATTTTATGCAGAAAAAACAAAATATTTAGCCTTGATCACTTTTTTATCAGCCATATTAAATATTCCATTATGTTATTTTTTATTACAATACTATGGTACTCTAGGCGTGGTATATTCATTAATTATTATTAACCTGTTGATATTCGTAGCAACCTGGTTTGCTGCACAGAAATCATATCCTATGCCTTGGTTTGATTTAGCGAAAAATAGAATCAAAGTGCATAAGTAACCCACCCCCTCATTTTTATATACATTCAGACTTAATAAAAACTAAAACTGGTAGTGCATTGAAATACATAATGAATTAGGGGAGATAAAACAGTAAAAACGAGCTTTGCACTTATATGTTTTAAACAAAACTTGATCTTACTGCATAACCAAATTCTGCCACTAGTTTACCAAAAAGTTAAATCCCGATGAAAACACAGGATAAATACTTACAGATTCACATTTATATTTGTTTTTTACTTTCAATGGACAAGTATGGGTAGAATACAGGCACAAGTGCTATCCATTGTCCTAGTTGCTATATTAGCTATGTGGATACTCATTCGTACTAAATCCATACAATTTTCATATAATCTCGAAATGATACGAAGCGGGTTGAAATTTGGCCTCCCTCTTATACCGCACAACGTTGGCAGTATGATTCTTTTTATCACAGATCGAGTGATAATAAATAGGTTTATGGGACTATCTGAAGTCGGGGTTTATTCAGTTGCATTTCAACTATGTGGAGCGATGACTCTTATTGCTAGCTCCTTCAATTTAGCTTATGCGCCTTGACTTTATAAACAATTAAGACTAAAAGACAATAACACAAAAAAAAGAATAGTCAAATTTACGTACAGATATTTTATGGGCTTGCTTGCACTGGGAACCCTTATTTACTTTGGCATGACACTAGTTGTCCCTTTTTTCGTTGGCAATAAATTCACTTTATCTATTAAGTATTTTCCATACCTATTACTATCAAATATTTTTGGCGGCATGTATTTTATGGTATGTCACTATATATTTTATGCAGAAAAAACAAAATATTTAGCCTTAATCACTTTTTTATCTGCCATATTAAATATTCCATTATATTATTTCTTACTACAATATTATGGTACTCTAAGTGTGGTATATTCATTAGTTATCATTAATCTGTTGATATTTTTAGCAACCTGGTTTGCTGCACAGAAATCATATCTTATGCCTTGGTTTGATAATTGGACGCTGGTTATAAATAAAAGAAACATTAGAATCAATAAACAAACATCACACAACTATTGATTTAAAATACCTATGATGAATAGATCAAAAATTTTCAGCACAATCAAACAGATGTGTCCCCCTATTGTTTTGGATATGATCAAAAAAAATCACGGTTATTTTATTAAAGCACAATGGGAATATGTACCAGAAGGATTTGATACCAATCAAGAAACAAAGGGGTGGAACTTACAAAGTTTGGTTAACACCCAACTTAGCAAATGGGGTAGTTTTACTCAAAAAGTTACTTCGGAGGGGGCTTTAGGGGTTAATCATGAGTCATCTGATATGACGTACACCTATGATATTGTTACGCACAATACACTGCTTACCTATGCTTACGCACTCCTGCTTACTGCACAAAATAAAAAAAGAATAAATGTTTTAGACTGGGGTGGAGGAATTGGTCATTATGGCGTCATTTCGGAAGAATTACTAAAAACAACCAATACTGAACTGGTTTATCATTGTTATGACCTGTCCTTATTTTGCGATGCGGGCGCCAAACTCAATCCTCACTATAATTACTTTAGTCATACAGACTACCTCATCGGAAAACAATTTGACTTAGTTCTTGCAAGTAGTTCTTTGTGGTATGAAAAAGACTGGAAAAGTATATTAAGATTATTAAGTACCTCCACAAAAGAATATTTATATGTAACAAGAATGATTTTTATAAATAAGAAAGACAGTTATGTAGCTATCCAGCGACCAAATTTGTTAGGTTATAAAACAGAATATCTTTGTTGGGTTATTAATCAAAATGAATTACTAGACTTTGTTAAGTCACTTGGCTTTACTCTCGTAAGAGAAGTATATATTGGTCCTAGTTTCCCTATATTTAAAGCCCCTGAGCAAGGAAATTACAAAGGATTTTTATTTAAAAAACATGAGCTTACCTAGAATAATTACTTTCAAAAAAACAGGAGGAAATGAAATAGGATATCTCGTTCCTACTGAAGAATTCAAGGAAGTTCCATTTTCTATTAAACGCACTTTCTGGACTTATCAAATTCCAAATGGCGTCACAAGAGGTGGCCATGCACATCATCTGACCCAACAGGTGTTGATATGTATTCATGGACTCATTCAAGTAGAAACAACAGAAAAAAATGGCGATAAAGAGATATTCGTCCTAGATAGCCCACATATAGGACTGTATCTTCCCCCCGCTTCTTGGCATACAATGACTTATAGCAACAATGCAATACAATTAGTTTTAGCCTCAGAATTATATGATGAAAAAGACTACATCCGAAACTTTTCCTCATTCATTAATCCCAATGAGTGAGCAGATACCCTTTTTCTCTTTTGCGTATCAAAATCAGATTTTAAGAGAGCAGTTGATCGAAGCCATGACTCAGGTACTGGATTCCAACTGGTATATTATGGGTAATGCCCTGGAACAATTTGAATATGAATATGCACAATTCCACGAAATTGATTATTGCTTAGGCGTGGCCAATGGTTTAGATGCGCTTATCCTGTCATTAAAAGCCTTGGGTATACAAGCAAATGATGAAGTTTTAGTCCCCTCAAATACTTATATAGCCACTTGGCTCGCGATTAGTGAGGTAGGAGCTAAACCCATCGGCGTAGAGCCATGTGAGAAAACCTTCAACTTAGACCCCCAAAAAATACAAGCAGCAATTACCCCTAGAACAAAGGCCATTATTCCAGTCCATTTATATGGACAGTCTTGTGAAATGGACCAGATTATAGGTATTGCTCAAAAAAATAATCTTTTCGTTGTAGAAGATAACGCCCAAGCACATGGATCTAGATGTAATGGACAGATGACAGGTACATTTGGCCACATTAATGCCACTAGTTTTTATCCAGCTAAAAACTTAGGGGCATTAGGAGATGGTGGAGGAATCACCACGAGAGACAAAGAATTATATCAGAAAGCTAGAGTATTGAGAAACTATGGCTCCGAGAAAAAATACTACAACGAGGTAAAAGGTCATAATTCTAGACTAGATGAAATACAGGCGGCCATTCTCAGTGTTAAACTGAAGTACCTTAATGAGTTCACACAGCTAAGACAACATATAGCGGCTACATACACATCCTCACTACAAGGTATAGGAGATATTATTATACCATACACACATCCAAAAGTCACTCACGTTTATCACCAATATATTATCCGTACTGACCATCGAGATGAATTACAACATTATTTAAACACCAAACAAATTGGAACATTAATTCATTATCCAGTCCCACCACATTTGCAGAAAGCCTATTCAGAATTAAATTTAACCGAAGGTACTTTCCCTATTGCAGAAAATATGGCAAAAAAAATGCTGAGCTTGCCCATTTATCCTGGATTAAGTGAAGCAGATACAGCTCGCATTGTATCTACTATTTCTGATTTCTATGCAAATCTATAATATATGAAGAGGAGATTTTGTACCCTTTTTGACAAAAATTATTTACCCCAATTACTTGTATTAGTCGAATCCCTTGAAGCTCATGTAGGCAGTTTCACAATTTATTGTTTTTGCATGGATAACGAGAGTTTTCTCTATTTAAAAGGACTAAACCATCCGAATCTAATACTCGTTTCACATACATCATTGGAGTCGCATATTCCTGAGCTGATTACGGCCAAATCTAATCGATCAAAAGTTGAGTACTACTTTACCTGTACGGCTTCTACTTGTAGCTATGTCTTTGAACATAATCCAACTATCGACCTATTGACCTATTTAGATGCGGATCTCTGTTTCTATTCCTCTCCTGAAATTATTTACCATGAATTAGAGAATTACTCTATTGGTATTATTGCCCATAAATTTTATGGATTATGGAGATATTATGCCAAATACGGAAAATTCAATGTAGGTTGGGTATCCTTTAAAAATGATGAAAATGGGAGAAAATGTTTAAACGATTGGAAATATGATTGCCTAGAGTGGTGCTATGATCGCCTAGAAAATGGCAAATATGCCGACCAAAAGTATCTTGACGCTTGGCCCAAAAAGTATCATGGCGTATATGAAATCAAACATCCTGGTGCAAATTTAGCTCCCTGGAATGTCGGACAGTATCAATTAGCCCTAAACGCTGAGGATAAAATTGAAGTCAATAATTACCCACTTATTTTTTATCACTTTGCCAACTTCAAACAAGTTGCACCAACACAATATTACACCAGTGTCAGTAAATATCTTGTAAAGTTATCGGGAGTTTTATTACACGAAATTTATCTTCCCTATGCGTATAAATTAAATCACTACAATAAAAAATTAGGGTATAAATACCTCCATAAAGAACGAAATGAGATTTATACATCGAACATTAGCCTAGCCATTAAACAACTCTCGCGAAATATTCGTCAAATACTTTGCAAAGACAATCTTTCTATTTCCAGTTAAACTAATGGACCGAGTCTATCAATTAAAATAATGAGGGTTTCCATTATCACCGCTACCTATAATTCAGCACAGTTCTTAGCAGATTGTATTGAATCTGTCATTCATCAGGACTACCCCCACATTGAACACATCATTATCGATGGGAAATCAAAAGACAAGACCGTGGAAGTGATTCAATCTTATGACGATCAAATCAATAAATGGATTTCTGAACCAGATACAGGTATTTACGACGCCATCAATAAAGGAATTCGGTTAGCCACCGGAGACATTGTGGGTATTTTAAACTCTGATGACTTCTTTGCTGATCCGGGGGTAATCTCAAGAATAGTAAAAGCACTGCAAAATACTGGTAAGCAAATCGTTTTTGCAGATGTGGAATTTATTGATCGGTTAGATACATCCAAAGTAATACGTCACTATTCCTCGAAGTATTTTAGACCATGGCTATTTCGATTTGGATTCCAACCTGCACACCCCACCTTCTATACTTACCGCGCTAACTTTGAAAAATATGGTTTTTACAGAACAGACCTAAAAATTGCTGGTGATTTTGAATTATTACTACGATTCATCTACAAGTATAAACTGCTTTATAGCTATGAAAATGAAACTTGGGTCAGAATGAGAATAGGGGGAACCAGTACTTCCGGGATCCAAAGTATCTTGAAACTTAATACCGAAATCGTTAAAGCCTGTAAAATAAATGGAGTATTTACTCACCCTATCTTGGTATACAGTAAATATTTAGTCAAATGGTGGGGGTTTATCTTTGACAAATAAATTCTAAACACAGCCTTATAATTGTAATGGACAAAAAACCAATTTCATTCGGGAATAATATCCTTATTGGATTGCTCTTTTTAAGGTTGTGTTTTTAAATGTATGCTAGCTTTTTGTTTCTGTGATTCATAACAAGCTTGAGAGCAGTATAATGATTAAATAGTCTTTTGGAAAAAGCAGTAGTTCTTCTAATGAGTCTCTTGCAACTATTTCTTAAATAGGTATTTACCCCTTCAATAGCTTTGGTAAATCGTTTTCCAATAAGGTGCGAATCAGGATGAAATACTTCTTTAAAAGCCTTCCATGCATCTGTACACGAAAAGTTTACCGTGATGTTTTGCATTCGTTTTAGCAGGACTTTAACTGTCTTTTTAGTTCTTTTTCCCATTGTTACAGCCAATATTTCTTTACTTTTAGCACAATAGGCATAAAGAATCCACACTTTCTTTTTTACTCCCAACGAAACTATAGAGTTCATCAACCTCTACTCGATCATAATTAGTATGTTTTGGTTTTAGCTCAAAATCAGCTTGTGATGTTAAGATGCCCAACACACAACAAGTTTGACTGATATTTAAAATATCAGCAATATCGCCGTATGCCTGAACCTCGAACTAACATTCTCAGAGCCATACGCTTTACCATTGTTTCTGCACACCAGTATAGGTACAAATCCTGGAATTGTTTACCACAGCTTTTACAACGATAGGTTTGCATTCCATTTCTCTTGTGACCATTTTTTACCACCTTATGTCCCATAACAGTTAGGACAATCCAAACTTTGTTTTATTCGCATTATTACAAAATTCGCTCTTACTGTTTTTCTTTTGTCAACCCATCATACATTTTGGACCACTACCAAAATTCGGCTACATTACTAAGAGCCGATCTAAATCAAATATAGGTTTCTCAAGCAGAAATAGCCTCCCGCTTCAAAAAATCAGCATAAGCCAATCGAACGCCTTCTTCTAGTTCCACATGATGTTTCCAGCCTAAAGTATGAAGCTTGGAAACATCTAGCAGCTTCCGAGGAGTTCCGTCTGGCTTGGTAGTATCAAAATTTAATTTACCAACGTACCCAATACATGCTTTAATAAGCATCGCCAGTTCATTGATAGTTAAATCTTCTCCAGTTCCAATATTGATTAGCTGAGGCTCATCGTAGTGCTGCATCAAGAAATAACAAGCATCAGCTAAGTCATCGGCAAATAAAAATTCACGCTTGGGGGTTCCGGTACCCCAAATACTTACTTCTGGAACTCCTTTGATCTTTGCCTCATGAAACTTACGGATTAAGGCTGGTAAAACGTGAGAGTTTTGCGGATGATAGTTGTCATTATAGCCATATAGATTAGTCGGCATAACGGAAATAAAATTACACCCATATTGATGCCTATAAGCTTCACATAACTTAATCCCAGCAATCTTAGCAATGGCATAAGGCTCATTCGTGGGCTCTAGTGGACCTGTGAGCAAATATTCCTCCTTCAACGGTTGTGGAGCTAGCTTCGGATAAATACAACTGGAACCTAAAAACATCAGCTTTTTAACACCCGCCAAATGAGCATAATGAATGACATTATTCTGGATGACTAAATTATCATACAAAAAGTCTGCTCGATAGGTATTATTAGCCACAATTCCACCTACTTTAGCCGCAGCTAAAAAAACATACTCGGGATTTTCTGAAGCAAAAAAATCAGCCACTTGCTGCTGACTTCGAAGATCTAATACAGACGACTCTCGACTAATTAAATTCGAATACCCCTCCTGCTCAAGCTTTCTGAAAATAGCCGAACCAACCATTCCGCGATGCCCAGCGACATATATTTTAGCATTTTTTTCCATTAAAATAGCGTATAGGCGCTAAGATAAAACTATTTTTGTGGTTGGTTTACGATTATGGGGAAAGATAAATTACGTCGCTTTGCTGAAATTGCCACATTCGACAACGTATTGGAGCTGGAAGAAGGCAAAAAACTAAAAGGGAACTGGAGCTGGGCACAATTTGGAAATAACCACCCCATTGTTTTAGAGCTGGCTTGCGGAAAGGGAGAATATACGGTCAATCTAGCCCAGCTATTTCCAGACAAGAATTTTATCGGCATCGACTATAAAGGCAACCGAATCTGGCGCGGCGCTAAAACAGCTATTGAAGAAAATATTCCCAATGTCGCTTTCTTACGGATCCAAATCGAAAATATCCTGGATTATTTTGAAACAAACGAAATATCCGAAATATGGATCACCTTCCCTGATCCTCAACCACAGGTCAGTCGTGAGAAGAAACGATTGACGGCTCCTCGATTTTTGGAGATGTACAAAGTCATTTTAAAACCCGAGGCAAGCATTCATCTAAAAACAGACAATGACGCCCTTCATGCTTACACACGCGAAAAAATAGAAGAATTAAACCTCCATCTACATGTATCTACCCCCGATTTGTACCACTCCGAATTTGTAACTGAGGTACTTTCTATCAAGACATACTATGAAAAAAAATATTTGGCGAGCAGTAAAAACATCAACTATCTCAAGTTTAGTTTTAGATAATCACTTCGGAAATTTATCCATCCCATTGCACCTATTGTCCATTTATTGAAGCTCTATTTCATAGGATCTTTGACATAGTCAGACAATTAAATACAAATGACCATGGAAAAGTTCATAGTTCCTAGCAGAGGAGAAGTATCTGCAAATAACAAAATCATCTTTGATAGGTTTCAAAAAGCATTAGGGTTTGTTCCAAACTTATATGCAACAATGGCATACTCCGACACAGGTTTGGAAAACTACGTCAGTTTTCAAAATGCCAAAACCTCTTTAAGTAAAAGAGAAAAAGAAATAGTAAATATCTTAGCTAGTCAACAAAACGGTTGCCGCTACTGCCAATCAGCCCATACAGTAATTGGAAAAATGAATGGCTTTGCAGATGACGAAATTCTTGAAATCCGAAACGGATCAGCTTCATTCGATGACAAACTAAATGCACTTGCTCATCTTACTTATGAAATACTGACTTTGAAAGGCAATGTAACGCAAAAAACACTCGATCGCTTTTTTGATGCAGGATACACTCATGGAAATGTTGTTGATGTAGTTTTGGCAGTAGCCGAAATCACCGTTACGAATTACCTGCATAATATCACACAAATCCCTATCGACTTTCCTCTTGCGCCCGAACTAGCAATCAGCTAAAGATTAGATTTTTTACCTTACACAAAAACCTGCAAAGGGAAGGATATAACTAAAACAATGTCCTTCCCTTAAACAGATTCAAAATACAAAGAAGGTGCCTTAATAAAATCACAATTGATTTCCAACTTTAATAACTCTCGACAATGGAACAGAAGCTACCATTACCTCCTTTTAATGAGGTAACAGCAAAACAAAAAGTACAGCTAGCAGAAGATGCCTGGAATACCCAAGATCCTGAAAAAATTTGTTTGGCGTACTCCGTCGACACAGAATGGCGTAACAGAACAGAATTTATTCATGGACGTGAACAGGTCAAAGTATTTTTAAAACGCAAATGGGAAAAAGAGCTGAATTATAAACTCAAAAAAGAATTATGGGGCTTTCGCGAAAATCGTATGGCTGTATTATTTGAATACGAATACCAAAATTCAGAAGGACAGTGGTTCAGGGCTTATGGTAACGAAAATTGGGAGTTTGATAAAAATGGTTTGATGATAAAACGATATGCTAGTATCAATGATTTAGCTATCGACGAGCGGGACAGAAAATTTCACTAATGCCTTGAATAAAATGATGAGTCAGGATACGCTTTCTTTAATTAACCCACAAACTGGCAAATTGGCCTTCAAGTTATTTTCATTTGAAGACAGTGATCTTTTTAACCACATACAACGTCTAAATTACTACACGATCATTTGGACTCAAATTGGGCATGGTAAATTGAAAGCCAATTTTTCAGAATATGAATTTATAGACAACTCCCTATTTGCTTTTTCTCCCTATCAACCATTCATGCTACAAGCACGTGAAAAATTAAAAGGAATAGCATTAAATTTTCATCCCGATTTTTTTTGCATTCACAAACATCAACAAGAAGTGGCTTGCAATGGAGTTTTGTTCAACAACATCTATCTTCCACCCTTTGTTTTAGTAGATCCGATAACGGAAAGCACACTTAAAATGCTATTGGAACAAATAAAAACAGAAATTCAAAATCCTGCATTAGCCCAGTATGAACTATTAATTTCGTACTTGAAAATATTTTTAATAACTGCATCACGACTAAAAACAGAGCAGCAGCACGAAACACAACAAACTATTCCAAATAACAAGGAACCTTTCATCCTCCAAAACCTAAAAAACTATATTGAACTGCACTTTAAGAACAAGCACTCGGCTAGTGAGTATGCAAACTTATTAAACATCACGCCTAAGGCACTAACTAAAATCACAAAAAGACACTTCAATAAAACATTGACTGATTTGATTGCCGAACGCATTGTGATAGAAGCTAAAAGCGAACTTTATTTAACCAACAAACCGGTAAAAACCATCGCTTACGAATTGGGCTATGATGATGAATATTATTTCAGTCGTTTCTTTAAAAACAACGCTAACGTGTCGCCACAAACTTACCGAGATACTGTGGGCTTTGCAAAAGGAGAATAACACAGTCTACAATTTAGGTTTAAACATGGATAGAAAAATATTTTATGACGAGGTGTATCAAGTAACGCGTCTGATTCCCAGGGGGCGTGTAACTTCCTATGGTGCCATCGCAGCATATTTGGGCACCAAAAGTTCATCGCGTATGGTAGGTTATGCCATGAACGCATCGCATACTGCCCAACCCCCAATTCCCGCACACCGGGTAGTAAACCGAAATGGGCTCCTTACTGGCAAGTATCATTTTGAAACACCGAGTAAAATGGCAGAACTTTTAGCCGCTGAAGGTGTACAGATAGTAAATGATCAAGTAGTGGACTTCAAAACACTTTTTTGGGATCCTGCTGTTGAACTAGAAATCAACTAGGTATAAAATCTGATCAGACCATAAAAGAAATTTACCCAACAATCAACAAATAATAATTCTTCTTACCCTTTTGAACCACCAAATACCGATCATTAATCAAATCAGCAGTACTGATTACCTGACTAGCATCACCCAATTTCTCCTTATTAATTGAAACCCCTCCCCCTTGAATCATTTTTCGTGCTTCGCTTTTTGAAGTAAATACCGCTGATTTTTCTGCCAAGAGATCCACTGCTTGAATACCCTGCGAAAACTCAACCCTAGTAATAGTAAACTGAGGAATTCCTTCAAAAACGTTCATGATTGCTACATCGCTCAAACTTTTCAAGAATATCAAAGAACCATTTCCAAAAAGAAATTCTGAAGTACTAATAGCTGTTTCTAATGCCTCTTCTGAATGCACGCGAGTGGTTATCTCGTTAGCAAGTGCTTTTTGCAAAATCCTAAGATGTGGTGCTAGAGCATGTTCTTGCTCCAAAGCCTCAATCTCTTCCCTTGATTTGAGTGTAAAAATGCGAATCCAATTTTTTACATCTTCATCGCTTGCATTGATCCAAAACTGATAAAATCTATAGGGCGATGTTTTGGCAGCATCCAACCAGATCGTTCCACTTTCTGTTTTGCCAAACTTAGTCCCATCCGATTTTTTGATCAGTGGGGTGGTTAGTGCAAAAGCAGTACCCCCATCTTTGCGACGGATAAGCTCGGTACCAGTCACGATATTCCCCCATTGATCAGACCCCCCGATTTGTAATTGGCAGTTTTTTTCTTTCCAGAGATAGTAAAAGTCATAACCCTGAACTAGTTGGTAGCTAAACTCAGTAAAGGATATTCCCGTTTCCCCTTCCAGGCGCCTCTTCACCGAATCTTTGGCCATCATATAATTTACTGTGATGTGCTTACCCACATCACGAATAAATTCTAAAAAACTTATCCCCTTGAACCAGTCGTAATTATTAACTAAAACAGCACTTGTGGGTCCACAATCAAAATCTAAAAATCTTTTCAATTGGGCTTCTATACCACTCACATTATGATTAAGTACCTCCTCCGAAAGTAGATTTCGTTCCACCGATTTTCCTGAAGGGTCTCCTACCATACCTGTTGCACCACCTACCAAAGCAAAAGGTTTATGGCCCGCACGTTGAAAATGAATCAGAGTCATAATTTGAGCCAAACTACCTACATGAAGTGAATCCGAGGTTGGATCGAAACCAAGATAACCAGCCGTCATTCCTTTATTTAATTGTTCCTCTGTTCCTGGCATGATATCGTGCAACATGCCTCGCCAGCGCAGTTCTTCTACAAAATTCATCATATGAGTGGAATATACTCGAAATTGAGCGGTGCAAATATACAAGCATTATCTTTGCAGAAACATACCATGATCGATCTGCAGTTCCATAGCCCAATCGAACAAATTAAGCATCCGTTTTACCAACAAAAACAAGTAAACGTATTCATCAAACGAGATGATCTCATTCATCCATTCATCTCAGGCAACAAATGGCGCAAGCTTAAATACCTCCTTCATCAGGCTTTGGCTAAGCAACAACAACACTTAGTGACCTTCGGTGGGGCCTACTCCAATCATTTACTCGCCACCGCCTGTGCTGCTGCCAAATTTGGCTTTAAAAGTACGGGATTTGTCCGGGGTGAGCCTGTTCAAAATGACACACTCATGCTCTGCAAGCTTTTTGGGATGGAACTCATCTTTGTAAACAGAGGTAATTACAACAATAAGCAAAAGCTTTTTCAAGACCATTTTGCTCACGATCGACAAGCATTTTTTATTGATGAGGGGGGGGCCAGTATAGAGGCCACTGATGGCTGTGCTGAATTAATTGATGAACTCGGTATCGCCTACGATCATATTTTCTGTGCTTGCGGAACAGGAACAACCCTTGCCGGCATTATCAAAGGACTAGAAAAAAAAACATTACACACCCAGGTACATGGCGTTCCTGTTTTCAAGAATGGGAATTTTATTCGAAAAGAAGTTCTAAAATACTTTGACTACACCCCTGCCTTTGACCTACATCTGGATTATCACTTTGGAGGTTATGCCAAAAGCAAACCTGAATTGATTAAATTTATTCAAACCTTTGCCAGTACAACAGGCATTCTACTTGATCCTATTTATACTGGTAAATTGGGCTACGCTATACACGATCTAATCCAACAAGACCACTTCTCTCCGGAAAGCAACATTTTAATGATACATACCGGCGGGTTATTTGGCTTGTTGGGCATGTCCAATAAATTTTCTTCATAGCACTCTCTTCACCCTCTCTCATAAACCATTTCTGAAAAATTAAATTTACTTAATCAAAAAATTAAATTTAAATTACATTTTCAACATGAGCTATATTTTTGTTTTTTATTTTCTCAAAATGCCTCAATTGTAATCATTTTATATATTTTGCAATTTATTATACTAAAGGTTTAATAATTATCGTAATAAAATTTTAAATAAATTAATTAAACATATAAAGCTCAGCATCATGTATAAACTATCTATTTCACCCAATCAAGTTCAAGAGACACTCAGTAAACATATTCTAGCTGATGGATTTGATTTAACCTTTGATATGGAAAAAAGCAGTGGCGTACATATATACGATGCCAAACACAACCGAACACTTTTGGATTTTTTCACCTGTTTTGCTTCTGTTCCCTTGGGCTATAATCATCCGAAGATGATCAATGACGAAGAGTTTAAGAAAAGTCTGATGCTTGCTGCATTAACTAATCCTTCAAATTCTGATATCTATACCACCCAATATGCTCAGTTTGTGGACACATTTTCACGCGTTGGTATTCCTAGTTATTTACCACATGCATTTTTTATTGCAGGTGGATCACTAGCCATAGAAAATGCCTTGAAAACAGCAATGGATTGGAAAGTCCAAAAAAACTTTCAAAAAGGATATACCAACGAGCGTGGATTCAAAGTACTACACTTTGAAAAAGCTTTTCATGGCCGATCGGGTTATACACTGAGTTTAACAAACACATCTCCAGAGAAAACAAAATGGTTTCCACAATTCAACTGGCCGCGTGTAAGTATACCTATCATTCAATTTCCCTATTCTGATGCAGGTTATGAAGACCTCAAAAAACGCGAAGCATTATCCATTGCGCAAATAAAACAAGCTTTTGAAGATAACAAGGACGATATTTGTGCCATCATCATTGAGCCCATACAATCAGAAGGAGGAGATAATCATGTTCGGAAGGAATTTTTAGAAAACTTGCGCACATTAGCTGATGAAAATGACTGTTTTTTGATTTATGACGAGGTACAAACCGGTGTTGGATTGAGTGGTAAGTTTTGGTGTCATCAACATTTTGGTGAACATGCTCGTCCAGATATCATTGCCTTCGGAAAGAAAATGCAAGTATGTGGCATACTTGCTGGCAAAAAAGTGGATGAAATAGAAACAAATGTGTTTAAGGTATCCTCTCGCATCAATTCTACCTGGGGAGGGAGTTTAGTAGACATGATTCGTTCATCCAAAATCATGGAGATTATCGAAGAGGATCAATTAGTAAAAAATGCTGCTGTAGTAGGAGAATATCTTCAGGAGCGATTACGCAAATTAGCAGAAAAGACAAATAAAGTATTAAATGTTCGTGGTCGTGGATTATTAACTGCTTTTGATTTCCCTAGTCCAGCAATGCGAGATACTTTCATTAAGAAAGGACTCGAAAATCATGTAATGTTTCTTGGATGTAGTAGTCAAACGATACGTTTCCGCCCCGCACTAACCATCAAGAAGCAACATATCGATGCAGGAATTGAGGTAATAGAAAAAATACTCCCCAAATTATAGCGCATATTTGTACCAACCAACCTGTAAGCAAAATCACATCAAATATTTTCCCTCTCCCTTAGAGAGGGCCAAGGTGAGGCTTCAATGCAAATGAAATAGATCATCAACGGCTAATATTTTTCTACTAGTAAATCCTTCGGCATAGGTTGAGCCGGCTAATTTGCCAAACTCACGCGCACGAGCCTCCAAAGATTGAATAAAATTTGGTGACGAAATATAGGTGTCTTTCCCAGATACACTCGGATTATAAAATTGGGTTTTAAACGCATTAATACAAGCCATTTTTTGATCCCAAAACGGTGTTATATCTACCACGATATCTGGCTTGATATAACGATCCTGGATATAATGAAATAATAACTTAGGACGCCAAGCATTTTGAATTTGCCCATTCATTTCTGTTTCAATTTTAATCAACCCAGAAAGAAATACCGCATCAGTCACTAAATCACACGCTCTACCATGATCTGGATGCCGATCATGATAAGCGTTGGCCAATATAATCTCCGGCGCATAAGTTCGTATGGCTTGGATAATCCGCAACTGATGTGTTTCATCATTCTTAAAAAAACCATCACGCATATTCAAATTTTCGCGAACATGTAAACCCATAATCTGAGCTGCATGAGCTGATTCTTCCGCTCTGGTTTGTGCATCTCCACGTGTTCCGAGTTCTCCGCGAGTCAGATCAACTATCCCTACCTTTTTACCACTTGCTACATATTTCAAAATAGTACCAGAACAGCCCAGCTCAGCATCATCTGGATGAGCAGCAAAAACAAGTATGTCTAGTTTCATAGTAATGAGCATTATTTTTTATAAAATGTAATCCCAACACGATTGATGTGGTCAACCAAATCGGGATTTGAAATCTGATCATAAATTGATAAATCAAACATATAGGGTAGCAATAAATCATCTAAAGCAGTATCAATTTTACCTCTTATTATGATGATCCAGTTCTTTGCCCTTCAAGGTTAAATCAATATCCGAACCATTTTTATAATTTCCTTTTGCTCTGGAACCATAAAGAATGGCTTCATCCGCCTCAGTGAAAGAGGCTAGTACTGCCTGTATACGAGTGATGATAGTTTCCTTCAATCCAAATCTCATTGTAGTTCGAGCATTTTATGTCTAAAAGTTTCAAAAAGATAGTAGTACTTATGGAATATGTTCTCTGCTATTTTATTAGCAGTATTAGCAGTCTCCTCATTATAAGTATGGACAGAGTCTATTCGGCTTTCAATCATTTTCATCCACCCTTCTCCATCGGAGATTAAGCCTGGTCGGAAAGCTAAACGAATAGCATCTCGACTACCTTGAATGGACTCTTCTGCCTGGATCTTGTAATAGTCTTTCATCACATTCCAAGCTAATTCATAGGTATACTCAAAAGCTTGAATAAGTCCTTGTTGTTCTAATTCATTCAAGTTTCCTTTATCAACAAACTTTTGAAGTTAACCAAGTGCTTTACAGTAATTTGAGAAACGCTGTTTCCAACGTATATCTCTGCCTTCTATCATTGATTGTTTTTAATATCTCAGTGTGATAAATATTTATTTATCTATAAATCAGTTTATCTAACATAAAATTCTCACAGTTTATAACCCGACGACTGAATAATGGCTTCTATATCTCGATCTTCTTCCGGATCATATCTACTCTTTAAGTTATTTTCAAAGATTCGAGCAACAGACTGGTATAAAAAAGCAGTAAACCCACCTTTCATTTCCTTCAAGATATCGTAACTACTCTTTCCGATTTCTCGATCGATTAATTTAATCAAAATCCCTCCCTGAGTCATGGTCAAATTCTTGATCTCGTGATTAAATATATTCTTTACCTCCACATTGCAGGCTTTTACTAGTCGACGTTGTTCTTTTTTATCTGCCGTAAGGGCCAAATCGCGTTGCAACTGAGCATATTTATCACGAGCCATAATGGCATATGGAATGACTTTAAGCACATTATATCTCAAAAGATTAAACTTAGCCCGATCCTCTGGCGATTTGAAAACACGTTTATCTGAAATAACTACTTCAGGCAGTGTAACCCAAGGAATTAATTCATTATCTACCATGGTCACCGAAACTCTGATAGTATCATTTTTGCCTTTGGAGGAAATTTGAGTATTTTCCTGCGCCAGTGTTTGAGAAGGCCAATAAACCAAACAAACAAAGCCGAAAAGCCTGAAAAGTTTCATAAATTTATACTGCGTATTGCAAATTTACGGGTAAACTTCGTATTCCACTGGCAAAAACAACAAGCGCTATATTGCCCAAACAAATTACCCCAAATAAACTCTTCAAACAACAAGACAGTGATGAAGGAACTCGTGATTGATCTAGAAGCCGAAAAGAAAGAAATCCTTAAGCGATACCGAGCGTTGCTAAGAGCCTGTAAACCTACTATGCAGAGAGGTGATAAACGCTCCATTCGCCGCGCTTTCGACCTATCTCTAGAAAGCCATCGAGATATGCGACGCAAATCCGGTGAGCCCTACATTTATCATCCGATAGCCGTGGCCCAAATTGCAGCCCAAGAAATTGGTCTAGGGACAACTTCGATCGTATGTGCTCTTTTGCATGATGTAGTTGAAGATACTGATTCTACTTTAGAAGATATTGAACGCGAATTCGGTAAAAAAGTAGCCAAAATCATCGATGGATTGACCAAAATAGCTGGCGTATTTGACTACAATAGCTCTTTACAAGCCGAGAATTTCAGAAAAATGCTACTCACCCTAGCCGATGATGTTCGTGTCATTCTCATCAAATTAGCCGATCGGTTACACAATATGCGCACGATGGATTTCATGCCTCGCGACAAGCAGCTTAGAATATCCTCCGAAACCATTTACTTATATGCGCCTTTAGCTCATCGCCTTGGCTTATATGCCATTAAATCGGAACTCGAGGACCTTTCTATGAAATACCTAGAGCCCGAAACCTATAAATTCATTGCTAAACAACTCAATGAAAAGAAAGCTGAAAGACAACGCTTCATTCGAGATTTTATCGAACCTATCGATGAAATTTTACAGGAACAGGGTTTAGATGCCCAAATCTACGGCCGACCAAAATCAATTCACTCCATCTGGAATAAAATGAAAAAAAAGAACATTCCATTTGATGAAGTATACGATCTGTTTGCCATCCGGGTCATTTTGAATAGTAAGCCAGAAAATGAAAAATCAGACTGTTGGAAAGCCTATTCCATCGTGACCGATTTCTATCATCCAAATCCCGATCGCTTGCGCGACTGGATATCCTCACCAAAAGCCAATGGCTACGAATCATTACACACCACAGTGATGGGACCTCGCGGACAATGGGTGGAAGTGCAAATACGAACTAAACGCATGAATGAAATCGCCGAAAAAGGATTTGCGGCCCACTGGAAATACAAGGAATCATCCGCTGAAAGTGGTTTAGACCAATGGATAGGTAAGGTACGCGAAATGTTGAGTAATCCAGAGTCAAACGCACTCGATTTTGTGGACGATTTTAAAATGAACTTATTCTCGGACGAGATATTCATCTTCACACCCAAAGGTTCACTCATCCAATTACCCTTAGGGGCTACTGCATTAGATTTTGCCTTTGACATCCATTCCGATATTGGTGCCACCTGTATTGGCGCCAAGGTGAATCATAAACTGGTACCATTAGCCCATAAACTTCAAAGTGGTGATCAGGTTGAAATCATTACTTCTAGCAAACAAACACCAAAAGAAGATTGGCTCAACATTGTCATCACCTCAAAAGCCAAATCGAGGATCAAAGCAGCCCTAAAAGAAGAAAAACGAAAAATTGCTGAGGATGGGAAAGAAATTCTTGAACGTAAACTAAAATCACTCAAAATCACCTACAACAGTGACAACTTATACAAGCTGGCTTATTTTTTCAAGCTTCCATCGACCCAAGACCTATTTTATAATGTAGCCAAAGGACTAATCGACATCAAGCAATTAAAAGAATTTTTACTCTCCAGCAAAACTATTGAACCTAAACCAGAAAGGCCAGAAAGCCACTATTCCGAAAATTTTATTAAAAAAATCAAAGAAAAAGATTCGGATACATTGCTTATCGGAGAGGATTTACAGAAGATTGATTATAAACTTTCATCTTGTTGTAATCCCATTCCAGGAGATGATGTTTTTGGATTTGTAACCATTAATGATGGGATAAAGATACATCGAATGGGCTGTCCTAATGCCGCAAGACTCATGTCCAACTATGCTTATCGTATCGTTAAGGCCAAATGGAATTCACAAAAGAAACTGGCCTTCCTAACAGGCTTACACATTACAGGTATCGATGATGTCGGACTGGTCAATAATATCACTCAAATCATTTCCAATGATTTCAAGGTTAACATACGCTCCATCACTGTCGATAGCGAACATGGTATCTTTGAGGGATCACTTAAAGTTTTTGTCAATGATACCAAACATTTAGATCATTTAATTTCTAAACTCAAAGAAGTTAGGGGTGTAACCTCGGTCACTCGCTTTGACTCCCAAATAGATGAACCAAATAAAACTACATAACTTGTTTAAAGTTCAATCGATTTTATTCTTTTTAGCTGCAATTATACTGCAACCCATGAGCTAATAGCCCAATTGTTTAAGCACTCCTTTCCCATCTATCTTATCCTCAGAAGTTCTATACCGTCCTTTCCGAGTATAAAAAGCTAATGTCAAATCGCAACGATTGGTAAACATGCCATCGGTAAGAGGGGGCCTGTCGTTTGCGTATTTATACATCTGTTCTTCTGTATCAAAAGAATAGGCGTGAATATGTAATCCACGATCATGAATGAGTCGCGCTTGCCAAGGTCGTAGGAGTTCAGGATAATGATTAGGCGCACCACCAATGCTCGGCCCAATAAACTGTGCCCCATTATCAAGTCCATATTGAACGTAATCCGTATATGTTTGGAGATCATCACTCGGCATATCACCATCCCCTAACCAAAGTAAAAAACAAAGGGGCACTCCCGGAAAGAGCTGATGAAGTGTTTTCAAACTAGCCTTAGAAAATGTTTGCAATACCAATTTACCTGCTGTATTACCCACATTGACTTTACCATCTTTATAAAAAGATTCAGGTTTTGAAGCATTATTCAACATTCCCAAACGCACAAGTTCCTGATGCAGATCTTGTTCGATGTTTGGGAATAGATGGGGTTCCTTAGTTTCGATGTACAAACCGGGACGATGACCATTGTCCTGTAAATCCCGCACATAACTCGATTTTAAAACACCATTAGAAAGTGTATCGAAAACCCGCTGACCATTTATATCTCGTTTATAGCAATAACCACGACTGAAATAGACAACATCTTCCAAAGTAACAATATTTTGTCCCTTGAATTTTTCCCGTGCTAATTTTGAATATACCTGATTAAACCATGAACCAGCATCTAATTGCAATAACTCAGCATAAGTAAAATTCGCCACCGACTGCTCCTTTCGTTCAGGATAGATTTTATCAATATTTGTTGTTCGCTTTAAACGATCATCATGCAATGCTATCAGAACACCATCTTTGGTACGCTGGATGTCCAATTCTAAATAATCGGCCCCAATATTTCGCGCCCAACGATAAGCCGCTTCTGTTTCCTCAGGCGCCCAGTAGGTCGTTCCCCGATGCGCAATAACCACCTGTGAGGGCACATTATTTTGGATAATCTGGGTAAATGATTTTTTAGGCTTAAATTGTTTTTGCTGAAACGACAAAAGCAACAAGGCACAAAAAAGGAGTTTATAGATAGATTGAGTCATTTATAAGGGGTAAAACCAAAAGTGTAAAATATAGATAAACAAAAATGGCCTTAAAATGGGTAAAAAAGCCCTTTTATTAAAAATGGTCATTCTAATAAATGTCATTATTTACCAGTCTTTTATCGTTTTTCTGCCAGTTTTAGGGTCTTTGCGGCCCCCTAGAAACAATAAAATATCACAATGAGCCCTAACCTAGCCTTGTTTTTACCATAGTGTCTCTGGTGTACTTAAATTTTAGGCGGTGTATTTAAAACCCTAACATTTTTTGCAACTTTCGTTTTTTTGAAAAATGTTAGGGTTTATGTTAGGGTTTAAAACCCTAACATTTTCTACACTTTTCGTTTTGCACTTTGATCAAAAACTCTGGACAAATTTTTGGGCAAGAATACCCTATTTTTAGATTTTCTTTATTGACTCTGGTCCACGTTCCTCAAGACGAGCTTTAGCCTGCGCTAACGCTTCTCGAAATGCATCAATAGTCGCATCTTTACTCTCTAAGTTATTTTTCTGTACTTCAATAATCTCCCTGAGGCTTTTTATTAATATATCTTTTTCTATACAGGGGAAGCAGCTTTTTCTTTCCGTCATTATAGACTCGGAATCTAAAGTGTCAGATTTTTTTTCTGTAAAATCTTGAGTAGAAGTCACAGGCTTCCTCATCTCACCTCGCCCCATTAAAAGCCACTCTACAGAAATTGAAAATAATTCATTTAAAATTAGTGCAATTTCAACAGAAATTTCTCTTCTTCCATTTTCCATATTTGAAATATGACCTTGTGTGGTTTCCAGCTTTCGAGCAAAATCACCCTGATTAAAACCAAGTATTTTTCTAACTTCAAACAATCTATCTGACATTTTGCTCTGCTTGTTCATATTTATTTCAAAATGATAAATAAATTCATTTGAATTTTTAACTTGCATAAAAAATTCAAATGAAATATATTTGCACTGTACATAAAACAAAAGTATGAAACTAAAAGATATCCTTAAGAAGAAAGAAGTAGGTGATTTGAAGATCGTATCACAAGTAATAGGGATTGACGCTGCCAACGCTCGAGCTGCATTGCGTCGTCCAGGCTCAAAATATCATGATAAAGTAGTGACAGTGTTAAGGAATCTAATCCATCATCGTGAATCACTGTATAATAACTAATAGAAATAAAACTCCCAAATGGTTCATCCTTGGTTCGATTCCAAGGTGGAAGCACAGTATATAATCAACGCGTCATAAGCATGCAAATCAATACAGGCGACATCATTATCCGTAAGGAAAAAATCAGCAAGTCAGTATGGCTTTCTGAGTGCCTTGTATTACAAACTTGTGTAGAATTAAATGATGGTTTGTTAAGATATAACAGAAATACGTACAAAAACTCCCTTCCTCCGACCCACCGCACACGCCCCATCCTGCCTGACAGTGGCAAAGCATGGCGCTGGGCGCGAATCAATAACACATTCTACTACGCCTATGCCAACATCCCCAATAGGAAACCCTGTTTTTACAAAAGCATGCTGCCTACAGAAGAAGAGCTAATCAAGCTAGCTGTAGAGGCCGAAAAGCCAAATGCAGCAACATTAGCCAGTGAATTTACGGCAATGGCTCAGCAAAAAACTAACTCACACGATGTGCATTATTATATGTTCTATTCTGAGCCCTGTTTTAATCAACAAAAAGCGGAACAGCTAGCATTAGCTACAGGTTTTTGCCGGTTGATTACAGAGTTATTGGATGGAAGTCGTTTTAAAAAATGGTTTAAAAAGAAGGAGGATTTATACGAGAATTTTACAAAAATCATCGCTCCGCTGGAATTAGAGGGGCTAAAAATCAGCAAGCCAGCTACCTTGCGTAATAAAATAACAGGCTTTCCAGATAGCCCTACTGAACAACTAAACTATCTAGTAAGTGCCAAATACGGCAACGATCATGCGCGCTTGGTAGGCACATTCCAGATCATCCACCCCGAAACAGGCGAACTAATGAAGTTTGATGCCCATGAAGCCATCATGTACGAGGCTTGGATGAATCCTTTCAACGCCAATAAACGCAACAAAATCGATTTATACACCAATGATTATAAACCTGCCCTGGAGCAGTATGGTTTGCACCCAGTAAGCCACAATGCATTTTGCAAGTATTTGAATCGCTTCGATAACAAAGTCTTAATGAGCAAGGAACGTGATGGTGACAAACATTTCAACGATACCTATAAACCCTATGTACCAGCCCATCTGGTGCAATACGCTCATACGATGTGGGTAGGAGATGGTTCGGGGACAAAGCTAGCCTACAGCTACATGCATACCGATCGCAAAACCAATAAAACGGTGCTTAAACAAGCCACTTTGTACCTAGTTCGTATTACCGATGTGGCTAGTAGAATGATTATTGGTTATGCTTTTGGCACATCCGAAAGCCCAGACCTGGTGAAAAAGGCCTTAAAAATGGCCATCAAAACAGCCGGTAACATCGAGGCTCTGGAGTTTTTGAGTGATAATGGATCGGCATTTACGGTGGCTGATGTTAAATCGTCTTTAAATCTAATTTTCAAAAAGGTGAGAAACATTAAACCAGGCAATTCTCAAGAAAACCCAGCCGAAATGCACGTAAAAATGCTCACAAACATGTGTCGCGGCAATAACAACTGGTTATATAGTGGCTTTCACGCCAATCATATTAACAATACGACCAATCCTGACTATTTCCCAAAGCTTAATGAGCTTCCTTCAATGGAAGAAACTCATCAGCAAGTGCTCCTGGCCATCGAAAAATACAATAACACGCCTTGGGGTGCCGACCAATTGACACCCATTGAGCGCTTTAAAAACAAAAACCCAGAGTGCAAACCAATCGAACCTCGAGTGTTGCGCCATGCTTTTGGCAATCGTACGGAAGTGGACTTGAGCTACATGCGTGGTTTTGTCAATGTGCATCAGGTGCAAGGCGATCATATTGCTCATTTCAAGTTTGAAATACCTGATTATGATAGGAATATTCACACCATTAGTGAGCGATTGAGTTATCAATCAAACGCCAAGGTAATGGTCTGTTGGGATGAGCAAGCGGCAGATATCTACACCCCGGAAGGTGCTTACATTTTGACCGCTAAGCGCGCCGAACTAGCTACAAAAAGCACTTTTGAGGCTACCGATATCAGCAACAAAGCACTTGGAAAACATCTGCAACGTAAGGTCAACATGACTACTGCAGCGGATGCGATGCGTGATTTAGTTATTGAAAGTGCTGATGTGATGAAATATGGTCATCGTATATATCGAGGCAAAGCTATCAAGGATGAATATAACCAGGAGATGGAGGAATATTTAGCCGAACAAATACAACAAAGTCAAAACAAAAGCCAAGCCAAAATGCAAATTCTACCTACAGCCTTAACGCAAGAACAAATAGCCTTTAACGACTTTTTTTAAACATAAACTAACCATGGATACATTATTCACTGTTTCCGATCAGGAGAAAATTAGCACCCTTGTGCTTGCCCTGATGGAACGTAAGGGCTTCAGTTCAGCCAGCAAATTCGCTCAGTCTATTGGCTTTGGGCCGGCAGACATCAGTAACCTAAAAGGAGAAAAGTGGAAACAAAATCCAAGCTTAATTGGGCCTGAAAAGTGGATTCGCTTAGCTCGTATAGCAGGTTTTAATAATAATGAGACACAGGCTTGGAATACCGCCCACACCAGGATGTACAAGCATATTTTCACGCATCTAACCTTATGTAAAAGCCAATCCCAATACCGAATGCTGATAGATGAGGCCGGCTTTGGCAAAACCTATGCCGCCAAGGAATTTGCCCAAAACCATCCGAATACATTTTATATCGATTGCTCGGATTACAGTAATAAAAATCGACTAATCCGCGCAATTGCCACGACAGTGGGTACTAGTACAGCAGGAACCTATGACGATATGCTAGCCGACACACTTTTTGCCCTAGGTAAGATGAACAAGCCGCTATTAATTTTTGATGAAGCGGGTGAAATCTGCAAAAATGCGGATGCCATTATGATACTTAAACGCATTTACAATCACTTGGAACACATCTGTGGGATGTATCTAATCGGCTCTAATGGCCTTAAAAAGGTGATGCTGAACCG
The DNA here is from genome assembly GCA_008015505.1 of Pedobacter sp. Classification (GTDB taxonomy): domain Bacteria; phylum Bacteroidota; class Bacteroidia; order Sphingobacteriales; family Sphingobacteriaceae; genus Daejeonella. Next base: position 63,333 of record SSFR01000019.1, read on the forward strand.
CAAACGTCGAGATATTCAGGGTTATCATGAGGTCTTTGATCGCTTCGAGGCTGAGTTCCGGAAATGCATTCCTGAACCAAATCTTAAGGAAGATCGGGTCATGTATGTCAAAGAAATGGCCAAAAGTATCATGGAAGCAAACGGCGTCAGCGATAGCAGGATCATCAGAAGTATCCAAAACGAAATGGTCGAAAATGGAAAATCGCTACGCTTTGTGTATAACAAAATCATTGGATTAAGACTCCAAGCATCCTTCACTGCCAACAACTAATACCACCATGACACTGAAATTAAACGACCAACAACTAGAGGCATTATTTTATTACTTCCAGCACAACGTAATCACTGAAACCCCAGATAACGATTTGGAAACCATTGCACAAGAGTTGCTTTGCGACATCTTTTTAAAAATGGATCGAAAGCTTAAGACACCCTTTCGCCAGAGTAGTAATCTTACGTTGACACCCAAGGAATGCAGAGCATTTAGCTGGCATTTTAAAAATTATTGGGTGGAAGAAGGCTGGCTTTACGAGACCAATGTAGCTCGAAAGCTGATGGCTCAAATCGATCCAAAATTATAAACCCAGCGCACGTGCCATTGCTGCAGTTCGTAGCTGCAGCTGGGTTCAAACCAATTAACCAAATCATGATCAAAACAAGTAAACCGGAGCAATCGAACCTGACTCAAACGCTCGGCATTGACGAGTTGACGGCATTGTATGTGCAGTTTAACGACAAAATGAAGGAAGCAAAAGCGAATGTAGATCGCTACAAAGCGATGCTGCTGGCTTACGCTCAGCACAACAACGACCTGTTTAACGGCAATTTGTTAACGCTATCGAATGGTGTAAAAATTGAGCGACGCTCGCAGGTAAAAGCAGAGTTCGCCAAAGAAAAAGTGACACTAAAATGGCTAGAGCAACTTATTGACGAGGGTTTTGGTGAACTGGTAGAAGTAAAATTTACTGACAAGGAAGTGGCTTCTAGCAAAAGTTCAACCTTGAACCGGCTCATGGGATACATCGATTACAGTGCGGAAATCAAGGAAATTTTGGCTGTGAAGGCAGCGTAAAAATCTGGGTAAGTAGATGGAAGTTCTTCTCCTGCTTACCCAACATGATCAAACTATGAAACAACTGATACTCTCATCTAAAAAACTACAGGGCTCCTTGACGCTTGTTTATGAAAACGGTGTTTTAAAAAGCTTTGTAAACGAATTTAAAAAGCCTTTAAACGCGATTCAGGAAGCTGGGATTAAACGGGTCTTGCAGTTCAATTTTGATCAGTTTAATGCGCTTGATTATGCTGCCATAGGCTTGGATTTGGTTTCGACCGAATCAACTGGTGAAAGTTCGAATGGCGGGCAACGCGTAGCGCTGTTTTGCCAGGAGTATAAGCAGAAATATGGTAACAATTACCTGGTGAGCAAGAAAGACGGTGCTTTATTAAAACAACTGTCGCTGCCAAACAAGGATGATTTTGAAAAAATTGTAGTGGCTTATTTTGACTGTGCTGAATGGTGGGCTTCACCCAAAAATATTGGGGGGTTGATTAGTCGTATTAATGAATTACGCCAGTGGATGAGTGCGCCTCAAAAGGATGCGAGTGCCAAATGGCATTTCCCAGACGGATACAGCAAAACACGTGAGCAAGAATGCAAAACCAATGAGGAAATACAAGCCTATTGGAAACACTTGCGTGCTCAGGGTTACCAAAAAACACGGGTTGGGATTGTTGAAACCTGGAAAAAATTATCCATTGAATCTGAATAATTCTCTTTGAAAATGGCTTACAGTAGAAAAAACTACCTTCTGAAAGTGAAAGCGGTCTGCGAGCTCTACGATCAAATGCGCAATCCGGATGTACCTATGGCGCGTACCTACCGCAGGGTGATTTATCCTTCCTTTTACATCAGCATTTGTACATTTTATCGCTACTTGAATGTCAATTATAAAAAGGAACTGCGTGAATTGGCTGAAAAGCAGCAGCCAGAGAACCCGAGGCAGTATACACTGTTTTGAGCTGCCTCTCTTTTCTGATGTCAATGCAAGATCCATCTTTAATCGATAAATATTTAAATATTATATTTGTATTTGATTAAAATATTCTAATAATATAGGATAAAATGCTTTGGTGGACACGGATAAATTGGGTTACAGGAACTACCATTGCAGTAGGATTATTTTTTGTCATTTATCTGGCTATCAAGTCCTTTAAGTATCCTGATGATAAAAACAGACAGCGGAATTTGTTACTTCTCTGTCTAATTCTAATTCATCAAGTTGTTGCAAGTTACTTTCCAGATAAAAACATCAATATCCCGATTCTTGAACAACATCTATTATTGATTCTTACCAATTTGGGATTTCTGCCTTTCTGCATCTTTTATGTGAAGGAGGAAATCCGATCAATCAGGGAAGAAGAATCCCAAATACGAGCAATGGATCACGGCCTGGTGGAAAAAGAGTCACGCATTCAGACATTGACCGATGCCCTGACAGAGAAAGAGTCCCATATTCAAGCAATGGCCCATGACCTTGCCCAGGGGAATATTGAGATTTCACGGTTGCACCATCTTCTTGAAACTACAAAAGCAGAAATAGCTCGAAATCAGAAAGCCGATGCGCTGTCAATGAAAAAACAGATTGCAAAGAAAAATGCTGAAATCCTACACCATCGTAACCTTCTTGAGGCCATACAAATAGAACAAAATAATAGTGTCCAATCCGCAAACCAAATAATCACAGAAAAAGACGCTGAAATCCTACAGTTACACCAGGTGCTTGAAGCCTTAGGAAAAGTGAATACAAAAGATACTCAACAGCGCAGCAACTCAGAAAAGATGCATGATGATGATGTGTTAAATGGCAAGCATAATAAAACTTCTTTTGATGAGGAATGCAGAAAACACCTAACCAAAGCTCAAACGGATATCATCAAGTTAGTCAATGAAGGTTTTACTTATAAAGAGGTTGCTGAAATGCTCGACAACGTAACTACCGGTTATATAAAAGATACTATGAGTGATATTGGAAAAGAATTAAAAGTAAGGGGAAAGGCAAATATTTTACGAAAATTGAATAGCCAGTTTCACTAACGGCTATTGAAGGAAACTGATGATTATTCCTAAAACAAGAAGAATTAAATTTTTAATTAAAAGCAGAAAAGCCACTTTTTATTTAACTGATATACAGCATGATGCAAAAATATACACTACCTTTTACCCTACTTTTTACACTACCTTTTCGGAGCACACACTACCTTTTACACTACCTTTTTCCTTAAAAAAATCCAAAAGGTAGGCTTGACAGTATGGAAAAAATCTTCCCATCTTGCGGCCATAATTTTTACTTAATACTTAACCTAATATGATAAACTACCAATCACAAGCAATGAACACTGCATCTACCAATGGAACAAAAGCTCAATTAACATCTGCCGATCTATCCTATTTCTTGGACTCCTGTCAAACCTTTGGACTTAAACTCGGTGATTTTAATACTGTGTTCCGTATCATTTTTGATCATGTTATTAAAAACACCGATGATCGTATACCTACACATGAACTAAAAATACCACTACTTTTTTTGCGACAGGTTGAAATTTTTCTAAACAGCATTAAGATTGATTAAATTTTTTAGACAACATGCTGACTTTTAATGGTTAGTGTGTTGTTATAGTTTATTTAAACCACTGATTCGTCATGATAAAACTCCCACATCCACCACCTCACAGCCAAACCTAACCACACTATCGGCCAAATTCACATGCCTGTGATCAGCAGATATAGCCGTTCGAACAATCGTAGAAAGCAGCACCCAGTCTTTATGGGTGCCTTTGAATGATTCAAACTCCGGTAATTCCGATAGTTTAAAGTCGCGTTTATGCAGTGCTTTGGACACTTTATCAGCAATCGATAAGGCATTTAGCACTGCATCATCGTCGTAATTGAATTGCTCGATGCAGTGAATACTGAAGAATAAATGGCCGCCTTGGAGCTGTCTATTTTGGTGGCCCTTTAATTCATACATCTGCGTCTCACCAAACTCAATAAAGAGTGTCGGCGTTTGAAATACAGGTTCGGCGTGGTCATCAGTTAGTAAACTGCTGTACCAATGAATACGGCCAGATACTTCTGGGATGGAGTCATTTAAACGTTTTTTGATGGCTTGATAAGCAAGTGATATCATAATTGTTGATTTTAGATAGTTTGATTCATTTCGGTTTGTATTGCTCTGAGAATGGCCTTCTCCAAATCAGGCGTCACGTCCATAAAAGGCCGGGCCGGAATATTGATGCTTGAACCCTTCCGTTTCAAAGCCATGGCCTTCCAGAAATCAGCTTCCCGGCTAGTTGAAACTGATCGCTTCCCTCTGGCTCGACCAGCTGAGGAGGCATACTGATAATACTTTGCCCAGAAAAACTTGCGCATCTTATCGGTAATAGCTATTCTCCCACCTTGCTGATGCACTTCGGCATAGGGTATTTCCGAAGCACGAATGCCCACATGGACACTATTTGAGTTTCGACTGATGATCTTGATGCTATCAACCAGATTGCCCATATCATTTAAAATACCCCTGCCTCGGCCACGATTATTTTCAAAGATTCGCCTCTTGAAACGTTGCAGAGAACCGTTCGTTGGTACACCCTGACGCTTAGTAATATTCTCTTGAAAATGATTTACCGCCGTCTGGCCAATCACGGCCGGCATGGCATTTAAAACCTTTTTCAAACGCTTTTCAAAATGGTTTAAGGCCTGGGTATTGATGGTGAGCTTGGTCATTTTCGTTTGATTAATAGCCCCGTTCTAAGTTTTTCGAGTTCGACGTGTGGTTTATCCCATTGATAAAAAGTTTGTACCATTCCCTTTTTGTCGGCTAAAAGTACAATGGGCTGATCTTGATAATAACCGATGTATGTTCTGCAGGCTTTCAGATTCTCCCCTACATAGTCGAGGCTATCCCAAACCTCATTCGCATTTCTTAAGAGCGCCAGAGCTGATTTTGCCATATTCCAATGTCCCTGGTCTATTATTTGCTGGTACAAACTTTTTGAAAAACTGAGCACAATCCCCGTGCTGTCCTGTAGTTTTATTCCATCCTTTGTGCCGGCCATTTTATCCCAGAATTCTTTAAAATCAGTTTTCCTTTCGAAACCTTGAACGGGTAAAAATTTATCACCAAAGCTTTCATAAATACGCTCAACGGACGGCATGCCATAGTTTTTTACTGCACTTAACTGCTTTTTGCCTTCGTCAGGCATGGCCTTAAAATAAACCGTGCCTTGCCTGTTAAAAAGTTCCGTCATACCCGTGTTGTGTTTCCAGTAGCTATCCTTTACTTCATTTTCGGCAGCCTGAGTAGCCATATTGGAGTCAGCAGGTCTAAGGTTCTGTTTTTCTAATTGCGCGTCCGTAAATGGTTTAACCGTGCACCTGCAGCGCCAACCATTAGGTGGATAATATTGCGACCAAAATGGATCATCAGCTGGAAGTACAATGCCATTGAGGCGATCATGCTCAGCCCGTACACGTCCGTCACCTTTGGTTTGGTACTGCAGCCAGGGGAAAACATCTTTTTGTTCTTGTATTTCCAGCCATTTTTGGCCCATAATTGTGCCTCGAACCACCGCTTGATATTCTGCTTGAGCATAATGTTGGTTGTAGCGCTCGTCGATGATTTTTACGTGCTTATAGAATTCAGTGAATGGGCGCTGAATCCCGTTTTGATCGTGTACCATAGCCCGCATTTCTTGCATTTGTGCATAGCTTTTAGCTAAGCCAAAGGCATATACATTGTTTTGTTGCACACGCAGCCAACTTTCCTGCTCGGGGCTTTTGTCGATACTGCCCATCTTTTTAAAATTGGCTTTGATACGATTCCAAAGCGAATCGCCATTGCTCAGAGCAAGCTCTGCTGAAGTAGTTTCTTGGGATAATTTCCCCGAGTGAATAACCGTAGCGAGCTCAGTCAATTGTTTATCAGTGCTTGCATTTGGCGTGGCTAAGTTTTCGATGCCATTGGTCCAGTTCAGCTTGCCAGGTAAATTCAACTTTTTTGCGCCAGCACCTCCAAGCTGTTTGGCCTGGGCATCAGGCTCATCAAAAGCAAATCTGGCACCATTTAGGGCGTAGCCTTTGGATATCAAAAAAGGAAACAGTTGATAATTGATCACATTTTCTAGCCAACGCATATCGCGTTCGATATATTCATTCATCAGTCGCTCGTGCACTTCGGCAGCACCCACGAAGCTTTTTTTATCGGATACACCCGTTTGACCCAGGATCAATTTAGAAAGCTGCTCATCACAAAATCGGGCTTGCTCCAAATACACCTGATAAGCATCCGAATGCTGGCTTTCATGGAATTCCACTTGATCGTCAATGTGTAAAATGGCATACCCATTGCTACCAATGCTAGAGGCCATCATTTCTTTGGCGTCTAATTCCTTGGCATCGGTGCTCGAGGTTCGGATCACTACCACTGGCATGCCAAACTTTTCGGAGCGCACCGACCAATCAGATCGGGCATTGCGTTTCCAAATCACTTCTGGAACAGCATCTTTTAATAAGCCAAGATGATCAGGTGAGCCGATTTCGATCAGGTATTCATTGAATGGAGCTTCTCGGAATGGGATTCCTTTATCATCCCCCACTTTAGCTATTACCAAGCCTTTTTCAGGGATTACCAGATTGCGATCGATCAAGTTTACCGACCCGAAATGTCCATCCTCGATCTCCCCGAACTCAATTAGTGAATGGCCAAAGAAGATGCTATCTAGTGCCAAGTTGATAAAATCGCCAAACCAAGGGCGTTTGAGCAGTTCCGTTAAATCTTTATTGGCCACCTTGTCTTTGATCACCGAAAATGGCGCTCCTATGGTTTTAATCTTTCGGCTATTGATCTGACTGAACAGGTGCGCATCACTCACGGCTAGTTGGTAAAGCGCATACAGATCGCTGCGATCGGGCCGTTCGGGATCGGTGGCACTGGCTACAGCGCGCTTCCAGAGGCCCATTTCAGCTTTGGCCATGGGTGTGCTGGTGCGTTTGAGCTGGTAGGACAAACGGCTTTGTTTGTCTGTTTTGACCAGTTGATAAGTGGGTATAGGTAATTTATTGCCCTTAAAGAATTGGGTGATATAGTTTGTTAATCGCATACTGGTTTTAGTTTGGATTGTTAATTGTCTGAATTGTGATTCTTTTGATTTAGGTGATGGCCATGATTGTTCGTGTGAAATAGCATCACTTCAATCATATTAATCACACGAATCGTAGTTCAGATTAGACTTCGTTTCGTTTGACTTCCCCAGCGGAAAGTTTGCTGATTTTCTCCTGTCTTTGGATTGGTTCGCCAAGGCAGATCCAGTCCATTTTTACCATCGGCTACTCGCTCCAAAAAATTGATCGTTTCATTGTAGGCGGCTTCCACATGGGGAGAGATGCGATGATTAGGCAAGCGTTGATAAATCAAGTGCAGTACCAGATTAACTCCACATTGCACTAGATGCATATTGCGATCGGCACCTGTGGCAGCAAATATTTTTGCTGTATCATAGCGATCAAACAAATAACTCTTGAGCGTGTCCATAGCCATCGCCTCGGCACTGGTTAAAATAGCTGGATTAGCCTGAATCATCGATTCAAGATTGTTTTGCTTGATTTGAGGTAGGTAGTCGTCACGCGTGATCATATTCTCCTATTTGAAAAGCTTCTATACTGTCCCATGCGCGGGTGAAAAGCCGCCGCACGCTGGTATTTATTGAGCAAATCCAGCGCTGCGGAATCACCGTCCGGGCTATCATCGTTTGATTTATAACCTGGTTCGATGGCCAAAAGCTGTGCAATACCCACTTGCATGTCGTTACTGGCACGTTCAGCCTCATTATAATAAATACGTCCTTGCTGATAAAAAGGAAGCATAGCGATGATGCGATCAAACTTATTGCCTTTAGGTCGTTCGGCTTGTATCAAACTGATAGAATGTTGGTGTTTACTGGAGACTTCTTTGTAAACCATCTTGAGGGCATCATTCCAGAACTGACTTTCGAAATACCAGTTAATACGTACGGATTGGGACAAATCAGCAGTGTAGTTAAACATCCATTGGATAGCTACTTCCATTTTACATTGTTGAACCATGGCCTTGATGAGGTAAAACTTACCATCTTTCAACCCCCACACTTTGATGGCGTTGAAATCAGCAGTTTTGGCGTCGGAGTAGGCTACATCCCAGTAGCCTAAGACGCGCTCGAAATGATCCAAACGTGGAATTTTGCACCATTGAATCATCTCCTGTTTGAAAATAGTTCCTTCGATGTAAGGGGCATTATTGTACTCCGCTTGAAAGGAAAGTGGCCCCATGGCATCCAGCTGATTTTGGTAAAAAGCTTTGCTGTATTTTTCGGGCCAGATAGGATTCAGCCCGGCATCCGTAGCATTTTGCTGGATAAACTGAAATCCTTTTTTATGATCTCGGATGTAAGTCAGAATGGTTTGCGGGGCGAAAATATTATTTACTTGCACAAACCTGCTGCCGCGTTCATCAAGTGTACCAAGTAAGTCTTCACAAATCCAGCCAGCGTATTCGCGCAGACGTCTGGGGTTTCGGCAAACTTCTTTGGTGTCCAAATCGTCTGCCACAATATAATCGGGCCTGAATTGGCGATGGCGCAATCCACGCGGACTTTGCCCCATTCCAATCGCAAAAAAGGCACAATCGTTTTTGGTGATGAAACGCCCTTCTTCCCAGCTACCAGTGCTTTGCTGGTTACCAAAATCATGCGCCAGCAATTGATTGGCCTCAAACTCAGCTTGCAAGTCGGAAAGCAAAATGCAGGCCTTCTCCTGATTTTGTCCCACCAGGAGCATCACTTTCAAATCGTCATTGATCCACAACCAGAGTGGCAACAGGATATTTAAATGGGTTGATTTGGCTAGGCCACGTCCCCAGGCGAGCAACAGTTTGATGTGCTTATTATTTCTGATTTTTTTGGCTGTTTGGATATGAAAGTTCGCTGAAGGCGATGAAGCATAACGCTTAAAATAGGTATCGATAAAGAAGACATAATCTCTTTTAGCCCGATCAATACGCAAGTTCTGCTCGGCCTGGGTCTCAAAGGGATTGACAGCACTATCCTCCGAAATACTTTTGATCAGCTGGCGGTAACGGTCTAATGCTTTTTGGTCTTTTATACGACTAATCATTTTGTAGGAGTGTTAGGCATCGCGAAGTTTATTTGAGGTGTTTATACGCGCTTTTAAAAACTGTTTAAAAGGTATTTAATTTATCCACGCTGCCTGGCTTCCAAAAACTCCAACATCATGTTCCCAAATAGCCTACTTTCTTTGGGATGATTCCGCAGCAACCAGCCTGTAAATTCACTGAAGCATTCGATGTATACGGCGATAGAATGATCGCTCAATCGCTCGATTTCTTTACCAATGATGGATTTGGCATCGTACAGTTCTTTGGTGGGCACGCCACCAATGCTAGCGATCTTTTCGTTGACGGCTTTTAATTGCGCATAACTATCCTGTAGCAGTTGCGAGCGTGTAACGCCATGCAGATTTTTTAGCTTCTCCCAGTCTCCTGCTTCAATCCAGGTGCGCAGCGTCTTCTCGGTGACGCCGACTAGTTCACTGATGCTTTTACGGGTATGTGCGCCGCTGATGAATAGTTCTTGGGCGAGAATTTTTTTGTCTTTGCTCGTGCTCATAGGGTGGCAAAAGTGGACGTAAAAAACCAAACGAGGAAGAAACTACATCAACCTTACATGCTTGTATATCAACCTTATGTGTTTAATTTTTTATTCCAAATCCGCATCAAATCTTTGTGCCAACAAACGACCTAACCATGCGATTTACCATCAGTGACGAGAGTATTAATAGATACGGATACCGGATTCTTTCGGCAGGAATGAGCACTGCTTCCTTCGAAAAAAATCCAGTGGTATTTTATAATCATGGCACTTACAATCTGCCAATTGGGAAAGGCAAAGACTTGCGCCATGAACCAGATGGCAGCATCACGCTCGAGATTGATTTCGACCCGGAAGATGAGCAGGCCATAGCCGTGCAGAAGAAGACCGAGCGCGGATTCTTGAATGCTTGCTCAGTAGGGATTGATGTGCTAGAGACCAGCACGGATGCTTCGGTGGTTTTAGCCGGCCAAACCCGACCAACTGTCGTTCGAAGCGAACTATTGGAGCTGAGCATTTGTGGCATCCCCGGAAATAGAAATGCATTGCGACTGAATGGTGTCCAAACTGAAAATATTGAACACATCCTGCCCAAAATCAACCATCAAAAAGAATTAAATATGAAACCTGCTTTTGACTCATTCGACTTGCCCGAAACGGCTGCTGATGAAGCTATCCTGGATCAGTTAGCTGCGCTAGAAAATGAAGATGCGCAAACTATAGACCCAATCCTGTCGCGATTGGATGCCATCGATAAAAAAATTACGGAACTATCCACTAGCAAAAAGGCTACTGAAACAGCTAAAAAAGAACCTCGTTTACGCGATTTGATGAAAGAATTACGTACAGAGGAAGTTTCTTCTAAAAAAGAGGTTATGACTTGGGCCCAGTTGCAAGCATTACCTAAGGTAGAATTTGAGGCTTATCGGAATGAGCATAGAGCACACTATAAAAAACTATTCTACGGTCACTATGGCTTTGAGCCGATTTATTAACCACAAGCAATACTAAATCATGTCAGTAAAACAAGAAATATGGACTGGCGAAGTCCTGCGCAAAGTATCCACTTTAGAGCAAGCAACCTTTTTAGATGGCTTGCCTGATTATAGTCGCTATGCGACAAACAATGTGATCCACATGGCCTATATGGGTGTGGAACCCAAGGTACTCATCAACAATAGCACCTATCCGCTGCCTACTTCAGCACTTGCTAGTGAGGATATTGGCTTGTCGCTAGACAAATACCAAACCGAAGTGACCATCATCACCGACGATGAGTTGCATGCTAATGCATCCGACCGAATGAGTGTAACCCGGGATATGCATGCTGGAGCCATCACTAAAGAGAAATTCAAAAAGGCTTTGCACGCCATTGCCCCAGCAAAGCATACGACCGAAACACCTGTATTGACTACCACGGGCACCGATGTGGATGGGCGAAAATCATTAACCCGGAGTGATATCATCCGATTAAAAAAGGCCTATGACTTGATGGATGTGCCTATGGATGGTCGACGCTTGGTATTGTGTCCGGATCATATCCATGACTTATTGGAGCTGGATCAAAAGTTTTCGGCGCAGTATTATGATTACAAAAGTGGGCGTATTGCGGGTTTGTATGGCTTTGATGTGTACGAGTATGGTGCTGCACCATATTATGACCAGGATGCTAAGACTAAAAAAGCTTTCGGTGCAACACCCACAGCCAAAGACGTGCAGGCAAGTATTTCGTTTTACGCACCCTACGTCGCCAAAGCCAGCGGCGAAACCAAGATGTATTTTTCCGAAGCCAAAACAAATCCGAGGATGCAGGAGAATGAGATCAACTTCCGACACTACTTCCTGGTGATTCCTAAAAAACAGATGTATTTGGGAGCAATAATTAGTGGAAAATGATGACGCTGGACAAGGTGACCTTATCTCGAATCGAGACGCTCCATCCCAAGTTGCGCCTGGAGGCCAAGGATATCTACATCCAAATCTGTCGCTGCCTCACTGGCAGGGCACAGGTACGATTCACCCAAACCTTTCGCTCAGTCGCTGAACAGCACGCACTGTATGCGCAGGGGAGAACAATGCCCGGAAAAATAGTGACTTGGGCGGAAGGCGGGCGATCGTATCATAACTATGGCTTGGCTGTGGATATCTGTTTTCTAGTGGATGGCAAAACCATCAGCTGGGATACACTCAAAGATCACGATGGTGATGGTTTAGCCGACTGGATGGAGTGTGCAAAAGTATTTGAGAATCACGGCTGGCAATGGGGAGGTCGATGGACGGGGGGCAAAACCGATATGCCTCATTTTCAAAAAACATTTGGCAAAACCACCACCTGGCTAGCTGAGCAGGCGAAAAAAACAGGGAGGGTCTATGTGGAGCTATAAAATATTGGATAGCCTGAACTGGGTACTGGCAGCCATCAGTACTTCGGGAATCATCGGCTGGTACCTTGGCCGGCGTCGTACCAATGCTGAAACCAAGGGCTTTGAAATCGACAATGAAGAAAAAGAGGTAACCGCTGACCTAAACAACATGGAGCGCTTGACCAATCGTCTAAACGAGCTAATCCTGGCCCTGGATAATCAGATGGCTGAAAACATCAAGCTCAAGCAAGAGTTGCATGCCTTACGCGTGGCGCTCGAAAATGAACGGATGTTGCATCAAGAACTTTTGAAGAAATATGAAAACAAAATTAATCCTATATCTACTGATACTGCTTCTGCTGATCTGTAGTTGCCGAACGATCAAGCCTATTCAGCAGAGCAAAACGATCATCAAAGAAACACTGCGCGATACGGTAGTGAACATCCCGACTGATCGATCAAGCTTCCAAGCAAAATTGGATATCAACGATGCAGGTAATCCAGTGATCAAAGAGGTATTGCATACCCAAAACGGCAAACGTGCCCTGATTCCAAAAGTGCAAATCAAGGATCAGGTACTTCAAGTCGATTGCCTTTGCGACAGCATGGCTATTTATCTTAAACTAAAGGATACCCACATTACCGATATGCTCCACGAAACAGTTTTTGTGCCTACCGAAAAGCCATTAAGCATGTGGCAGCAAACACAATTGTGGATGGGCAGGGCGCTACTGATTCTGCTGGCTGGAGCAATAACTATCCTAGTAATCACTCGGAAAATAGTCTGAATCAGGATAAAAAGGATAAGGAAATAAGGGGGATCGTGTGGTGGAATCCTTTTTATCCCCTTTTATCCTTATTTATCCTGATTCAGACAGAAAAAGAAAATAAATCAATAAAAACCAACATAATCAATGAACGGAATCACTTTTCAACGCGCGCAAGGCGGCTTAAAACGCCAGGCCGAAGGCCAGGATCATGTATCGGCCCTGTTGTTTTACGGGCCTGAAGCAACGCATCTGCCTGACCTATTAGAAGTTTACAGCCTAGAAGATGCCGAGCGCAACAAAGTATCGGCTGCCAAAACGCCGATGGTACATTACCATATTGCCGAATTCTTCCGCGTAGCGCCAGGAAGCAAGCTTATTGTACGTGCGGTGTCAGCAGAAAGCTACGATGGCAACTTTACCGAGATCAAACAAATGCAACAACAAACTGCTGGTGCGATTCGCCAAATAGGTGTTTGGTTGGGGCATAGCAACACGGCGCATGAAGCAAACCTGAACAAAGCTTGCCAGGACTTGGCAGCCATGAACATGCCACTATCAGCAGTAGTAGCCTACCGCATGACCAAGGAAGAACTTGATGCACTACCAACACTGGGTGCAAATGCTTACCCGCGGGTATCCATATGTATTGCACAAGATGGTGGCGGATTGGGTGCCTCATTAGCTAAAAAAGGAGGTGCTGACAAACCAGCCGTAACAGCCATTGGCGCTTGTATGGGCGCTATTGCACGAGCGAAAGTGCATGAAAGCATTGCTTGGGTGGAAAAACAGAATATGGTGAGCACAAGCTATGTCAGCAAATCAGAAAATCTGGCCAAAGAGTTAGATGTAGCGTCTTTAGTAGACGGCACCTTAATCAATGAGCTTACACCAGAGCAGCAAGAGGTGATCAACACCAAGCGTTACTTGTTTTTACGCAAACATGTTGGCCAAGCAGGTTCTTACTGGAACGATAGTTTCACGGCCGATAAGTCCGAAAGCGACTATGAAACCATTGAAAACAACCGCACCATCGACAAAGCTACCCGCGGAATTTACCAGCGCTTATTGCCTCATCTAAGTGGGCCATTACGTGTCGATTCGAAGTCGGGAGCTATTTCTGTGGGCACGACGACCTACCTAGAAACGCTGGCTAAAGAGTGTCTGATTCAAATGGAACGTGCAGGCGAGTTGAGCGGTTTCGAGGTAATCATTGATCCGAATCAGTCGGTACTTGGTTCATCCAAATTGAACGTGGCCGTGAAGCTTGTTCCCATGGGCGTGTTGCGTCAGATAAATGTCAATATTGGTTTTACAGTTAAAATAGAGGAATAGAAACATGGCAGAATTAGTAGCAAGTCCTTTGATCAATGGCCGTTCGTACGGCTGGGGCGATATCGTGGTAAATGTGGGTGCATTGCCTATAACCGGCATCACCGCCATCAAATATGAAGAAGAGCAGGAAAAAGAAGATGTCTACGGCGCGGGTCGTCGTCCAGTAGCGCGAGGTTATGGGCGGATAAAAGCTTCGGCTTCGATTACCCTTTCGGTGGAAACAGTGATGGCATTGACAGGTTCCGCTCGTGAAGGGCAGTTAAACCGCATGGCTCCTTTTACCATCACGGTGCTTTATCAGCCTGAAAGTGGGCCCATTATCAAAGATGTGTTAATGAACTGCGAGTTCAAAAAGCAAAGCCGCGATTGGAAAGAAGGCGACATGAAAAAAGAAGTGGAACTGGAGCTGCTGGTTTCGCATATCGAATGGAATAGATAGGGTGTTGTCTCTAGCCTAGGTGCGGAGCAGTCCGTGCCTGGGCAGAGGCAAGAAAAGGCCCTGTTGTAACTAAATCCTAAATCTTTACCCTAACACATTAAAAACATCCGAAATGAATACTGAAAACAATGAATTAATATGTGGTTTAACACCTGATCAAATCAATGAATTGAAGGCTAAACATGGTCAATTAAGTCTAGTAACGGTAGTAGATGGAGACGAGAAATATGTGGGCATTTTCAAAGAGCCTACGATGGATACACTGTCAGCTATCACGGCGCTAGCCAAGCAGGATGAAGTAAAAGCTTCGCTGGCTCTGTTCGACAATTGCTTGTTAGCTTGTGATGATGCGATGAAAAAACGTCCTCGTGTGCGCTTATCAGCTATTGCGCAACTTAGCGAAATCATGAAACCACTGGAGGGTCACATAAAAAACTTGTAGCCTCCCTGCATAATGGGGAGGATACCATACGAATGGGCAATGTGCTCATTCGTGCAAACTTTGGCTTGGAGCCTGAAAAGTTGAGCTTAAGCCAATGGAGTGATTTATGTGCGGAAGCGCAATGGCTGGAGCAATGGCGGTTGACGAATAAGGCGGAGATGTTGGTTAGGTTGTTGGGTGGTGGGGAAGGTTAAAAGGATGTACTGCTGGTTTTGGTAACGGTGTAGGTATAGGGTAGTGACGAAGCATCCTTCTGAGTGTTTGACGGATCAATAGTATTACCGTCAAATACCATTTTAAACATAGCGTAAACAATAGGAATGAAGGAAATAAGTACACAATATGCCACAGCACCCATCATATCAAAATGAGTAAATATTGCTGACAGAATAAATAATAGTCCCCATACATTTTTAATCAAAACATAAACAGGTTTTTTAAATGCTTTAAATATACAGTAAGCGAATAAAATGACCATTAAAAACAAACACCCAAGAGCCATACTTTCTACATGGTATGCACTACATAAAAGGTGAATGATAAAAAGGGTCCAAAGCGTGTATTTCATATCAGTTTATTTGCATGCTTCAAATGTAGTATAATTAATAAAAAAATGAGTAAAAATTTAAACTACACAATTAATTTTAACACAAATGCAAATACTGCTTTTGTTGGGGCGAACCAGCAGATTGAAAAGATTATAGCTAGTACCCAAAACATGACCTATAATTTTGGTGAGTCCTGGAAGAAATTACTCTCAGTTAATCAGGCGTTAGAAGGTGTTCGCAATTTGAAGACTATACTGGATGACGCTATTCAGCCAGGTATAGCTTTGAATACTTCTTTGATGGATTTGTCTGCCATTACGGGTTTAACGGGTAAGGCTTTAGATGGAATTGGTGAGGCTGCTCGCTCCAGTGCACGTGTTTTTGGTACTGATGCTGCTCAAAATGTGGAGAGCTATAAACTTCTACTTTCCCAATTATCTCCTGACATAGCAAAAAATGGCGCTGCACTCAAGGAGATGGGCGACCACGTCAATACTCTCTCCAAAACTATGGGAGGTAATACAGTTGCTGCAACCGAAGTGCTTACCACAGCAATGAACCAGTATGGGATTAGCTTAGACAACCCCATGCAGGCTAGTAAAACCATGGCAGAAATGATGAATATCATGGCTGCTGCTGCCAAAGAAGGTTCGGCTGAGTTACCTCAGATCAAATCAGCATTGGAAAATGTAGGAATGGTAGCCAAAACCACAGGGGTCACTTTTTCAGAAACAAACGCAGCCATACAGGTGTTAGATAAAGCCGGTAAAAAGGGAGCTGAAGGTGGAGTTGCTCTACGAAACACACTCAGTATTCTGAGTGAAGGACGCTTTCTCCCCAAACAAACTCGAGCGGCTCTCGAAGATGCTGGAATAAGCATCGCACGTTTAGCTGATCAGACTAGTCCTTTAAGCGCGCGATTAAATGCGCTTAGACCTGTTATCAATGATACAGCACTAATCACCAAACTCTTTGGAAAAGAAAACGCAGCAGCTGCCATTGCCTTGATCAATGGTAGTGAAGCCATTGATAGTTACAATCGTAAAATACAAGGTACAAATACTGCTGCTGATCAGGCTAAAATCGTAATGAGCTCATATCAGGAATGTATAAATCGACTAACAGCTAGGTTTACTGATCTTAAAATTATATTGTTTGAATCGACTCAAGCATATATGCCTTATATACAGGCAGGTTTTCAGGTTGGAGTTGGATTTGGCCAAATGGTATCTGGCCTAAATGCTCTAAATACTTGCTGGCAAGTGGTCAGAGAATATACCATGCGTGCCTACAATGCCCTAGGCGGTTTCGCTACAGCCTTACGCAACGGCACCCTCCAAACCCGCCTCTTCTCCTACTGGCAAAGCATAGCCAGCTTCACGACCAAAGTTTTCAGCAAGACTATCACAGGCTTACGCAATGCCTTCTTCTGGGCAACAGGGGCTGTGCGCACCTTTTCACTCGCTGTAGCCAATATCCCTGTAATCGGCTGGATTGCCATTGCCATCGGCGCTATCACCGCAGCAGTAATATACCTATGGGATCACTGTCGGAAATTTAGAGAGATTGTATATGGCATCTGGGAGGCGTGCAAGCTGGTATTCCGAAAAATCGCGACAGTAGTTACCAGTTTGTGGGCGAATACGATCAAGCCTACTTTCTCATCCATCGGCAATTTTATCGGCAGCATTTTCAGTTGGATTGGTGAGAAAGCCAGCGCCGTATGGACAGGCATGATTACTGGCATACAAAATGCTTGGGCAAGCATCAGCAATTTCTTTACTGGGCTTTGGCAAGGATTCAAAAGTATGTTTTCAGGCTTTGCCGAGTTTATTGATGCTTGGATTGTGCAGCCCATAGCCGGTGCATTCGGCGGACTTTGGACAATGATATGCCAGTTTTTTAACCAAATATGGACGGGTATGAAAAAACTTTTTGAACCTATCATGGAGCTATGGCGAAACCTTGTCCCTGAGGATGCTTTTGTAGGACTGAAACGCATCTGGGACAAGCTTACACTCACTTATGGTGAAGGAGCTGGCAAGGGTAGAAAGTCATTTGATAACAAAAAAAAGAACGAGGAAGCAGAAAACGAGGGCACATTCTCCTTTATACCCAAACTGCAAACAGGCAAAGACGGCTTAAAAGGCTTTGGTTCCATGGCAGCAACATCAGCCAAGAACACACAATCCAAATCAGATAAACTAAGCGGACTTTCAGATAGCAGTCGCAGTAGCGGCAACCGCAGCCTAACAATTAATAAGTTAGTAGAAACACTTATTGTCAAAGTAGAGCGCCTACCTGAAAGCAAAGAGCGCATCAAAGATGCCGTATCCGAAGCCTTATTACTAGCTGTAAACGATTACAATTTAGCCACCTAGAAACCATGTCAATAAACACTTTGCTCACCAGCAGCAGCGTGGTGATGCGGACCTTTTTGCCCTTAGCGCCGGGATTGTACCGCAAGCCATTGGCAAGCAACTTGCCCGAAGTGGACAGTAGCCTAAGATCGTCGGATTGGGTGGGTGTACCTACGCTTACTTCGCTCACCTTAAAACTAGATAAGGAAAGAAAACTCGAGCTCAAGGAATGCGTATGCATAGTCACCATGGAGAAAAACATTGTCCAAACGGCCTTGCAAGGTCGAAATGGTACGATCAAGGAATATATCAACGATGGCGATTATCAAGTAGAAATTGCGGCTGCCTTGACATCCGAATGCGATCAGTATCCTAAGGAAGAAATCCAAAAACTAATGTCCTTCTTGAAAACCAATGATTCGCTACTCGTTGATGAGAATAGTTTCCTTGGTCTATTCGGCATCACCAACCTAATCGTCAAAAATTATGGCTTCAATCAAGAAACACACAGCAACCGCCAAACTTTTACCATTTGTTGCCTGAGCGATACGGCCTACGAAATCAAACTCAAGGAGGATCAGGTATGCTAAAGTTACGCTCGGAAGTGACCATCGTGGGTGATCAAACCTGGGTTTTTACCGCGCTATCCAGCTGCACGATTGTAGAAGATACCGGCAGCCTAACCGACACCTGCGTGCTTGAGCTACCCAAAAAAATCACTTGGCAATGTGCGGAATCTGGCAGCAGACCTCCCATCAAACGTGGTGACAAGATCACAGTTAAGCTAGGTTATACGCCACCCGGGATGGCGCCTCAGAACAGTGATCTAAAAGTGCGCTTTGCAGGTTATGTTCGCAGGGTTGATGCTAAGGCTCCTGTAAAAATCGAATGTGAAGACGGTATGTTTTTGCTCAAAGTGACCTCAGCAAAACAAAGAGGCTTTGCACGTATCACACTTAAAGAGTTGATTGGTTTTTTGTTAGAAGGAACTGGTATAAACTATCACTTGATTGATAAGGATATCGACCTAGGCCCTTACCGAATTACCCGCCCTACGATCGCTCAGGAATTGAATGAGCTCAAGCGCGAACGCGGCTTGAAGGCCTACTTTCGTGGACCAGTACTGTATGTGGGCTACGACTACGATTATGCTTGGAGAAACAAGGAGTCCTTCATCCACAGCAAAAATATCATTACCGAAGAGCTGGAGTTCCGTCGTGCTGAGGATATCAAACTCGGCATAAAAGCCACTTCCGTCGATCGAAATAACAGGTGTATCAAAGTGGAGTTAGGCGATAAAGACGGCGAGCAGATCGAAGTTTTTGCCTATAACCTGAAGTACGATGCCCTGAAAATATTTGCCGAAAAAGCCCTGGATCGCTACAAATACACAGGCTACCAGGGCAGCATAGAAACTTTCGGCGAGCCCATGGTGCGTAAATGTGATGTGGCACATATTGAAATCAGCGATGGCAATCAGGGTGATTATTTGATCAAAAAAGTAGAGGTGAATTTCGGCACCAACGGCTACCGACAAAAAATTGAATTAGGGCCACCATTAAAAACAGAAAAGAAAAAATGATTATCCAAAGCTTGCAAAAACTCATAGACACGGGCGAGCAGCCCTATGCCAAAGTTTGCATGGTACACCGTGTGGACAAAGCGAATAAGTGTTGCGATGTGATTCCTGTAGACGGTTCGGCCGAACTATTTGATGTGCCCTTTCATCCGAGTGAAGGGGATGCGGGTTTGTGTTTGTATCCAGCACTGGGCAGCCATGTGCTGGTGGTGTTTATTAATAAGCATCATGCCTGTATCTGCCAGGTGAGTGAGGTGGAGTTGATGAAGCTGAAAGTTGATCAAATAGAATTTTCTGTGGACAAAGAAGGTTTTCTGCTGAAAAAAGAAAATGAAACACTCAAAAAGTTAGTGGATGATTTGTTGAAAGCAATCCTAGAGATTAAAATTTTGACCCCATCGGGTACAGGAACACTGGATATCACATCTCAACCAACTTTCAAAACCCTTCAAACACGGTTTAACAATCTTTTAAAAGACGAATAAATGAAAGACATTTTATTAAACCCAGAGAGCAACCTGCTCATCGAAAACGGCGATTGGCAGGTGGGCGATAGTCATCATCAACATATTGAACTGCTACTAACCAGTCTTCCCGGCGAGTGGAAGGAAAACCCGGAAACAGGCGTAGGCTTATCGCTATCGCAAAAGGGCCTGATCGATGGCTTCATTAAACGCACCATCGCCGTGCAGCTCGAGGCTGACGGATTCAAACTAGATCATTTACAAATCATGGAGAAAGGAATCATCATCGATGCCAAATCAGTATAAAATACACCAAGGACAAAGTCTATTTGACCTTGCCGTCCATCAATATGGATCAATAGAGCCAGTTTTTGAATTGGCTGCTATTTCAAAATTGAGTCTAACAGACAAACTGCCAGCAGGAACAATTATCGAACTGCCCAAGCATGGCGGGGAAACCAACCCTTACGTGGTAGCCTCCATTCAGAGTCGGAGCCTGGTGCCACGCACTGCACCCGATGCGATCAATGAGGCTGGGGGAATTGGGCATATGCAAGTCTGGGTATCATTTCAAGTCTCATCAAATTAACATTAAACACGACCATCATGGCACGTACAATAACGCAAATACAAACAGAAATCATCGCTGAAAAAGAAAGAACGGCAGGCCTCGACACCCTGAGCAGCACGAGCAAAACGGCCATATGGCGTCTGTGGACCCATGTGGTGGCTGTGGCCATCTGGACCTTGGAAACATTATTTGACTTCCACAAAAAAGAAGTCGACCAATTGCTCTTGACCAAAAAGCCGCATAATCTGCTTTGGTACAAGAAAAAGGCGGAGGATTTTCAATTTGGCAAAGCGCTCAAACCCGACAGTGATCAGTACGATAACACGGGGCTTGATCCGATTGAGGTAGCCAAAAGCCGAATTGTCAAACATGTGGCTGCTGTAGAAATCAAGGGATTGGTACGCATCAAAGCGGCCAAGGAAGTGAATGGGGAGCTACAAAAGCTTTCCCGAAAAGACCCCGACGAGCTGGGGGCGCTCAACCGGTACATGCAGCAGATCAAGGATGCAGGCGTCAAACTGATCGTCGATTCTTTGGACCCAGACCGCTTGAAACTCTCGATGATCATCTATTACGATGCGATGGTGCTCGACGGGAATGGCGGACGCCTGGATGGAGCGAGCATCAAACCCGTGAACGATACCATTAAAACCTACCTGCGCAACTTGCCTTTTAATGGGGAGTTTGTGCTGGCTACCTTGACCGATCGCCTGCAGGAAACGCCAGGGGTAATTATTCCGCAGATCACGCATGTGACGGCTACTTATGGTGATTTGGAAGACCGAGATATCCCCGTGCGCTACGTGCCCGATGCTGGCTACCTGCGCATCTACGATGAAGTAAAGGATTTGAAGATCACTTACAAGCCTTATAACCACGCCATCAACGAGAATCAAGAATACTTAGAAAACCTAGAAATATGTTCACACTAGACTATAGACGATTGATCAAAATGTTGCTCCCGGCAGCATTGCGCAAGGAGCAGATGGTGCTGTGGCTCCATGCCTTGCTGGCTCCGGTAATGCGCCTGTACTTGGAGTTTTTGCGCTATCGGCATTTGGTGAACTACCGCATGGAGCATACCGGGCAGGTGATTTACCTGGAGAAAATACTCAACGAGCGCTTCGATACGGCCAGCAAACAAATTTTTATCGATGATGGAACGAAATA
The DNA here is from genome assembly GCA_008015505.1 of Pedobacter sp. Classification (GTDB taxonomy): domain Bacteria; phylum Bacteroidota; class Bacteroidia; order Sphingobacteriales; family Sphingobacteriaceae; genus Daejeonella. The sequence continues at coordinate 85,073 of SSFR01000019.1, forward strand.
CGATACGATCAACATTTTTCTGACGGCTGAGAAGAAGCCCAAATACTTGGGGAAAATCTACCTCTACGACCATTTGGCTTATGGAGAAACAGGAGCCGATTTCCAGGTGCATATCCCTGAGGATATCCCCATTTGGACAGATAGCGGCCTGATGGCTGAATGCCGATCACTATTAAACTATTACAAACTAGCAGGCAAACGATACAAACTAATCAAGGAATAAAAGCATGAACAGGATCGATTTTTCGTACACGGGTGGTTTCCCTTTGGAGACCGACACCCTGGATTTTTTACAAAAAAGCTACACCAGTACCATCAACGCATTGACGGGGCTCGGGGGAGATAACTATATCATCAGCGGAATTGAAGACGATGGGCATCATACAACTGATGGCTGGGTAGTCATTCAAGGAGAGATATTGCCCTTCAAAGGCGATTTGAAACAGAGTTCGGTGATCATTGTCGAAGCCGTAAAAACTGTCGACTTCGAAGATGGCAGGGAACGTGGCGTGTATCTGAGCAGGTACGCCACTTTTGGTACGGGGCTGAAGTCGATTCCTTTTGCCCGGCTGGCACGCATCAGTGATTTACAAAAGCAGAAAAAGAAAACCGACGAGCTGCAAGCTGCACTTGATGAACTTAAAGCTTATACGATCAAGCGGACGGGCGAATTGCAAGCTGCCCATGATTTGCTGAGTGATCGGGCGAATATTTTAGAACGAAAAGCTGCTCCATTTGCCATAGATGGCGTGTTGCTGCTTTGGCGTAAACCGGCAAACCAAATACCTGCAGGTTGGCGTGAAGCAACGGATTGGAGAGGCCGTATGCCAATCGGATGGAACCCCGGAGACACAGATTTTAACACGCTTGGTAACACAGGCGGAAAAAAGAATACCAAGATTGAAAAGACACATTTACCCAAAGTGTCGCTCA
>SSFR01000018.1 GCA_008015505.1 Pedobacter sp.
AAAATGCTCGAATAAGTTTTATTGAGATTACAAATTAGCTATTAGTAGTAGCCCTCACACACCATGAAAATATTCCAACAACTATTAATAAGCATCATACTATTACTCTCTTCAATTAGAACTATAGCACAAACTCCCGATAACATTAAAACTACAACAAAATCATTCTTCGCTTTTGAGTTTAACGTACTAACAAACAGTACATTTGCTGGCCGACAAGCCCGTGCTGCTCAACCTTATTTAACCCCTTCTATTACCTATAACAACAAACATGGTTTCTACATCGCTGGCTCGTTATCCTATCAAGCTACAAGACAGGTTATAGATGCCTATACCCTAAGCATAGGTGATACCTTAAAGCTATTCCAGGGCTTTAATATTAATTTTAGTGCTGAAAAAAGTGTCTATACTTCCGGTAGTGAGAGTGTACTGGCAAGCACTGGGGCTTTACTTGGAACAGGCCTTAGCTATGAGTTAGAACCCTTCACTTTTAGTGCCGCAGGTATGCTCACTATTTTGAATGATCCAATAGTACAAGGCACAGATAAACTTATTTTCTTTAGTCTAGGCTATACATATTCATTAGGCCACTGGAGTATCAATCCAAGTATCGTTAACACCATAGGTACAAGAAAATATGTCTTAATTAATGATAGAAAAAATTTTGAATACCAATACCCAAATCGAACATATGACCTATCAAGCCCAACGGCGAACAGACTCCAAGTGTTAGACTACGAAGTAGCTTTTCCAATTACTTATACTTCTTCTACTAATGGAAAACCTTGGAGCTTTAGTTTTACTCCGACATGGGCTATACCAATTAATCCAACTACATTCACATACTACTATGATTATGTGGCACATAACGGGACTACTATACGCTCAGGGCCTTACTATATTACACCTAATCCCAAAGACCTGTGGTACTTTAATATAACCTTTACTGCAACTTTATAAATAAGACCAATAAATCGTAACCTAAACTGATGATACTCTCCGATAAATTAATACTGGAAGAAATTGAAAAAGGAACCATTATTATAGAGCCTTTTAAACGGGAATGTTTAGGTACAAACTCCTACGATGTGCACTTAGGAAAATACCTAGCTACTTATAAAAACAGGGTATTAGACGCAAAAGCACATAATGAAGTAGATCATTTTGAAATACCTAAACAGGGCTTCGTTTTACAACCCAATACACTCTATCTCGGCGTGACTATGGAATACACCGAAACACATCAGCATGTACCTTTTCTGGAAGGCAAATCAAGTACCGGGCGACTGGGAATCGATATCCATGCTACAGCTGGAAAAGGAGATGTTGGCTTCTGTAATACCTGGACATTGGAAATTTCTTGTGCACAGGCGGTTCGTATATATGCAGGTATGCCCATTGGGCAGCTAATCTATTTTGTTATTGATGGGGATATCGAAACACGATATAATACCAAAAACAATGCCAAATACAATCATAAAACAACACGTCCTGTTGAAAGTATGATGTGGAAAAATACATTCTAAACTCCCAAAATGCCAATTGGCTCATTACAACACCTCTATTTATCACCCATTAAAACATCAATCCCTATTTTATGAAACTAGTATCCTATAAAACTGAAGAAGATGAACATTTAGGTCTTTATATAAATGGACATATCTATAATTTGAATGCTTGCGATAAGTTCATCCCCGATAACATGAATGCTTTCCTTCAAGAAGGAGAGCAAACAATGACTCGCGCAAAAAAGATAGACTCAGAAATAAAATCAGGTAAATATCAGGCCAAAGAAGAGCTTTTTTTTGAGCTCTTAGCCCCTGTGCCCCACCCCACTTCATGCCGCGATGGTTATGCATTTCGTCAGCATGTAGCATCTGCACGCCGTAATCGTCACCTGGAGATGATCCCTGAATTCGATCAATATCCTATTTTTTACTTTACCAACCATAATGCCATTCAAGGACCAGGTGAAATCCAATGCATGCCTGATCATTTTCAAAAATTAGACTTTGAACTCGAGGTAGCCGCAGTTATCGGCACAAAGGGGAGAAACATCAGCGCATCCGAAGCCGACAAGTACATTGCGGGATACACCATTATGAATGATATGAGTGCCCGAACCCTACAGATGGAAGAAATGTTATTAAGCCTAGGTCCAGCAAAAGGCAAGGACTTTTCAACTGTCATTGGTCCTTGGTTAGTCACCCCTGATGAGCTAGCATCCTATCGAGTAGCACCTAAGCCCGGGCACATTGGCAATAACTATAATCTAGAAATGAAATGCTGGGTAAACAACGTGTTAGTTTCCTCAGGTTCGATGGCTGATATGGATTGGACATTTGCCGAAATTATTGAGCGCTGCGCCTATGGCACAGATATATTACCTGGGGATGTTATTGGGTCAGGAACTGTTGGAACAGGTTGTTTTTTAGAGCTAAATGGCACGGGCTTACTTGGCGATCCTCAATATACCCCACAATGGCTTCAGCCCAATGATGTCGTAGAGATGGCTATTACAGGGCTTGGTCACTTAAGTAGTACCATCCGAAAAGTCGATACAGATCTTTCTATCCTAGCCTTAAAAAAGCATCACAAGGTGAACGCCTGAATAAACAAACACACCCATGATCACCCTCAACCCCGACAATCTAGCCCCAATAGACCTTCAGAGCTACCTGCAACATGCCATTGCGCCTCGTCCGATTTGTTTTGCATCGACAGTCGACAAAGCAGGACATATTAATCTGAGCCCTTTTAGCTTTTTTAACCTATTTAGCACCAATCCGCCCATCTGTGTGTTCTCCCCATCTCGACGCGTAAGAGATAATACAACTAAGCATACCCTGGAAAATATTTTGGAGGTTCCTGAATGTGTAATTAACATCGTCAATTACGCTATGGTGCAACAAGTCTCCTTGGCTAGCGTCGAATACCCTAAAGGCGTAAATGAATTTATCAAAGCGGGGTTCACACCCCTGCAATCCACCCATGTTAAGCCTCCACGCGTAGCCGAATCACCCGTCCAACTGGAATGCCTGGTGCAACAAGTAATCCCCCTTGGGCAGGAAGGTGGAGCGGGGAATCTTGTCTTAGCCCAAATCAAACTTATTCACATCAAAGAAGAAATACTCAATGAAAAAGGTAAAATAGATCAAAAAAAAATCGATCTAGTTGCTCGTCTGGGAGGTAATTGGTATTGCCGAGTAACCGGAAACAACCTCTTTAAAGTAGACAAACCCGTTAGCACCATTGGAATAGGAATTGACGCCATCCCAGAAACGATTCGACACTCCCACATACTGAGTGGGAATAATTTAGGCCAATTAGGCAATGTTGAAGCTTTGCCTAGTGATGAAGCAATCGAACAGATGAAGCAACATCCCGAAGTACGAGCTATTTTAGATGCCACTATGGGTGATCATAAAACAAGGGAAATTGAGCTGCATACCCGGGCCAAAATACTCTTGGATCAGGGTGATGTGGAGACTGCTTGGCAAATATTGCTTATTTAGTACGCCTCAAGTTGCTACGAATACATTTTTAATAATTGTCTGTACCTACTTAATATACTTGATTTTGATATGAATCCGACAAGTTTTTCATGGTCTATAACGGGAAGAATCCATGTCTCTGTTTCATCAAATTTTTTGATAACTGCTATCATATTATCATCTAAATAAATAAGTACTGGAGGTACGATCATTATTTCCTGAATGGATAATAAATTATGCCGCTTCCCACCAAACATAAAAGGCCTAATGATATCCATTGTGATAACTCCTTTTAGGTGCCGCTCGTCATCTATCACAGCTATCAAATTATGCTTCCCACGCTTTATTAAACTGATGAGTTCATTAAATGCGGAGTCGATCTGAATGCATTGCACATCCTTTTCGATCAATTCAGAAACTGTAATCTGCGATAATAGGTTACTATCGTGCTCAGGAGTAAATATCTTTCCCTGGTCAGCTAACTCCCTTAAATCAGGAGATATTGAAGAAAATCGCTTGACAATCAAAAAAGAAATTACCGAAACAATCATCAATGGAATAAAAAGGCTATAGCCCGAACTCGACTCAGCAATGAGAAAAATTGCTGTTAATGGAGCATATAAGATGCCACTCATCACACCAGCCATCCCTACGATAACCATATCATTGATCGGCACATTTGAGAAGCCTATCCAGGTTGCCAATGAGGCCACAACGTACCCTAATATCCCTCCCGCAAATAATGATGGACCAAAACTTCCACCATTACCCCCAGCAACAATCGTCACTGACGTAGCAAATGCTTTAAAAAGACAAACCAACCCTAAAAACAATAACATCAACCACGGCTTGTAACTGAAATACTTAAAAAAACTTAACCCAAAAATCGATTCTTCTTTTCCACTAATCAAATCTTTAATCGTTTGATACCCCTCGCCAAAGAGCGGCGGCAAGAAACAACACAACAGAGAAAGAATCGCACCTCCCATGAGTGCTTTTTGCAAACGACTAATATGGAGTATCTTAAACTGATGCTCAACCCATCCTGAAACAACCACAAAATAACGTGCATAAATCCCACTAATAACTGCCAATATTATATAAAGTGGAATGTGTTCGTAGTTAAATGTATTACTCGGATGAAACTGAAACAACACTTCTTCATTCAAAATAATCCTTGACATCAAGCTTCCACAAATAGCCGCCACAATCAAAGGAACAAAGTCAGAAAAGATAATCCCAGTGAGCAGAATTTCGAAAGCAAACATCATTCCTGCAATAGGAGCATTAAACGCCGAAGCAATACCTGCCGCGGCACCTGCGGCTAGTAACAATGTTCGATCTTTGTAATCCAACTTATAGGTTTTTGCAAAATTTGAACCTATAGCTGATCCCGTAACTGCAATTGGACTTTCTAAGCCCACCGACCCACCTAAACCGACCGTGATTGCACTTTGAATAATCTGTGAATACATTTTTACAGACGATACCATACTAGAATTTTGTGCAATTTCATACAGTATAGAAGGAATACCCTTGTGATCTTTTCCCCCAAAAAATACAATAACAATAAGCGTAGTTAATACAATCCCAAGCAAAGGAAAAATAAGATAGAATATCAGCTGCTGCTCGAATATAAGCTTGTGGGTAATCAAGTGACTGATATGATGCACCAATATTTTTAAAAACACCCCGGACAATCCTGCAGTACACCCAACAAGGATACCCGAAAGAATCAGAAATTGATTTCTTGAAAGACTACCTCGTAGCCAAAGCAAAAAAGCTTCATACACCTTTACTTTTTGCTTACTCTTGGCAAATTCTCCCATAAACCTGCAGAAATGATAGTATCTTTTGCGCCAGCTAAAATGTTTCAAGGTTTAAAGTTTTTTTAAATCTAGCGCATAATCTCTCGGATAAAAAATGATTATCCGACACCAGCCACACTTACACTAAAAAATAAATTACACGTGTAAAATCTGCCTTGAATTTGCTAAGATTGTTCTAGCGTATCACTTCTGGAAGTATACATTTGTCAATTGTGGGTTTGTTAAAAAAAATGAAGTTTAATTCAGCTAAAAACATGTTCAAAAGGATATTATTAGGATTATTTGTTACCTCGGCATTTGCATGCCAAGTAGACCCTCGAGTCTCAGTTCTGGTGGAGGGCTCTCCCAACCTAAAACCCGACGTACAGCAGGGAATTATAGTCAAAAATGTGCTCAAGTTAATTGAAGATTATCACTACAAAAAAGTAGTATTAAATGACTCTCTTTCTTCAGAAATATTTGATAGCTATCTCAAAAAGCTAGATCCAGGTAGAAACTACTTTCTAAAAAGTGATATCGATGATTTTGAAAAATACCGATACTTCTTTGATGATGATTTTCGCTCAGGAGATCTAAGTGTGCCCTACTATATCTTCAATGTATATCAAAAGCGCTATAATGAGAGTGTTCAATTTGCGCTTTCTCAGGTTAACAATCCATTTGATTTCAATGTCAAAGATACCTTGATTTATAATCGGGAAAAATTGCCCTGGTTTACTTCAAAAACTGAGTCCAATACCCTTTGGACCAAGCGTGTTAAATATGATCTATTGAATCTAAAAATAACAGGCACAGACGAAGCTAAGAATGTCGAAACTATCAAAAAACGGTATGAAAATCTATTAACACAGGCTAGTAAAACAAACAATCAGGATGTTTTCCAAATCCTGATGAGCGCCTTTACAGAGTCTATTGACCCACATACGAATTACTTTGTACCCGCTAGAGCACAGGAATTCAACGAAGGGCTTGCCCGAACCTTCGAAGGGATTGGAGCCCGTTTACAATTAGATAACGAAGTAGTTAAAGTCGTCGAAATTATTCCTGGGGGGCCTGCATTTAAAGCCAATAACCTGCATGCAAACGATCGAATTGTTGGTGTAGCACAAGGTAAGGACGGGGAGTTTGTAGATGTTATTGGTTGGCGAATAGACGCTACTGTTTCTAAAATTAAAGGCCCTAAAGGAACTATTGTTCGCTTGAAAATTATACCTGCAGGCAAAGAGCTCTCTTCTGCACCCCAAATTATAGAAATTACACGCGATAAAATCGTCTTAGAAGAGCAATCTGCTAAAAAAGTGATTAAAACCATCACTCAAGCTGGGAAAACCTATAAAATCGGAATTATTCAGATTCCTGCTTTTTATGCTGACTGGAATGCCTATCAAGCCGGAGATCCCAATTATAAAAGCACTACTCGAGATGTCCATTTACTCCTTGATACACTTAAGAACAACAAGGTCGATGCCGTTATCATTGATTTAAGAAGCAATGGTGGTGGCTCCTTACAAGAAGCTGTTAGCTTAACCGGATTATTTATTAAAACTGGTCCTGTTGTACAGGTTAGAGATACTCGAAACAATGTTGATATTCAAATGGATCGAAACAATACTATAGAGTGGAGTGGCCCATTAGGGGTTATTGTTGATCGTTTTAGTGCTTCCGCTTCAGAAATTTTTTCAGGGGCCATACAAGACTATGGTAGGGGTATTATCATGGGTACTCAAACCTACGGCAAAGGGACGGTACAACAGCAGGTTGATGTTTCCAAACTTCTAAGCCCTGTAGAGAAGCTACAAATCGCCGAAGGAGATAAGAATGAGAATATTAATATTTCTGCAAATGCGCCTCAATTTGGTCAGATCAACCTAACCATTAGCAAATTTTACAGAATTAGTGGAAGCAGCACTCAGCATAAAGGCGTAATTCCCGATGTATCCTTTCCCATGGTATACCCCGCAGATAAATACGGCGAAAGTTCCCAAAGGTCGGCTTTACCATGGGATACGATTAACCCTTGTAGTTATACAACATTCTCTGATATTTCCCCAATAAAAAAACAACTGGTAGTTGCTCATGATAAGCGAATGAACAGTTCTACTGAGTACAAAAACCTGCTTGATGATATTGCTCAAATAAAAAAAGGTGATACTGAAGGCTCAGTATCTCTTAACGAAGCTCAACTCAAAAAAGAACGCGATGAGCAAGAAGCCAAAGCATTAGCCAAAACAAACCAGCATCGCGCAGCAACTGGCTTACCGCCTTTGAAAAAAGGAGAAACAGACACCAAACACAAAGATGACTTTGACTTTACCCAAAATGAATGCTTAAAAATTATGGCTGATTATATACGATTAAAACAATAATCATCGGCCTATATTCTGGTCAAATGAGCTTTCAGTGAATATTAGTTTATCTACATTCTTTGAAAGCTCATTTTTTTTTTCTTAAATTGCAGTCCGATTTTATTTATTTATTATTTTAAATAAAACGAATTAAGAGCTCAGTATCATGGATTTAATAAAATTTGTAGAAGAACAAGCAATTGTCAAAAAAGAACATCCCGCTTTTAAAGCTGGTGATACGATTAGTGTTCATTACAAAATTCGCGAAGGAAATAAAGAGCGTCTCCAAGTTTATCAAGGTGTTGTCGTTCAACGTAACAGTAAAGGAGTAACCGAAACATTTACAGTACGTAAAATGTCAAACGGGGTGGGTGTCGAGCGTATATTTCCCATCAATTCCCCAAATATTGATAGAATTGATGTAAATAATTTAGGTAAAGTTAGAAGGGCTAAACTATTTTATTTACGCGAATTGACAGGAAAAGCTGCTCGAATTAAGTCTAAAAGAGCGTAAGTTTAATTTTCATTTTTATTTTTTACCTCTCATTCTAAAAAAGAATGAGAGGTTTTTTGTTTCAAAAAAATCTCTAATGCTTTCCTTTAATTTCGTTAAATCATTTTTAATTTGTCCTGGAAGAATACTACCCATGGAAATCTTCGATCACATCATATTTGGAAATAGCATACACGATTACGTCCTCTTTGCTATTATTTTTACTCTAGGATTGGTATTCAAAAGAATATTCTCTCGTGGAATAAGTAAACTATTTTTTCGCCTGTTTACTCAAAATGGAACTAATTCCAGTGCGCTGGTATTTGTTTCTCTCTTACTTCGTCCTATCGAGTTGCTAATCATGTCTGTAGTATGCTATTGGGCCATCAATCAGCTTGACTACCCTCTAAAAGAAGTGCTCTTTTCTCGTGAAAATATCATTAATAATGTAACGACTTATTATCAAATTCGAGTTGTCAATGTTATCGATAAACTCTTCTTATTCTTCCTCATTTTATCCACCTTTTGGATCATTTTACGCATTATTGATTCAGTAGCCCATGTTTTGATGCGCAAGGCGTCCGTTACTAAATCAAAAACAGATGATCAGATCATTCCATTTGTAAAAGAACTCAGTAAAATTACAACGATCATCATAGGTGTATTTATTGCCCTGAAACTCGTTTGTGAAGTAAACGTAGCGGCCATAATTACTGGGCTTGGAATAGGTGGTATCGCCATTGCCCTTGCAGCAAAAGATACACTACAAAATCTATTGGGCTCTTTTACCATTTTTGCAGACAAACCCTTTGTTACTGGAGATTTGATTCGCGTGGATAAGTATGAAGGCACTATAGAAAAAGTTGGTTTTAGAAGTACACTTCTGCGCACCACGGATAAAACTGTTGTTGTCATTCCAAACAGCAAAATGATCGATACACCATTGGAAAATCTCACGCTTCGTAACCTTCGTCGCATGAAGTTCTATCTAAACCTCCAATATGATACCCCTCCTACCATCATGATGGCCATATCTAAGGAAATCACGCAATGCATCAATCAACACCGACATGCTAGCCAAGCTTTTGTTCATTTTGAATCGTTTGGCGAGTCTTCATTAAATCTACTCGTACGATACTATATAGGTGTTATTGATGATGCCAAGTACCTAAATATCCGTGAAGAAATTAATTACAAAATTATTGACATTGTAATAGGACATGGCGCCCACTTTGCCCTTCCTTCAAAAACTATATACCTCCACCAACATACCGGCACAGAAAATCCACTCCAAGAGCCCCTAAAATAAATCCAGTTTTTACTTCACTGTAGCTAAAACAGTAATACCACCTTTCACGATATCTCCCAATTTAACATTAATATCCGATCCTACAGGTAGGAACACATCTACACGTGATCCAAACTTGATGAAGCCAAACTCCTGCCCCTGCTTTACCTGGTCGTTTGGCTTGGCATAGCAAATAATTCGTCTAGCTAGCGCCCCAGCAATTTGTCTAACAAGTACTTTCATACCCTTATTATCTTCTATCACAACCGTTGTTCGCTCATTCTCTGTAGAGGACTTTGGATGCCAAGCAACCAAAAATTTACCCGGGTGGTATTTACTATATTTTATCACACCACCAACAGGAAGTCGATTCACATGCACATTGACTGGTGACATAAAAACGGATATCTGTACGCGACGATCCTTCAAGAATTCTGTTTCTTCCGTTTCTTCTATAACTACCACCTTCCCGTCCGCTGGACAAAGAATATGTTTTTCATTGGGAATTACCTTAACATTTGGACTACGAAAGAATTGTAAAACAGTAATAAACAAAATCCCAGAAAAAATATAAATCGCCCAGCGAAAGAAGACAAAATCAGGTAAAAAAAACTGTACTAGTGTATTTAGTACAAAAATTAAAAGAATACAAATCGCAATGGAAGTATAGCCCTCTTTATGAATAGTCGTCATATTTCTTTATTTGTCTAGTATTGGGAACACTGAAAAAGCCACAATTCCCTCGAAAAACGCTGTAAAAGTAAGCTATTCTACCAGATACTACTCAAAATAATTCCCCAACCAACCCTCCTTTATTACAAACTCAATATTTAATACGCCCAATAAAATGTTTTTATTGTTTAATAAATTAAATATTTTCACAAAAAGTAAAATTAATTAAACTTATAAATAAAAATACTTTATGAAAAAATTATTAACCTATTTACTCATTTTAACTCTTTTCGACCTTTCGTGTTCAAAAGCGCCACTTCAAAACATTGACTCAAAAAAAAATGATCATGAGATCAATTTTTTAAGTACTCCGGATACACCCGTTAACTTCAAACGTCAGCTCTTCCGTGAATCATTCGAAAAAGGAGTGAAATCCTATTATGCTAATGGCGATGTGTTGCTTTCATCTGGACTTTGGTATTTGAATAATGCCCTTATTCATCGAGAAGCTTCGAATCAATGTATTCGCATGTCAAATGAGAGCTCAATAGGTATGCATTTTGATGTTAATATAGCCAATCCATTTACTGTAAGTATTAAACATGCCGTTTTTAATACAGATAGTCCATCAAGCTGGACGCTATGGATTTCAGACGATCAGGGTAATTCTTACAAACAAGTCGGTACTACAGTTACTTGTGCCAGTACTACTTTTGTTACATCCACATTTCAAGTGAATAGAACTGGCAATTTGAGATTTGAAATCAGAAAATCTGACACTGGAAAAAATCGATTACTCCTAAAGAGCTTTACAATAGACCTCCGAGATCCTGTAACAGAACATGGAAAAGGATCCACAAACGATGATGATAACCTATTATTAGGGAACCCGGACAATGCAGAGGCCAGTGTATTATCTCCCGATAAATACCTGATGGATAAAACATACTATGAATTATCATACAATAACACCACCCATATTCCAAATTGGGTAAGTTGGCATCTAGATGCCTCAAACCTAGGTTCTGTTAAACGAAGAAATAGTTTTAGACCGGATACCTATTTACCGGCATCTTGGTATCAAGTAACTGCTAGTAGCTATGTCAATTCAGGATTTGATCGTGGGCATGATTGCCCTTCTGGAGACAGAACAAGTTCTACAGAAGCCAATAATAGTACATTTTTAATGACAAACATTATTCCTCAAGCGCCCCAGAATAATCAGCAAACCTGGGGTAATTTAGAGGCTTATACCCGTTCGCTTGTTCAAAATGGGAATGAAGCATACATCGTTATGGGCACTTACGGCACTGGAGGAACTGGCAGAAATGGATATAAAGAAAGCATAGATGATAATGGCGAACAAATCAAAGTGCCAAGTCATATTTGGAAGGTTATTGTTATCATTCCAAATGGATCTAATGACTTCAATCGTATCAATACCGGTACGCGAGTAATCGCAGTAGATACACCGAATGATAATTCCATCAGCCCAGACTGGAAACGCTATAGAACATCAGTTAATGCAATTGAAATGGCTACAGGATATAATCTATTGAGCAATTTACCTTCATCCATACAAATCGCTCTTGAATCTAAAGTTGATGATCTGTAAAGGACATATGTAACCATCACGCAAACTAATGCAACAATGGAAGAAAGTAGTGGTTTGCTTTCTTCCATTGCTCAAAATTCTTACAATAATTGCTCCTACTTGAAAAATGAAGTCCTTGAGCTGATTTTTTATCTTTGAGCTTGTTTAAAATTCATTTAGATGCGTAACAAGATACCCCTACTTATACTGTTATTTAATTTTTCTAACTTCTTCGGACAAACCCCTGAAGCTGTCCTGAAAGATCACCCACAAATACTTGTAAACTTAGCGGAACCGCTCAAGAGCCTCTCCCCAACCCCATGCTTTGCAGAAAGGGATAAGAATACCGATGAAAACTTTAAAAAACAACCTCTGAGTTTTCCAAACGACAAACCCAAAAGAGGAAAAAAAAATCGCATAAAGCGGGGTCATAAACGCCATGCAACAAGCGAAAAAATAGCGAATAATTCCCCTCATGATAGCTTCATCATTAATTCAACCCATGAACCACCAAAACGGGAATTCCGTGGCGTATGGGTAGCTACTGTTGCTAATATCGATTGGCCTTCGAAAGGAAATCTTAATACAGAACTACAAAAACAAGAACTTGTCCAATTACTAGATGAACATCAAAAAAGTGGAATCAATGCCATCATGCTACAAATACGACCTGCTGCAGATGCTTTTTATGGAAAAAGTAGGGAGTTATGGAGCCGATATTTAACCGGGACACAGGGCAAGGCGCCTTCCCCTTATTATGATCCCCTAGCGTTTGCTATAAAAGAAGCTCATGAACGCGGAATGGAATTGCATGCCTGGTTTAATCCTTATCGTGCCACTTTTGATCTTATTGATGCCAATACCAACGAAAAGCACATCACCAAACAAAAGCCAGATTGGTTTTTTACATACGATGGTAAAAAATTATTTAATCCAGGAATTCCTGAAGTACAATCATACATCATTGATGTAATCATGGATGTAGTCCGGAATTACGACATTGATGGTGTACATTTTGACGATTATTTTTATCCCTATCCCAAAGAAACTTATCCACAAAAAAGCCTCTTCCTAGTTGATGAAAATACATACAAAAAATATAATAGCCACTTTGATTCTATTGAAGATTGGCGCCGTCATAATGTAGATACCCTAATACAGCGTTTATCAGATAGCATACATACAGCCAAAAAATATATCAAGTTCGGTATAAGCCCCTTTGGTATTTGGCGCAATATTTCACAAGATCCTAATGGGTCGGAAAGTAACGGTTTCGATGGTTACAGTAGACTTTATGCAGATGCACGCAAATGGGCTCAAATGGGCTGGATAGACTACATTAATCCTCAAATCTATTTCCCATTTTATTACAAAGCTGCTCCTTATGAGAAACTTGTAGACTGGTGGGGTAAAAACGCCTTCAACCGCCATCTATACATTGGACTAGCCGCTTACCGTGCAGCAGAAAAAAGGGGAGGATGGCTAGATCCACAACAAATTCCTAATCAAATTCGATACCTCAGAAATAACCCAAATGTTACAGGAAGCGTGTTTTTTAGCTCAAAATCATTAATCAAGAATTTGGCTGGGCTTAATACCGCACTGCGTGATGATTTCTACAAATACCCCGCCCTAACACCAACGATGCCCTGGTTGGATAATATTCCACCCAATCCACCACAATCTTTACAAGTCGAGTTAGATGTAAAAGAAGGAGTTCCTGTACTAAAATGGGCCCCACCTTCAAAGGCCATCGACAATGAACTAGCTTATGGCTATGTCATTTATCGTTTCAATGACGATGCAACTGTGAATACCAACACACCAAAAAATATATTGAAAATTAGCTTTGAGTCGGCCAAAACCAGTTTTATAGATACCACAGCTCTTCCTAATCACCGGTATCATTATACCGTTACAGCATTAGATCGAATGAAAAATGAAAGTACAGTATCAAATGTGGTGAGTATTAAAATTTCACGAGGAAAGTAGAACAATGTCCCCATTAAAAAATTTCGCCCAAGTTGACAAAAATTCCATGGGAACCCTCAATGCCCACGCCATAGTCAATCGCCAAATTGGTATTTGAATATTTGTTCATTTTAATACGCAAACCCGCCCCGGCGGCTGGTATAAAAGTCCTGGTTGGCGCAAGAATGCGATTAGGAAAACTTTGTACATTGGCAAAAACTACTGCACCTAATAGACCATTTTTTGTGATACCAAAACGATACTCACTTTCCAAATAAAGCATATTTGTTCCTCGGAAACGGTCAACCACATAACCCCGACCAGTATTATTATAGGTATCATTTCCTGTGCTAGGTAAGTCAAAATATGGCTGCTTACCTGCTATACTTAGCCAAAAGTAACCCCAAAAAGCCAATACATTTTTTGAATGATTAGATAACTTAAAATATTTCCTAGCATCGATCTGGATGCTACTCCATCTAGAATCACTACCTAAAAATGGTAAGTTATATCTACCAAAAATATTAACATACGCCCCCCCTAAGGGATTAATAGGACTAGTTCGCGTATCAAATAAAAAATTTAGATTAAGCCCAGAAGAATATGAGTAGCTTTTTTTATTTCTACTATATCGGTAATAAGGAGAAGCCCGGTGATTGAGCGAACTATGTTCTGTTATGTTATAATGATAATCCAAACAATACCCTCCTCCTAAATACAAATTAGGCGTTATTTTTTTTAGTACAGTTTGATATAATCTAAAATAATTATAAACCATACTATCGGCCCTTAATGCAGTAGTTTTATTCCCTAGTCCATAAGTGGTGGTTGGATATTTACTCCATCTTAAATCAGTTACAAATTTAAGCTGATCTAGGTGTGTAAAAATATTGGATTGCGTAATGAAGGTCTGTTGTTCATGGGAGTCATATAAGGTCTGAAAATTAATTACCGATTCGTTCTCTTTATGACTATTTGTTGTATAAAATGCCGCAATCCCACTCAAACCTACTGCAAAACCCGTTGAAAGTGTATAACCCACAAAGGGAGCAATAGAAAGTTTTAGCTTCTTTTTTGCCCTATGTTCTTCTACTTTAGTTTTCGTTTTTAGAATACTATGAAGTAAATCTACAATGTCTTTTTGATTAGTTGAATCAGTAATTGATGTATCTCTTTGGACTAATGAATATACTGGACTAGCAACAACAATGGAACAAAGGCAAAAGAAAACTGAAACGGTCAATAATGATATAATAAAAAAGTAGGTATTCGAGTTTTTCAAGGTGTCACAAAGTTAAGTGCTTAAAACACAGTGTCACAGCTACTTTCCCCATGCTTTGGATAATCGGTTGTATAATGTAATCCCCTACTTTCTTTACGCATTCGGGCAGATTTAACAACGATATATGCATTTTGAATGACGTTTCGGAGCTCACACAATTTAACAGATAGTTTAGTTTTTTTATAAAAACTTTCTGTTTCCTCATACAATAAGCCTAACCTACGCATGGCTCGTTCCAATCTAAAATCAGAACGAACAATTCCCACATAATCACTCATCACCTTTTGGGTCTCACGAAGATTATGTGTTACCAAAATATCTTCATTCGATAAGATCGTATTGGTTTCATCCCATTCGGGAATTTCTGGAATATCTATTACTTTTTTTACTAGGGTTATCGCATTCTTATAAATACGGTGTGCAAAAACAGTCGCTTCCAATAATGAATTAGAAGCTAAACGATTGGCTCCGTGTAAACCCGTGGAAGCACATTCGCCACAAGCATATAGACGATGAATCGATGATCTGCCATGCTCATCAACCAGTACACCACCACACATATAATGGGCTGCTGGCGTTACCGGAATCATATCCTTGGTCATATCGATCCCTACACTTAAGCATTTAGCATAGATATTTGGGAAATGAATAAGTATATCTGACTTTGAACGATGTCTAATATCCAGATAAACAAAATCATCGCCCGATTTTTTCATTTCGGAATCAATGGCTCGAGCTACAATATCACGAGGAGCTAATGATTGTCGTTGATCGTAGTTTTGCATAAATTCTTGACCATCCCTGGTTCTCAAAATACCCCCAAAACCCCGAACTGCCTCCGAAATCAAAAATGATGGGTATTCTCCTGGATTATATAAAGCCGTCGGATGAAACTGGATAAATTCCATATTTCTTACTTTTCCTTTGGCCCGATAGACCATGGCTGTACCATCACCAGTAGCTATTACTGGATTAGTTGTTGCCGAATAGATATGCCCAGCACCACCTGAAGCCAAAATTGTCACCTTGGCTAATAATTTCTCTACTTTGTTTTTAATGGTATCAAGCGCATAAATACCATAACAAACAATATCTGTTGAGTTTTTATCAACAAACTTGCCTATATGATGCTGAGTAATCAATTCAACGGCAAAAAAATGCGTCCGCACTTCGATATTGGGGTTTCTATGCACTTTTGATAAAAGTGCTCTTTCAATTTCAAAACCCGTGATATCCTTATAGTGTAACACCCGATGCTCAGAATGCCCACCCTCTTTAGCCAAGTCAAATAATCCTTCATTTGTGGTATCAAAATTGGTTCCATACCTAATGATCTCTTTAATACGTTCGGGCCCTTCTCGAACAACAAGCTCCACAATATGGGGATCACACAATCCATCACCGGCAATTAGTGTATCTGTTATATGTTTAGTAAAAGAATCTGCTTTATTCACTACTACTGCGACTCCACCCTGAGCATATTTGGTATTGGATTCATCCTCATTTGTTTTAGTGACAATGAGCACTTTTCCATGTTTGGCCGCTTTCAAGGCAAAACTTAAACCTGCAATCCCTGATCCAATAATTAAAAAATCAACATCCTTCATGAGACACCCTAGTTTTGCCCAAACGTTTTAGACAAAATGTTAATAACAGCATCAAAGATGTTGATTTCTGAGAAATAAACGTTGGTCGTTTTTTGAAAACAAAAACACAATTAATTGACTCTAATTCGTTCACTACTTTTTTTAAAAAGTTTTGGTCATAATTATCATCAATAATTCACAATTTATGATTTACAAAAAATACACAAACAAAAAATAAATATGGACTTTAAAAAATTTTAAATTCTGATTATCAAATAGATATGATTAGATATTTGTTGACAAGTTGTTAACAAATATGGAAAACTCATTATATCAATACAAAGCACGTATCATTTTTTCACATAACTCACACGCTAATAAATCATAAATGTTTATTTAAATAATAAATTGTTATTGTTACGCTGTGAATAAACGCCTGATTTTAGGTGGAAAAAGCTTGAAGGAAAGAAATTAAGTGCTTAACAATCCATTGAAAGATCTCTATTGATCATTATAAAATAGGGTGTGACGGGTACTGGTCTGTGGTCTACTCTCTTTTGCTACAGTGAGTCTATACTTTCTACGTCTTAAATAAGGGGATTTGGATAAGATCCAAAAAAGTGCGTATCCATTATACACGAAGGATCAGATATAATGATTTATTCGAATCGTTTTTCCAGCAAGTTGTTAATAACTACCTTTTAGCTGTTTACTTCTTCAAATATGACGTTGGTTCTTTTTTAAAACATTCAGATGTTTCTCTGATCGACCTATTTTTGAATTATTTTTGTAAAAGTTTTACGCATACTTACCCCAAGTAATCCACCACTTACTTGATTATAAATAATTCACATAAAAAAAATCACAATAGCTATTACGAGAATAATATGATTTGACTATCAGGATATTGGAACTATAAATTTGTTTACAAATTGTTAGTAAGGTGAGTATAACCACATAGTCAAATAAATTAGATGTGAATTTTTCACACCACTCACACCTTAATAAATCGTAAATATCTATTTATAAAAAATCTTGTTTTTATTAAAGCGTTGATAAATGAATACCTTCGAAGAGTTAATCATAAATGGGTTTATAACAGAATGGATTGATCCCAAACTAGATTTGTTCAATGAAATTGAAAAACTCAAAAAAGAGAAGAATGCAGTCGTATTGGCTCATTATTATCAAGAACCAGACATTCAGGATATAGCCGATTACTTGGGCGATAGTTTGGGATTATCCCAGGAAGCAGCAAAAACCAGTGCGGATATCATTGTTTTTGCAGGGGTTCATTTTATGGCCGAAACAGCCAAGATATTGTCTCCGGAGAAAAAAGTCTTATTGCCTGATTTGAAAGCGGGTTGTTCTTTGTCTGATAGTTGCCCACCACATTTGTTTGCCAAGTTTAAGGAACGTTATCCAGATCATTTGGTGATAACTTATGTAAACTGTACGGCAGAATTAAAGGCGATGAGTGATATTGTTTGTACTTCATCAAATGCAATTCAGATTGTAAATAGTTTGCCCAAAGACGCTAAAATCATATTTGGACCAGACCAAAATTTAGGGGCTTATGTGGCCAAAAAAACGGGTAGAGAGTTGATTTTATGGAATGGCGCATGCATGGTTCATGAAATCTTTTCTCGTCAACGTATTCTCGGGCTGAAGCAAAAATACCCCGATGCATTATTCATTGCGCATCCAGAGTGTGAAGAATTCGTTTTAAAAATGGCTGATTATATTGGATCTACGACTGGTTTACTAAATTTTACGATGAAAAATTCTGCACAAGCATTTATTGTTGCTACAGAAAGTGGTATTCTTCATCAAATGGAGAAAGCTAGTCCTCACAAAACATTTATTCCTGCACCTCCAAATAATACCTGTGCGTGTAATGAGTGCCCACATATGAAACTCAATACATTAGAAAAACTATATATTTGTCTAAAAAATGAATTACCAGAGGTAAATGTGCCGATGGATATTATTGATAGAGCAAAAAAGCCAATTGAACGAATGTTAGAAATTTCGGCTCAATTGGCTTTATAATTGAAATAGAATTGGAATCAAAAGATCTTCTAAAAAACTATAGCAGTATTATTTTTTTGTTGTGTGGTATTGTTGTAGGTAGTATATCAGGTTTAATGTTGGGGAAGCAAGTTGAAGTGATTAAGCCTATAGGAGATCTATTTCTGAATTTACTTTTTACAGCTGTAATACCGTTGATATTTTTTGCCATTGCATCCTCGGTAGCAAATATTGAAAAATCAGAAAAGATTGGGCGCCTGCTCATCATTATGATTTTTGTTTTTTTAAGTACAATGTTTATTGCTGCTTTGTTGGCTATTCTGGCCGCATTATTATTTCCTGTACATCAAAATGCAGGTATACTTAGTATGTCTCCTCTTGAATCGATAGAAAAAGGGACTATTGGAGACCAGATAACAAAACTGCTGACCGTGGATGATTTTTCTGATTTAATTTCTAGAAAAAACATGCTGGCTTTTACACTTTTTTCTTTTCTGGTTGGTATTGCCACATTGCGTGCACAGCAAGTGGGGGAAGATTTTCGTCGTTTTTTAAATGCTGGAAATGAAATGATGAAACAGCTACTTCAGTTGATTATGAAGTTTGCTCCATTAGGGTTGGGGGCTCATTTTGCCTATCAGGTGGGGGTATTTGGTCCAGATTTATTTGGTATATATGCCAAGTCAGTGGGCTTGGGTTATGGTATTAGCTTTTTTTATTTTGTGGCTTTTTTTAGTCTGTATGCATTTATTGCGGGTGGAGTTTCTGCTGTAAAAGTTTACTGGAAGAACAATATTACACCTTCATTAACTGCATTAGGTACTTGTAGTAGTATTGCCAGTGTTCCGGCCAATTTAGAAGCAGCCGAAAAGATGCGTATTCCGGCTTATATTCGAAATATTGTGATTCCGTTGGGTTCTTCGCTTCATAAAGAAGGATCGAGCGTATTATCGATTATCAAAATTGTGGTGCTTTTTGCCGTCTTTGGCAAAGATTTGACAGACGTAGATACGATTCTCTTAGCCATTGGAATATCCCTTATTGTTAGTGTGGCAGAAGGAGGAGTTCCTAATGGGGGGTGTATTGGAGAAGCTTTGGTTGTTGCTATGTATGGCTTACCTATGGAGGCACTATCTATTGCCATTATTATCAGTACCCTACTAGATCCCATTGCAACGCTCTTGAGTGTATCTGGAGATACCGTAGCAGCCATGCTTATTGCTCGTTTTTCGGAAGGTAAGGATTGGGCTTGCTTAAAAGCTGGGGTTTAGTTTTACTGATTGTTATGGCTATTTGTTTTCGGAAGGAGATTGATCAGGATACGAGGCTCGCTATTTGGAAAATTGAGGAATCTGTTGAAGTACTTCGCTCCCAAATTCAGTTAAGGGAGTCAGAGGAAAAGCTTTTGCAGTCTTTTCTTCATAAAAAGCGAAAATTGCATTGGCTTAGTGCTCGGGTTTTGCTTGCAGCCATGTTAAATACGAAGGAATATATCGAATATCGTGTGGATGAACATGGAAAACCTTATTTAGTGGACTTTCCCTATTTTATTTCGATCAGTCATTCTGTAGCTTATGCAGCTGTAATGATTAGTAAGACGTGTCCAGTAGGTATTGATATTGAGCAAATGGATCCAAAAATTGTGCAGCTTGCTCATAAATTTCTTTCTCCTGCAGAATTATCTTTTGTTGATATCAATAATCGTAAAGCACACCTGTATGCCTGTTGGTGCATTAAAGAAGCTGTATTTAAACTTAATGGTAAGCGAAAAACTTCCCTAAGAGATATTCAATTAAGTCCTTTCAGCTATCAGCAAAGTGCAAGAGCAAAAGTCAACTTGGCTAATAGAGATTCTGTCAGCTGTTTTGATGCTTATTTTGAAACATTTGATGGCTATATGATGGGCTATGTATGGGCATGAACTACAACTCTTTTCTAACCAATAAAAATTCATCTTCATGGATTTGTAAGTATCCATATTCATAACAGAAAAGGTATGTTTTGTTAGTTTGAGTATGATAAATACTTGTAATATGGTCAAAATAGAATCCTTTATTTGTCAGATGTTTACGTTGGACTTTGGTTTTTCCTGAGGGATTTAATTCTTCCAAAATTTGGCGATTTCTACGCAAAATACGATTGGTGTTTCGTACTAGTGGACTATCGGAATTTCGTTGGTTATTGTAATGATTTCGACACTGATCTGTACAAAATTTTTTATCCGTTCTGCCATAGATGATCTCATTGCAATCTAAGCACTTTTTTACTTCACTCATGTGGGTGTTGTTTTTAAAACGAGAAACGATATCCATTTTTAATTACTTATAAACGCAAATAGCCGAATAGAATTACTTATTAACCGATTTAGTTTTCGAAGGATATACATTTTTGGAACCAATAGGTAATAAAAATGATCCAACAATTTAAATTTTAAACCAATGAGTACATTAAAAAACAGTGTTCGTTTGATGGGTTTTGCTGGAGGTGATCCAGAGATAAAAATATTTAGTGACCAAAAGAAGGTTGCTCGATTAAACATCGCTACGCATGAAATTTATCGCAATGCAGATAATGAAAAGATTGAACAAACCCAATGGCATCAGCTTGTGTTTTGGGGAAAACAGGCAGATATTGCTGAGAAATACATTCAAAAAGGCAAGGAAATATCTGTAGGTGGTCGTTTAACAACGCATAGTTATGAAGCCAAGGATGGTACCAAGCGATATGTGACCGAAGTGGTGGTGAATGAAATAGTGCTTTTAGGAGGTAAAAAGAATGACTAGAGCCTTCTTTATGGCTGTAAAGGACGAGCCTGTCGTGTTTAGGTCTTGCCATTAATTCAGAAAAAGCCACGTCAATATTGTGGCTTTTTCTTTGAAACATCGAGCTTGTCTAAAGTTTATTTTATGAAGCTATTGCCGGTTATTTTTGAGCGAAATGAAGCGGATTTTGGAGCCATAGCAGGGCGCTATGGTGAAAAAATCCAACGAAATTGTAGCCAAAAATAACCAAAAGAGCAAAATAAAATAAACTTTAGACAAAGCTCTTCATTAAGAGTGATTATCATCTGTTCTATGGTGTTGTAACAGCAACGGGTATAACTTTTCCATTGAAAAATTTATGCCCAGTTTGAGCAAATTCTGCAATAAATTTACCCATTTCGAAGGCTGTCACGGGTGATTTGTAATCTGGAAAAGCCTCTTCTAACATTTCTGTTTGTGCAGAACCCAATGCCAGACAGTTTACTTTTATCTTTTTGTAATCATTCAGCTCGGTGGCCAGACACTCTGTTAGACTATGTAGCGCTGCTTTACTTGCAGAATAGGCCACTAGTCCCGGAAATTTAATACTTCCTTGGAAACCACCCATGCTTCCAATATTGACAATATGTGCGTTTTCATTCACATGAGGTAAAATATGTTGGATCATTTTAACATGTCCCAAAAAATTATACTGTAGCATATCAACAAAATCGAGCTGTGACAATTCTTCAAAGGGCTTATTAACCAACGAACCTGCATTATTGATTAGAATATCAACCGAACCAAGATGTTTTTTTAAAAAGGGAATAAGTTTGGTATCATAATCATCATGAATAATGTCAAATTTTTTTGGGTGTAGGATACATTCCGGATTTTTCTTTTTTGCGAGCTTACTTAGCTTGTGCAGTTTTTCCTCAGAACGGGCTAGAGCAACTACCCTATTATTATTACTTGTTATAAGCTCTAAAACAGCCTCAAAACCAATGCCACTACTGGCTCCCGTCACTAATATGTTCATATCTTCCTAATTAATGGTTAATTGAATACTGGATTTTTGATTAGATGAAAACCATCATAAATCAATTTCGTTTTATCCGATTCATTTTTGGTTTTCTGCTCCAAATTGGCTCGTATTTCCCCAGCTATTTCGGGCAACAGGTTATGTTGTTCGAGTAATTCTATTATCTCTAGGGCGCAGAGCCAGTCGTTTTTAAAATTTTTCTTTAATTCATTCCAGACAAAGGGGATTTGTTCATAATTGGTGTGTTTTTCTCTACAATCACGGATGATTTGGAACAGCTTGTGATACTGTTTTGCCTTATCATCATAAACAGGGTGATGTGTTATTGTTTTGGAAATAAAAGTGATTTCTTCAAAAGAATCTTTATCAGCTGCCCCACAAAAAACGGAGGATATTTTTTCGCCAACGGCCATATCATATACACCCCAGTTTGGCTCAAATAAAATCTCACCCTTGTCACTCTTGACTGTACAATTCAAAAAGCTAATTAGGATAACTTTTTCTTTTTGTTGTTCAATGTTTTTGATAGTTCCATGAACATGTATGCCACTTAGGAAATATAGATCAGTTGTCTGTCCAATTTCAACGCCTATATTTTTCAGTTCGGTTGAGGAAAAATCTTCCAAAGGTTTTTTATAATCTTTTAGTCTTCCAACAGGTGAAGAAAAACCATTTTGATGATAGCATTTATCATGACCTGTTAGTTGTTTATGATTATATGCGAGTGCAGTTGGTCCGGTGGTTTTAATCCATGAGAGTATTTGGCTATCTGATAGTATATCTGTGAAAATGCCAGAAATTTGTAATCCAGAACTGTAAACTGCTGTACATACACTTTTGCAGTTTATTGCTTTCAAAAGCCCCTCATGCCCACCGCGACGAAAAGCCATGGTGTTTGCAAATTGCTCTAACACATCAATCAAGTTTTGGAAAGAAGGGGTGACAAAAAGCTGAGGTTGAGGCTTAGTGATATCGAAAGGATAATTAATAGCATCAAGTGTATACCATAGTTTTTTAACGCTAGGGCTCATGCAGCTAGCACTTTCACCGATGGATGAGAGTAATCCAGCTCCGTATATTTTAGGGTTTTCTAGGGTTCCGATTAAACCGTATTCTACAGTCCACCAGTGTAAGCGGCTTAGTAGGGCCATTTCTGAGGGGTCCCCTAAGTTTTTTTGACAGCTTTCTACTTTTTCTTCTGCCTTGCGTATTGTTTTTGGATTAGCATCTGGCATTTCTTTTAGTATAGAGAGCTTACGAATGGCTTCGTAGAGTTGGAAATCTTTGGCAGAAAAGATTGCTTTTGCTCCAATTGATCCGAAGTAGCTTAGGTATTGATGATAATCTGGATCGGCAATTATTGGTGCATGACCTGCTGATTCATGAATGATGTCAGGGGCGGGAGTATATTCAATATGTTCTAACTGACGGATATCGGCGGCAATAACTAAAACACGATAAGCTTGATACTCCATAAAAGCAGCAGGAGGAATAAATCCATCCACTGTTACTGCTCCCCAACCAATTTTTCCTAAAGC
Organism: Pedobacter sp.; assembly: GCA_008015505.1. Classification (GTDB taxonomy): domain Bacteria; phylum Bacteroidota; class Bacteroidia; order Sphingobacteriales; family Sphingobacteriaceae; genus Daejeonella. The sequence goes on from SSFR01000018.1 coordinate 23,907, forward strand.
ATCGTTCATTTCTTGCAAATGCGGTATTTTTTCAATGCTTAATCCCGCTGCTTGTAATCCGGGTATGTAAGGGTAATAAGCAATGTCTTTTAGGTAGCTATAATTTTGACGCATTACATAACGCCATATTGCATGATCCACCGGCGTATAATGGTCGTAATGTTGCTCCACAATGAATTTTTTCAAATGCCCAGGTAGCCCGGCTACTTGAGAATTATTGAAATCATTAAAATGATTCGAATCCATGATGCATATATTAATTTCTTTTTTAGAAATATATGAAAAAATGCGTAGCTAGTATTCTAATCTTCGTTGTGTTAAAAGTATATTTATATGGCCTGAATTATATTTTTAGCAATTTATTTGTTTGTCCGTTGTGGGTGGCGTATTAAAGATTGGTGTAATAAAATTACGAAAATTTTTTAATTATTAATCCTTTTTTTAGATATTTTTTATTTTTTTTAAATTAAAATAATTTATATAGTCGGCCCGATTACAGCTTTATAATGCATTATTGAAAGTCCAGATAGGGTGCCATTTTGTGTAGATTTTCAGGAGTTAAAATACCTATTTTACTCAATTCATAAATGTTTTTATAATTTCCATGTTGATTTCGGTACTGGATAATCGCATTAATTTGATTATAATTAAGGTAAGGGTATTTTTTAAGTTCATCAAATGTACTTCTATTGATTTTAATTTTTTGTATCGTACCAAGCACGCTTATTTGGTCTTTTATTTGGTCATATCTAGCAGAGTCTAAGCCATAGATTTCACGCAATTGTTCTTTGTTGTGGAATCCGCCCAAACGACTTCTGTATTTGATAATACGGCGGGCAAATGTGGGACCTATCCCTCGTATAGTTTCTAATTGTATAGAATCAGCTTCGTTTATATTGACTAGTGCAAAAGTATTTTTTGTTTTTTGCTTCTCTTGGGATCTGTATGTGGTTTCATGTTCCTCTTTTCTTAATGCGGACTTAATAGAAATGTAGGGTTCAAGCTTGGCATATTGTTCCTGCCCGATGGAATAAATCTTCTGTAGGTCTTCTTTGCGGTAGAATTTTCCTCCTTTTGATTCATAGTTTTTGATTACTCGAATTTGTTTATCCGTTAGGCCTAGTTTTTGCCATTGTGTTTCAGGTAATCTGTTCGGATCAAATTCAAAGTAAAGTGGGCTTGAAATTTCTTTTGCGCTGTAGTCCTTGTTGACCCTTTGATCATATTTTTTTAATTCTTGTGCAGATGACCGAAATGATTCAATCTCCCGTTCAAATTGGCTGAATTCATAAAATGGGGTTTGATTACATAGCCGATAGATACTGGGGATGGATAGGATTACGATAATCAATAGACATAAAACTAAAATGCCATTGTATTCTTTTTTAGAAAATTCAAAATAGGATTTAAGGAAGTTTTTCATTGATTTAGAGATTGTATAGGTATTTGCAAAATTTATCACACTTTAAGTTTGCGGACATTTGTGCTTTTTGTTTTATCGGTTGCTTTTACCTTTTGTATAAATAGGGTAAAATGGATTTTTCCAAATTCGGGGTGAAATTTATCGGTAATTTTGAGGTCATGATACCATGATAAAATATTAGAGCCTGTTTAAATTTACGCTAATGGAAATCATTACCAAAAAAGACTTCGCTAAAGCAATCAACCTAGATAAAATTCCTATGCCTGGGCTAGCCTCGCTTTTAATGGAGATTATGAAGATCAACGAGGTGAATGAAGTATTCGATAGGGCGCATCATTTGCAAGGAATTAGTTTCATCGACAAGGTGCTTCAGTTGATAGGTGTAAAGATTTCTTTTGATGAAACTGAATTGAACAATATTCCGGAAAGAGGGGCATTTATTGCTATTGCCAATCATCCATATGGAGGCATTGAAGGGTTGGTGTTTTTGAAATTGTTGTGTACGGTTCGACCCGATGCCAAGTTGATGGCCAATTTTTTATTAAAAAAAATCCCTAATCTGAGCGATTATTTTATTGCAGTAAATCCTTTTGAAAATATAGAACACACATCGAGTATCAGTGGTATTAAACATACACTTGAGCAGCTGCAGGCTGGAACACCCATTGGCATATTTCCTGCTGGTGAAGTTTCAACTTATCAAATAAATAAACAGCAAGTCACAGATAAATTGTGGCATCCGGTGGTTGGTAAACTTATATTGAAGGCAAATGTGCCGGTTGTTCCAGTTTATTTTCATGGGAATAATGGACTTTTATTTAATCTACTGAGCTTGATCCACCCTGCCTTACGTACAGCAAAACTACCTTCGGAACTCTTTAATAAACAAGGCCATGTCATTCGGGTACGTATTGGCAAGCCTATTGATATTCAAGATATACCTTCCTATCAAAACATCAACCACTTACTTGGTTACTTGAGGGCCAAAACTTATGCCCTTGGTGCCGGGTTAGAAGATGAAAAAAAGATTTTTAGCCCGCGTAATCTATTCAAGATTCAAAAGAGACGTGAGAAAATTGTCCAGCCTGTTTCTATTCATGCAATTTTACAGGATATAGCCTATTTGGAAGATAATAAAGTATGGACCGAGAAAAATTATGAGGTTTATATCGTTCCCTCCCAAAAAATTCCACACATTATTAAGGAAATAGGCCGTTTGAGAGAAATTACCTTCAGGGAGGTAGGTGAAGGCACCAATAAAAAAATAGACTTAGATAAGTACGATATTTATTACAATCACTTATTTATTTGGGATCGGGATGCGAAAATGGTTGTTGGCGCTTATCGTTTTGGCAAGGGGGATGAAATCTTCTATAGTATGGGCCGAGCTGGATTTTATCTTAGTGAGCTCTTTAGAATTAAGCGTTCGTTGTATCCTGTGTTGCAAGAAAGCCTGGAGTTGGGGCGATCTTGGATACGTAAGGAGTATCAGCAAAAACCACTTCCCCTTTTTTTACTTTGGAAGGGAATTTTAAAATATCTGACAATTAATCCACAATATCGATATTTAATTGGTCCGGTAAGTATTAGTAATCATTTTTCTAAATTTTCTAAATCGTTGATCGTTGATTTTATCAGTAAAAATCACTTTGATCATAAATTGGCTCGCTATGTTAAACCCCGGAAGAAGTTTAAAGTAGACTTTTCAAAAATAGATGCAGACTTACTTTTGGAGTCCCACGATAATTTAAAAGATTTAGACAGTCTTATTGCCGAAGTAGAAACAACCCCTCGGATGAAAGTGCCGGTATTGCTTCGTCAGTATTTGATGCTAAATGCCAAAATTATATGTTTCAATATTGACCCTAAATTCTCAGATAGTTTAGACGGATTTTTGATTGTTGATGTTCATAAAATCCCAACTGAAATGTTAGAAAAGCTTGGGAAAAACTTGTAGAACTTTTAAGCTTGTTTAAAGTACCAGAGAATGGGGTTCACTGGGTTTGAAAAGTAAGACACTCAGTTTAGATGGATTAAATGTTTCGTCTGCAATTTCAAGTAACTGAGAAGCAGTTACTGCATAGACTTGATTAAAAATTTCTTCTAAGGAATCTACTCGATTATAATCAAGGATGCTTTTCGACATAGAGAGTAATACGTTCAGTCGATTTTCTTCTGCTAGCGCAATTTGCCCAGTAAATTTTTGTTTGGCTTGATGCAGTTGTATGTGGCTTAAGGGTTTATCGCGAAGCTTTTTTAATTCGCGATGAATTAAGTACAGTGCTTTTTCGGTTTTTTCAACATCTGTACCAAAGTAAATTGAAAAAATACCTGTATCACTAAATGGAGTGTAATTCGATTCGATGTTATAAGCAATGCCATGTTTCTCTCGTAGTTCAAGATTTAATCTTGAGCTCATCCCTGCTCCTCCAAGTAAATTATTTAAGAGTGACAGTCCAATTTTGTGTGGACTATAAACTGAATAGGAACGTGTGCCAATAACGCCATGGGTTTGATTAATGGGTTTTGTGATCGTTCTTTTTTGAGGAATGTATGGATTGGTGTTTGTTTCCTGATGAGCAGTAGTATCATTGCTTTTTGGAGCTTTTGCAAAAAATTTTTCAGCCTTATAGATTAATCTTTTGTGATCATAGTTGCCTGATACCCCTAATACCATGTGATCTGTTCGGTAATGGGATTTTATAAAGTCAAAAATATCAGCTTGCTTAAAGGAACCGACACTTTCAGGTGTTCCTAAAATATTTTTTCCCAGTGGATGTCCATCAAAAAGCATATCCTCAAAGTCATCATTGATTGCTTCATCTGGCTGGTCTTGATAGGAGGCTATTTCATCCAAAATAATATCAGTTTCTTTAGCCATTTCATCTTCTGGAAAAATGGAATGGAAAATCAAGTCTTCAAATAAATCTAGGGTGCGATCCAGGTATGGATTTAAGAATGAGGCATGGATGCAGGTGTATTCTTTGGTGGTATAGGCATTGAGATCGGCGCCTACTAGTTCTAGTCGATTCAGAATCTGGTTGGTATTTCTTTTGGTCGTACGCTTAAAGATGAGATGTTCAATAAAGTGAGCCAAACCACTTTTTTCTGGTTTTTCGTCACGAGATCCAGCATAGATTAAGAAGCATGCATGCGAAATGTTAGATCTTGATGGAACAGAGATCAGGCGAATGCCATTAGAAAGCGTGTGTGCTTGATAATCCATGGTGTGTAATGAAAATGAAAAGACGAAATGGGCCTCTGTGTAGATAATGGCCAAAATTAGGACTTTTATTCGAGGCTTGTAAAACTGTCTCTACTGAGAATTTTTATCTTTGTTTAAATAAAAAGCAATGGCCACGACAAAGATTACAGTTAAGAATAATGGACCTCTTCGAGTTGAGGGGGAAATAGAGGTGGTGGACAAGGATGGTACTCCCTATCATTTAGGGGGAAGAAATGTCATTTCTTTTTGTGGCTGTGGTTTATCAGAAAAAAAGCCTTTTTGCGATGGATCGCATAAGGGAGGGTTTGTTCATGATGCAGTTGCTTTTGATCTACCTCCTGTTGATATAAATACTTAATAAATAATAGCTTAGTCTTTAAGCGATTTTACTAGGATCAAGTTCATGCACCTCTGGGAGGCTACGGTATTTTTCTGCATAATCAAGCCCATATCCTACTACAAATTTGTCTGGAATCTCAATACCAGGGTAATCTACCACTAGGCTAATGAGCCGTTTAGATGGCTTATCCAGAATTGTACAGACTTTGATGCTTTTAGCTCCACGCATCTTGAAAAGCTCTTTTAGGTGGCTTAAGGTGAGGCCTGTGTCGATCAGATCTTCTACAATGAGTAGGTGCTTGTTGGAAATATCGATATCAATATCTTTCAGAATTTTCACTACACCAGTCGATTTGGATGAATTACCATAACTAGAAACCGAAATAAAGTCAATTTTTACAGGTATGCTGATTTCCCTGACTAGGTCGGCCAGAAAAATAAAACCACCCTTGAGAACACCAACTAGAATAAGTTCTTCTCCCCGGTAATCTTGGGAAATCTTTTTTGCTAGCTCGCGTACTTTTTTCTGTATCACTTCCTTACTGACGATGATGGTTTGGGCTTCTTTTAACATGTCTCTTCTTTAATCTTTACTGATGAAATGGATTTGATGCTATTTAAAGAATGATAAAGGTTCCTTAATATTTGTCAGCTAAAGTAGAGAATTTGATTTAAGCCCGATGCTTTTTTAGATGGGATAGTGCTCATTTTCTATTGCTTAAGTCTAAGAATGGGCCACTTTACGTACCTTTGCATGTAATTGAACGAGACTATCAGAATAATTTTTCAAAAATGAGTATACTATCTACGGAGCAGTTGGGGCATGTGTTTAGTGATCAGTGGCTCTTTAAGGATATTTATTGGGGTATTGAAAGAGGTGATCGAGTAGCATTGCTGGGGATTAATGGGACAGGTAAGTCCAGCTTGTTGCGTATTCTGTCGGGTAGCCTCACCCCTAGTCAGGGTAAGGTTGTGTCAGAGCGAGATCTACGCATTGGTTATTTGGAGCAAGACCCTTCGTTTAATGAGGCGAAAACGATTAGTGATTTCATTTACTCCATCGATAATGAGCAACAGCAGCTGATTAGAAAATACGAAGAAGCGATTATCAACAAGGATATTGATGAAAAATACCTTAATGATCTGATAGATGAGTTGAGTAATCGAAATGCTTGGGCGTATGAATTTGAGATTAAAAGTATTTTGGGCCGCTTGGGAATTGTTCATTTAGATCAGCAAATAACAACCCTTTCTGGAGGTCAGCGGAAACGAGTGGCTTTAGCTAAGTTATTGATCGATGATCCCGATGTGTATATTTTAGATGAGCCAACTAATCATTTAGATATTGAGACGATCGAATGGTTGGAGAACTTTCTCACGACGGGACAAAAGACGGTACTGCTGGTTACACATGATCGCTATTTCTTGGATCATGTTTCGAACCAGATTTTAGAGCTTGATCGGGGGAAACTACTGACGTACCAAGGGAACTATAGCTACTATCTCGAGAAAAAGGCCGAATTAGTAGCTGCCCAGGAAGCAACTTTTGATAAGAACCGGAATCTGTTACGGCGAGAGCTAGAGTGGATGCGTAGGCAGCCAAAAGCCAGAACAACGAAATCAAAGTCAAGGATTGATGCATTTCATGACTTAAAAGAAAAAACAAAAATTAAGCCGGTTCAATCTAAATTGGAATTACAAATAACTTCTTCTCGTGTGGGGAGTCGGATATTGGAAGTGGAGCAAGTAAGTAAGGGGTTCGACCAAGATGAAGTGCTTTCTAGTTTCAGTTATACTTTTAAGAAAGGAGATCGGATTGGTGTTGCAGGAAAGAATGGGATGGGAAAATCAACTTTATTGAACCTAATCACAGGGCTTATCCTGCCAGACAAAGGGAGTATTGTAGTTGGTGAAACTACGGTGTTTGGCTATTATCGTCAGGGTGGTTTAACTTTTAATGAGGATGATCGTGTACTAGATGTGGTTAAAAACGTGGCTGAATATATTCCAATGGCTGACGGAAAGATGTTAAGTGCAAGCCAGGTGCTTACCCATTTTTTGTTCCCCCCTACTAAGCAATATGGACTAGTTAGTAAATTAAGTGGGGGTGAGAAAAAACGCTTGCAATTGATGCGGGTATTGATGACTAATCCCAATTTTTTAATTCTGGATGAGCCCACGAATGATTTGGATATCGATACACTTAACGTTTTAGAAGATTTTTTGCAAAATTTCTCTGGGGTGTTGATGTTGGTTTCGCATGATCGTTATTTAGTTGATCGATTAACAGACCAGCTTTTTGTTTTTGAAGGTAAAGGACGGGTTCGTATTTATTCGGGGAATTATACAGATTATCGCTTAGAGCAGGAAGAAGTATTTGTTTCACAGAGGGCAATTAAAAAGCAATTGACTGTTCCTGTTGAGCAGGAAAAAAAAGTACTCAAAAAATGGGGGTTTAAAGAAGAAAGAGAATTAGAAACTTTAGAAGCAGACATTCAGGTGTTGGAAAAAGAACTTACCAAATTGACGGAGCAGTTGAATGCCGGAATTACCGAATATGAACAATTAAAGAATATTTCTAGTCAAATAGAGGTGTTAACCACTCAATTAGATGCCAAGACAACGAGTTGGTTTAAATTATTAGAATTAAAGTCATGAAATTGTCAGATGTAATTGCGTCCGTTGGTGTTACCTTATTGTTGATTGCCTTTTTTTTGAATTTGAGAAAAATCCTTTCGACAGATAGCGTAGCTTATAGTGTGCTTAATATAGTAGGAGCTGGCTTGTGTGGGCTATCTTCATACATGATTTCTTTTTATCCTTTTGTGATTTTGGAAGGCGTTTGGGTTTCGGTAGCTATTGTTTCTCTTTTTAGAAAACGTTCCACGTGAAACATGATGGATGGCAGAGCATGTTGTTGACTTATTTGAAAAAGATACGTTCCACGTGGAACATTGATGTGTTATGTTTAAATCGTATGATGTAATTGTTGTCGGGGCTGGTCATGCAGGCTGTGAAGCTGCTGCTGCTGCTGCGAATATGGGTTCGTCAGTTTTGTTAGTGACGATGAATATGGGAACTATTGCTCAAATGAGCTGTAATCCAGCGATGGGTGGGGTTGCAAAGGGGCAGATTGTGCGAGAAATTGATGCAATGGGTGGTTATTCAGGTATTATTTCTGATCAAACTACCATTCAGTTTCGAATGCTCAATCGATCGAAGGGGCCAGCTATGTGGAGTCCAAGAGCGCAAATAGATCGTATGCGTTTTGCCGAAGCGTGGCGTCTCACGTTGGAGCAAATCCCCAATGTGGATTTCTGGCAGGATACGGTAAATGGATTGTTATTAGATGGAAATGTGGTGTGTGGCGTGAGGACAAGTCTAGGTATCGAAATTAGGGCTAGAACAGTTGTGTTAACCAATGGCACTTTTTTAAATGGCTTGATTCATATTGGAGAAAAGCGTTTTGGAGGAGGCCGTACAGCAGAGAAGGCTGCCACTGGGATCACCGAACAGTTGATTGAGTTGGGTTTTGAGTCCGGACGAATGAAAACGGGTACACCTCCTCGGGTAGATGGACGCTCGCTAGACTATACTAAAATGGAAGAGCAGTGGGGAGATAAAAACCCAAGTAAATTTTCGTTCACGAATACGCCCCCAACGAGTAACAAACGCTGTTGTTGGATTACTTATACCAATGCTGCTGTGCATGAAACGTTGAAAGAAGGGTTTGAGAAATCTCCGATGTTTACAGGGCGTATTCAGGGGCTTGGTCCTCGTTACTGTCCTTCTATCGAGGATAAGATTAATCGTTTTGCAGAAAGAGAAAGACATCAAATTTTTGTAGAGCCTGAAGGATGGGATACGATAGAAATTTATGTTAACGGATTTTCCACGTCTTTGCCAGAGGACGTACAGTATCGTGCGCTCACGCAGATCCCCGGATTTGAACAGGCTAAAATGTTTCGTCCGGGCTATGCCATTGAGTATGATTACTTCCCCCCTACCCAATTGGATTTTACTCTGGAAACTAAAAAAATTAAAAATTTGTTTTTTGCTGGTCAGATTAATGGAACTACTGGATATGAAGAAGCGGCTGGTCAGGGTTTCATTGCGGGTATTAATGCACATCAAAAGGTGTATCAAAAACACGAGTTGATCATGAAGCGTTCGGAGTCCTATATCGGTGTTCTAATTGATGATTTGATCACCAAAGGAACTGAGGAACCTTATCGCATGTTTACCTCAAGGGCTGAGCATCGTTTGTTATTGCGCCAGGACAATGCAGATATTCGTTTAAGCCCAATTGGACATGAGCTTGGGTTGATCAGTGATGAGCGTTTAGAAAAGGTAAAGAATAAAGTGCGGTGCGCTGATGAGATTATCCAATATTTGAAGAAAACTTCTATCAATCCTCTTCATGTTAATCCCTTGCTTGAGCAATTAAATACGACCACATTGAGTCAGCATGTGAAAATGGCACAATTAATAAGTCGTCCGCAGGTGGATATTGCTGCTCTTCGCAAAGCAAGTGTAATATTTGATGACTTATTAAACGGGTACGATCAGGAAATAATTGAGCAAGCAGAGATTAAAATTAAATATGAGAGTTACTTTGAAAAAGAGTTGGAGATCATTAATCGAATGAAGAGATTAGAATATCAAGAATTGAATCCGGAATTTAACTACCATGCCTTGGGGTCACTGTCTAAGGAGGCTAGAGAAAAGTTGACTAAAATCAAACCAAGAACACTGGGACAAGCTTCGCGTATTTCTGGTGTTTCACCTTCAGATATCTCTGTTTTGATGGTACACATGGCATGATAGTAAATCAAACAATTCATTATCAGTTGATTATCTGATAAAACAATTGACTTTAAATAAAGTCGATTAAGCTACTTTTTTTATTTTTTATACTGTGTGTTCCAAAATGAATGAAAATTCGCCCAGAAGCTTAAAAATGGCCAATTTTTTAATCAATAGATTTAGACGAATTTTTCTAGGTAGTTTCGGTGGTTTATACCTATTTTATGGATGTGCCAATATGCAGGCACCTACTGGTGGCCCCAAAGACACGACTCCTCCTAAAATAGTTAAGGAGACACCCGTTAATTTAACTCGAAATTTTTCGGCATCAAAAATTGAGATTGAGTTTGATAAGTTCGTCAAATTAAAAGATGAATTTTCGGAGATCAGTATTAGCCCTGCTATTGATAAAATGCCTGTCTTTAAGGCGCACAAAAAAATACTGGACATCAAGCTGGAGCAAGCATTTGAAAAAAATACCACCTATACTATCAATTTTGGTAAGGCTATTGTTGATGTGAATGAGGGGAATGTATTTAAAAACTATAGTTATGTATTTTCAACAGGAGATCATTTGGACTCGCTTTCCATCAGCGGGAATGTCAAAAGCATATTGACTGGTACTCCGCTGAAAGATGTGATTGTTTTTATCCTACCAACCAAACAGGATAGTTTATTTGGGAAGAAAAAAGCTAGTGTTTTTACCAGTACAGACTCTGCAGGTAATTTTATGTTGAAAAACTTAAAGGCAGATATGTATCGGATATATGCTTTGAAGAAAGCCGCTGGGGGAGAGCGTATTTATAATTCGAACACAGACGAAATTGGTTTTTTGAGAGATTCGCTTGCGTTGAATAAAAGTGTGAATGATATTGAGCTAAATGTATTTAAAGAAGCACCCGCTAAGCTCAGAAGATTGAGTGATAAAATAGAGGCAGATGGTAGAATTTCGTTAGTATTTAATAAACCTATTACTGAATTAAGGATCATTGATCCATTAAGCTTAGACCAAAAGAAAACGATTGAGTTGGGGAGTAAAAATGACTCTGCTTTCGTGTGGTTACCTGAGCTTACATTTGATTCGTTAAAGATTGAGGCAAGTGATAAGAATCGATCACGTGATACCATTACACTTAATAGGGGTAAGAAAGACACTTATAACCGATCCGTTATAGTTTATTCAGATAATTTACTCAGTGGTGGTAAATTAAAACCCAGATCTGAACTAAGATTAACGACGAGTTCGCCGGTAGCTGGATTTGATATTACTAAAATGAGTTTGCTGCAAGACTCTGTTCCAGTGCAGGGTTTTGAGGTGCTTAGAGATCCGGTTTCTGCCAGGAAATTTGTCTTCAAGTTTGCATGGAGGCCAAAGAAGAGTTACGTACTTTCTTTGCTAGATGGTTCGTTCACAGATATTTTTGGAATGAAGTCAAAGATCCATACCCAAAAGTTGATGTTAGATTCGGAGGATAATTATGGCGACTTTTCTTTGTCTGTTACGGTACCTGATACGTCCAAGAGCTATTTAATTCAATGTCTGAATGAAAAGGATATTGTTTTGCGTACAGATATTGTTTCAAACAATAAGGTCATTAAATATTCCACCTACCCTGTAGGGAAATATCATATTCGTGTGATCTATGATGTTAATAAAAATGGTGAATGGGATTCGGGTAATGTACTTCAAAGGCTACAGCCGGAAAACATATGGAATCTTGATAAGATGATCTCTTTAAGAGCCAATTGGGAGATTGAAGAAAGCCTAATCATTCCTGCTGCTGTGGATCAATAAACCACTTGGAATACATGATGTAATTATTAGGCAGACGATCAAGTAGCGCACGCTGGGGATCTGTTAGTGGTTTGATCTTTTTTGCGGGCATACCGGCATATAGATAACCAGACTCGCATATTGTATTTTCTAAAACGACGGCACCAGCAGCAATAATGCAGTATTCCTCAACTACGGCATGATCCATCACAATAGCACCCATGCCCACTAATACGTGATTTTTCAAGGTACAACCATGCACTAAAGCATTGTGTCCAATCGAAACATTGCTTCCAATAATGGTTGCAGCTTTTTGATAAGTACAGTGAATGACTGCACCATCTTGGATATTGCTATTATTCCCAATTTGGATGTAGTTGACATCTCCTCGAATGACCGCATTAAACCAAACAGAACATTGGTTGCCTAAGACTACATCTCCAACGATTGTGGCATTTTCAGCAATAAAACAATCTTTTCCCCATGTGGGGTGTTTTCCTAAAACGGGAAGAATTAAGGCCATGATTCTATTTTAATTAATGTTCAAAAGTATTGAATTCTGACTATACGTATGGACCAATTGTTTGTACAGTTCTTAATTGGCTACTTTTGTCACTAGATATTATTTAAAATGATGAAGAAGCAAAAAGTCAAGTCCTATGAGGGTAAAGAGAAGGAAAATAATCGCCTGATTGATGTTTATTTTAAACAGTATTCTGCAAGTCATCAGCATCCTATTAATAAGCTGATTCATTGGATTTGTGTTCCCTTGATTGCATTTAGTTTGTTGGGTTTAGTATGGGCTATTCCATTCCCTCAACTCACTTTATTGGGTAGGTATAATGGATTTATTAACTGGGCGTCATTTTTGATTGCTTTTTCAGTCTACTATTATTACCGACTGTCTCCCACCCTATCGTACGCGATGTTACTGGTGATGTTTACGTTTTCTGGGTTTATTGTGGGTCTAGAGCAAATGGAAAAACAAGATGGATGGCCCCAGATGTGGCATATTTGTTTGTTGATTTTTATTTTGGGATGGATCGGGCAGCTAATTGGGCATCGAATAGAAGGGAAAAAACCTTCTTTCTTGGATGATTTGAAATTTTTGTTAATAGGTCCTATTTGGTTATTGCATTTTTTGTTTAAGAAAATGGGAATACACTAAATGGGCACAAATAGAAAAGCCAGGACATTATTTGTCCTGGCTTTTGGCTAAGAAAATGATTTTACTTCTTTCCAAAAGTGTAGGTTAAGCCAAAAGTGGTTACTAGATTATAGGTATCAAGGCCGGTGCTATTGCCGATGTTAATCAATCCTATTCCAGAGCCAGCATGAATACCGATACCATTGTTAAAGCGATATTCTCCTAAAGAACCAAATCCAAAATCAACAGATTTTGTTTGGCCAACTCCTGAACCAAAAACCACATCATTGGAGACAGTTGTAACTTGTCCAGTAGCTGAGTTTAGTGTAGGAACTTTATTTGTTCCTTTAAGTGCAAAGCTTAGGTAAGGGCCAACACCAACTAAAAATTTACCAGGACCTGCCTCGAAAGCAACAACTATGTTTACAGGAATCTCTAAATACAATAAGTTAGTTTTACTAGCATAGCTAGTACCTCCAATAGTTTGATTATACTGCCCTCCTTTGTTGATGAGTGATAGCCCCGGTTGTAGCGAAAACATTTGGCTAATAGGGATATTTACTGTTCCTCCAAGATAGAAGGATGCATTGGGTGCCGTTACACTTGTAATGTGGCTGTCTTTGTCATAATTAGCAATTGTAGGTAAAGTAAGTCCTGCATTGACACCAAAAGAAAGACCACTTTCTTTTGGTTTTTGATTTTGGGCAAATGAGATGATCGATAATAAAGTGAGTGCGATTGATAATAAAGTTGTTTTTTTCATGGCTTTAATTAAAAACGTGTTTAAAAAAAATTATTCGCAAAATTATAAAATGAAATCGATACTAAATTGGTGTAGGTTATAGTTTTTATGTATTCTAGCCTAGAATTTTTTAACTCGGTAAATTAATGCGCCTCTAGCCAATTGTTCCCATAGCCAGCTTCTACTACGATAGGTACGCTTAGTTTGAGGGCGGTTTTCATATGCTCCACGACTAGATTTCTCAAGATATCGGCTTCAGATTTCGGTACATCAAAAACGAGCTCATCGTGTACCTGCATGGTCATTTTTGAGCCTAGTTTCTTTTCTTTGATTGCCCTGTGAATATGAATCATAGCAATTTTAATCATGTCTGCAGCCGAACCCTGGATGGGTGCATTGATGGCGTTTCGTTCAGCGAAGCCGCGCACAGTGGCATTAGCAGAATTAATATCCCGCAGATAGCGGCGGCGACCTAGGAGTGTTTCCACATAGCCATGTGCTTGAGCGAAGCTAATCGTGTCAGCCATGTATTGTTTGATCTTTGGATATTCTGTAAAGTAATGATGGATGATTTCTGCGGCTTCTTTACGTGGAATTCCTAGGTTTTGCGATAGTCCAAAAGCAGACTGTCCGTAGATGATTCCAAAGTTAACTGCTTTGGCATTGCGTCGCTGGGTGGAGCTTACGGCTGTTAATGGCACGCCATATACCTTGGCTGCTGTTGCAGTATGAATATCTAGACCTTTTTGAAAAGCGTCCAACATATTTTCATCTCTGCTAATTTCAGCAATAAGCCTGAGCTCTATTTGGGAATAATCGGCCGAGAGCAATACATGATTCGAATCACGGGGGATAAAAGCTTTGCGGACTTCCCTACCACGTTCGGTGCGGATGGGAATGTTTTGTAAGTTAGGATTATTGGAGCTTAAACGCCCGGTTGCAGCCACAGCTTGGTTATAAGAAGTGTGAACGCGTCCCGTTTTGGGATTAATCATTAATGGTAAGGCATCGACATAGGTAGACTTCAGTTTCTGTAGCTGACGGAAATCTAAAATATCTCTAACAATATCATTTTTACTAGCCAAAGCCAAGAGCACATCTTCGCTGGTTTGATATTGACCTGTTTTGGTTTTTTTCGCTTTAGGATCTAGTTGTAGTTTATGAAAAAGGACCTCTCCTAATTGTTTAGGTGAAGCAATATTGAAGTGCACACCGGCTTTTTCACAAATATTTTTTTCTAAAGATCGAATGTCTCTGTCTAGTGATGCAGAAAAATCTTTGAGTGCGTGCTGATCGATTTTAACTCCCTCGTGCTCCATTTCACTTAAGACATAAATCAGCGGATTTTCGATCTCTTTGGCCAGCTTATCGGTCTTGGTTTCTTTTAACAGGGGCTCAAAAATTCCTTTTAATTGTAGGGTAATGTCGGCATCTTCGGCCGCGTATTCTTTAATTTTTTCTAGTTCTACATCGCGCATACTGCCTTGTTTTTTCCCTTTGGCGCCAATAAGCGATGTGATATTAATTGGCGTGTAGTTTAAATATGTTTCAGCAAGCAGATCCATGCCATGTCTGGAGTCGGGGTTAAGCAGATAATGCGCTAACATAGTATCAAATAATTCCCCTTGAACTTGAATACCATACCAGCTTAGTATGAGCATGTCATATTTGATGTTCTGTCCGATTTTGAGGATTTGTGGATGTTCTAGGGCTGTCTTAAACTCATGTATACGTGCCCTGCACTCGGTTTGATCTTTTGGCATCGGGACGTACCATGCTTCACTAGGTTTAATTGCAAATGATAAGCCGACTAGTTCACTATTGTTTGGATCTAAACCTGTTGTTTCGGTATCAAAACAAAAACCTTTTTGCTGTTCAAGTAGTGCGGCTAGCTTTTTAATCGCTTCCATGGAGTTGACCAGGTGATAACTATGAGGTGTGTTTTCCGCGATTCTAGCAGCGGTTATATTGTTTTCTGTTGTTTTGGGCGGTCTTGGGATGGTGTGTTCAGCCGTTGAGCCGAACAAGTCCATTTGTCCGGATTGTTGGGCCTTCACTTCGGGTACGCTAAAGCTGTCCCCGAAAATCCGCTTCCCAATAGTTCGAAACTCCAGTTCAGCAAAAAGCTGTTCTAAGGCTTCGCGGTTAGGTTCTTCTATACGTAGTTTCTCCTCATCTAGCTCAGTGGGTACATCTAGTAAGATGGTGGCCAGTTTTTTAGAAACTAAGCCCTGTTCGGCAAAAGCTTCAACATTTTCACGCAACTTTCCTTTCAGCTGATGGCTATGGGCAATCAGGTTTTCCATCGAGCCGTATTGTTTGATGAGTTGCTTGGCTGTTTTTTCTCCCACTCCAGGTATACCGGGGATGTTGTCTACTGCATCTCCCCATAAACCCAAAATATCGATCACTTGCTCGACACGTTCTATTTCCCATTTTTCCAGAATCTCTTTTACACCCAGGACTTCTGCGCCATTGCCCATTCGAGCAGGTTTGTAAATGAAGATATTTTCAGAAACGAGTTGCCCAAAATCTTTGTCTGGCGTCATGCAGTACACGCGAAAACCTTTTTTCTCGGCTTTTTTAGCAAGCGTACCAATTACATCGTCGGCTTCATATCCGTCTGAAAAAATGATGGGAATATTGAAGCCCTCTATTAATTTTTTAATGTATGGAATGGCTACAGCAATATCTTCAGGCATGCTTTGTCGATGCGCTTTATAATGCTCGAAACTAGTATGCCGTTCGGTTGGGGCGTCTGTATCAAAAACAACGGCAAGGTGCGTGGGATTCTCCTTTTTTAGGACCTCTAAAAGTGTATTAGTAAAACCCATGATGGCTGAGGTATTTAGACCGTTAGAAGTAAAGCGTGGGTTTTTGCTCAGTGCGAAGTGGGCGCGATAGATCAGGGCGAAGGCATCTAGAAGGAAAAGTGTTTTCATTTAATCTTATTGATGGCCACAAAGTTATGAACATCCTAAAATAGGAGCGGGTTAGAAACAATATTTAGTTAGGCTTTTCTTGTTGGTTACGACTTTGCGCTAGCTCATATTCTAGCTCAGGATCTATGTTCTGCGCTTCTATTTTTTTTCTTTTTTCCATTAATTCCTCATGATGTGCTTGCAAGTAGTCTAGTTTGGCTTTACCATATGCTAGTCTGGTAATTACTACAAAAAGTACCGGTACAATAAATATGGCTAGCGTTGAGGCAGCTAGCATACCTCCGAATACGGTGAAGCCAATAGTTTTTCTAGCCACAGCACCAGCTCCAGTTGCTAGGATGAGCGGCATAACTCCTAAAATAAATGCTAGAGAGGTCATCATGATGGGGCGAAAACGCAATCGAACTGCTTCTATGGTTGACTTTATCAATTCCTGGCCACTATCGACTCGTATTTTAGCAAACTCAACAATTAGGATGGCATTTTTGGCCGATAAACCAATTAGCGTAATGAGTCCAATTTGTGCATACACATTGTTGGTTAATGGAGGAATACAAGTAAGGGTTAGAATGGCTCCAAAAGCGCTGATGGGAACGGCCAGCATCACAGAAAGTGGAACAGACCAGCTTTCATATAAGGCGGCTAAAAAAAGAAAAACAAAAACGATTGAGAAAAGGAAGATGTACATGGTCGTTGAGCCTGCTTTTATTTCTTGGCGACTTAGACCTGAAAACTCATAGGTATATCCTCTAGGTAAAGATTTCTCAGCCAGTTCAGTGAGTGCCTTTATACCTTGACCGCTGCTGTAGCCTGGGGGTGTTGCGCCATTAACTTCTGCCGAGCGGAAAATATTAAAGTGAGAAATGACGGGGGCTACTTCTGTTGTCTGATAATTGATTAAAGTGCTGAGTGGAACCATGCTTCCAGCTTGGTTGCGAACATAATACTTATTCATGTCTGATATTAGCGCGCGAAAAGTTGTATCGGCTTGTACCACGACATGATAAGTGCGATGGTAGAGCGTGAAGTTATTGACAAACTGACTTCCCATATAAGCTTGCATGGTGGAGAGGACATCGCCGATATTTACCCCCATTTTTTCACATTTTTGTCGGTCGATAGTGACGGTATAGCTAGGTGTATGGGCAGAATAATAACTGAATGCGGTAGATATGGCTGGTATTTTTTGTGCTTTAGCAACAAAGTCTTTGACCACTTTTTCAAATCTATGGACATCATCTGTAGCGCTTCCTTGCTGTATTTGCATGCTAAAGCCGGCTGCTTGACCGATACCACGAATAGGTGGAGGTGGAATGATCACTATATTGGCATTTTTGATACCGGCATCGGCAATGCGCTTTTTGATCACTTCGATTAGGCCTCGTATTTTGGTATGTGGTTTGGTACGTTCATTCCATGGTTTGAGCATGCAAAATAGGGTGCCACAGTTGGAGTTATTTCCAGAGCTGAGAATGTTGAGCCCAGATAAAGCGGCATAATGATTGATGCCAGGTGTTGATCCCACGATCTTCATCAGTTTGTGGATCACATTTACGGACTGTATGGTTGCTGAAGCTTCGGGCAATTGGTAGGTGATATACAAACGGCCTTCATCTTCGAAAGGAATGAAGCCAGAAGGTTTGGCTTTAAACAATAGATAAGCTCCCATACAAATACATACCAATAAAATCACCACATATTTGGAGCCATGGATGCTCTTTTGCACACCTGTTGAGTATTTGACTGTAAGGCGTTCAAACCAGCAGTCAAAGTGATAAAAGAATCTGTTTAGTCCTGTTGATTTTTTTGTTGCTGCAGAAGGTCTCAGCAATAATGTGCAGAGTGCAGGTGTTAGCGATAGGGCAACAAAAGCAGAGAGCATTACAGAGATAGCAATCGTGATGGCAAATTGTTGGTAAAGTCGACCGACAATACCTGGAATAAATCCTACAGGCACAAATACAGCTGCTAAGATGAGTGCGATTGCTACCACTGGTGCAGAAATATCTTTCATGGCTTGATAAGTCGCTTCTTTGGGCGAGAGGTGCTTTTTATCGATATAATGCTGTACTGCTTCTACCACAATAATGGCGTCGTCTACTACAATACCAATGGCAAGTACAAAACCAAACATGGTCAGCGTATTGATTGTAAAGCCAAGAGGAATAAAAAAGCAAAAAGTAGCCATAATAGATACTGGGATAGCTAGTATCGGAATAAGTGAAGAGCGCCAGTTTTGTAAGAAAAAAAATACGACTAAGGCGACCAAACCCAATGCTTTTAATAAGGTCTCGACTACTTCTTGCATCGATACTTTGATCACAGTGATCGACTCAAAGGGAACTTTATAGGCTATGTCGTTAGGAAAGGTTTTCTTTAGTTTTTCTAATTCAGCGTAGACATTGTTAGCCGTTTCTAGTGCATTGCTACCTGGGCTCTGAAAAATTTGTAAAAAAGAAGCCCGTTGACCATCAACAAATGAATTGCTGGAGAATGAAAATTTACCTAGTTCTACCCTTGCTATATCTTTCAGATAGACTAGTTCACCTGTAGTGGGTATGCTTTTGACCACTACTTTCTCAAAGTCTGTCACACTAGCGAGCTGGCCATTATTAAGTAAGCCAAATTCATAGGTTTGATTAGCCTGTTGAGGGGGGGCACCTACAGCGCCTGTAGCCACTTGAATGTTTTGGGCATTTAAAGCAGCAATGACATCTTTGGGCATCAAACCATAAGCTGCCAGTTTATTTGGATCCATCCAGACACGTATGCTAAAGTTATCAGTCCTGGTATTGATATCTCCTACACCGGGTACTCTTAGTAAAGCATCTTGAATAAAGGTATTGGTATAGTTATCTAGAAAAGTGATGTTATGGCTGTTTTGGGGAGAATAAATAGCCACCATCATGAGCATACTTGGATTTCGAGCGCGGACAGTTAAACCTAATTTGCTTACAGCTGAAGGTAGTAGTGGAGTGGCAATACCTACTCGATTTTGCACGTTTAGCGCAGCAATGTGGATATTGGTTCCTACATCGAATGTAACACCAATATTCATACCTCCATTGTTATTACTTGTGCTCTGCATGAATTCCATGCCTGGTGAGCCATTGACTTGTTCTTCGATTGGTGTAACTACAGTTTGTTCTACTGTTTGGGCATCGGCACCAGTATATTGTCCGGATATAGAAACACTTGGGGGACTAATATTCGGATACTGGTCAACTGCCAAATTGAGTAAGCAAAGTAGTCCAGAGATCGTCAATACAATGGAAATGACGATAGCTGTGACTGGTCTTTTGATAAAGGTATTGGCAATCATGGGGGTTAGTGTAGCTTTTAGCCTTGCCTAGTTTATTATCTGAGTGTTTTTTATCTTCTTATGCTGATAGGGATGTTCACGTGGCTTAGATTTTAAGTTTTTGAATTTCATATTCTAGTTCAGGGTCGGTATTTTGTGCTTCTAGCTTTCTAGCTTTTTCCATGAACAGCTCATGGTTTGCGCGCAGATAAGCTAGTTTTTCTTTACCATATGATAAGCGGGTAATCAGTACAAAAAGTACAGGAACAATAAAAATGGCTAGTGTTGTAGCGGCCAGCATGCCTCCCAATACGGTATAACCAATGGTTCTGCGGGCAATTGCCCCTGCACCTGTCGCCAAAACCAAAGGCAATACCCCTAAAATAAAGGCTAGAGAAGTCATCACGATGGGGCGCAAACGAAGGCTGACTGCTTCTAGTGTTGATTTAATCAAATCTTCTCCACGATCTACACGTATCTTTGCAAATTCTACGATTAGTATGGCATTTTTAGCCGCTAAGCCAATGAGTGTAATTAGTCCAATTTGAGCGTACACATTATTGGTTAAACTAGGTACACAAACTAAAGTGATGATGGCGCCAAAGGCACCAATGGGTACTGCTAAAAGCACAGAAAAAGGAACCGACCAGCTTTCATACAAGGCGGCCAAAAACAGAAACACAAAAGTGATCGAGAATATAAAGAGATAAATGGTCATTGAGCCGGCTTTTTTTTCTTCATAGCTCAAGCCTGAAAATTCATAGGCATAGCCTTGGGGCAGTACTTTAGTGGCTGTTTCTTCTAAAGCAGCGAGTGCTTCCTGGCTGCTATATCCCTTTGCAGGGGATCCATTGATTTCTGCCGAACGAAAAATATTGAAGTGAGAAATTAGTGGAGGAGCTTCTGTGGGCTGATAACTGATTAGTGTGCCCAATGGTACCATGTTGCCCTCTTGGTTGTGAACATGGTACTGATCTAAATTGTAGACCAAAGATCGGAATGCGGTATCAGCCTGGATCACCACATGAAAGGTCCGATTATAAGTGGTAAAATCATTGACGTATAAACTACCCATATAAGCTTGTATGGTTGTAAATACATCGGCAACATTTACACCGAGTTTGGCACATTTTTCTCGATCTACATTGAGTTGGTAGTTGGGCGTGTGAGCCGAATAATAGCTAAATGCTTTGCTAATGGCTGGATGTTTATTGGCTTCGGCTATAAATTGCTTAATTACTTTTTCAAAATCCTGCAAATTATCACCTGTGTTTCGTTGCTCTATTTGTATACTGAAGCCGGTTGTCGCCCCTACTCCAGGCATGGGTGATGGTTGGATGACATCAATGCTAGCATTTTTGAGTCCGGCCTTGGCAATGCGTTTTTGCATCACATGAATAATACCAGGCACTTGCTCTTCAGGTCTATCGCGTTTATCCCAGGGTTTGAGCTGACAAAATATGGTACCATTATTTGAATTGCTGGCATTCGTTACTATGTTAAGACCGGATAAGGCGGCATAGTGGGCTACTCCGGGTGTGGATGCAACTACATTCATTAATTTAGACATGAGTGCTACCGATTGCGCAGTAGACGATGCTGGAGGCAGCTGAAAAGTGACATATAAGTTGCCATCATCTTCCGAAGGGATAAAACCAGTGGCTTTATGTTGAAATAGAAAAAAGGTTCCGACACAAATGCAAATCAATAAAATAACCATATATCGAGCTGCTTGAATACTTTTTTTAACACCATCAGTATACTGATCAGTGAGGCGCTCAAACCAGTCGTTGAATTTGAAGAACCACTTATTGAGTCCTGTTGCTTTTTTATTAATTAGGGTTGGCTTGAGCAATAGTGTACAAAGAGCTGGAGTAAGCGATAAGGCGATGAATGCAGAAATAATCACCGATATGCCAATCGTTATAGCAAATTGTTGATATAGGCGTCCTACAATCCCGGGGATGAACCCTACGGGGAAAAATACCGCAGCCAAGATCAGGGCAATGGCCACTACTGGAGCCGAGATATCTTTCATGGCTTTATAAGTGGCTTCTTTGGCAGATAAATGGTGTCGGTCGATATAATGCTGAGTGGCCTCTACCACAATAATGGCATCATCTACTACAATACCAATGGCAAGTACAAAGCCAAACATAGTGAGTGTATTGATGGTAAATCCTAGAGGGATAAAGAAGCAAAAAGTACCAATGATAGATACCGGAATAGCTAGTACAGGAATCAAAGTAGAGCGCCAGTTTTGTAAAAAGAAAAATACTACCACAGATACCAGTAGCAATGTCTTTAATAATGTACCTGCCACATCTTGCATGGATACCTTGATGACTGTAGCCGATTCAAAAGGAACTTTATATTCCACATCTGGAGGGAATGTTTTTCGAAGTTTGGCTAGTTCTTTATAAATGCCATCTGCAGTTTCTAGGGCATTGCTACCAGGTGCTTGATAGATACGCAGGTAAGAAGCCCGATGTCCATCTACAAATGAATTACTGGAAAAGGTAAATTTGCCTAGCTCGACCCTGGCTACGTCTTTGAGGTAAACAAGATCTCCTGTGTTAGGATTGTTTTTTACAATCAACTGTTCAAATTCGGAAACTTTACTCAAGCGCCCGTTGACCAAAATGCCCAGTTCATAAACTTGGCTGGACTGTTGAGGAGGTACTCCCGCCGTGCCAGCTGCTACCTGTACATTTTGTGCATTGAGGGCATTAATCACATCTTGAGGAGTGAGACTATAGGAGGCCATTTTATTTGGATTCATCCAAATACGCATGCTAAAATCATCCGTAAAGCGATTGATACTCCCTACGCCAGGCACGCGAAGCAATGCGTCCTGAATGAAAATATTGGTGTAATTATCCAGAAAAGTAATATCATGGCTATCCTTTGGAGCATAAATGGCCACCATCATAAGCATGCTGGGGTTCATAGCTCGTACGGTGAGTCCTAAACGACTGACACTGGCAGGGAGTAAGGGAGTGGCAATACTCACCCGATTTTGAACATCTAAGGTAGCCACGTCAATATCTGTTCCGATTTTAAAGGTAACATTCATGGACATTTGGCCATTGTTGGTACTATTACTCTGCATGTATTCCATGCCAGGAGTACCATTGACCTGTGCCTCGATGGGGGTAGCTACAGTTTGTTCGACTGTTTGGGCATCGGCTCCAGTAAATTGACCATTGACTTGTACCACTGGAGGAGTAATAGCAGGGTATTGGTCAATGGGTAACAATAAGATGCATACTGATCCGCTAAGTACCATTATGATAGATATCACAATGGCAGTGACTGGTCTTTTAATAAAGGTGTTGGCAATCATGAGCGTATGGAATTTGAAGTTTAACGTCCATTTTTACCACCCTGTCCAGGAGCAACAACATTAGCGGTTGTAATCTCTGAGCCATTGTGTAGTGATTGTACGCCATCTACAACAATTTGCTCACCCACGGTAATTCCATCTTTAATAATCACATTGGGGCCAATGGTTTGCCCGAGTTGTACTTTCTTTTGAACAGCTACAAGCTCTGATTTTGTTTTGTTTTGTTTGGCTGAGTTTGGGGTGCTATTCTTAGCCACATAAACAAAATATTCACCCATTTGTTCGACAATGGCTTTGCTAGGTAAGACAAGTTGTGGGCTAGTTTCTTGATTATGCACTCGAACGACACAACTCATGCCAGCCTTTAAATAACCGTTAGGGTTTTCAAAAACAAGTCTTACGCGGATGGACCCAGTTTGTGGGTCAACCGCCCGATCAATGATGGAAATTTTTCCAATGTGTGCATAAATAGAATTATTGGGGAGTAATAAGGTAAACAAAGAATCAGTAGGGTGCAGACGCGCGTCTTTCAGTTGTTTGAATCGGGGCAATAGTTTTTCATTGATGAGGAAATCAACAGCAATGGGATTGTCTGTCGATATGGTATTCAATATGGTAGATCCAGAAGTGACTACGTTTCCTATCTTAACTTGGCTGAAACCAATGGTGCCATCAAAAGGAGCTGTAATGAGGGCATAGTTTAAATTCGTTTTGGCTGTTTTTACAGCATCCTCGGCAGCTTTTACTGCATTTTTTGCATTTTGGAGCGCAATGATGGCATGATCATAGAGTTGTTTGGCAACAGCATTATTTTTATTCAGATAGTCGTAACGATCGGCGTCTTGTTGTGCTTGTATTAAATTGCCTTGTGCTATACTCAGATTAGCTATGGCTGCATCCTGGTTAGCTTGATAGATCCTTGTGTCAATTTTGTATAATTTTTGTCCTTTTTTAACTGTGCTTCCTTCTTTGAAAAATATACCCGTAACACCACCAGTGATTTGAGGGAGTAGGTTCACTTGGTTTAAAGCTGCAGTAGTAGCTGGGTATTGTTCATAGTACTGTACATTTTGAGTTTTTGCGCGATATAAATTGACAGGTATTCTCGAGTTGGTGGGAGGTTGTTTGCTTTGGCAGGCAAACAATGCCAAACAACAAGTGGAGAGTAAAGGCAATACTTTATTCATGGTAAACGAGTTAAAGTAGGAGTGATTTTATTGGTTTATCAGCTTTTGATCGTTGATTAGTTATTAATTACTAGGGAGTATTCCCATGGCTTTTTCTAGATCAATTTTACTAGATAGAGTCTGGAATAAAGCATTTAAATAATTGATTTCCGAGGTGATTAGGTTTGATTCGGCTGTGATTACATTTAAATAAGCAACAATCCCTTGTTTGTATTGCAGGTCAACGACAAAATACGCGCGTCTAGCTGTGGCTACATTTTTTTCAGAGAGCTCAAAATTATAGCGATTGCTTTTGTAACCTGCTAGAGCAGTGGTATATTCTTTATTGATTTGTGATTTTAAGTCGGTTTGACCCCAGTCGATTAGTTTCTCCTGCAGGCGAGACTTATTCAAATTGCGTATCCGGGCAAGACCTGTAAAAATGGGGATATTGAGAGATATTCCTAGATAGGAGCTCGGGGTATAGTCCGAGAAAAGATTGGAAAATTGATTGTTTTGAAAGCCTAGATTGTAATTATAAAACGCAGAGGCAGTGGGTATAAAAGCAAACTGATAATAACGAGTCTGCTCGTGCTGTAAATGCCTTTGTGTTTGGAGTTGCTGATATTCAATACGTTTTTCATAAGCTAGTTGTTGGAGTGTATCTATGTCAATTGCTTTGATCATTTGTAGGGTATCAAAGCTTACTTTGAACTGTTTGTCATCTGGATATCCCATCAGCTGTTTCAAGCCCGCATAGAGTGGGGTAATGTTTTCATTAGCTTGCCTCAGTTGCGTTCTTGAATTATTGAGGGTGATCATAGCTTGCTCGTAATCTGTTTCATCGGCAATTCCACTTTTATATCGGTAATAGGCATCACGAAAGGTTTTACCTAAACGGGTTGTATCCTCTTTGAGGATCTCGATTTGTTTGATCGTTAGCAGGATGCTGTAAAATGATTTGCTCAAGTTAGAAACCAAATCAATCTTGGTGTTGCTGGTTGACTGCTGGGCTTGTTTGATATAGAGTGGTGCGCCTTTAATGGCATATAAAAGACTCGGATTGAACAATACTTGTGAGGCGGATAATTGAGGAATAAATGTATTGATAAATCGGGCCTGGCTACTGGTTGCCCCTCCTGCCGTACTTCCTGTTGTTTGATTCGTAGGAACTAAACCTAGTTGATTGTAGTGAATTAGGCTACCACTGGCATTTACCTGTGGCCACCATCCAGCCAGACTAATGGCATTATTTGCTTTGGTAATGTCTTCATTGATGAGCGCTTGGTTTAGTGCGGGTTGGTGAAGTAAGGCGTAGTCAATGCATTGCTTCAGCGTTAGATAAGAGTTATCAGTATTATTATTGGTAGTAGTTTGTGCATATGTTGCAACTGATAGACCAAGTAAGTGGGTTGCAAGCAAAAGAATCTGTCCAGTAGCCGATTTCATAGGAAGATAAAGGCAAGTGCTTTAATAAATCAAGTTAGATGTGTTGTAAATTATTATAAATAGTTGAATTTTTTTTGTTTGAAAATATTAATTGAAAATTAATTTAAACACTATTTGATTTTTTGTAAAAAGAATAAATATTATGTATAAAAAATACGCTAGATTCGCCGTTTTAATGCTAAAAATTAATCAAATAAATCTATGAAGGTAACAACAAGAAACTGGTATTATCCATTATTCATTACAGGCGCACTTTTAATGATGACGAGTAGTTGTAAGAAGAACAATTTAAAACTGGCTACAGTTACTACGTCGCTAAATTCAGTACCAACGGGCTTGGCTGTAGACCCAAACGTTGTGGTTGTCGTAACTGGCAATGTTATTGATAATGGTGGAGCAGCTATAGTTGAAAGGGGGGTTGTCTACAACATTGTATCATTGGATCCTAGCTCCAAAAGCTCACCCAATGCGGCTGTAAGTACGGAGCTGCCTACATTAGGTAATTGTACACGAAAAAGTGTCAGTTCGGATTTTACGGGTCAGCGATTTAGTGTTAATATAAGTGCTGTAACTTCTGGGTACTACATTGTGAGGGCTTATGTAACAACTCGTAACGGTGTTGCATATGGTAATGTGGAAAATTTTTCGGTGCAGGGAACTGGCGGAGTAACACAAGATATAAAAGATCAGGCAGCTGCATTAAAGTCCATGCGGGATGATGTGGCAGCCTTGAAACAAAAAGTGAGTGATCTGGGGAATGATCTTGTAAAAAAGGTTAATGCAATCGATGTCCAAGCTTTGAGTAACACATTGGCAGGATTGGTAAAATCTAACGACGATAAGTTAAACTCGGCTAAAGTTTTTTTGGAACAATTGATCGCACAAAAGTTCGGCTCAGTTGATCTATCAGATGCGAATAGTGCACTAAGTAAGTTATTAGAATCAAAGTTGAATTCTTCGGTTTTTGTAGATGCGAAAAATCAATTGCAATCTTTGATAGACCTAAAAGCAAGTACACAAGATTTAACGAATGCAAAAGTTGCACTAACAGCATTACAATTGTTAATAGATACCAAAGCCAACTCGGCAGATCTTGAAGCTGCTAGAGACAAACTTTCTAGACTAGAGCAAAATATTTTAAATATTAATCCGATTAGTAGTATAGGAGTCACGGAATTAGGAATTGACGGTAATAAATCGAATGCAACAGTTGCTATCATTTTAGATCACATCAGTATTGATCCTAACAAGAAGAAGCCACTTTCGGAGATAAAAAAGTTGGAATATGTATGTTTCGAGGCTAATCAGTCCATGCCAGATAGTAGAACCCCAATTGCGTTTGACCTTAATAGCGTGGCAGATGGCAGTACTTCTACTAGTATTCCCCTAAAGATCTCTGAACTTTCTAGCGGTAGAACCTATAAGTTTATTGTTTATGCAACCATGGTTGGGACAAATAAGGTGCATGATGAACGCACTTTCTTTGTAACTAGGTAAGTCACTAAACACGGTGGTGTGAAAGGTTACTGAATAAGAGAATGTTCCCACAAAAAAGGCTGGTATTGTTTACTGGCCTTTTTTGTTTTTACTCGACAGCTATGGATAGGTTTCCGCTAACGTGAGATACAAGTAATTAAATGATCGTTGACCATGCCCGTGGCTTGCATATGTGCGTAGCAGATGGTAGTTCCGAAGAATTTGAATCCTCGCTTTTTCATGTCCTTGCTGATGAGATCAGATAGTTCAGTACGTGTGGGAATCTCTTTGGTACTGGTCCAATGATTGACAATGGTTTTTCTATTGGGCAGAAAGCCCCAGATATAAGTTGAAAAGCTGCCAAATTCCGTTTGAATTTTTAAGAATGACCGGGCATTAGTAACTGCTGACACTATTTTCAAACGGTTCCGAATGATGCCAGTGTCGAGTAGTAAACGTTCTATATCGTGTTCTGTGAAAGAGGCTACTTTTTGTACATTAAAGCCGGCAAAGGCCTTTCTATAGTTTTCTCGTTTTCGCAAGATGGTAATCCAGCTTAGACCTGCTTGAGCACTTTCTAGGATTAAAAATTCAAACAGTAGTTGATCGTCATAAACAGGTTTCCCCCATTCTTGGTCGTGGTACTCTACGTATAAAGGGTCGGTGCCACACCAGGGACAGCGAATGGTAGTTGGGTTGTTAACCATGTTAAGTGAGTGTTGAGCTTGAAACAGTAAAATTAGAAATTCGGATTTTTATCCAAATTTCTTTACAGAGCTTGTCTAAAGTATATTTTATGAAGCTATTGCCGGTTATTTTTGAGCGAAATGATGCGAATTTTGGAGCCATAGCAGGACAATATGGTGAAAAAATTCAACGAAATTACAGCCAAAAAGAACCAAAAAAGCAAGATAAAATATACTTTAGGCAAGCTCATAATTATCATGTTTGTCAGGGGACCCCATTTTATGTTTATTTTACCAGATGATTCGGGCGAAGTACAGTCATAAAAATATAGTTGTAGATATTCTCAGTAGTGCTTATCAGGAAAATTGTGGGTTATATTTATGTGTTAAACGAGACAAAAAAATGGCATATCGTTTAACCAAATTAATGGAGTATATCTTTGAAATATGTTATCTCTTTGGGGATATAATACTTTCTGATGATCAGCAAGCATGTGCTTGTTTGTTATATCCAGAAAAGAAGAAGATCACTTCGAAAGCTATTTGGTTAACGATTAAACTTGTTTTCCAAAGTACTGGCTTAAGAAAATTGATTCTTGTTTGCCGGGGAGAGCTAACTCGGCGTAAGATTCGTCCTCAGAAATATTATTTATATGGTTGGGTTATGGGTGTGAAACCGTTGCAGCAAGGAAGAGGCATAGGGGGTGCATTTCTTGAGGAGATAATAAACTATAGTTTTGCTAATAAAAGACCATTTTATTTTGAAACAATTATTCCTGGAATTGTAGATTGGTATCAAAAGCTTGGCTTTGAATTATATCATCACGAAAAAATGGCTTGTGAAGTATTCTTTCTTAGAAAGGAATTGCCTAATAATGGCAGTTGATTGATGTCAAAGTAAATGAAGAGGTGAACCCTTATACATTTAACTAGTTAACATGTTTGTAGAAGCCATTGAAAAAGTAGATCTCTTCACTCGACCTATTCATACCATTAGTAGAACTTATGGTGGATTGGTTACTCCCGGTAGTGCAACCTTATTTTTTGTGAATGATGAGGGGGTTGCCGTTACCTGTAAGCATGTTTTAAATGTAATTGCTCAAGCGGACGGCATTAATAAGCATTACGCGCAATTTCGTACGGAGCGAGACACACTTCCTAGAGATACCTACTTGAAAAAAAAACTCCGTGAGCTGGAATTCAAGTATAAATTCAATAATGACACACTCATTCAGACGAAGAATAATTTTATCAACACTTTCGATCTCATATCGGATATCCAGTGTCATGCACACCCTACGTTAGATCTGGCGATTCTTGTTTTTAAGGGATTCAGTAAAAAGTACTATCAGGGGTATGCGACTTTCTTGAAAGATACCAGCAGAATTAAACAGGGGCGTTATTTGTGTCGTTTGGGTTATCCATTTCCGGAGTTCAATAACTTTGAATACAATACTGGAAGGGATGATATTGAGTGGACAAACAAAGGTAATCCCAATTCGCCGCGATTCCCTTTGGATGGGATTATCACGCGATTTGTGGGGACAGAGCAGCATCAGTTAACTGCCATTGAAATGAGTACTCCTGGGCTAAGAGGACAAAGTGGTGGGCCATTATTCGACAGAGACGGTATTATTTATGGTATGCAGCATCAAACAAGTCATTTGCATTTAGGTTTCGATATGAAGGACAAAGAGATTATTCAAGATGGAAAAAGAACAAAAGTATCGAACTATCCTTTTTTACATGTTGGGCACTGTATTCATGTCGATCGAATTAAGGATTTTCTGAGGGAGCATGATATTAAGTACTATGAAAGCTGAGTGATTAGCGTTTCTTCTTCCTCATTTTACCAGGGCTTCCTTTTGAGATGGGGAATTTCATTTTATAATCCACCTTGATAAAGCCTTTAGAGATACTATCTAGCTTGTTTTTTAGCATTGTTTTCCGAAGAGGACTCAATTTGTCGATGAATAGTTTCCCCTCGATGTGATCATACTCATGTTGGATTATGCGGGCGGCAAGGCCGGTGTAGGTTTCCTCATGAGCTTGTCCTTTTTCGTCGAGATAGGCAATGTGTATTTTTTGTTGTCGCCGGATATCTTCACGAATATCAGGAATACTCAAACAACCCTCATTAAATGTCCATTCATCTCCACTTTCTTCCAGAATCTGTGGATTGATAAATACTTTTTTGAAATCGGCCAATTCCTTCTCGTCTTCAGCAAAAGGCCTACCATCAACGATAAAAAGGCGAATACTTAAACCTACTTGTGGTGCTGCTAGACCTACGCCATGAGCGGCATACATGGTTTCAAACATGTTTGAGATAGTCGTATCTAAGTCTGGAAGATCGGTACTTATGTCAACTGCTTTTTTGCGTAAAATGGGGTCGCCGTATGCAATGATGGGAAGTTTCATGTGTGCAAAAATACATATTTGAGCTCAAAGGCATTATTTCAACAAATCAGGTCTACGTTTTTGGGTGTGTTCCAGTGCCATCTCATGGCGCCAGTTATTAATCAGTGCTTCATTACCACTCAGTAATACATCAGGCACTTTATGCCCATTCCAATCCGCTGGACGGGTATAAACGGGAGCATCTAAGAGCTCCCCCTGGAAGGAGTCTGAAAGCGCTGAAGTTTCATCTGAAAGAACACCAGGAATTAAGCGGGTAACACTGTCTACCAATACTGCTGCGGGGAGTTCGCCGCCTGAGAGAACATAATCTCCGATGGAAACTTCGCGTGTTACAAAAAGGTCCCGTATACGTTGGTCAATTCCTTTATAATGTCCACAAAGAATAATCACATTGGTTTTGATGGAGAGCTCATTGGCAACGGTTTGATTTAGAACTTGACCATCGGGTGTCATAAAGATAACCTCGTCATAGGATCTTTCGGTACGTAGTGCTTCGATACACCTAGCAAAGGGTTCAATACACATCACCATTCCTCCTCCTCCTCCATAGGGGTAGTCATCTACACTTCTATGTTTGTTGTGGGCATAGTCACGGAGATTATGCACTTGGATTTCTACCAGTTTTTTTTTCTGTGCTCGTCGCAAGATCGAATGAGCAAAAGGGCTATCTAATAGCTCGGGCAACACAGAAATGATATCAAAGCGCATGGGGTTTTGAGCTTGTTTAAAGTTGTTTGGGATCATTGATCCAAGTATACATCCAGTAATCCTTCAGGAAGGTGGATGTGTACAATTTGTCGTTTTACATCAATTTCTTTGATCAAATGATCATTTAGGGGCAGCATCACTTCTTTACTTTGGTATAAAAATGAGGCAATGTATTGCTTTGGATATGACTGAATTTTTGTAATTACCCCGAGCTCGCCATTTTGCTTATCATAGAGCTTGAAGCCCTTTAGGTCGTGTATGGAGAACTCTTTTTTACTTGGTTTTGGTTTTTGCGTATTGGGAAGATAGATTTTTTTGCGAACCAAATTATTCGCCTTTTCGATGGTATTGACATCATCGAAAAGGAAAAGACCTGTTTGATTAGTATTAAGCTTATAAGAAGACACAAAATGGGGCACTAACCCACCTTCTAATTCAAAAAAAAGAACTTGAAAAGGAAGTTTATTTGGGGCTTCATATTCAAAAAAGAGCTGAACCTCTCCCTTCAGACCTTTGGTCTTGGTTACATAGCCAACGTAAAAACAATCATCTATCCTCATGAGTTTATAAAAAAGAAGAACGTCATTGTAACATGTGATTAAACATGTACAATGACGTTTAAATGATGTTTAAATAAACAATTACTCCGTCGCAGGAGTAGCTTCTTGCTCGGAGGCATTTTCTTCAGAAACAGAAGTTGTCTCTGGTTCTTCTGCCGGCGGGGTATTTTTAGCGACAATTGCTGCTGCAATTTCCGCCTTCTTTTTGGTCTCTGCTGCCAAAGCCAATTTCTTTGCTTCTTCTTTAGACCGGGTTAGTGCACTTTTTTTGCTTTCTATTTGGCTATCTTTTTCTTTTTGCCATGTTGCAAACTTTGCTTCAGCTTGCTCAGTTGTCAACGCACCCTTTTTGATGCCACCTTCAAGATGCTTTTTGTAAAGCACACCTTGATGAGACAGTATTGAACGACAAGTATCCGTTGGTTGAGCACCATTGTTTAACCAGTTAAGTGCTTTGTCAAAATGAAGCTCTACTGTAGCTGGATTGGTGTTAGGATTGTATGAGCCCAGACGCTCGATGAATTTACCATCTCTAGGGGCTCTAGAGTCGGCCACTACCACATGGTAAAAAGGTCTGCCTTTTTTACCAAATCTTTGTAATCTAATTTTGGTTGCCATTTATGTGTTCAACATATTTCCCGGAGGTTTATTCCTAGCGGGAGCGCGAATTTAGGAAAAATAAATGATTTTTTGATTGAATTTGCAGATAGCTTTGATTCAATCTTTCGAAAATCGCCTTAAATCAATAATAAACTGATCAACCTTTTCTTCTGGCGTTGCCCACGAAGTAATTAGACGAATGGCTGCGTGTTTGTCATCCACCTGTTTCCAAATGAGAAAACCATATCGCTCCTGAAGTTGATGGATCAGTGAGTTGGGTAATATGGGAAAAACTTGGTTGGTACTTGATTGCGCCAGGAAGGTATACCCCAAATCGTTGATGGCTTGACTTATCTTTATGGCCATGGCATTGGCGTGTTGGGCAAGCTGAAAAATCAAATCATCTTTTAGTAGCTGATCAAATTGTATTCCCAAGGTCCTACCTTTTGCCATAAGTGCCCCTCTTTGTTTCATATGATACTTGAAATCTTTTTTCAATCCTTCGTTAGCAATCACAATTGCTTCCCCAAGCAAAGCTCCGACTTTAGTTCCTCCAATGTAAAAGACATCGGTGAGAGAAGAGATATCTGCAAGACTGACATCATTATCGTGTGCCGTTAATGCCATAGCTAACCTTGCACCGTCTAAAAAGAGCAATAGCTTGTTGGCTTTGCAAAAGTTAGATAGCTGTGCTAGCTCTTGTTTGGTATAAATCGTTCCTATTTCTGTCGAGTTAGAAATGTATACCACTCGCGGTTTTACTGTATGAAACTCGGGAAATTTGACCAATACGGGTTCAATATCTGAAATACGTAGCTTGCCATCTCGTGTAGGTACTGATTCTACTTTATGGCCTGTAGCTTCAATCGCACCAGCTTCATGTGTATTAATATGCCCCGTATCTGCAGCTATTACTGATTCGAAAGGTTTAAGGATTGCCCCCAGTACAAGGAGATTAGCCAATGTGCCCCCTGTAACCAAGTGTATATCCACTGAAGGGTTACCTGTTTTCTTTCGGATAGTTTCAGTTGTACTTTGTGTGTAGCTATCGTTGCCGTATCCTGCCTGCTGTTCCAGGTTGCTTTTGGTGAGTGCCTCTAGAATTGAAGGATGACAACCCTCACTGTAATCGTTTATAAAATTGTGGATAATCATGAAATATGGGTGTTGGCTTGGAAAAAGCGCGTTATGATGCTAAGATATAGAATAAAGCGGGATTAGAAAACGAAGAGCCCCTCTGCTCGTATCACACCCATTGCTCGACATAATCAATGAGTGAGTGAATCACTTTAATGTGTATTTCCTGAGCCCGATCGGCATAGGGTGCCTGTGGCGCGCGAATTTCAATATCACAAAAGGAAGCCATTTTCCCACCATCTTTTCCAGTTAAACCGATGATTGGGATCTTTTTTGCTTTCGCAGATTTTAGGGCATTCAGCACATTTTCGGAATTACCGCTTGTGCTGATGGCAAGCAATATATCACCAGGCTGGCCAATGGCTTCGATCATTCTGGAAAATACAAAGGCGTAGCCGTAATCATTCCCAACGCAGGATAGGTGCGATGGATCAGAAATAGCAATCGCAGGTAATGCGGGGCGATCATTACGGTATCTACCCGATAGTTCTTCGGCAAAGTGCATCGCGTCGCACATGGAACCACCATTTCCACAAGAAATAACTTTGTTCCCGCGAGATATGGCGTTAACTAATAGCTGACCAGCTAATTCAATCTTCTTGAAATTTTCATCATCTGACAAAAAAGTATCAAGAATTACCTTTGCTTGCTCGAAATGTTGTTTTATTTGATTCATTCAAATAATACTTTACAATGAAAGTATCTCCACAATTTTAAGAAGCTCCTGATTGACATCAGCTACATGCTTGATGGCATTTTTAAATGGTGTATAATGTATTTTTCCATTGACTACACCAATCATCTCTCCCCTTTTCCCTGCAAGAAGTGCTTCTACTGCAGCAATACCTAAGCGGCTTGAAAGCACGCGATCCATACAGCTTGGAGAACCACCACGTTGGATGTGCCCAAGTATAGAAACTTTGGTGTCCAGCGTGGGAAATTTATTCTTAACAGCTTTGGCAATTTCCAATGCCCCTCCTACTTCATCGCCTTCAGCAACAATAATAATTTTAGATGACTTATCTTTTCTCCCTTTTTCTAAGCGATTGAGGAGTGCGTGAATGTCGGTGCGTGATTCGGGAATTAGTATCGCTTCTGCACCCGACCCAATACCACTCCGAAGCGCAATTAAACCAGAGTCACGCCCCATCACTTCTACAATAAATAAACGATCGTGAGATTCTGCAGTGTCTCGGATTTTATCAACCGCTTCGATAACCGTATTGATTGCCGTATCATATCCGATGGTATAATCTGTCCCAGCTAGGTCATTATCGATCGTGCCAGGCAAGCCAATTACTGGTATGTCAAACTCCTCAATAAAAATATTAGCTCCTGTAAACGTACCATCGCCTCCGATAGCCACTAATGCATCGATATTTTGACTTTTGAGTTGTTCATATGCTTTTTTGCGTCCTTCTTTGGTCCGAAATTCAACGCTTCTGGCTGTTTTTAAAATGGTCCCTCCACGTTGAATAATGTTAGCTACTGATTTACGCCCCATTGGGATAAAATCTCCACTGATCATCCCTTCGTATCCCCTCATGATACCCGTTACTTGCAGATTGTAATATAATCCTGTTCGTACGACGGCACGAATTGCCGCATTCATTCCCGGTGAATCTCCACCCGAAGTAAAGACTCCAATGTTTTTTACTTGACTCATATGTTATTTTGTATTGAAGACACGCTTGCCCTGCGCTAAAAATTGAATGTAGTGATTGATGTCTAGGTTAAATCCTTCTCCTGGAACAAGCATTTTTTCCTGGTGATCGATGATGGCATAGTAGGGTTGGGAGTTGGTACCGAATTGTGAGGCTTGCAGATCACTCCATTTTTGTCCAAGCCTTTCTATGTGTTTACCACTAAACTTAGAGATATACTTTTGGTTTTCTGGTAGTGGTGTTTTATCGTCTACATATAAAGAGACTAAGACATAGTCTTCTTTTAGTCGACGCAATACTTCTGGATCAGACCATACACTGCTTTCCATTTTTCGACAATTGGTACAGCTCCATCCAGTAAAATCTAAGAATACAGGTTTATTTACTTGTTTGGCATATGCTAAGCCTTCTTCATAGTCGTAATAGGCATCTAGACCATTGGGAGAATGAAATAAGTTGGTGTATTTTTTTTGGGAAGTTTGCTGTTGAGCTATTGAGGAGTAACAATTTTCATGGACGCCAAAATCTTGTTTCCCTTGTGGAGGTAACCACCCATTAATTGCATTTAATGGCGCTCCCCATAAACCTGGAATCATATAAATTGTAAACCCCAAAACAAGTGTGGCAAAAAACAGACGAGGTAAAGAAAGAAACGAAGTTTCGGAATCGTGTTCAAAGCGAATTTTACCCAACAGGTACAAAGCAAATACGGCGAAAATGCTGATCCAAATCACTAAAAAGATATCGCGATTGAGGATGTGCCAGTGATAGGCCAAATCGACATTCGACAAAAATTTAAAGGCTAGAGCCAACTCCAAAAATCCGAGAGACACTTTTACCATATTTAGCCAGCTCCCAGATTTGGGCATTTCTTTGAGCCAAGCTGGGAAAATGGCAAAAAGTGTAAATGGTATTGCTAAAGCGGATGAAAATCCCAGCATTCCGATGGTAGGCCCCAAATAAGATCCTTTGGAAACGGCATCGACCAACAAGGTGCCAATGATTGGACCTGTGCATGAAAACGAAACCAGAGCAAGTGTGAAGGCCATGAAAAAAACTCCAAGAAGACCCTGTGAATCTGATTTTTCGTCTATTTTATTAACCAATGCGGAGGGGAGTGTAATCTCAAAGGCCCCCAAAAAGGAGATAGCAAATACAACCAGAATGAGGAAAAACAATAGGTTAAAAGTGGCACTACTTGCAGCCTCATTTAATGCTGAAGCACCAAAACTTAGGGTGATGAATAAGCCAAGTGCTACGTAAATAAGTATGATGGATAGACCATAGATAATAGCTCTTTCAATGCCTTTGGCTTGGGAGCCATGTGATTTTTTTGTAAAAAAAGAGATTGTCAAAGGAACCATGGGGTAAATGCAAGGCATAAAAAAAGCCGCTAATCCGCCGAGAAATCCAGCTAAAAAAATAGCCCATAATGAGCCTGAAGAATGGTTTTTTATTGTGGCTGTAGTTGTATGAGTAGCTTGTGTATGTGTCGTCTTGGCTACACTTAGTACTGTCGGTTGCTTGCCTGTGCTTGAAGTATTGGATGAGGAAGAAATAGTTGAAATAGAGGAAGATATTGTAGAGGGGGCATTTGTTGTTGGGGCTTCAGGGAGCTCAATAGCTATATCGAAAGGAACATCTTCTGGAGGAAGACATTGCGCATTGGTGCAAGCCATATACTCGAGTGTTCCTTTTACCTTGAATTTGCTTGATTTTGCCTTTAAGAGTTGGATGAAAGAAACTTCATTTTCATGAAATAAGACAAGCATATTGAATGTCTTGTCAAAAGTAGAGATGGCCTTTGGTGTTTCAGTTGTCTTGTTTACAAGCTCGTAATCTTTAGATGGCTTAAACTGAAAAGAGGTTGGTATAGGGCCACCCTCTGGGGTGAATTGTGAGTAGATATGCCACCCTTTGTCAATTTTGGCTTTAAGGATTAACTTGGCCTGGACATTGTTGATTACTTCTACAGAAAAAGTCCACTTGACAGGGGTCAAAATTTGAGCTGATGCAGCTTTAAAAACAAACAAAAGCAAAAAAACGTAAAGTGATTTATTCATCTGGGGTTCAATTGCTAATAAATTCAATTTCTTTTAGCCCGTATTCTTTGATTTGATTTTCGATTTCTATCTGGAGATGCCCAGAGGCACTCACACCAACTATTTTACCACTTTGAATTTTACCATTGACGAGGTACATCCCCCATTGGTCTAACAGGTATAATTTATTCAGATATTCGGCGTCCATTTCTTTAGACTTTCTAGCTTTTAGCTGAAGATATCTTGCCTCAATGGCGCCACAAATTTCTTTTAGTAGAGATATTAGATCAAATTCTCGAAATGTGATTCGATTAAACGAAGTTACATTTTTTAGCGCGGATGGGAAATGGTACTGATTTACATTTAGTCCGATTCCAACAATGGACTGTTTGATGAGGTTGCCTTGAATATTGTTCTCAATAAGTATTCCACCTATTTTTTGTTTATCGACATAGCTGTCATTAGGCCATTTGATTTGAGCTGATGAGCCAAAGTAAGCAGAAAGTACGTCGTTGAGGGCTAAGCAAATGGTTTTGTTTAGTTGAAATTGCTGTTCTACGGGCAAGAATGTAGGGTGAAGTAAGACACTAAATGTTAGATTTTTACCGGGTTCACTATGCCAGGTGTTGCCTACTTGCCCCCTACCGGCCAATTGTTCTACTGCCATTATTACAGTGCCTTCGGGGATTGGCTTGGATTTTGTCAGAATTTCTTTGAGGTAATTATTTGTAGAGTTAATAGATTGGAGTGTAATCACATTTTGTCCAACAAATAATCCTAAAAAAGTGTTACTTTGCAGTATATATGTTTGCATTAAAAAGTGAATATTTTTCAAAACTAATTTTTTTTTAATGGCAAAAAGCAAACTAGTTCAAGAGTCCACATCAATTTCTGAGATTGCTATTCATGGGATTCAAGAAAAAAAAGGGAATGACATCCTACGTTTAGATCTTCGTAATATACATAGCTCTGTGGTAGATTATTTTGTGGTCTGCCATGCAGAGTCATCCACTCAAGTGGTCGCGATTGCCTCCAGTGTTGAAAAGGAGGTCTACAAATCGCTAAAACAATATCCCTGGAAAAAAGAAGGCTTACAAAGTGGCGAATGGGTTTTGTTAGATTACATTGATGTCGTAGTGCATATTTTCAAAACAGATAAGCGTGCATTTTACGGTATTGAAGATTTATGGGGCGATGCAGAAATACAAGCCTTTAGGAGTGCTTAATTTGGTGGACATATTATGGGGTCCTATCATTAATCAATGGTACTCTGGAATTAGTATAATATTATTGGAGCAATAAAAATGAAAGAAAATAAACTGGCATCTCCCTCTACAAAAAGAAGAACCATTAAAAAAAATACAGGCAAAAAGATCGTTCCTACTCCTCCTAAGTTCAATATCATGTGGCTTTATGCCGCGATCATCATTGGGATTTTTGTTGTGCAGCAGCTTTTTACAGGAGGCGGTGTTAAAACTGTTTCATATCAGAAGTTTGAGACAGAGATGCTCAAGCCAGGTGATGTGGAGAAGTTGGTGGCCTATAAAAGTCACGACTTGATTGAAGTTGAAGTATTTATAAAAAAAGCCCGTCTAAGCTTACCTAAATACAACGATGTTCAAAATAAAGGGACTTTTAGTGCGAATTCCTCTTCCTCTCCGCAATATGTTTTTACAGATGGCTCGTTTGATGGCTTACAAGCCAAGCTAAAAGACGCGGAAAAAGATGTTCCAGTGGAGCAGCGTACACCACTCAATATCGAGTCTCGTGAGAGTCCATGGGCAGGATGGTTCATGTCGTTTATTTTGCCCGTATTGTTATTGATTGGCTTTTGGATGTTCATTATGCGTCGGATGGGTGGGGGTACTGGTGCTGGGGGGCAAATTTTCAGTATTGGTAAATCAAAAGCTACTTTATTTGATAAAGAGTCGCAGGTGACCATCACCTTTAATGATGTTGCTGGTCTTGAAGAGGCCAAACAGGAAGTCATGGAAATCGTAGATTTTCTGAAAAACCCGCAGAAATACACCAATTTGGGGGGTAAAATACCCAAAGGAGCATTGCTTATTGGAGCACCGGGCACGGGAAAAACTTTGATGGCTAAGGCTGTTGCCGGAGAAGCTCAAGTTCCATTCTTTTCGCTTTCTGGGTCTGATTTTGTTGAGATGTTTGTAGGGGTTGGGGCTTCACGTGTTCGTGATTTGTTTAAACAAGCTAAGGAAAAAGCGCCCTGTATTATTTTTATTGATGAGATCGATGCCATTGGGCGTGCTCGTGGAAAGAATAATATCATTGGAGGAAATGATGAGCGTGAAAATACGCTCAATCAATTATTGGTTGAAATGGATGGATTTGGTACAGATTCTGGAATTATCATTTTGGCAGCTACAAATCGTCCTGATGTATTGGATTCAGCTTTATTACGTCCAGGTCGTTTCGATCGTCAAATTTCGATAGATAAGCCTGATTTAGTTGGCAGGGAGCAGATATTTAAGGTTCACTTGAAGCCAATTAAAATAGCAGAAGATGTAGATGCGAAAAAATTGTCTGCGCAAACCCCAGGATTTGCGGGAGCAGAGATTGCTAACGTTTGTAATGAGGCGGCTCTGATTGCGGCTCGTCGAGATAAAAAAGTAGTCGATATGCAAGATTTTCAGGATGCGATTGATCGTGTGATTGGAGGTCTGGAAAAAAAGAATAAAATCATCTCCCCAGAAGAAAAGCGCATTGTAGCCTATCATGAGGCTGGGCATGCCATCGTAGGGTGGTTCTTGGAATATGCTGATCCTTTAGTTAAAGTATCTATTGTGCCCCGAGGTGTTGCCGCATTAGGATATGCACAGTATCTTCCTAAAGAACAGTTTTTGTATACCACTGAGCAGCTTTTAGATGGTATGTGTATGACTTTAGGTGGCCGGGTGGCTGAAGATATTGTGTTTAGTAAAATTTCTACTGGTGCGCAGAATGATTTGGAACGAATTACCAAATTAGCCTATGCGATGGTGACTATTTATGGGATGAATGATAAAGTTGGTAATGTTTCCTTCAACGATCCACAAGGAGAATATCAGTTTAATCGCCCTTATTCTGAAAAGACATCGGAGCTGATCGATATTGAGGTACGTAATCAGATTGACCATGCTTATAAACGCACCAAAGATTTACTCACTAAAAAACGAGATGGTCTAGAGAAATTGGCTCATGCACTTTTAGAAAAAGAGATCCTTTTCCAGTCGGATTTGGAAGAAATTTTGGGCAAACGTCCGTTCGATAGCCGAACTACATACGATGAGTTTGTTAATGGAGAAGCACAAAAAGAAGACCATCGGGCTAGCAAAAAAGCTAAAACAAAGGTTTTACAACACGAGGGTGTAACTAGTCATGAAGGAGCAGCTGATCATAGTGTGGATCTTGCTGAAAATCGTTCATCACAAGATTGAGTGTTTAGTACAAGTATTTCATATTAGGTTGCTTAGTGTCAAACAGTAACGTTTTGGTTTATGAAGGAAAGTACTCCTAAAGAAAAAATGCTTAAGAAAGTTCGTAAGGCTTTACTTGAGAAAAGGGATAATCCATATCCGAATCTGGAGGATACTGCGCTTTATCAAACATATACGGGTTTTCTGGATGTACTATTTGCTGAACAGTTCACTGCTGTTGCTGGTCAGTTTGTTTTTTGTGAAGATGTTATCCAGTTTGTAGAAAATCTGGTGAATCTGGCTGAGGTTAGATCTTGGCGTAAAATTTACTGTTGGGAGCCCAGACTAAAGCAAATTTTGGAGAGTTGTGAGTACCCTTTCTATGGGACAGATGCTCACTTTATGGAAGCTGAAGTGGGTATTACCTTATGCGAGTTTTTGATTGCCAGAAATGGTAGTATTTTGGTTTCTAATGGTAATGAATCAGGGCGTCGTTTAAGTATTTACCCTCATACCCATATTGTTTTGGCTTATACTTCGCAGTTGGTGCTTGATTTAAAGGATGCTTTTAGGCTGCTGAAACAAAAATATGGGGAATATTTACCCTCCATGATTTCTACTATAACGGGTCCTAGCCGCACGGCTGATATTGAAAAGACACTGGTTTTAGGGGCACATGGTCCTAAGGAATTGTTTGTTTTTTTGGTGGATGATCTTGTAAGCTAGTTATTCGGATTTATCCTCTTGATTGCCACGCTGATTCGCTATTGTCTAACCCTCTTTAAAAATTCAAAGTTTATTTAGGCGTACAGAGGCATCGCACGTTGTAAAATAGCATCTAGTGCTATATTTTTTGATAGAAGGCCAAAAACGTCTGATCGTTGATCGAGGCGGCTGTTACAAAAGGCTGTAAATACTTCTTCCGGTGCCTGCTGAAATAATAAAGCTGCCTGCCATACTAGGGCGAGTTCTCGTGTCAATAGGCGTGACTGTATTTCTTCAGGGACATTGTTCACTTGTTGCAGGACCCAATTAACAGCCTTATCAAATTTGGTATGCTTGCCTTGTGCTGGACTAAGCTCAGCTGCAAGTGCTTCCTTACCTCGTACACTATGTAGTGAGCGTAGTAGATCCAGAGCCATGATATTTCCGGCGCCTTCCCATATACTATTCAAAGGCATTTCCCGATATATGCGAGCCATTACTCCTTTACCCGCTGCTTCCACGTAGCCATTTCCACCAATGCATTCCATGGTTTCTTGTGTAAAATGACTTCCACGTTTACAAATCCAGAATTTGGCTACTGGGGTTAATAAGCGTCTGATTATTGTCTCATATGCATCATTCCCATTTTCGGAGCGATCCACAGCTACGGCTAAGCGCAAGGCTAAAGCTGTAGCAGCTTCACTTTCTAATGCCAAGTCTGCTAATACATTTTTCATCAGAGGTTGGCTAATAAGTGCTTTATCAAATACGTGGCGTTGTAATGTGTGGTGTAATGTTAGTGAGAGTGCTTGTCGCATTAAACCCGCGGTGGATAAGGCGCAGTCTAATCGGGTTAGGGTGCCCATGGTTAGTATTTGCTGGATCCCTCGGCCTTCCTCCCCTATTAGCCAGGCTAGGGCATTATAAAACTCTACTTCTGAACTGGCATTGGCTTGATTTCCTAGTTTATGCTTGAGCCGCTGAATCTCTATCGAATTGAGTGTGCCATCAGGTAAAAAA
Source organism: Pedobacter sp. (assembly GCA_008015505.1). GTDB lineage: Bacteria > Bacteroidota > Bacteroidia > Sphingobacteriales > Sphingobacteriaceae > Daejeonella. Next base: position 66,006 of record SSFR01000018.1, read on the forward strand.
CGAGGTAGAAAGAAGCAAGATAATCCTTTCTTGGTCTGAGCTAGGATAAGAAAAGCATCACACATGGGTGCAGAAAAAAACCATTTATGGCCCCTGATGCGCCAGCGTTCTCCCCATGCATCGTAGCTATCTAGACTGGCTTGGGTGGTATTGGCTCGTACGTCTGAGCCACCTTGTTTTTCGGTCATTCCCATGCCCATGGTTAGGGCTGTTTTTTTGTTAAAGGGCAAAAATCTAGAATCGTAAATAGTAGCTCCTAGCTTAGGCCCCCAAGTACTATAAATGGTATTATTGTTGCGTAATGCTGGTATAACGGCATAAGTCATCGATACTGGACATAATGTTGCAGCTTCAGTCTCTGCAAATAGCATTAGGCCAGCAGCACGTTCCATATGTGATCCTGGATCTCGTTCCCATGGGCTGGCATGTAGGCCGTGCTTTAATGCAGCGCTCATCAACAGGTGATAGCTTGGATGAAATTCTACTTGATCGATTCGATGGCCATAATGGTCATGCGTATGGAGTACAGGAGAATGAACGTTGGCAAGTCGTGCATGTTCAATCATTTCGCTGGACCCCATAAGTGCACCAAGTGCATCTAGTTCAGCTGTATTTAGTTGTGGCATATGGTGTTTTAATGCATCTTGTAGGGCACGATTGCTACGAAACAAGTTCCCATTTTCAAAAGGTGTACTCTGATTAAAAACCTCGTGCGTGGAATGAGGCGTGGTGTAGTTTTTGTCGGCTGTCATAGTGGTAAATGAGAATCGACCAAAATTAGAATTTAATGTTTAAGGTTAATACTGAATTGTAAGGCTGACTTGAAGTAAGGAGCTTGTCTAAAGTTTATTTTATCTTTCTCTTTTGGTTCTTTTTGGCTGCCATTTCGTTGGATTTTTTCACCATAGTGCCCTGCTATGGTTCCAAAATCCGCCTCATTTCGCTCAAAAATAACCGGCAATAGCTTCATAAAATAAACTTTAGACAAGCTCAAGCTATAAAGAGAATAAAAAGAAAAAGGGAGAAGCCTGTTTATTGGCTTCTCCCTTTTTGTATTAATGGGTGTGAAGGACTATTTGGCATATGCTACCGAACGAGTTTCTCGAATCACGGTCACTTTGATTTGTCCTGGATAGGTCATCTCTGTTTGGATACGATTTGATAAATCAGCAGCAAGTATTTCAGCAGCGGCATCTGATACGCGCTCACTTTCTACTACTACGCGAAGTTCCCGACCGGCTTGAATAGCAAAGGTTTTTTCCACACCCGGGTAGGACATGGCCAGTGTTTCCAATTCTTTTAAACGCTTAATATAGCTTTCCACCACTTCTCTGCGTGCGCCTGGGCGTGCACCGGAGATAGCGTCACAGGCTTGAATAACGGGTGAAAGCATCGAAGTCATTTCAATCTCATCATGATGTGCTCCAATGGCATTACAAACTTCGGGGTGCTCTTTATATTTCTCAGCCCACTGCATTCCCAATAGGGCATGTGGTAGCTCTGGATTATCATCGGGTACTTTACCAATATCATGCAATAAACCAGCACGCTTAGCTAGTTTAGTGTTAAGTCCGAGTTCAGCAGCCATAGTTGCGCAGAAATTAGCTACTTCGCGAGAGTGTTGTAATAGATTTTGCCCATAAGATGAGCGGTAACGCATACGTCCAACCATACGGATCAATTCGGGATGTAGGCCATGGATACCCAAGTCGATGACTGTACGTTCGCCAATTTCAATGATTTCGTCTTCGATTTGTTTTTTGGTTTTGGCCACGACTTCTTCTACGCGGGCAGGATGAATTCGTCCGTCGGTTACTAAACGATGTAAAGCCAAACGAGCGATCTCTCGACGAACAGGGTCAAAGCCTGATAAAATAATTGCTTCCGGAGTATCATCCACAATAATTTCGATTCCAGTAGCCGCCTCTAAAGCACGAATATTTCGTCCTTCACGCCCGATAATGCGTCCTTTAATTTCGTCATTCTCGATATTGAAAATAGAAACTGTATTTTCAATTGCACTTTCTGTAGCTGTTCGTTGGATGGTTTGAATAACTATTTTTTTTGCTTCTTTGTTAGCTGTGAGTTTGGCTTCGTCCATGATGTCTTTGATTTGTATCATGGCTTTGCTGCGCGCATCTTCACATAGTGATTCAATTAGCTGATTTTTGGCCTCTTCAGCAGATAAACCTGCTATAGTCTCTAATTTTTGAACATGCTGATCCTTTAGAACAGCAACTTCTTCCTGTTTTGCTTTAGTAGCTTCAATTTGTTTTTCGAGTGTTGCTTTGCTTGCGTCGAGCTCTTGTTGCTTGCGATTGACGTTTTCGATCCGCTGATTGATTGATTGCTCTTTTTGTTTGATCGAGTTTTCTCGCTGATTAATAGAGTTGTTTTTGTTATTGATTTCTCGTTCATGCTCCGCTTTTAACTGAAGAAATTTTTCCTTTGCTTCTAAGAGTTTATCTTTTTTTAAAATCTCAGCATTAGACTCAGCGTCTTTAAGCATTTTTTTGATTTTATTTTGAGCGGCAATCTCTTGGTTCTTTAATAGTCTTTGGAGCAAAAATCGGCCAATAACTATTCCTGTTATTAAGCCTAATACGATATAAATTATTTTTTCCATTATGTTTAATTAAAAACCGTCTGTGCTTTTTTGCTTAAGTATCTGGCTTCGTATAGTATACAATTAGGACCTTTAGTGACTGTATTTGTAACCAATGAATTGTACCAAATGATTGAAGAGGCCGGTATAAACTCGTCAATCGAAAATTTTAAACAAATTGTTTTAGTGAAATATGAAAATTTAAGACAACTAAATTTTCATGCGCTACGTGAGAAAAGATATTATTTGGAGAAGAAGTCCGTCAATAACTGATCAAGTTTGAAAAGACCGTCAGCTAGGTGTTCATTTTCTTTTACTACATTTTTTTCAGCATTGATTGCAGCTGTAGCATAATGTAGGGCACACATTGATAATAAGTCTTGTTTATCTCGTACCGCATAAACATCCTGATACTCTTTAATGCGATCGTTGATTAACTTGGTGGCCTTACGTATAACTTCTTCTTCCTCCATGTTTATCTTCAGTGGATAAACCCTGTCGGCAATATTTATCTTTATTGAGATTTCTCCCATCGTGAGCTTTTTCACTAATATTGCTTTTTTAGCAATACGATACACTTGTCTATTTCGCTAACAAATTTGCTAATTTTTTGTTTGATATCAAGGGTTTTTTCATCTAGTCCGAGCTCATCTACAGCTACTCCTTCTAAGGATCGGGCAAGTTTAAGCACTCGGACCATTTCCTGAAGCTCCGCATTTTGGCTATTAGAAACCTCAAAAGCCTCTTTTAGGCGAAAATTTTCAGCCCTAAGTAGATTGTTTTCGTCTTGTAAAACCGCGCATATATTGATTAAACGAGTAGTTTTTTGAGTGACATCATTTAATTGATCAGCTACTTGTGACATGCCGTATCGAAATATAAATTATTTCCCCCGGATTTCAGCCCCTAATTCTTTTTCGAAACTATGAATTAGTTTTTGCATCGTTGCTTCAATGTTCCTTTCAGTTAATGTTTTTTCTTCATCCTGTAAGATAAAGCTAAGTGCATATGACTTTTTCCCTTTAGGAAGTTTGTCACCGGCATATACATCGAATACATTGACATCTTTTAAAAGCGTTTTTTCTGTTTGGGTTGCAATTCGTTTCAGATCATTAAACTGTATGGACTCATTCAAAAGCATGGAGAGATCACGACGAACAGCAGGATATTTGGCAACCTCTCGATGGGTGATTTTGTTGTTTCGAATGGTTTCGATAATCAAATCCCAGTTAAAGTCTGCGTAAAATACTTTATCTGTTATGTCTAATTCTTTTAGGATTGACCCAGAGACCTGGCCAAAGTGAACTAGCGACTTTTCATTTTTTGAATAGTTTAGTCCTACTAGAAAGTGGATGTTGACTAAATCAGCTGTGGAAATGTGGTTGATACCCAATCGCTGAATAATAATATCTACGACCGATTTAAGATGATAAAAGCTAAGTGGTGTGGTTTTATTGTTCCAGTTTTCTACCTCTTTTGCTCCTGTCATGAAGATGCCCAAGCGTTGGCTTTCTTCATATTGCCCAGCATTGATTCGATATGTTTTCCCAAACTCATAGAGTTTTAAATCAGCATTTTTTCGATTTTGATTATAAGCAACGGCTTCAAGTCCAGAAAAGAGTAAAGATTGACGCATGATCTCCAGATCGGTACTCAGGGGGTTTAAAATCTTAACAACATTCCTGGGTTCTGTTGTATAGCTGAGTTTGGTTAATGAATTAGACATGATCTCAACAAATCCATTGGCAGTAAGTAAATCTGATATTTGATTTTGGATGAGTTCTTTGTTTGGCTTTTCGGTATAGTTTAGTGATGCGCGTATTTGTTGGGGAATTTCCACCTGATTGTACCCATGAATACGTAAAATTTCTTCAATCACATCAACTTCGCGAGTAACATCAACCTTATAAGTAGGTATATTGAGTATAAGTCCTTGCGTTGTGTCAGATTCGATATGAATACCTAGATTTTTTAAAATAGACTTTATTTCTTCTCTAGAGATAACTTTACCAATCAAGCGATCAACGCGCTCATAGCGAAGATCGACACGAAAAGGTCGAACAGGAGCAGGATAAATGTCAGAAATTGGAGAGGAAATATGACCACCAGCTATTTCTTTGATCAGCAACGCAGCTCTTTTTAGGGCTGTGATAGTTATTTCAGGGTCCGTGCCGCGCTCGTAGCGGAAAGAAGCATCTGTTTTTAAGCCATGTCGCTTAGCTGTTTTTCGGATCGATAAGGCATTGAACCAGGCACTTTCTAAGAATATATTTTTAGTAGTGCTTTTTATTCCAGAGTGAATTCCTCCGAAGACTCCGGCCATACACATGGCTTGCTCGGCATGGCAAATCATTAAATCTGTGGAGGAGAGCTTGCGTGCTATGCCGTCAAGAGTAGTAAATGGAGTGCCCTCGGTACACTTTTTAACAAAAACTTTTCCACCATGGATCGTGTCTGCATCAAAGGCATGTAGTGGCTGTCCCAGTTCATGTAATACATAATTAGTAGCATCAACGACATTGTTAATGGGACGTAGGCCAATGGCATTGAGTTTTTCTTTGAGCCAGCTAGGGGATTCTGCTACTGTGATATTGCTAATGGTTAATGACGAATAGCGAGGACATGCTTGCTGGTCTTCAACAGTTACAGGAATAACTAGGTGTTCACTATCGCTGTTAAAAGCTTCGAGGTTGGGCATTAGAATAGGTTTATTGAGATAAGCTGCTAAATCTCTGGCTACACCTAGATGAGAAGCGGCATCGGCTCGGTTGGGTGTTAATCCAATTTCAAAACAATAGTCATCTTCGATCTCGAAATAGCGCTTAGCAGGTGCACCCACGGGCGCGTGTTCATCTAGCACCAGAATACCTTCGTGTGAGGTTCCCAAGCCGATTTCATCCTCAGCACAGATCATCCCTTCGGAATATTCCCCCCGAATTTTTGATCGATTGATTTTGAATGGTTCTCCTGTGGTGGGGTAAACGGTCGTCCCAGCTGTTGCTACAATTACTTTTTGACCAGCAGCTATATTATTAGCTCCACAGACGATTTGTAGATCCTCTGCAGCGCCAATATCTACTTTGGTCAATTTAAGACGATCAGCATTGGGGTGTGATGTACATTCCTTTACATACCCAATAAGGAGCCCTTCAAGCCCTCCGGGTACAGTTTGTATTCTTTCGAGACTTTCTACCTCTAATCCAATATTGGTCAGTATGAATGATAATTCTTCAGCGGTATGATCGGTTTGGATGAATTGTTTCAGCCAGTTATACGAAATCTTCATGTGCTATGAAAAAATAATAAATGGCAAAGGTACATAAAACTGGGATGAAGAGAATTAGTGAATCTTGCCCTTGGAATGATTTAATCCTTTTATAAACTGATTAAATTTTGTTAAAACTAGTATAGTTACTACGGGTGTTTAGTTGTGATTTTATACTTTCACTAGAGTTAAAAAATCAGCTATTTGCTCACTCTGGCATGCCTAAGTGTGTTGTTTTTTTTGATAAAAAATTTTAATTTATATTAATATAATATAAATAATTGAAAAGTGTTAACATGAGAAAAATAGATATTGAAGGAAAACTTTATTTGTTTCCCTCTCTTGTTGGTCAGGCTCAATCACTTGTCATCAGTTCACATGGAGGCCAATTTCCCTTCAGGGGTTTGAATCGAAGCATGTACAATAATAGAATTGACAAAAATGGTGATTATGGTTACTCAGACTATTTCTACGTGCCACAGGGAACTACACTGCATTACTACATTCAAGATGGACTACCTTTACCTGATCCAGGTATCGGGGCAATTCTTCGACGAAAAACTAGAATTATCGAGTCAATAAATCCAGGAAATATCTCGAGGGATTATTATTTATTTAAATACCAAGAATCAGACAAAAAGCCTAAGACTGCCGAATCATACCGTAGTATAGCGCGTGATCTGACCCTGCAGAATGAATTTGCGCAGACGATTAAAGATTTTGCAGGGTCTACAGACCCGGTGAGTAGAATGTATTTAGAGGCGGCCAGGAATGCTAATCTAACAGATGAGGCTTTTGATGTGCTGACTATAAGGAAGCGTTATTCTGGTTTTTCTTCACTCATCCCACATATTAAACTTTCTACTGTGATTGATCTGTTGGAAAGGAATGAGTGTCGCTATGCTCATATACACTGTGTATTTTGTCGCTGTCCGATTATAGGATAGATTGGGGAAAATGCTTCTTCCTATACGGAATCTTGGTGGTTGGGAGCTATATCAGCAAAAATGCGTGACATCTGCTGGTTGATGTCACGTTGATAGTTGATAATATGCTTACTCAGATTGAGAAGACTTCTCCGGCAATAGAACAAATCGAATCAGGTTATCCCCGTTCAAATAAGTGTTTGCAAAGTTTTTTAAACTTTCCGGACTAATCGTCTTCAATGAATCTAAGTAGGTTAAAATCATTTTAGGATCTTCATTAAGCTCGAGTTGTGAACTCAGGTAGGCTTGCCAAAAAGAATTTTCTTTTAATTGGGTCTCTGTGGTCCGTTTTTCTTCAGCGAGGAATTTTTGAATATCCACCTCGAGCGCACCATTTTCTCTGATTTTACGAATCTCATCGATTGCTGAATTGGCCAGTTTCTCTACATTCTCTGGAGCGCAGCCAAACAAAATACGGAAGACATAATTAGCATGAGGATATTTGTTGACCTTACCGGAGGCATGTACGCCATATACCCCACTTTCTTCCATCCGTAATCGTTCAATTAATTTGATATTGAGCACTTCTGCGAGTGCTTTAAATTGGTTTCTGTTCTCGGTATTATAGGCCATATCTCCATTGAAATAAAGGTGTACAATGGCTTTGGGTTCCTGTCCTTTATAAACGGCTTTGTTGATTTTGCCCTTAGGAATTAGAATTCCTAAGTCTTTGGCTTCTTCTTTGCGCGAAAGGTTGGGCAATCCTCCTAAATAGGTTTCTAATAGGGGTTTGATTTTTTGTGGATCAAGGGCACCAACAAAGGTGAATGTAAAATCGCTAGCATCTGCAAATCGTTCTTTGTAAATGGCATAGGCTTTATCTAGATTAATTTGATTCACTTTTTCGAGTGAGGGACCTGTGCGTCGCACATGATAATTACCTAATATTGCACCAACGGTGTCAGCGAATACACTATAGGGCTCTTTATCTCGATTAGCTAAACCACCCTTCATCCGTGTGATGTATCCTTTAAATATTTCTTCATCTTTTCGTGGCTCGATGAAGTAGAGATAGATTAATTGTAATGCGGTTTCTAGTTCAGTAGGGATGGTGCTTCCGGAAATAAATTCAGCACGTTCGGTAATGGATGGAAAGACAGATGTCTGCTTACCAGTAAGGAATTTACTCAGGGCGATTGCATCGAACTGACCGACACCACTTTGAGATATGATGGAGGCAGCATTATTTGCTGATTGGAAATCTGAGTCGTTGTATAGGGATGTTCCACCTGGGCTAAAGCCAGAAAAAGTGATTTCATCGTTTTTAAAATCAGTTGGCTTGAGCACAACTTTTACCCCGTTGCTTAGTGTGAGTGTGGTTGTACCCAGGTCTTTGTCATTTGTTTCATTGATGATACGGCCAGCTTGAGGTTTAGCGTCTAATAGTTCTTTTTTAGAAACTCGGTCAACATAGGCTGTGATAGGACTTTGTTCGATAGTTTTGATCCAGGTATTTACGGTAGCTTCATTGGGTAGCTTGTCTTTGTCTTGTTCTGGTCCGAGAATTAGAATATCGCGATTTGAATTGGTGATATATTTTTGAGCAAGTGCATTTAGCTCTGAAAGCTTGATGCCCCCCAGTTCTTTCTTGTAAAAGTTGTAGGTATAGGTGATGCTTGGGCTTGCGTCTTCTTTAAGAAAGTGTTGTAGGTATTGATATACAAACTGTTCGGAATCTGTTTTGTCTCGTTCTTTATAAGCTGATTCTTGTTCTGCATTGATGGCCATTTTAGCACGCTCGAGTTCAGTGTCAGTAAATCCAAATTTCTTTACGCGTTCAACTTCTGTTAAAACTGCTTTGAAGCCTCTTTCAAGTTCACCGGGTTTGGCGGTAACGGATGAGGTGACCGTAGCTAGACCAGCCATGAAGCCTCCTATATAGCTCCCTCCATACAAAAATGGAGGATCTGCTTGCTTGGTTATTTCACTGAAGCGAGCACTTAGCATCTGGTTATATAGTGAATGGATGATATTAGTGCGTAGATCTGCGGTATTTCTAATGATTGACTCAGGGTGCTTAATCAAAATATGAGCCGCTGTGCTGGGGAATTCAGGGTCTGTTACTGCAATGAATTGGTTTTTGTTAATTAGTTCGATGCTATATTTTGTACGTGGGCGGGGATTGGTTGGATTTTTTAAGTCAGCGAACTTTTCTTTAATCATTTGTTCGACAGCTAGTGCATCAACATCTCCAACAACAATTAAAGCCTGCAGATTCGGGCGGTACCAATCTTTGTAGAACTGTTTGATCGTTTTTAGCTCGAAATTTTTGAGCACCTCTTCCGTACCAATGGGTAAGCGATTGGCATAGCGTGAGTTGTTAAATAATACCGGCAAATATTTGTTTTGCATGCGTTCTCCAGCACCTTTGCCAAGTCGTTTTTCTTCAAGTACAACACCTCGTTCTTTATCTACTTCTTCCGGATCAAAGTTGGCATCCTGAGCCCAGTCACGTAAAATTTGTATTCCATTTTTGAATACTTGAGCATCATCTGTGGGTATGGGAAGTTGGTATACGGTTTCGTCGAAACTGGTATAGGCATTCAAGTCGGCGCCAAAACGCACACCGGCTTTCTGTAAATAATCAATCAAATCATTTTTGGGATAATGTTTAGTCCCTTTGAAACCCACATGTTCTACAAAATGAGCCAATCCACGTTGATTTTCATCCTCTAAAATGGAACCTGCTTTAACCGCTAGATAGAGCTGAGCTCTGTTTTTAGGCTCTACATTTCTGCGAATATAATACGTGAAGCCATTGGCCAACTTCCCGGTTTTTACACTTGGGTCTAAAGGGATTAAGGTTGAGCTTGTTTTGTGTGGAGTGTTGGTTTGACTATGGCTAGAAATGGTAGAACCTATTATGAAAATACCTATGAGAATTTTGTTAAATAGTTTGGGACAGTTCGTCATAAATGTTGATTTCTTATTTACATGTAAAAATACTGTGTATTAGTCGATGGTGGTTGTAAATAAAGAGATTAAATCGAATTTTTATTATGATCAGTTGGTCTAAAGTTTATTTGGATACACTATCTAAAATTGTATCTTAGTTTCTTTAGTTGAATTAAAAAATATTTAAAATGAGAAAAGTATTTGTAAAGACGACAGCATTTGTTTTGATTGCAGCGTCATTAAGTTCTTGTGCAACAGTATTTGGTGGGAGGGTAAGTGATTGCCAAAGAACAAAGCCTGCAGAAGGAAAGCCTGCTAGGCCAATTAGAGCAGTAGCATTGATTGCAGATGTATTGTTATTTTGGCCAGGAGCTATAGTTGATTTTGCGACGGGGGCTATTTATAAACCTTGTACTGTTGCTCCTGCTGAAGTAAAAGCACAAGACAAAAAATAAAATACGAATGAGTTTTTGTTTAAGGGCTAAGTAGGTTGCAACTTATTAGCCCTTATTTGTTTTAGTTGTCTCTACGTCCTCCGAAAAGCATCATAGCTAGATATAATAGCTGGGCTACTGCGCCTAATGCAGCAACTACATAAGTCATAGCTGCCCACCATAGGGCATCTTTTGCTTGATTATATTCTGAGTTTGCTTGCATGATGTTTGGGTTCTTGGTTAGCCAAATTAGTGCTCTTCGACTAGCATCGAGTTCTACTGGAAGGGTAACGAGGCTAAAAGCAGTGACTACAATCATGGCACCAAAAGCAATTAGCAGCAGCGTTTGGCCAAAAATAGAAGCAATCATCAATATACCCAGCATGAAAACCCAACGGAGCAAATTGGAAGCCACACTCACAATAGGGACGATGCTTGTTCGGAGGGTTAACCAAGCGTAGGCTTGGGCGTGTTGTACTGCATGACCACATTCATGAGCAGCTACTGCAGCGGCGGCAATACTGCGGCCTTGATATACTTCAGGGCTTAGGTTGACTGTAAGTTCTTCTGGGTTGTAATGATCTGTTAATTCGCCTTCCACAGAAACCACGCGAACATTAGAGATCCCATGATCAAGCAACATTTTTTCTGCAACATCTTTCCCACTCATACCCGAAGTGAGGGGCATTTCTGCATATTGGGCAAACTTGCTTTTAAAGCGCCATTGCACTAAAAAGCTCGCTAGCGCAATGATGATGAATAATCCGAACATAAGTTGTTTTCTATTTTGATTGTGCAAAGGTAAGCACTCTTTGCTTTTTTGAGGTTTTACCTATAAGAGGGGCTACTTACTCTTCAATAGCGTTTTGTTTTTATCATTTTGGAGAGGACTTGCCCCCGCTGCCCGTAAATAAAGGCTCTCGAAATATGCCTTTTTATCGGTGAAGTGTTTGCCGTTGGGAAGCGTGTCTCTGGGTTTTTGTTTCTCGAAATTACCCCAACCAGAATCTTCAAAATGTGCTGTAAAAAATGCATAATTCACTTCCCATTCGCCGTCTTTATTTCTCTTGACATAGCCTCGAAGCATATTATTCATAGCTAACTCGTGTAGTTTCTCAAAGCTTACAGGGGTGTGAACATCTTTTTGATAATGTTCGCGGATAACTACCATCGTTCCACCCCCTTGAAAAAAATACCACTTTCCTTTGATTTTGGCGCCATAGAAGCAGTGTACATCATCCGTTTCGCATTCATATCTATGACACCGAACCAATATTGTTGTAACCATACGATCTTTTTGGGAATTAAAACACAAAACACTATCTAGGCGATAATCAAAGGACCATATAGATCGATACCCTGGTAATTTTGCTGAGCACCACGTATTCAAACTATCTGAAACTTGCTGGTAAATTGTATTATACTCGCGCGCACCCATAATAGACCTTGATATTTTTAAAATTTCATGGTTTCGTTCAGAATCTTCCCGCCACTGTTGATGGCAAGCCATTGATACCGTCAATAGAATTAGCCCAATACACCTACTTACGTGGTTTAACATATCCCTTCTTATCACTTGTTTGTTTAAATATCCATTTATAGTTCTCAATCGAGTGACTTTGTAAAAACCCTTTCGGCTCCCCATCTGGAATAAAGGCACGACCTCGTTTTTCTGTATACTTAGCGTCTATCTCCTTTAATCCATTAACAGCACACTGTGGCGCCACACCATCCTGCTGATGAATCGGATCCGCATTCGGTTCGCCAAGATTGCTACCATATTGCCATACTTCCTCGAAAGCATCTAGGTCAATTTCCCCACTGCAGGCATTCTCCGGAGCAATAACATAAAACCGACCAAAGGGCACCTTACCTTTCAATGCATCGGTTATTCCAAGTGCATAAGCATAACCCATACTGTGCGCTACAATATCTAGTGTGTCAATGATATTATCCCCGGTATCTCTTCGGGCTCGTATCTTCTGACTTTGGATATCGGCTAGAAGCGCTTTCCCTGCTTGCTGACCATTACTGCGACGCTCATTGAAGCCTGACTCATTGGCTTCCGTGTTCAACTTGGCTTCTGCAAATGGCCCAGACCCACTGGTATCAAAC
>SSFR01000025.1 GCA_008015505.1 Pedobacter sp.
AATTGAAAACATTCGTAAAGAACTTTGTTTCAAGACCACCCGACAAAGTGCTCGATAATGATACTGGGTAAATCGACTCAATACCTAATGGGTCTTTAGGTAAAGTAGGCAACAACAAAGCATGGAGACCAGCACTGTCAGCCGATGCTTTGTAAATATCATTTTGATTGCGCTGTATCCGAATCGCTGATCTGCTACCCCAGATAGATAGTATATTTTTACTTACCCACCCATGGATGTTGTTCTTAATGCTATCTGCGGTGGTGCTAGGCTTTTGGCCAATTAAACATCTACCTCCATCTTCCGATTGCTTATAGATATAGACAATTTGACCAAGGCTAAGCTTTTTGATTGGTGGACCTACCAAGGTTGGAGTGTTATACACGAATACAGAATCATGTGCGATATACTTCCCCGAATTCGAGATGACATCGGCGTTACTAATTACCAATGTAGCTTTTGGAACAAAGCCAGTCGTTTGCTCTCTTAGACCATTATTCCACAATAGAAGCTTTTCCGGAGATATCCATCCCAATATCTTTAATGCTTTTTTACTGATCCTACGCTCATGCAAAGCTTCCGGCACGTACTCACCAACCTGAAGCATACCCGCTTTTTGCTTTACAACAAGTAACGGATACAGAAAAGGAACGTCCCTGTTTTCTACTCCGTCATCCACATTTAGATGTAATGTGTTATTCGCTCTATCAGAAAATACGACCCATGCTTGTGGATGTTTTGCATATCCATTAGTATATAAATCACCATCAATCCTGTTATAAAAAGACGGCTTAAGGGCATAAATAAGTTTTACTTTTTTTGCAGCGCACCCACAGAACAGGCACGCAACAATTAAATACGTGTATAGGTGGAATTTCATTATTTACTTTGTGTGATTTCAACTTTGGTGACACAATTGAGATTTTCATCAAAGCCTACTTTTACACTTTGGATACTACTTTTTTTGTCGAATTGCAGTCCTGCGCAGTAATAGTAAAAGGTATTGATCTTGCTGGTGTTAACCTTGGTAGCTACGTTCTCATTCTTACATAGGTACTTATCCAGTAAGTAATTGTAGTTGGCATTAAAATTGGATCCATTAGCAATTTGCTGCAATCGAGATTTGAAATCTTCATCAATTTCTTTATAGACGTCTTCAATAGCAGTAGAATCACTTAACACCTTAAATGATGGCAAAACTTTGATTTTATGGGTAATTGGATATGCCGTTTCCTCGGTATAGAGCGTTACCACGTAGTCTCCCGGATTTTTATAGGCGTAGATCACCATCTGTTCTTTAGAATCTATCGTTCCACTCTCGCCAAACTTCCAACTGAACAATTTGGCATTAGGAGATTTTGCTCTGAAAATCACATTTTCAAACTGCATGGCCTGGATTGGAGCCTCAATCGTGGTAATTGAGTCCATAACAATACCCTTTCTTCCACCAGATAAAACTTCTATGGAAAAGGTTTTGCTATACTTATCATTTAACGTTAAAGTGACTTGATAGAAGCCAGGCTTTTTATAAAAGTGATATCCGCTATCAATTACGGAGACATTGCCATCCCCAAATTCCCATTTTTTAAATGCCGAAAAAGAGGTTTTATCTGCAAAAAACAACGTATCGCCAACGGATAATTTGTACGGGTAAACCTTGCAATCTATGTCAACCGTACTATGAATAAATCTTTTCTCTAATAGGAATGCTGTGAACGCGGATATCAATATCAAAACGATGACAATTAACGTGATTCTGTTCTTATTTTTTTGGATGTAGGTCATTATTTATTGCGTGTTACTTCTGGACAGAATCGCGTTTGTCTTTTGGGCTAATTGTTGCTCTTTATCCTTAAACCCTATCGCACATTCCTCAAATTGCTTTTGAAAGAGCGTGATATTCTCGGTTTTCTTTGCGGCAATTTTCTTGTCTTCAAAAAACATTTTGTAAAACTGAGCAATCTGAAAATAGGCCTCCTTACGCGTGTCGTATATGTTGACATTCTCAAAAGAGTTTGCTACCTCATTGATATTATTTTTTATATCGTTTTCAACAAAAGGTTGTGGTGTTTCTAGTTTTAAGATGCTAATCTTTTTAAAAGTGGTTTCTAGTAAGGGAAAGACATTTTTCGCCTGGTCTGAAAATTTATTCTTTTGTGAAAGCATCTGTATTTCCAGTATATCCGCCTGGGAAAATGGGGAATCAAATTTTCGTAGAGTCATTATTCCAATCACCAGCAAAGTCAGCCCAAGAATGATGATTAAATAGATAAACTGATATGCCCTTTCCTGCTTAGACAAGGAAGCGTGACCATTCATATGTATAGTTTTTTGTGATTATTTACTTGAAAAGTTCCTGGCTGGATTATAAGAAAGCTCTTTTTTTATTCTTCCTATTTTTCCTACGCATTCATTAAGGTCTCTTAATGCTAACTGCTCTTTGTCTTTAATTTCGATAATATCATTCTTCAGCGCCAGCAAGCTATCTAGCTTATTCAAAAGGAAGGTATAGTGCTTAAATTCAGAAATGCTGTCCTGAGCAATCGTTTTTCTTGCGTCCTGAATATTATTCGAAATATAATTACCCAGAAAAACATCATTTCGAACTTTGCCAGTATTTAGCAGTGACATTTGCTGATAAATGGAGTCTACTTTTTCTTTTATAGCCTGATGTTTATTGAGTAGTTGTTTGTAACTCACAACATCTTTATGAATGTTGGCACTTTGTATATCATGGGTTTTTACAAAAAAATATAGAACCATAAAAGAGAAGAATGATAAAATTCCAAAGGATACGATGAACTTTAAAAACTCTCTTTTAATCTTCTGGCTGTTGAGTTTTTTTAATATCACTTTGCTCATTTCATTGAAAAAATTATAATCACTTATAGGAATATTTATGGATGATGAAATAAAATTAAGCGCAAAGATTAAAATTTTTATCTAAGAAAAATTTAACAGAATATTAAAAATGAAAGGAAAATGCTACGGCCGAGTAAGACCAATATTACTCATTACTTTATCGACATATCAAAAGGATTCCGTCTCACAAAACGTCAGTTTTGTAAGACGGAATAAACTATCCCCTATTTCCTATTTTTTATTTTCATTTTAGTATCAAAAAC
Source organism: Pedobacter sp. (assembly GCA_008015505.1). Taxonomy (GTDB): domain Bacteria; phylum Bacteroidota; class Bacteroidia; order Sphingobacteriales; family Sphingobacteriaceae; genus Daejeonella. The sequence goes on from SSFR01000025.1 coordinate 3,126, forward strand.
CCGTCTCATTAATCTATGTTTCATTATCTTTGTATAGAGCGACATTTATGAAAATAGGATACGCTAGAGTTAGTACGGTAGATCAAAACTTAGAGCTTCAAATAGATGCTCTAAAGAATGCTGGGTGCGAAATGATTTTCACAGAGAAAATATCTGGTAAATCAAAAGATAACCGGCCAGAGCTAACAAATATGTTTTCCAAACTCCGTAGCGGAGATACCGTAATCGTTTGGAAACTGGACAGACTTGGTCGATCTCTTGCGAACCTAATTAATCTTGTTGAAGAACTGAACAAACTTGGGGTTCATTTTATGAGTCTTAATGATAACATTGATACCCAGACAGCAACCGGCAGATTTACGTTTAACGTTTTTGCTTCTTTGGCTGAGTTTGAAAGAGAAATCATAGTGGAACGAACTAAGGCTGGGTTAATCGCAGCCAGAGCAAGAGGACGACTAGGTGGACGACCAAAAGGGCTTTCTAAAAGTGCTATGCACAAGGCAAAAGCCGTTAAAGCTTTGTATGAAAAAGGAGAACAAACGGTCGAGGAAATAGCATTATCTCTTGGTTTGAGCAGAGCTACTTGCTATAGGTATCTTAGTCTAAACGCTACTACTATTTATGAATTGAAATAACGTTAAAACCAAAATGATCATGGACTTATTTATAGCACACCCTAAAACTTACGAGCAATTGGAAGCAATGAAAGCCTTTGTTAAGGCTCTTAAGATTGATTTCGAAATTGAAAAACCATACGACCCTAAATTTGTAGCTAAGGTGCTTAAAGGGGAGCAAGATATTGCAGACGGAAAAGGCGTTAAGATAAAAACTGAAGATTTGTGGAAGTAATATACTCTCCAGAAGCTCTGGATGATCTTAAATATTGGAAAAAGTCTGGAAATAAAGCCACCCTTAAAAAAATTCAAACCTTAATTTCTGCAATACAGGCATCCCCGTTCGAAGGAATAGGGAAACCGGAACAATTGAAACATAATCTTTCTGGTCGGTGGTCTCGAAGAATCGATAGAGAGCACAGAATTGTTTATCGTGTTGACTTGGATGAAAATACTGAAGTTATCATCATCGTCTCTCTAAAAGGTCATTACTAGTCGATACGATCTTCTGAATAAGATTTATTGCTTTTTCATATATCGTAAAATACACCCATTCTACTTTCCCTCACGCTTAGCGTGTGACGTGGTGAATTAAGTCACCATGTAACTAAATTTATCTTGTTTTAACAACAAACACCTGTTTATTAGGTGTTTATAATTTTATTGACTGCACAGAAATGCGTAATTAAAAAGCGTACTACTTTCCTTCTTGAGTTAGAAAGTATATCGTGTTAATAAAAGTGCCTATTTCATTTTTGACTAGACTCAAACTGAGAGAAGTACGAAAACTCTGCTTTCTTTGTTTTATTCTTTATTTTGCCAGTATTTCCATTAAACTCAAATATTTCCTCTAAACCTGCTTTGCCTCCCCTATTCTTTAAAAGTATTGCATACATTGAATTTGGTTCATATGCACCCATATTGCCTATTTTATTTGAGTTTAAAACAATTATATAATATAATTATATTATACAATTGTTTTATATATAGTATAATTATATTATATTTATATATATTTTTAAAATATATTTTTTTATTTGTTTAAAATATGTAAAATTGTAAATATAAACTCATTTAATTATGATTTACGTTTTTGGCGGAATTAAAGGTGGGGTCGGGAAGACAACCATCTGTTTGAATTTTATTGCATACTTGGCGTCAATTAATAAACGAGATGTTTTATTAGTGGACGCTGATGATCAAGAAACAGCAACTGACTATACCGCTTGGAGAGATAATACTTTAGGAGGGGATATTGGGTATACTGCAATCAAATTGGCTGGAGATGCGATTCGTATGCAAATACCTAATTTGAAGAAAAAGTACGATGATATCGTAATTGATACGGGGGGGAGAGATACCATAAGTCAAAGATCTGCCTTATCTGTTGCTAACATATACCTAGTTCCTTTTTATCCGAGAAGTTTCGACTTCTGGACAATTACTAAAGTCGAGCATTTAGTAGATGAGATACGAAGTATAAATCCTGATCTCCAAGTATTGTCTTTCTTGAATCGTGCAGACTTAAGATCGGCAGATAACCGTGATACAGCTGATGCTTTAAGAGAGTGTAAGGATATCGTATATATTGATAAGCCTATCTTGAATAGAAAATGTTTTTCTAATGCATCAGGAAGGGGTTTGTCCGTATTTGAAATTACTCCTAGAGATGAAAAAGCAATAAGTGAATTAACAGGATTGTTTGAAAATTTAACGAAAGAATATGCAAGCGCCTAAATCATCGAAGATTCAGCTTCCCCCAAAAAAGGAAATAGATGAAGATAAAATCAAAAGTATCATTAATAAGGGTGGGAGTCCAGCATCATATACAGAGGAGCAAAATTCATCTGAAATAATTAAGAATTTTAATGTAAAAATGACAGAAGAAGACTTAAAAATGGTCTCTATTTTATGTAAAAAACGGCCATCAACTCTCGGGAGGAAGCTTTCCTTCACAAAGCAAGAATGGTTGTTAGAAGCTATTAGAGAAAAAATAGACCGTGAAGTTAAAGAGTATAATATATAAATAGTATATCTATATTATATGTATTATATATTTTTTAGTTAGTTTTTGATATATTAAAATAAGAGATTTTACGATAAGGCCGAACATGTTAACCGCTGACAAACCCTATAATAACTTGCCATTACTTCCACCTTCAAACAATGAAGTGGAAACAATAGCTATTTTAAAACAAGAAAGTAAATCAGCAGTTGCTCTTGCTGAGCTAAAGGGTCTAGCAAAAACTTTGCCTAATCAAAATATTCTTATCAATGGAATTGTTCTAAAAGAAGCAAAAGCTAGTTCAGAAATTGAAAACATAATCACAACTCATGACAATTTATATGATGCGCTTACACTAAAAAATGGTCATGTTGATAAGGAAACTAAGGAAGTTCTTCGCTATAAGGAAGCATTATTTACTGGTCAAAAGTACATTGAGCAGAAAGGCTTTCTAAATACCAATGGAATAGTAGAGATACAAATGGTGTTGGAACAAAACAATGCCGGAATCAGAAAGTTACCAGGTACAGCTCTAAAAAATGGGTCAACTGGTGAAACCATATATACACCACCTGATGATACTGAGGCTATTCGCACTTTGATGAAAAATTTTGAAGACTTTATTAATTCGGATGATGCTGACTTTCCGGTGCTAATCAAATTGGCTATTCAACATTACCAGTTTGAAAGTATTCATCCATTCTATGATGGCAACGGCCGAACTGGTCGCATTATCAATGTACTCTACCTAATAATGAATAAACTCATCGATACACCTATTTTATATTTAGGTGGCTATATTATCAAAAACAAAGCTGATTACTATCGCCTTTTGCAGGAAGTGCGTACAAAGAATGCTTGGGAAGAGTGGATTATATATATGTTAAAAGGTATAGAACAAACTTCTCGTGAAACCATAGAAAAAATTAATACTATTAACAATCTCTTTGAGAAAACAATTCAGTTAGCAAAGGAAAAATCTCCTCGCATATATTCTAAGGAGCTGATTGAACATCTATTTGTTCACCCATATAGTAAGATCGAGTTTCTTTGTTCAGATCTTACTATTGATCGAAAAACAGCTACCAAATATTTAAAGGAAATGGAGCGGATCCAAATATTAAAATCCGAACCAAAAGGGAAAGAGGTTATTTATATAAACACTAAACTTTATAACATTCTAAAAAGTTGATATTTATCATAGGGAAACATTCCCTATGATCTATTTTTCATGTGGAAATTTTGCAGTTTTTTACCTATGAAAAGTCAAAATGATTGGGAACTTTTCAAACAGGTCTTACTTTCTAACAAATAAAATAGAGGCAATGTATGCAGTGGGATTCTTAGCAGTTAGCACCCCATTAGCAAGTTTACTATCCAACTCCACGAATTTTTCAAATAAGGCAGGGTCAGATAATAAGGACTTGCGCTGAGTTTCACTAAAAGTGTAGTTATGTATTATATTATTTGCGTACATGGCAACTTCTGCTGGATGCATTTCTCGAATTTGATTCAATTCATATTCAACGGTTTCTTTTGCTTCCGTAGCTTTCGTATTTATAAAAAATCGAATGTCGCTAACTGATTTACCTGTCTTTTCAACCTCATACGTTGCTGTTAAATCTGTTTTATCATTTAATTCATTTAACCCAGTCTCTAAACAACGTACTCGAAAATCCTTATAAGTATAATTTGTTGCATTTAACAAAGCCTGTAACTCAACTAAAGAAACAAACCATTCTTTTTTATCTTTCCATCGACTTAATAATTCGTAAAGTTTCTGAGCATACACACTAGTTAACGCTAATGCTGCGGCTAACTCATATTTTGTGAACCCTTTTCGTATCTCAAGAAAATAAGGAACAACATCAGCCATCATTTTAAGTCTGATTACACCGCCTTTAATACTAACGGAAGGGAAGGGTATAATTCGTAAAAACTCTTTTTTATCATCATCATCAATTAGTGTTAAAGCTCTAAATTGAAGTTTAGCTACGGCACTTTTGATGCGATTATAATTTGTTTCATGAAGTTGATTAAAAGCTATTTGAAACTCCATATTCTTAAACAAGTCTGGCTTAATATTAAATCCTGTATCTAATTGATTAATGACTAAATACATTATTCGCTTTTCAATTAAGGTCATATCATCAGTGCTTTTTGTGATGATATTAGGTTGTTTATTATAATGTCTTTTAGGCTTCATAGAAGCAAATATATAAAAAGGACAATTGAAAAGTCAAATGTCCTTTTTATATGCAATAAGCCCTATTAGTTTATGCAATTTGTCCTGTTATATATGCAATTCGTCCCATTATACGATACTCTAGTTTATGCAATTTGTCCTGTTATATATGCAATTCGTCCTATTATATTATGCAATTTGTCCTATTAAAATTATAAAAACAGTCTTGAGATGGGTAAATTGGCGGTTTTTGTATAATTAAAAAAAATCCCTCAATATTCAATTTTGATTAAAGAAACAACCTATTCAATTTTGATACCCCTCACTTTTTTTAGTTTTTAGGAATCAAAGTAAATTAATATTGAAAATTGGAATTAAGTCAATAATCAAAAAGCGAAGGGAATCAAAATAGCAGAAGATTATTGCGGCGATTTTTTATGTCATAAATAACAAAATACCACTCTGATAGTCTTGTCTAATGATAAATAAAACCCATTTTCCATTACTCTTACTAAACTTAACACACATAAATAGGACAAATTGCATACACTTTATGCGCATCTTTTATGATCATAACACTAGCTGATTTGAGTGATAAAAACATGGCTTACAACCTTGTTTTTCGATTATGTGTCAATTCAGAGATATATTCTCTAAATCTCTACTTTTAACCGTCGCTAACTTGGGGAAGTCTTCATAGCAACCTTCACTATGAGTCTATAAAAACTCTTGTGGAACGTCTTTTAATTGTATCCACACATCCCAATCATTAGGCTTTTCATTAGGATCAAACCAACGTGAACCTTTTTTCATCCACTCAGCTCTATATTGTTTGGCTGATTTCACTGTGTAATCCTCGTTGCCAAATTCCACCCCACAGCAAGGACATATTTCATAAGTAGGAGAAATTCCGTCTTCACCCCAAGGCAACTCTTCTATATATAATCCACAAACTCTACAAAGATGTTCACTCATATTTTTCCTTCACACCAGCTTTGACCCTAAAGCCTCATTATCTTCTTCACTATCTCTTTCAGCTAATTCTTTTTCTAGCTCCATTTTCCTGCGAAAATAAATGCGCATAGTTTCTTCCTCTCTTTCTAAGAGATTATTGAAAAAATCCACATCATTACACAATTCATAAAATCCAATTAGATTGTGAAAATCAACATCTGTCCGGTCCTCATTGATGTTTACAAACCAATTCTTTGGAAGTTGACTGTTTGAAATGGTAAATAGTTGATGTGGAAACCAACTAGGACGGCTACACTCATCAACTAAAAAATATAAATGGCCAGATTCCTTAAATGTCAACATCCCCATTACAGTATATTGTTTTCCAATTTCAAGACCAAAGTCAAAATTGTCCGGAATATTACTTGGAGTATTCGATGGATCATTTAATTTGCAAATTACTCTCATGATTATTTTTTTCCTATAAATTTAAAATCGTCAATAGCTTTAATTATCGAATCTTCCCTCAGAGCATTGAAATGAATTTCTACACCATGTGCGGTCTTATTGGACATTTTACTCCAACCATCCCAACGACCAGAAGCATCTCTCATTTTTTTGATTAAAATTTTCCCCGCATCCGGATTACTCATAATCTCTTTCATGGCCAACTGTTCATTCAGATTCGCGGGTACTGTTCTACCTGTAGAACCTCTGCCTAAAGGCTTTAATTTTCTTCCACATTCTAATCCAAACACATCCACCAGACTATTGCAATCCTTCACATAAGCATAAAAATTAAGCTGCCCCGAATGCAACCCAATTGGATCCTGTGATATATACACCCCACTGCCCGAATCATAATACCTAAACCGATTATAATACACCCCACCCAACTCCGCATCTTCATACTGCCCCATCTGTCTGAATGGGATGAAATGCTTTTCACCATTTAGCTTTTTCAGTCTACCATATACGTCATAATCCGTTTCCCAAACCATCTCGCCATTATCATCAAAGCAATGAACCGGCCTGCCGATATAATCTGAAACTATACTGTATCGCTCACCATTGATCAGTTTAGCAATCGGCGTATAACAACCCTCGTCATATACCCAGGTCGTCACATCTTCGGTAGGTTCTTTATCATAAAAAAGCTCACCCAGTTCACCGACCAATTGCAGCTGAGGACGCTTCTCAGTGTCGTAAGTCCATTCATGCAAAAGCACGTTTCCATCCCAGAGGTATCGCGTGATTTTGAGGTCGGCGATTTTAGCTGTTTTTGAGCTTATCAGCTATCTCCCATATCTCATCAAAAAGTTTTTCTTCCTGATGGTTAAAATCTCCATATTGAACAATCGCGTATGATTTAAGGATAGAGTTAACTACATCTTCTTTCAAACCATTTTTTAGATCTTCTAATAATTTTTTAAAAAATGCCGAAGATCCATTATTTCTTTTTTGCAATAGTAGTTCGAGTTCAAATATTTTTTCTAACATAATCTTTATGGAAGCCTTCAGATAGAAAATTCATTTATCCAAGTTTGATAATTCCTCTCTAGCCAAAGCAATAATTTCGCTTAATAGGATCTCTTCTGCATTATTAAAATTTGCATATTGTGTTATAGCATAGCATCTTACCAAATGTTTCAAATCATCTTTTATATTTTCATTGTTCATGATACTATTTTTTGTATCTCGAAAATAACTGTAGCTATCATTTTTTCTTAATTGAAGTATTTTAGATAATTCATCTAGTTTGGTTAATAATTCCTGTTTCATATTCATTTAAAAGCTTGTGTTGTTTTAATTATCCAAGACTTGGGTGTATTCGATATTACAGCTTGGTAATCTCCTCCTCCATAATTAATTCCCTGTGATGCACTTTTCCCCTCACTCACCCAGGTGCCAGCTGGAGCATCAAATTCAGACACATATTCAATTTTAACTCCCCATTCTCTTCGGATAGCAAGTTTCTCTCTTAGTAAATCCTCTGTGGGATATTTACTTTTTGTGAGCCATGTATATTTTCTATTAGTTCTATTATCTACTCCATGGTATTTGAAAAACCTTTCGTTGGAAGTAAGTTTTCTATTTGAATACGCTGAATTGACAAAAGTATCTGCTATGTCTAATGGTAACTTGGGCCCAAGATTTTTCTTACAACAGTCGCCCCTTAACCCAAACACATCCACCCAACTATTCGAATCCTTTACATACCCATACAACGCCAAGCCTCCTTCCAATCCAATCGGATCCTGACTTATATACACTCCACTCCCCGAATCATAATACCTAAACCGATTATAATACACCCCACCCAACTCCGCATCTTCATACTGCCCCATCTGTCTGAATGGGATGAAATGCTTTTCACCATTTAGCTTTTTCAGTCTACCATATACGTCATAATCCGTTTCCCAAACCATCTCGCCATTATCATCAAAACACTGAACAGGCCGCCCAATATAATCTGATACAATGCTATAGCGCTCGCCATTAACCAACTTCGCTATCGGCGTATAAGTTCCCTCATCATACACCCAGGTAATCACATCATCTGCCGGCTCCTTTTCATAAAAAAGCTCACCTAGTTCACCTACTAATTGCAACTGAGGACGCTTCTCAGTATCATAAGTCCACTCGTGCAAAAGCACATTCCCATCCCAGAGATAGCGCGTGATTTTAAAGTTTGCAATTTTAGCCGTTCGACGACCAAGTGCATCGTATTCAAACTTAACCTGACTACCATCGGGGCAAAGAACACTCTTCAGCGTGCCGTTAGCTTGCCACAGGTAGTGGTAGCAGCCAGATCTCCAATTGGTATCTGGTTTATCACCATGCAGTTGAAAAGGAGCCTTTAATAACAGATTACCTCGACTGTCATAATAGTAATGCCACCTGGCATCTTTAGTGAGTTTACCACCACTTTCGTATTTACGATCAGTACGATCTTTCGTTTCATAAAGGTTACCTACTGCATCTGGGTTTTTGTATTCTGGCTGAGACGTGTGGAGCCCAGCACCGATTAATTGATTCAAAGCATCGTAACTGTACGCGGTGCCGCCACGCTTAAGATCATCGATACTCGAAAGCAGGTGATTAGCCGTATTCCAGGCATACTCCCGCTTGTAGCTTTCGCGTCCTAATCCAGTTTTGACGATATGGCTTTGGGGTCTGCCTGCATAATCATACCCGAACTGGTTTTCTACCCCACCTGTAAACTTGTAGGCTGTTACTTGGCCATGACCATTGCGTGCAATGTGAGCTTCCCACAGCGATTCTTGCTGTGCAGCTTGGATGTGCTTTAGTTGTCCAAATTCATCATACTGTTGGGCAATATCTGCACCCAGTGTGCTGCTGATTTTGATGCGTAAGCCATTTGTATCGTATTCCGAATGGATCGTTTGTGCACCACTATCTCCATAGCCGCGATCTTGTTTTTCGGCAATAATGCGCCCGTTATCATCTCTTTCTAGAAAAGTGCGATACTGTTCGTTGTGTGCGCTGATGAGTTGGCCTTCTTTATTGTAACTATAACTTTCCCAGCTACCGTCGCCATAGTCGACATAATTCAGCTGACCCATCGGATTGTATTGGTAGCTGGCATTTAGGCCACCAGCGCCCTTCATATGAGTTACTAGGCCTGTATCGCTACGCTCATAGTGCTTTGTGAGATTATCAAAGCCTTTTTCCGCAATCACCTGGCCGGCAGTGTCTCGCGTGAAGGTGTATTCTTCGTTGTGCTCATTGATCACCTTGGTGAGGCGCTCCATCCGATCGTAGCCAAAGTACACGCGTTTATTGCCTTGTGTGCGACGTTGTAAACTGCCTAGTGGGGTGTAATCGAAGCTGATTTCAGGCGTATAACCTCTTAATGTGGAGGTTGTGCTCATATATTCTTGGCTGGCTATTTCCGTGACATCATCGTAGGCATTGTACTTCAGATACTCGATCCTGCCATTGGGACTAGAGATGCGTGTAGCGCGTCCCAATGCATCATAGTTGTAATGCGAACTATTATCCATATGATCGCGAACACTGATCACCTCCCCTAAAAAATTATGATTCCAGCGTTTCCATCGGTTGTTTTCTCTCAGTTCAATGAGGTTATGCTGGTTGTCGTAATACAGCTCAATGAGCTTATCTCCATTTTTAATAGTAGCAGGTAGCCCCTGTGGGGTATAGGTATACTCAGTGACGCGTCTATCTGGGTGAATGATGGCACGTAGTTGTCGGGTACCTTCGTAATAGATGTAGGTTTCTTGTTTACCACTTGGGCTGATGCTGATCATCAGTGTATCATTGTCATAATACAAGTAATGCTGCCGGGTTTGATCCGGATAGGTGATGCCAGTGGTGAAACCTTTTTCGTTGTAATCGTAGCCAGTTAGGTTACCGTCGGGATCCACTTCTCGATAGAGCTCATTGTGCTCGGTGTATTGAAACACCTTAACAGTGCCAAGCGGATTGACGATGCGAGTGACTAGTTGTTTCTCATTGTAATAGTATGTTGAGGTGCCTCCGGTTGCCTCTTTGATACGGTTATAGCCTCTTTCGGGATAATATTCAAGCCAGCCCTCTTGCCAGCCGTCATCACCCCCAGTATGTACGCAACGGTTTTGCTGATCATACTCCCAGTAGAAGCTATGGCCATTCCGATCCGTCTTTTTCACCATCAAATGCCCATCATAAACCATTTTGGTCGATTGGTTCAAGGCATCGGTAATGCGGAGCATGTTGCCTTGCTCATCGTAGCTGTAGCTGATTTTTTGTTGGTTGTATACACTAGCAGAAATAATGCGGCCTTGACGATCGGTTTCGATCTGGATTTCACGTCCAGCCGTATCGGTGATCTGTTGTAATACACCGCGCTCGTACGTA
>SSFR01000011.1 GCA_008015505.1 Pedobacter sp.
AGTCAACTACTTGATCAGTAGCATTGGGGTGGTTGCACCATCGATACATTTCTTGCCTAATTAGAAGGTCTATCGCGTTTGAAAAACGCCTAATATCCTCATTGGTTAGATGAGTTCCCAATGTATTTTTACCTATATCAAAGTCAAATGTTGCACCCAGATTGAGTTTTTGACAGGGTTTCACCTTTGTCGGGTCTTTTTTATCAAACTTATTGAGCATACTACGAAGTAGTGAACTAACGTAGTTATGATCATGAATACAGATGCGTGTGCCATATTGTACCTCTAAATAACTGCGTATATATGGGTAAATAGGGATGCGGATGATGTACATACTCAGATAATTAAGTATTTATAACATCGCAATATAAATATTATTATCAAATTAAGATAAAGCTATCTATATTGGATAATAATATTTATATTGATAGTAGTTAGATGATTATCCTAATTAATTGGATTAAGCATATATTTAAACAATACACTCACTCTTTTTAAAATGATTAATTGCACCTTCATTTTTTTAAAAGTGGTATTATCAGGGGTGTTTTCAAGCAAATTTTCAATAGCATCTGAAAAAACATCTTCCAAATCGTCTATAGTTAGATCCATAGCACAGCACGCGTTCAGAAAACTAACTAGTTCAGCTGTTGTTTGATTAAATTGTTTTCCATTTTTCAAGGTGATAGTTAAATGTGTTTGACTAGGTGTTAACATTGATTTTAATTTTTATGTAAATTTTTGGCTAAACTATACGTATAACAGCCTTTTGTCAACCCTGAAAAACCCCTTAAACACCCCTATAAAACCCCGAAAAACCCCCTGAAATGCCCCTATAATATCCCTAATTAGGCTCGGAGGGTTAAAATGGACCGAAATTAATCGACATTTGAATTAACTTTTTTGCCAACTTTTCCCATTTAAACAGACCATCTCTGGCATCTTCAATACCGACTTTTTTATAGATGCTAGTTGCGCGTGACTCTATTGTTTTAATACTGAGATTAAGCTTAATGGCAGCCTCTTGGGGGCCAAGCCCGTCCATAAAGGCTTTTACTACTTGGATCTCATTTGAAGAGAACCGGTAATGTCGAAATACAAGATTAAATAACTCCCCCTGGCTTAGTTTTTCATTTGTCGCAATTTTTAAGTCTGTTGGAATAGCAGACTCTTCTATGGGTGTATCATGGCTTATTGTTCTGTCAGTTCGAATTAGCTTTAATTCATGTTCAAATTCCTTAAACCTCATATTATCGACTCGAAGTAACTCCACCCTCTTCTCCAACTCACTAATCCTGATATTATCGACCCGAATTAACTCTAACTCCTTCTCCAACTCACTAATCTTGATACTATCAAGTCGAGACCGTTTCATTACATCCTTTAAAATACCCAGCGCCAACAAAAGCAGTTGCTGGCCCAGATTTTTTTTGCGTGACCTGCATAAAAAGATGCCGGCAGTTGCAATCAGTAGGATTAGCTCTAAAACAAGGATTAGCAACATCACGCAATGCAGCTGTTGGCCAAAAACAAATATCAACCCAATGAGAGCCAAACCAGATATATAAAAATAAAATAATTAAAGGATTAAAATTAAATAAAATAATACGTTCAGATTAGTGTTTTTTAATCCGTTTTGTCTAGTCGTGTCTAGTGATGTCTAGTATTTTTGTATAGCATTGAATGGGTTGTATTTTATAAGTAATTGATATATAATATATTATATAAATAATACTTATATAAATAAAGTACTAGACAGACTAGACAGACTAGACAAGCCAAACTTGAGTCTGGAGATTTTCAGTAAAATGAAATGCAAAAAGATACCCAGCTTTTTTAGAAGCTGGGTATCTTTTGGAGGTGGGCAAACTGATGCTAAAAAGGAACCGCTTCTACCTCGGCATCAAGCACTTCAAAGGGGACGCCCATCTCTTCATATTTTGCCTTTAATAAACGTTCATTTTCATTTCTGATTAAATCGATATTCAGCGCACTATATTTAAACTGAAAGCAGCGATTCTGTTTCCCACCAAAAAATTGTCTAACACGAGCAACAAAGCTTTTGGTATCACTTTCTAGGTATTTCTCCAGAGTCGCCTTATCCAACATATTGGGGTCTTTACGCTCTTGTAGTGTTTTTGCATAATCATGATAGATATCCTGTACACGAAGGTATAGATAACCGTCTTTTAATACGAAGTGTCTATCCTCTACTAGCTTGTAGCTATTAAACAAATGCTCAACCACATCCCAAAACTTAGACCCGTCATCTGAACCTTCTAGGATGGCAAATTGAGTGATGAGATGATTTTTTGCTTGCTCCTTAAAAGACGTTATTTCAAAGGGTAGTTTGATGTGTGTTTGCATCAATGTAGCAGTAGCAATTAGCGATGAATAGTTCATTAATAAACGATCATCTATTTGTTTTTTATTCACTTCCCTAATCAACCACTTTTGCTCTGTTTCAAATACGTGTCTAAACTGCTGATCAAATAAATCACGATAGTTTAACAATTCTACTGTAATCCCACTTAACCCTCTAGTCTCCATCATTTGCAATTTCTTGAACTCTTCGCGCTGATTTTCTGTAAAACTGGTCTCTTTCAAGGATAGCATGATACAACGCGAAAAGAAAGCATTTTCAATAGTAGGCATCTCTTGCCCAGAAACAATAACAGCAGAATCAACCGGAGTGCTTTCAGTGCCAAAGGTGTTGTCTTTTTTCCCACGCTCATAACCCTTTCGATCGAATAGGTTTTTTAATGACTCAATAACTCTTGAATTGAGGTTGTTTTTGTACTCGTCCAACCAGACTAAACCATTAACAAATTGTGCCATCTTTCGCATAAAGCCCACCACAGTGCTTGCTCCACCTAACATAATTTGCTCTTGAGATTCGCCAAAAAGGCGCATCAACGAACCAATAAGAGCCCCCTTTCCAGAGCCTCTTTTCCCATAAACAAATAATAAAGGAAAACGTTTGCCCATATCTCGATAGATAATATCCGAAAACACAGCCATGATATAGAATACCAATGCCAATTGTCCAGCGATTCCATAAACTCGAACGTATTGCTCCGCCCATGTTTGAAAGCTGACAACGGATGGCTGATAGATAAACTTTTTGTAATTGACAAACAAATCCTCTTTGTCTGCAAACATCTCCGCCAGGGCAGGGATAAAAAAGTTTTGGGTTTGCTCTTCTTCATTGTTTTTGAAGAGATGGGTTACAATCCCATGCTTATCAGTAGGCAAAAATTGACATTGAATGGTGTCAAATATTCCATTGGCGAAAACGTAAAACTGTCCCTTCTTATGCCATCCAAGCTGGTTAATCAGCTTGGTAGGACGTTCCTCTCGCTGTAGTTTGTCCTGCAAGCGACATAAATCCACCTCATTGCCGAAGAAGATAAAATTGCCTTGTCTTGCTATTACCTTTTTGAAGCTAGCTGCCGAAATAAAATCGTCCGTATTCATTCGAATACACTTGGAATGACCATGGATATTTTCGATCTCAACGATGCGGTATGCTTCTTGGTCAGAGGTGGATACATGATGTAGAATGCACATTTTGAAATTGGAGATGTTGAGTTTTCTACCCTTGGTGTCCAAACTCCAATAGCTACCGCCACTTTCCCAAATACCAAACTTTAAGTAGTCCTGTACGTTTTCTTCTTTCCCAATGATTTCAGAATAGTCTGCTTCTGCCTTGGCTTCAGTTAGCGTTTTGGGAAGAGATATTTTGATACCATGATTTTTACATAGCGCAAAAAACTTGGCCGGGGTCTTAAACTTGGTTGTTTTAAGGGCATCATCAAATTTTTTGTCGGCATCTTTCTCTTGATAAGCATCATTGTATTGGACTGCGCGGTGATACAGGCTTCTAGCCTCCTCACCAAGGGTACTGAGAGCAAAGCCTACATCTCGTCGATCGTCGTAGTCATTGTCAGTGATATCGATTTTCCCGGCTTCGATTTGTTCTAGACAAAACGCGACTCGTTTTAAATTTTTTAAGCGTTCATATTCTTTGCTGCCAGCTTCTCTTTTTTCTTCTTGTTCAATACGCTTTTCATCGTTGACCGGCAGAGAAACCAACCTCTCTTGGGCGACTTCGAAGGTGAACAATTTACTATCAGGGTTGAAGTAAGCTTCAGGGTCATGACTCACAAAACAGGCCCTTGTAATGTCTTTCCCTGATTGATCAACGATAATGGATGCTGTTTCAAAGAATTTGGTTAATGCAGCAAAGCTTTGTAAGTGTAAACGTGGTTGAATTTTGACTAAGACCTTTAATCCTTTTCCACCTGGCGAGCGGAAACAGGCTAAAGTGAAGTCTTGCTGGCAAACATAGTCGAAGTATTCCTCAGGGTTGATGTCATCAAAATCAAGGCAGAGGATGCCGCTATGCTCAATCAAGCTTTCGGTTAAACGCTTTTTGAACCTTCCAGAGAAGGTGAAATAGTCTAAGTGTTTTTTGATTACACTTTTAACATGAGGGTTGCTCGAACTACGTATGCGCTCGATATCCGCTTTGTATTGATCACCACGTATAAGTTCAATGGCACGCGCTACAGTTATATCTGAAGAAGGGATTTTATTGACAATACCTTTCCTGTAAAATGAGAATGTTTTCATTTTAGAATGTTTTAATAGGAGTTAAAAGCCTGAGACTATTGCTGTTGATAGGTCGCTGTTAGCGACTGGAGAATTTTAGGCAGATGCTTGCGTTTCCAGCCTCGAATTACTGCTCGCATATGCGAGTATTGCGCATAGATGACAAAGTCTTGAGCATTTTCAAACTCTACTTTGATGGTCGGAGGAGTACCTGTGGTTGGTTTTTGGGTGGGTGTTTTCTCGGTTGTCATATGAGATTTAGTTTGTAAATAAAAGCCCAGGTCGCTGACAACCGAGCCGGATAACCGGAAGTTACAGGACTTACACCTGTTCGCCTGGGTTTTTCTTTGATTAAGAAAAATTGAATTGGATTGCTCTAGTTCGGTTAGCGTCTCATACGTGCGACTATTTTTTGAATTCTGCAAGCTTATTTTTCTGGATGGCTTGTTGTTTTTAGATTCTGCTTTGATTGTTGGGGGAGTGAGTTTTTTTGTTTTGGAGGTGATTGTTTTCATTTGTCGCATTTTTTTGAAAATTAAAAATAGGCTCAGGTCGTTGCGACAAATGTCGGAGAACCGAAAAGTGTAAGCCGGACTTTCACCGGTCGCCTGAGCTTTATTTTGATTAAGAAATTTTGAGTTGGATTGCTCCAACATTCGTCGCGCATCAAACGTGCGACTATTTTTTGAATTCTGCAAGCTTAATTTTTTTGATGGCTTGTTACCTCTTGACTCTACCTTAGTTATAGGTGGTGTAGAAGCCTTTGTTTTGTGAAGTGTTTTTTTCTCGTTTTGCATGAGTTTTTTGACTATAAAATAAAAGCCCAAGTCGCTGCAAAACGAGCTGGAGAACCAGATGATGAAGGACTTGCACCTTATCGCTTGGGCTTTATTTTGATTAAGAAAATTTGAGTTGGATTGCCCCATCTCGTTTTGCGCTTCAAACGTGCGACTATTTTTTAAGATATGCAAATGCATTTTATGTTTTTTGTAGTGGTGGGCGAATTGACTTGCACTTAAATTAGGTATGCGCTGCGTTTTTGTTGTGCAGGGCATACCTAATTGTATACCAATTAAATCTTATACGCAAATCGTTTTCCTTTTGAAACTTGGTGAGGCCAATGGTTAGCTTGCGTATATCTCGGTCAACCATTACCAAGTCCTGATATTCTTTGATACCCATTAATTTTTCAATTAATTCCTCTTTTTTGTTGTGCAGTTTTGCTTTCCGAGAAATAGTGTTTTTTTGTTCGTTTACCATATTCATGAAGCAGTTTGTCAACAGTAACTATCATCCAAAGTTTAAACTTCGCATCAAGCCATCCAGCAAAATCAAGAGCCAAATAGTGATGCATCCATGTAGAACCTTTCTTTTTCCCACCTACTATGGTGCGTAAAATAGTCACACTATTCTCACTAGTAATGTTTCTTCCAGAAGAAGAAAGTGTACTTAGAGCATTCAATTGCGCAGCTCCTACGCAGCTGTTATAGGCTCTTAGTGGTGTTTTTTGTAACTCTTTAATAAGCTTTTTTGTTTCCTGTTTTCTTAAATAGGCATATGGCTTTTGTCCATAAAGCTTAGCCATCTCAGTTGCATTTACCATTACGTCAGTTTCTCCAACATTAAATTCAACGACCTTGCCATTAAATTGAAATTCAAAAATTTGTTGCATGTTTTTAGTTTGATTTATGTGTTTGTATTTGTTTTAAGATGGGGTCAACCTCTAAATGCTCGTACTCAAGAGCTAAAAGATCGTGTATGAAACGCGCAGCCACTTTTTCTTTTTCTAGAAGCTGTTGGAGCGTTTCTATGAGTTTGTTCGCCAAAATATCTACTGCATCTTCGGGATAGTCGCTATTTGTATGAGCACTTTCTAACCTTGAAAGGTTAGATTCCAATAAAGAGATTTTCTTTTGGCTTCTGTGGAGTTCTTCTAGCATGGAATCTACGGCTTCTGTGTTGATCATGGTGTTTGTTTTAAATGGTTTATACTAAATTGAGTTGATGAGCCAAAATGGCTAAGGCGGGTTTTCTTTCTATATCTGCTTTGAGAGAAATCTGCTCCTTGTAATAGCGAAGTGAGTCACGACTCATAAGAAGCTCCGCGCATATTTCTTTATCCATTTTGGCTTGGCCTATCGATTTTAAAACCTCTATTTCACGTCTAGTTAGAACACCATTTTTTAGTTTGATAGAAGAACATAGTTTTCCTTCATGGGGACATTTACCACGTCTTCCACATTCTGTGTACTCCGAATGGATGATTAGGCCATTGGCCGTGATATCTGCTTGCTGATCGAATCCACCAAAACGACAGGCGATGTATTGTCTAAGCTGTGCGTCTGGGTTGGTAATATCCCAATCGGCCAACGCCTTTAAAGCTTTTGGGTTTTTGAGCATATCTTCTTCAATCATTTTGATGATATTTTCAGGAATGTTTTCGAAGGTGTAGGTCTTTCCTTTGTGCAAACAGCGTATCTCATTTTGGTATACAAAAAACTCTACGCCGTCATCTACCAAACCTGCTGGCAATTTTTGGTTCTTATCAATTAAGTTCATGGATGAATAAAAGTTTAGATTTTAAAAATGTTTTTTCAATCTCCGACAACCCACTTAAGTCAATAGCTTTTGTTACTATGAGGCCATTGTTTCGTCTGTGTCCCATAACTTGCTTAACCATAGATTCACTTTTTCCTGTGTCTTGTGCTAGCTTTTTTTGCCAGCCATATGGCATATTTTGCCGTACTCTGTCTAGTTCTACTTTTTCCAGTGTTCTCTTCTTGCGCATAAATGTGTTTTTTTGAAGCTAAAGTGTGGTATCTTTGTAATTATCCTTTTTTTACAAATATGAACAAAAAGGATAATATTATCAAATTTGGATAAAAACATTTATTAATAGCTGTAACTAGAATTTATTAACCAAAAAAAAGTATATGAGTATGAACATCCATATAGGTGCTCGAGTTGACATTTTGCGTCAAAAAAGAAATGTGTCAATGGAAGAATTAGCCGAATTTATTGGCGTAACCCACAGAAATGCTTATAAGGTCATCCATAAGGACGACATGTGGCTTTCTCAACTTTGGGTTTTGAGTGAGAAGCTGAATTATAATTTTTTTGAGTTATTCACTCCTAATACTACAGATGGCCCTAAAGGAATAAAGCAGTCATCTGATAATAATTCTGATTTAAAAAAGACAAAAATTAACCCCAAGGAAATCAATTTTTGTGTGAAGTACCCACCGGAGCTGGCGAATAAACTAGGAGACTTTATGATACATGTTAATGCTTTAGCAAATGATATGGGCTTTGAGTTAGGATAGCATTTTTTCTGTGAAATGGTAGCTATTGTTCTACCTGTCATTTATAATGTTCTTATATATAGTTATTTATGATTAAAGTTGTACTCCCGTCGAGGCTACCAAAAAAATAGAAAACCCTCTTTGCGATAAGTATGGAGGGTTTTTTGTTTTACCCCATTATTGGGCTTAGTAATCGTATTCCCATTATAATGGCTGGTAGCTCAGTAAAAGAATGAATATACGCTCTGGCTTCGATACCCTTTTGAATACCCTCTCTTAAAATTTGTATGGTATACATCCCCAAGCTGTTCCCTGCTAGTATCTCAGATGAAATATTATCTCCCACAACAACAACTTGTTCCGCGTTGCATTCAATATTTTTTAAAATGGTCTTAAAAATGTTTTCTTTTCCTATTCGGGGTTTGGCATTTTCATCATCGATATAAATTTCATCGAATAGATGTGTAATGTTTAAGCTTTTGATTTTCTTTTCTTGGAAGACTGTATTCCCCGAAGTGACTAGGAAAGATTTTATGGGTAATTTTTTAATGACATGACAGTCCTCGTAAGGTATAAGGTCTTCTTCAAATTCTGCAGATTCTAGTATTTGTTTTCCAGATAAAATCAGGTTGCTTGGGAAAGAATATCTTTTAGCCACATCAACAAAAGCTGTTTGAAATAAATCTGATTTTATTTTTTCGAGCTTTAGTTGTGAATATCTATTGTCCGGATGGGATAAAATAGTATGGATTATTCGATCAAAGATGGGTTTACAATACGTTTTTGCAGGATAGATGGTATTATCAAGGTCATAGATAATGGCTTTGATTTTACTTTTCATTTTTATGGATTTACTTTTTGGTGTATAGGGTCTGTTTAAAATCAGATGAACTTTAAAGAGCCTAATGTTTAGGTATAACAAGAAGAGGCTGTCTCAAAAGGCAGCCCCTTCTTGTTATGGTTATTGTTTTGGTCCCCCTGCTCTCATGGGCCTGAAGTTTGGTTTTGTGCGGCGCCCAAGTTGGTGATCTCCTATTGGTAGTGATGGGTAATTATATAATAGCATGGATCCATCTATAGATGGCTTAAAATATTGACCACCATTTTGTTTTTGTAGCTCATTTGCGTTTAGCTTCTGAATGAGCGTGTTTTCTTTTAGGTTCTTTAAATGCATAATTTATTGTTTTTTGGTATTAATAAAACGGGGGATTGGTTAGGATCGTATATCTTTTGAGGTTGTTGGTGCTTTGGCTCAAAAATTACGATTTATCTTTATCTTGGCAACATAATGATAAACAACAGATGAATAAAAAAATAATGCTTATGGTTTCGGCTAGTTTAGTCAGTTTGTCGGCCATGTCGCAAGTAAAAAAAGGCTCGAGCAAAAAAGTAGGTGTGGAAACAAGTGCTTCGGTATTTAAATCGCAATTAGATTCTGCAAGCTATGCGTTTGGTTATAATATCAGCCAGGATTTAAAAATACGTGGATTTACAGAGGTAAACTATAATCTAGTGTCAAAAGCACTGGCTGATGGCTTTCAAGGGACTAATCCTTTGCTAACTAAGGAGGAGTGTCAGAAAGTAATAGGCGTGGCATTAGCTAGTGCGAATAAGGTAAAATATGCCTCTGTATTAGAAGAAGGACAAAAATATTTAGCAGAGAATAAAAAAAAGCCAGGCGTAACTACCTTACCCAGTGGGTTACAATACGAAGTTCTTGGGGAAGGTACAGGTGATAAACCCAAAGCAACTGATCAAGTAACGGTTCACTATAAGGGAACTTTGATTAATGGAAAGCAATTTGACAGTTCCTACGATCGAAAAGAGCCAGCAACCTTTGCGTTGAATGGGGTTATTCCAGGCTGGACAGAGGGGGTTCAATTGATGTCAGTAGGTTCTAAATATCATTTTGTGATTCCATACCAGCTAGCTTATGGTGAAAATGGTAGGGGGCAAGACATTCTTCCCTATAGTGTGTTAATTTTTGATATTGAGCTGATCAAGATTGTGAAATAAAGTGCATAACCATCAATGAAAAGGCTACTCTTTTAGGGTAGCCTTTTTTATTAGGGAGATTGCTGATGTAAATAGGTCATCTATACGGATTAAAAAATGGCTATTTTTGCTCTATGATCGATTTGCCCGTAATTCCAGCCAATCAAATGCAACGTAAGCCTAGCTGGCTTCGTGTGAAGCTACCTGTTGGGAAGGAGTATGCTGAAGTGCGTAATCTGGTAGATACACACAAATTGCATACTATTTGTGAGAGTGGAAATTGTCCAAATATGGGTGAGTGTTGGGGGGCGGGGACAGCCACCTTTATGATATTGGGAAATATTTGCACTCGTTCTTGCTCTTTTTGTGCAGTGGCAACGGGTAAGCCATTGCCTGTAGATGAGGACGAACCTAATCGTGTAGCTAATTCTGTTAAGCTCATGCGTGTAAAGCATGCAGTGATTACGTCTGTAGATCGGGATGATCTAAAAGATGGAGGCTCAATTACTTGGGCAGAAACCATTCGAGCGATTCGTCGCGAAAGTCCACAAACAACTTTAGAAACACTTTTACCGGACTTTAGAGGGATATGGTCCAATTTGGATCGTGTGTTGGATGTCAAACCTGAGGTGGTATCGCATAATTTGGAAACAGTACGTCGTCTTACGCGTGAAGTGCGTATTCAAGCTAAATACGATCGTAGTTTGGAATGTTTGAGTCGCATTTCGGCGGCTGGTTTACGAACCAAATCTGGTATCATGCTGGGTCTAGGAGAGAAGGAGGAAGATGTTTTAGAAGCCATGACTGACTTATTAAAAGCAGGTGTTCATATTCTTACTCTCGGGCAATACTTGCAGCCCACTCGAAATCATCATTCAGTTGTTGATTGGATTACTCCTGAGCAATTTGATCAGTATAAAAAAATAGGTTTAAAAATGGGCTTCAGATATGTGGAAAGTGGTCCGCTTGTTAGATCTTCCTATCATGCAGAAAAGCATTTGTTTGAGTTATAGTCGCTATCATCATTTTAGTTGAAATTTTGTGTTTAACTACTTAATTGCCTGTAAACGCCATCCCATAGCTCAATCCGGTGTTGTAAAGATTCAATGATGGCCTGCTCGGCCTCTTGCCAGAATAACTCATTCGAGCCACAAAGTCTGGCAGTCATTTCTAGTGCAAGCTTACTATGATGCTCTCCATCAATCTGGATATGCCGTTCTAAATAATATTTAAAAATAGAGAGTTTGTTTTCTGGAATTTGTGTGTGCAGATCATTCACGATTGAAAGAAACATTTGGGGAATCAAATCTTCTCGGCCAAAGGTGAAAACAGCTGATTGAAGATGCACTTGACTGCTTTTTACAATCTTAAAGGTAAAATTGATAAAGTCGCGTACTTTTTCGTGCACCTCGGTGGTGGTAAATGCTGTAGAAAAGCTATTCGTTTCTTTTAGGGTAGTTATAAAGTCCTCAATTTGTAATGTAGACGCCCCACATTGAGACATGGCTTCGAGGTATAGCTCGAAATGGCTCTTTCTGTTTCCAAATTGGTCCAAGTCAGACTCTTCGCCAGTAACAATTTCATTAATCAGATATCTTGTTTCTGCTGAACCCCGAGGGAACCAAGGAGTAGACGTGCAGGTCAGGTTGTTTTGCAGCGATTTTAGTAGAGACATAAAATCCCAAACTGCAAAAACATGGTATTGCATAAATGTATGAAGATGATGGAGGTTATGAATCGCTGCATAAACCCGATGATTAATAATTTCTTGTCTTAAAGGCTCGATGTTTTTTTTGATTTGATCAATACGTTCTTTCATTATTCTAATGATGTGTTTTTGAAAAGAATTATATCTAGATATACTCCCTCTCCTTTGGATAGGGTTGGGGTGCGTCCTTAATTGCCGTGCATTTCTTTTTTAAGGAATGATCCAGTATAGCTGTGTTCGCATTTAGTTAAATCCTCAGGTGTCCCAGCAAAAACAACCTGACCGCCACCAGCTCCACCTTCCGGGCCGATATCAATCACCCAGTCGGCTACTTTAATGACATCTAGATTATGTTCAATCACCAGTACCGTATTACCATGATCAACCAAGCGATTAAGTACATCCAGAAGTACGTGTATATCTTCAAAGTGAAGTCCTGTTGTAGGTTCATCCAAAATGTAAAAGGTATTACCGGTATCTTTTTTAGAAAGCTCGGTGGCTAGTTTAACACGTTGTGCTTCTCCTCCAGATAAAGTGACGGAGGACTGCCCTAGGGTGATGTAGCCCAAGCCTACGTCACGTAAAGTTTTGATCTTTCGGTAAATGGAGGGAATATTTTCAAAAAATGGAACGGCCTCTTCAATGCTCATGTCGAGTACATCGCTGATGGATTTACCACGATAGCGAACCTCCAATGTTTCTCTGTTATACCGTTTGCCTTTGCATTCTTCGCAGGGGACCTGAATATCGGGCAGAAAATTCATCTCAATCACCTTCATCCCAGCGCCCTGACAGGTTTCGCATCTTCCACCTTTCACGTTAAAGGAAAAGCGTCCAGGTTTGTAGCCTCTAATTTTGGATTCGGGCAATAGAACAAATAAGCTTCGGATATCGGAAAAAACACCAGTATACGTAGATGGATTTGAACGAGGTGTGCGCCCAATGGGTGTTTGATCGATCTCTATGACTTTATCAATATATTCCAGGCCTTCTATTTTTCCATAAGGTAATGGTTTCTTTTTGGCTCGGAAGAAGTGGTGATTTAGAATGGGATACAATGTTTCAGCAATCAAAGTTGATTTGCCACTTCCAGAAACACCACTCACACAGATAAATTTACCCAGAGGAAACTGGGCCGATATATTTTTTAGATTATTTCCGCTGGCCTCGTGTAAGGCCAATATTTGACCTGTGCCGTCTCTGCGCTTCTGGGGAATGGTAATTTCTTTTCGTCCATTGAGGTAGTCATTAGTGAGTGTTTGGGCTTGGGCAAATTTCTTTTGAGGGCCCTGTGCGACTACTTCACCACCTTGGATACCCGCTGCTGGTCCCATATCAATCACATAATCAGCTTCCATAATCATGTCCTTGTCGTGCTCTACAACCAGGACGGTATTGCCAATATCACGTAAGTTTTTCAGGGCGGTAATGAGCCGCTCATTATCCCGTTGGTGTAAACCAATGCTGGGTTCATCCAATATATAAAGCACATTGACCAACTGAGAACCAATCTGAGTAGCTAATCGGATGCGTTGAGCTTCACCGCCTGACAGGGTTTTTGCGGTACGATCCAATGTGAGGTAATCCAAGCCAACATCAAGTAAAAAACCGATCCTTGCACGTATTTCTTTCAGGATTTCTCCGGCAATGAGGATTTGCCGCTGTGTCAATCGCGATTCTATTCCGTCAAACCAAGCCGATAGTTGGGCAATATCTAGGCAAGACAGCTCGTAAATATTTTTCTGATTTACTTTAATGTGTAAAGACTCTTTTTTCAGGCGGGCTCCCTGGCAAGAAGTACATGTTTTAATACTTCGGAACTCGTCGAAATCACCAATAGCATCGCCACCTTTTTGTTCTTCTAAAATTTTGATGATCCCATCGTAATTGATTTCAAAGTTTTTCTCGCCCCATCGATCTGATGCAGCCGGAACAGCGATGGGGTCTGTGGTGCCATTCAAAATGATATTGATTATTTCCGTTGGGATTTTTTCTACGGGTGCCGAAAGTGAAAAATGGTATTTGGTTGCAAGGGCTTTCATCAAGTTAAAGGCCCAGTTATCTTGATATTCTCCTAGTGGGATGATTGCTCCTTTGAGTATACTCACTTGTAGATCAGGGATGATAGCCTTTGGGTCCACTTCTACAATGTAGCCTAGGCCTCCGCATCGTTGGCAGGCGCCATAAGGGGAGTTAAAGGAAAAAGTGTTTGGTTGAGGCTCATCATAGGATATTCCTGATTCGGGATCCATTAAGAATTTGCTGTAGAAATATTCTTTTTGGTTGTTCTGATCACTGATTTTAATGATTCCTTTAGCCAGCTTCATCGCTGATTGGATTGAATCATGTAATCGTTGTTCATCTTTAGCGTGGAGTTCCAAGCGATCAATTACGACTTCGATATCATGCACTTTATATCGGTCGAGTTGCATTTTGGGCTTGATATTCATGATTTCTCCATCGACTCGGACTTTTAAATATCCTTGTTTGTTGATTTGCTCAAACAATTCTCGATAATGTCCTTTTCTGCCTTTAACTAGTGGAGCTAGGATATGGATGGTTTGTCCCTGGAAGCGTTCGAGAATACTTTTAACGATCTGATCTTCCGAAAGGCGTTCCATTTTTTTACCCGACATATAGGAATAAGCTTCTCCTGCTCGGGCAAATAGCAGGCGCATAAAATCGTAAATCTCGGTGACAGTGCCTACGGTTGAGCGTGGGTTTTTGCTGGTGGTTTTCTGTTCGATGGCAATTACAGGGCTTAATCCTGAAATTTTATCAACATCTGGACGTTCCATGCTGCCTAAAAATTGGCGAGAGTATGCGCCAAAGGTTTCCATGTAACGCCGTTGACCTTCGGCATAAATCGTATCGAAAGCCAAAGAAGACTTGCCACTCCCACTCAGGCCTGTAATGACTACGAGTTTGTTTCGTGGAAAAGAAACGTCAATATTTTTCAGATTATGGACTCGAGCACCAAAAACCTCTACCTCATCTTGCACGTTATAGTTTGTTGTCTGTGTGTTCATTCACCTAAATTAAGGATTATTAGGGCGGTCTTATGTGTGTATAAATCCAATGTCATGTTTTGATAAAAAAATATAAAAATAGATTAGTTTTTATTGAATGTTTTGCACCTTCGTAGGTCAATTCATACGCTTTTTTAATAAGATTTGGTCCCTTCAGTAAATAATGTTCTGGTTACTTTAATAGTGTTTATACATATTTAGCCATAATAGTTTGTAATTTGAAATATTAAGCTGGTTGGTCTTTATTAAGATTAATATGAAATTTAATTTAGTTTGATGTTTATTTTTAAGATTAATCTGTGATGAATAAGTCTAAAATTTTACTGGGTCTATCAGTTGTGTGTCTATTGGTTAGTGTTTCTTGTGAAAAATACCAGCCGGATCGGTCGCCAGTAAGTACTAATTCGATTAACGATAAGCCATCTGATACTAAAAAACTAACACAGAGACTTATTATAAATGTTCCAAATATGATGGTGGTAAATAGCAGTGTTAGTGCTACTGTAACTTCTTCAGAGGGTCAGGAGGTAGGTGCAATTAGTTGCAGTATCCAGAATGGTACAGGTTCAGCGATGGTAAGTTCAGATAAAATTATTACAGCAACAAAGATAGGTACGGTAACCTTAACAGTTAGCTCAGCAGGCGATGCAAGGTATTATGCAGCTACTGCAAGTAAGGTGATTACCATTGTAGCGCGGTGGGGTGGGAGATCGTCACAGCCGATAACTGGTGAATTGGTACAACCACTTATTACTGGTGTGAAAAAGCAAAAACAAACGTTAGAGGTTATTGCTGTACCTAAGTGGGTCAAAGTAGATCAAACGGAGGGTATAGAGGTGCGCTCTAGTCATCCGAGTGCTAAAATCACCTACAGTATTATTGGTGGTGCTGAGTTTGCTACTATAAATGAAAATACGGGAAAGATAAGTGGAAGAAAGGGGCCAGGTAAAGTAACTGTAAAAGCAATGGCTGCTGGAGATGATCAGCATGAAGAAGCCTTTGTAACCCAAGATGTTACGATTGTGATGGATTTGAGTAAAGCAACGACAGGTTTTGATGTTATAAATAATGGATTTTTGGGGCAATGGTTTAATGGAGATGATCCTAACATACGGCTCAATGGAAGCCCCTTAGTTGGGGTGGGTGGCTATGTGGTTATTGTGGAAAAAACAGGTAGTACTGATAATATCGTTCATAGCTTTTTTACGACAAGTGATCTGAGTAATTTAACAGCTGTTGGGGATGTGGCAAAGATAAAGTTATTAACTACATATAAAATGGCTGTATTTGCGATTAAGTCGGGCGAGACTATTTCGTTCACGAACATGAGAATTAATGAGTTTATAAATGCTCACGCAGACAAGGTTATAGCGGTATTCTATCGTTACAGATAAGTACTTTAATTAATTACGATCAACTAGAAAAAATGGTTAGGCCCTAAGAAGTCTAACCATTTTTTTTGCTTCTAATTTTAATATAGAAAACTCTAATATTATATTTTCTTTTTAGTTAAATATATTTCCATTTATTCTTTTGTAATGCTAAATTAGCGTATTGGCTAGTAGTCATGTTATACAGAATGGTATAGGTCTATTAATTTAAACACTGTAATATATGACCTGGAAAAAATTTAGCGGAGAATCCATTCGATTACCTATTCTCCAAGAGGTAGAGCGGGCTATTGAGCGGGAGTGCTCATTAGGTAATAAGTTGAAAGTATGTGTAGGTACTGATTCGCAAGTGAAGGGCAATGTGATCGATTTTGCAACGGTTATTGTTTTTTTGCGCGAAAAGCGTGGGGGATTCATGTTTATTCACCAAGAGCGTTCAAGTCGTAAAATGAGTATCAAGGAGCGTATGTTGAGTGAAGTTCAGAAATCTATTGAATGTGCCTATTCCTTATGTGACATTTTGGATCTTCACGATGTAGATCTTGAAGTCCATGCTGATATTAATACAAATCCTATGTTTAAATCCAACCAAGCTTTACATGAAGCGATGGGTTATATATTAAGTATGGGATTTGTGTTTAAGGCGAAACCGGAAGCATTTGCGAGTTCAGCCTGTGCCAATAAAATGGTACAGTAAAGCTATTCCCCACTTAAATTACTATCTGTATCGTTCTGATACACTAAATATGTTTTACTCAGAATCAGTTATTTAGTCTTTATAAAAGACCTGAGTGAAATTTTTTTCAAAAAAATTCGTTGTTCTTGTTGTTACCAAGGGAATAAGTTTTTAATTTTGCTCTCCCAACCAAGAAGAATGGTTGGTTCGAAGGCGAGAAAGGACTAAATAAAACGATGAGTATTCGAAAATAAAAAATAAAAAAAATATTTGCAAAGTTAATAAAGAGTGTTACCTTTGCAGACCCCAAGAGGGAAGTATAAAGAAGGGGTGATGGGAGTAAAAAAAAATAGTTTAATCCGCGAGGATAAGCGAAAAGTTCTTTAAAGAGATGTTAGTAGTGTAACGGGATAGGCAGGAATGCTGATACGTTAAGACGAATAGGAATAATAAGTTAAAGATTCTATTTTGAGGATATAAATAGGGTCAGAGACAAACATAACATTAAATACAA
>SSFR01000026.1 GCA_008015505.1 Pedobacter sp.
TAAAAAGCGTACTACTTTCCTTCTTGAGTTAGAAAGTATATCGTGTTAATAAAAGTGCCTATTTCATTTTTGACTAGACTCAAACTGAGAGAAGTACGAAAACTCTGCTTTCTTTGTTTTATTCTTTATTTTGCCAGTATTTCCATTAAACTCAAATATTTCCTCTAAACCTGCTTTGCCTCCCCTATTCTTTAAAAGTATTGCATACATTGAATTTGGTTCATATGCACCCATATTGCCTATTTCTTTGATTTCAGAATCTGTCGCATTTGATTTAAAATTAGTATTCCAGAAACCGACTATTACATTAGCTATTCGTTCTATATCACCGGCTTCTCCAATTTTTGTCGCATGTATCCTTAATGGATTCACTACTTCCCTATTAAATTGAGCGCCTAGAATAATAGGCAGACCTGTTTCTACAGCTAGATCTTTCAAATCCAAGCAAATTTGTTTTAACTCCTCATGACGGGATGTATACTTAATTCCTTTTTTTTCTTTGTGAAGAAGCTGAATATAATCGATAAAAACGGATCCAATATTTGTTTTTTTCTTTAGGTCCTTAATCGCACTTATCAATGCATCAGAATCAAATGATACATAATTGACATTCAATTTATTTGTAGCTATTAGTTCAGAAAAAAATGCCCTAGCATAGCGATCTATTTGCTTATGATCTGAAGTATCAGAATCAAAATATTGATTAATATCTTTTCTGTTATTTAAACCAACCGAACAGTCCATATAGGTGTTCAGAGCATTCACTAAAATAGCGTCATAGTCTTCTTCAAAACTAAAAAAATAGGCTTCTTTGTCTGGAGACGTATGGCAAACATTCAGCGCTAAATTTGTTAAAAAAGATGTTTTACCATGTGATGTAGGTGCAGCTATGATGCTAATTGCACCAGCTGGAAAAAATAACTCTTCAGACCCAATGAAATATCCTGAACTAATCCCCTTGGGTTTATTTTTTCGCTTACTTCTAATGTCCAGTATTGTTTTTGGAATACGAAGATTATCTGCATCTCTAATAAATGAAGATTTTATTGTTCTTCCTTTTTGTTCAATTAAATCTATAGCTTTTAGGGTATCCCCTTTTTGCTGCAAACTTGATACCTCAAAAATCAATCTTTTTAAGGCCCTATCTTGGGATTCCTTTTCTCTACTGAATGTTAACCTTTCTATCGTCTCATCTAATGATGATGAGGTTATTCCCAAACTTTTTATCCACTCAGTTGAAATGAATAATTTTTTATACTGATCCCTATCCATAGGATCGATGATTTTTGTAGCCGTTTCAACAACTTCTTCCAGTAAGGCATTCAAATCTCTATACTCAAGCCTTCTTCCTCTTTCTATCTTGACATATTTATTTATAATAGACTGAAGTTGCCACCTATAATATGGTGATGCTTCAAAAACGGCTTTTTTAAAACTTTCTACCCCGAGTTCTTTTAATAAGCGGTCTGGGTCTGTTTTTCCATCGGCTAAAGCTGGAAGATTTACAACATATATTTTTGATACCTGTTCTCCTAAGAAAGCCTCGATTATTGTATTGGTTTTTTTTATAGTCTCTTCTTCCCTATCAGGCTCATAATCCAGAGCAATGGTAAAACTCTTTGCTCCTCTTCTTTTTGCATCTTGTATTTGTTCACCACTAACCGAAGAGCCGCCAGTTGCAACAATATTATACAACCCTTTAGCGGTAGCATGTAAGGCATCGAGTTCCCCTTCTACAACAACCAAATCCTTAGATCCCTTAAGAGCTGATATATTAAAAAAGCCACCCATACGATCTAAACCATGACTATTCAAGTATTTTGGCGAATGGTCTTCTATAGATCTAAACTTGAATCCTTTAATCACACCACCACTTCGATATGGTATAGTTAAGCAATGACTCACACCTATTCGAGTGTCTTTTTTGAACTGAACAAAAGTCTCTATTGCGTATTCACTATACCCTTTCTTTATCAAAAATGCATGTATCTTTTCTTGACTAGGACAATATCCTAAATCCATCGTTTTGATATCATCAAAAGAATAGCCTCGATTATTTAAATAGGTGATTATTTTTTTTGCACTAGTAGAATTATGAAGGCACCAAATAAAGTAATTAGCGCATTCCTCTAAGATGTTTAACTCCTCTTTTTGTTTCTGATAATTTTCTGAATTAAATGAATGGTCTTCTGGTAAATTTATTTTAACAATACTGGCTAGCTTTTTTAAAGTCTCATAAAAGCTCAAACCATCACGACGCATGATGTAATTAATAATACTGATGGTTTCCCCACCCTGCTCAAGAATAAGACCTGGTACTTTTTTTGTAATCACCGTTTTATCTGCCCTATCCTTATGGGGCGTACCATCTAAATAAGTTTTAGACCTCCATCCTCCAGGATATGGTTTAAAATCATGCTCAGGAAAAACAGTATCTATCAACTCAAAAACAGATGGAATTAATTCAATCTCTATCCAGTGTCTCATTATTTGTATTTTAAAATTTTCAATATTCCTGAACAAGTAACACTAAAAAATATTGAGGTTATTTTACGGCTTACATTTAGATAGCCTCAACATACTTTTAATAACTATTCTCACTCATTTTATCTTTATACAAGTATAAAGATTTTAAAAATCTCAATTGAACTATAAGTATACTTGTATACATTTTATATAAGTATATTTTTATAAAAGTATAAATTTAAAATTTTATATACTTATAAAAAGTATATAATTATATATATTTACAAGTATCTAAGTATACTATGGCTCAATAGACATCCCAAGCACAATGAAACAAAAGAAACAGAGTAAAGTAATTAGCATTAGCAATCACAAGGGTGGGGTAGGTAAAACTACTTCAGCTATCAATATCGGAGCAGGCTTAAATAAACTCGGAAAGAAGGTACTACTTGTAGATCTGGATGCACAGGCAAATCTCAGTCAAAGCTTTGGCTTAAAAGAGCAACCTAAGAACATTTATGGAGCACTACGTGGAGACTATGTACTTGAGCCCATAACAGTTATTCATGATCTAGACATTATACCATCAACACGAAACTTAAGAACAATTGAAGCTGAGCTATCAACTGGAGCAGGCGCAGAGTTTGTTTTAAAAGAAATCATTGATCCTCTTATTGGTCAGTATGATTATATACTCCTAGATACTCCACCATCACTTGGCTTACTTACAATTAATGCCTTCGTCGCCTCAAAAATGGCGTTGATACCGCTACAGTCGGAGTATCTAGCTCTTCAAGGACTAGAGAGCTTATTGGATATTTCTTCTCAAATAAAAAGAAGACTCAATCCTACATTTAAAATCGGTGGTATTTTTTTAACTCGATACGATCAGAGAAAAATGCTCAATAGAAGCATTTTTGATAGCATTTCCGATAGTTTTTCTACGCCTGTTTTCAAAACAAAAATCAGAGAAAACATTTCATTAGCCGAAGCACCGACTAATGAATTAGACATTTTCAGATATGAACCAAAAAGCAATGGGGCTGAGGACTATTTAAATCTTTCAAACGAAATTTTAAAACTTATATAAATATACTTGTATACAAGTATATTTATATAATGATATACATATATAAAATGTATTATATAATAACAATATAATGGCAACTAAAAACTTTTCAAAAGGAATAAAATCAACCATTGGCAGTATTACTGAAAATGAAAACAAGCTTGCAGAGGAAGAATTAAAAAATGATAATGAAGCTAGAGAAAAATTACTTTGGCTAACAACAGATGTGGAATCAAGCTCAAAGAAGGGACTTAAATTTGATGAAGTTAGAATGACTATTATAACTAATGAGATTTATTTAAATAAAATCAAAGCAATAGCCTATTGGGATAGACTTCAAACAAAGGACTTAATTAATCAAGCTCTTGAAGATTTTGTAAAAAAATATGAGCAAGAAAACAAAGCGTTAAAACCTATACCTAAAAAATAATGACAAAAAAAGAAATAGATGCTATTATACGTAGTGGTTCCGCTAAAACACGGTTATTATTACTATTTGAGGATATTTCAAAATTTCAATTTGATCAAGAGAGAATATTAACACCTTCTGATTTTCAACGACTCTTTGACAGTATTAGGAAACCACGAGAATTAAAACTCTATGAAACTTTTAGACTAATTGATTCAACGATAATTGAGGCTATAGTGAACCTACGAGTCCTCATGTTTGAAGTAAAAATGCACTACTCAGATTTAAGAGGCTATTTATTCTTGGTAGACACCCTAGAAAAGACCGAAGCAATGGTGAATGCTGTTCTAGGTGAAATAAAAGATATTAATAAGCAAAAAAGTATTATACGGGGACTTAAAGGAGCAAGTATACTTCTAAGTAATATTGAGGAGAATGAGGATGGATTAATGGATATACAGATCGACTTTGACAAATCTAAATATGACAGTGGTATACCTTTTAGACTAAGACAATCCACACTCTTAGAAGCAATGGAAAATGTAAAAAAACTAGTTATAGATAGGGCGGTAAAATTTCTCAGTTGGGAAAAAGCCATCTTAGATTATATGGATGAAACTGGTTTTAATATTAAAACATATAAAGACCACTTACAGCAATTAACAGCTGATATTAAAAGACCTGTTATAGGATGGGAACGCAAAGATACTAGAGATGTAACACTCAACCCAAAAGCAGATAAGCGAATAATTAAGCACAATATGTTCCCAAACATAAGTGAGCTAGAGATAAATACAGAATATTATGATTGGTTTAAAACTAAATTTCTACGTAAACAATGAGCACTACCAATCATAATGATCCATCAGAAGAGCCATCCCAAGCCCCCATTTTACCTGGAGTAGAAATTACTCCAGAAATAGTAGGCTATCCGCAAATAAAACCTACAGAAGATAGCATTAAGTTACATAGACAGCCTAGAAACTATCTAAAAACTACAGCTAAACTAGTAGGTAAAGACAATCAAGAAACTACCCTTTTTACTCTACCTGAAGTAACAAGTGAAACAGGGGTAGGCTTTCTAAGAGAAGTGATTAGCAGAAATACAGCTATACTGGGTAATTATCTTTTACAACTTTGGCAACAAAATGGAGAAGAGGAATTAGTAATAGATAATCTTAGTCCGATTGCCGAAATAATGGGGAATAGCAATTATGAAGTAAAAATTTATTTGCTCTATTTGGGAGGATACGTCTATCCAATTATAGATAAAAATGAAACTGGACTTACACTTACAACAGAGCAATTATTTAAAATACAGTTTAAATATGGCCCTAAAGTGGCCGAAAAATATAGAACAGGAACATATACAGAAATAGGGAGTGGGTTAACTAAATTCATCAAAGATGAACCTATTGATCACATCATTATACAACCAAGCCCCCTATTTATAAAAGCAATCAACGGAAAAGGGTTAGGTAATGTATTAGTAGTCAATGATCAATTTGTAAAGTTGGCTCTTAGCCTCACTGATATAGCTTTTAAGATACTCTCATACTCAGCTAGTAATAAACCCAAACAAAAAATAGCTGAGGATAACCTCGTAAAACATTTAGGACTAGAAAAACAAATAAAAATACAGGGCCGACCAAGAATAAGAACTACCATCCTTAAAGGATTACAGGAGCTTCAAGATAAAGAGCACATCAAAAGTTACTCCTATGATGATATCAATGGGATGTACCTATTTATATACTCTGATAAATACATCAAACACCATGACATGAAGTAATAATGGGTGTCACACAATACGAGAAATAGGGTGTCACACAATACGAGAAATAAGGTGTCACACAATACGAGAAAGGTGTCACACAATACGAGAAAGGTGTCACACAATACGAGAAAAGTGTCACACAATACGAGAGTATGTTTATAACGTGTTGAATTACAGTATAGTTACGAGGTGTTTTTTCCCTTAAATATATTTAAATATCTCTAAAGATATTTAAAATGAAAAAGACCAGATTTTTGAGGATCTGGTCTTTTCATAAAACTCTACTTTTGACCGTAGCTAAATTAGGGAAAGCCTTCACATAAGACACAACGTAATAGTATAAAATATGACAATAGAAAATACACTTAAACAATTTGCATTATCTTTTGGAAGAGAAGGAGTCGATAATGGTAACATAAAAATTAAAGCGCATCCTATAACAATTTCTGAGCCACAACTAAAGACAGAATTAAAAGAATTTTATTCTCTCTCAAATTTTGATGAATTAATAATTGGAGGAGAACTATTCATGGAAATTTTCCCCATCGAAAAACTATCTAAAGCTCAAGACGGATGGAGATTTATTACGAATCCTAGGGATAAAAGTATTAGTGAGGATACAGATCACTGGAATAAAGATTGGATAGTATTTGGAGATAGAAATGGGGACGCTATTTTTTGTAAACAGGACATTAATAATGCTCCCGTATATGGAAGCATTCAAAAGGAAAAGTTTTTATTATTAGCGAACTCTTTAAATGCTTTTTTTCAGATACTAACTGAGAGTATGATGATGGAAAAAAACATATTCGAGTTTAACACACAAACGGATGATTTTATCCTAAAAGCAGATTTTATAAATGCGGTACAAACAATCGTAAACAAATATTCTGAATCTAATAAGTCTAATGATTTTATAGAATTCTTTTTTGGATAAAAAACAACTTTAAACAGGGCATATTCTCTACCCTGTTATAAATAATTAAGATATAGTAGTCACTAATTGATCTGACAGTTAACGTGCTTTTACACTACACGTCTCCTTCTCCCTCCTCTTCCAAATTATCGATGAAGCTCGAAAATCCTGTTGTCAGGTATCTTATTGCCTCCTCAGTAACCTCTCCTAAATCCATATAGATCATCACGATATCATTTGTATTTATGTCAAGAGAAAAATAATTACCACCATGATCAATGGCAAATGGTACATAGTTCTGTGGAACTCCAATACTAACCAACTTATTATAGGATTCTTCTATTCTTATATCCCCAAAACTATCATTTGGATATTTTATGGGAAGAAAAAGTTTTATTTCGACATAACCATAATCACGCTCAACGTAAAAAAAACTTTTATCAGAGATACCACCATTTGAAGAAAGATAATGACTTATAAAGTCTATAGGAAGCTTATAGCCTATTAATTGCTCTAGTGAATCAATATCTGCCTGTGTAATAGATTGAGATTTTTTTGAAAACATAATATATAATTTTTGTTAACCGCATTTGATTTTTTTAGGGGCTTTTTTAGGTTCACTCCGCCAGCCTTGTTCGAAAGCTTTTACTTTGGCTTCGTAAGTGTCATATGGAATTCCAAAATGGTCTTTAAATTGACCGGCGGAACCCTTATGTGGGAAACTCGCTTCATGTGTGGTAGTTTTTACCAACTGCATTGAGGATGTTCCAGTTTTCGGATTGAAGTCTGCTGCATGATGCCAAGTATACTCATCTATAGCGTCCATTCTGTTTATTCCTGCCTCCTTGTATGCTCGGGTAAAATCGGAACTTCGATCTCCAGTTAATTTAATAGTAACGATATTTTTTCCAGGACCTGGATACAAGTCCGGATGTCCGGTGAAATCTACAGTTTTGGTTACAGCAAGGCCAAATATATCTATCCATGAATTGCTATCCTTAACAAAGGCATACAAATTTGGGTTATTCCCTGCAAGCCCAATCGGATCCTGGCTTATATACACCCCACTCCCAGAATCATAATACCTAAACCGGTTATAATACAAACCACCCAGCTCCGCATCTTCATACTGCCCCATCTGTCTGAATGGGATGAAATGCTTTTCACCATTTAGCTTTTTCAGTCTACCATATACGTCATAATCCGTTTCCCAAACCATCTCGCCATTATCATCAAAGCACTGAACCGGCCGACCGATATAATCTGATACAATGCTATAGCGCTCTCCATTAATCAGCTTAGCAATCGGTGTATAGCAACCTTCATCATATACCCAAGTAATTACATCATCTACCGGTTCTTTCTCATAAAAAAGCTCACCCAGTTCACCGACCATCTGCAACAGGGGACGCCTCTCTATACCGTATGTCCACTCGTGCAAAAGCACATTCCCATCCCAGAGATAGCGCGTGATTTTAAAGTTTGCAATTTTAGCCGTTCGACGACCAAGCGCATCGTATTCAGGTGACAGACTTTTGGATTTCAATTAGAAGTTTATACTAGGCCATTTAATTAACTTGCTGAAGTCTGTTTTCCAGACATCTAACTCAAATAGATTACCCTGGTCATCTATATTTAAAGACAGTATAACATCAACACCATCTTCATCTACAAATTGAAACTCGCTCACTTGTTTTCCAAAGGATCGATGTTTACCTATTTGATCTTTTGGAATCAAGACTAAACTACCCATTGCTCCATCTTCCATTGGTTGAACTAATAAATCTTCTTTCCAGTTACTTTGAAAAAGTACTGAGGCTTTCTTAATTAAGAACTCAAGGACTTTTTCCTCTTGAGGAGTGGGCTTTCTATTTAACACCATGTATCCTCCCAATATTTATTGTCCCGTCTGTAAGCCTAAATGCAGAATATTGTATTTTATGCTCTCCAATTTTTACTATGGAGTTAAGGGGTCGACCCTCCTCTAACTTAGATGCTACACTTGGGAAATGCTTTTCAATAGCTGCCTGAACAACAGGTCTTTTTAATCCCAAAGCCTCTGTATGACGAAAAGTATGATATACTTGATTTTCCGTTTTACCAAACTGGATTACTGGTTTTTTATTAGCCAATTTAGCCCCTCTTCCACACTCCAATCCAAACACATCCACCAAACTATTAACGTCTTCTACATAAGCATAAAAATTAAGCTGCCCCGAATGCAACCCAATCGGATCTTGACTGATATACGTTCCATTATCCGAATCATAATACCTAAACCGATTATAATATAAGCCACCAAGTTCCGCATCCTCATACTGCCCCATCTGCCTTAATGGGATGAAATGTTTGTCGCCTTTCAGATTCTTCAGTCTGCCATATACGTCATATTCCGTTTCCCATACAACCTCACCTTGATCATCAAAGCACTGCACTGGCCGCCCAATATAATCTGAAACTATACTGTATCGCTGACCATTGATCAGTTTAGCAATCGGCGTATAAGTTCCCTCATCATACACCCAAGTAATTACATCATCTGCCGGTTCCTTCTCATAAAAAAGCTCGCCCAGTTCACCGACCAGTTGCAACTCCGGCCGCTTATTGGTATCATAACTCCATTCATGCAAAAGCACATTGCCATCCCAGAGGTATCGCGTGATTTTTTTGTGCGTGATTTTGGCAGTTCGCCTGCCCAGAGCATCATATTCAAAATCTGTTTTGCTACCGTTGGGGGCAATAACCCATTTGAGCGTACCATTGGTGTTCCATCGGTACGACCAGCAGGTTGGGTGCCATCTATTTGGGCTATTGTCTTGATGGAGTACAAAAGGGCATTTTAATACTAAGTTGCCTCGACTGTCATAATAGTAATGCCACCTGGCATCTTTAGTGAGTTTACCACCACTTTCGTAGTTACGATCAGTACGATCTTTGGTTTCATAAAGGTTACCTACCGCATCTGGGTTTTTGTATTCTGGCTGAGACGTGTGGAGCCCAGCACCGATTAATTGATTCAAAGCATCGTAACTGTACGCGGTGCCGCCACGCTTAAGATCATCGATACTCGAAAGCAGGTGATTAGCCGTATTCCATGCGTACTCCCGCTTGTAGCTTTCGCGTCCTAATCCAGTTTTGACGACATGACTTTTTGGTCTGCCTGCATAATCATACCCGAACTGGTTTTCTACTCCGCCTGTAAACTTGTAGGCTGTTACTTGGCCATGACCATTGCGTGCGATGTGAGCTTCCCACAGCGATTCTTGCTGTGCAGCTTGGATGTGCTTTAGTTGTCCAAATTCGTCGTAGTTCTGGGTAATATCTGCACCCAGCGTGCTGCTGATTTTGATGCGTAAGCCATTTGTATCGTATTCCGAATGTATCGTTTGTGCACCACTATCGCCATAGCCGCGATCTTGTTTTTCGGCAATGATGCGCCCGTTATCATCTCTTTCTAGAAAAGTGCGATACTGTTCGTTGTGTGCGCTGATGAGTTGGCCTTCTTTATTGTAACTATAACTTTCCCAGCTACCGTCGCCATAGTCGACGTAATTCAGCTGGCCCATCGGATTGTATTCATAGCTAACATTCATGCCACCAGGACCCTTCATGCGGGTTACTAGGCCGGTATCGCTACGCTCATAGTGCTTAGTGAGGTTATCAAAGCCCTTTTCGGAAATGACCTGGCCGGCGGTGTTTCGGGTGAAGGTATATTCCTCATTGTGCTCATTGATCACCTTGGTGAGGCGCTCCATACGGTCGTAGCCAAAATACACACGTTTATTGCCTTGTGTGCGGCGTTGTAAACTGCCTAGTGGGGTATAATCGAAGCTGATTTCCGGCGTATAACCTCTTAATGTGGAGGTGGTACCCATGTATTCTTGGCTGGCTATTTCCGTGACATCATCGTAAGCATTGTATTTCAGATACTCGATCCTACCATTGGGACTAGAGATGCGTGTAGCGCGCCCCAATGCATCATAGCTGTAATGCGAACTACTGTCCATATGATCGCGAATGCTGATTACTTCCCCTAGAAAATTATGATTCCAGCGTTTCCATCGGTTGTTTTCTCTCAGTTCAATGAGGTTATGTTGGTTGTCGTAATACAGCTCGATGAGCTTATCCCCGTTTTTAAT
This sequence comes from Pedobacter sp., assembly GCA_008015505.1. Taxonomy (GTDB): domain Bacteria; phylum Bacteroidota; class Bacteroidia; order Sphingobacteriales; family Sphingobacteriaceae; genus Daejeonella. The sequence goes on from SSFR01000026.1 coordinate 10,777, forward strand.
TGTAGCAGGTAATCCCTGTGGGGTATAGGTATACTCGGTGACGCGTTTATCGGGATGAATGATGGCCCGTAATTGCCGGGTACCTTCGTAATAGGTGTAGGTTTCTTGTTTACCACTTGGGCTGATGCTGATCATCAGTGTATCATTGTCATAATACAAGTAATGCTGCCGGGTTTGATCAGGATAGGTGATGCCTGTAGTGAAGCCCTTTTCGTTGTAATCATAGCCAGTTAGGTTACCGTCGGCATCCACTTCTCGATAGAGCTCATTGTGCTCGGTGTATTGAAAAATGGTCGATGCACCCAGCGAATTTACAATGCGGGTGACTAGTTGCTTGTCGTTGTAATAGTATGTTGAGGTGCCTCCTGTTGCTTCTCTGATGCGGTTATAGCCTCTTTCGGGATAATATTCAAGCCATCCCTCTTGCCAACCATCATCACCCCAAGTATGCACGCAGCGGTTCTGCTCGTCATACTCCCAGTAGAAGCTATGGCCATTCCGATCCGTCTTTTTCACCATCAAATGCCCATCATAAACCATTTTGGTCGATTGGTTCAAGGCATCGGTAATGCGGAGCATGTTGCCTTGCTCATCGTAGCTGTAGCTGATTTTTTGTTGGTTGTATACACTAGCAGAAATAATGCGGCCTTGACGATCGGTTTCGATCTGGATTTCACGTCCAGCCGTATCGGTGATCTGTTGTAATACACCGCGCTCGTACGTA
>SSFR01000004.1 GCA_008015505.1 Pedobacter sp.
CGGGCATGTCAATGATCAGACGAATCCACATCAGGTTACTAAAGCACAGATAGGTTTAGGCAATGCCGATAATACGACTGATTTGGACAAGCCAATCTCAATACTTACGCAAACTGCTTTAAACTTAAAGGCTGAAAAAGTACATACCCACAATGCTAACGCGCTAATTGGATTTGATACCGATATCACTTTAGCAGCTAACAGTGATGAAAAGGTGGCTTCGCAGAAGGCGGTGAAGGCGTATGTGGATGAACAGGCAAAACTGGTCAAAAGTGGTGTGACTACGGCAGGAACAACCACACTTCCTGTGATGAAATTTGAACAGGGAGGGTTATTAACAACCCCTCAAAATGGAGCTTGGGAGTGGGATGGTAGTGATTTATATTTTACCGCTAAGGGTGTTCGGCAAAAAATTGTTAAGGGGTCCACATTTAATAACGGCCTCAATATGCACTGGGTTGAACAGATACATATTCTTTCTACAGTAGATATAGTTAAAACGGGTGGTGATTATACCAAACCCGCACCCATACGCATTTTCAATAACAATAGAGAAGCTGCAAAGCTGAATATATTGTTATACATTCATTCAAGTTCTGAGGTTCCTTCATCAGAATTTTCGGTTAAAACGGAGCTTTTATTAAATATCGGGAATGGATTATTTAGTCAATCAAGCTCGGGAACTAATCCATACACATCAATAAAAATTGCTGAAATATCAGGCAATACAAACGTTGGTTTAAAAGAGATAGAATTACCCATTATCGCAGGTTCTCACAATCCTGATGTACAAAGTTCTCAGTGGACTAGTCTTGAGCTTTTTGGTATCAATAACCATAATGGTGTAAAATCAGAATTTCTAATACCTAACATTTTCATAAGAAACGCGGCAAATACCAGAGCTTTCGGAGCCAATGAAGCTACTTTTAGCCTCACAGCCAAAGCAACTTTAACTACAACAAAACCAAAGGCTACGCTTGCTCGTCCGGTTAACTATACGGTAACAATCAAAAATTTCACCTTGAATACAATCAATTGAATTTGACACCTGTTATAGGTATAACAAACACCATGTCTACAATTAATTTAAAAACGCCCATCAGTTATTACGGTGGCAAACAAAAATTAGCTTCTAAAATCATCTCATTGATACCGTCGCACACCCTATATGCTGAGCCTTTTTTAGGAGGCGCGGCAGTATTTTTTGGGAAAGACCCCTCCGAGATTGAGGTTTTGAATGACACCAATCGTGAACTGATCAATTTCTACAAGGTGGTACAAAACGATTTTGTAGGGCTTGAAAAGGAAATTAGGATCACGCTTCATAGCCGGGATTTGCACCGTAGGGCAAGCGTTATTTATAACAACTCCAATCTTTTCACAGAAATCAAACGTGCTTGGGCTGTCTGGGTATTAAGCACACAAAGTTTCAGCGCTCAACTAGATTCAACTTTTGGGTATGACAAAAGCACCAATACAACCACAAAAAAGATCATCAATAATCGAGATCGTTTCACCGAACATATGGCCTGCCGGTTGCAGAATTGTCAAATAGAATGTGCCGATGCACTGTATATTATTCGCAGCAGAGATGCTGCCCATAGCTTTTTTTATTGTGATCCACCGTATTTCAATAGCGATTGTGGACATTATGATGGGTATTCTGAGCAGGATTTTGAGAACTTATTGATGTCGTTGTCTGGTATTAAAGGCAGGTTTTTGCTGTCTTCTTATCCGTCGGCGTTGCTGTCGCAGTATACCAAGGCAAATGGTTGGTATACTTGGAGTGTTGAGAAGGGAGTGTCAGTTAATTGTAAATCTGGGTATTTGAAACGAAAAGTGGAGGTGCTGACGGCGAATTATCCAATTTGATATTTAAACACCCTCCTAGTAGGGTGTTTAAATGGATTTTAGGTTATGGAATAACACATTAAAATTCATGTTTCGTTTTGAAAAATGAGCTCCTATCTTTGGTTAGTCTTTTAAATTTTTGGCAATATTTATTTCATCTTTCGTTTTGCTCCAAATACTAATTGCGAATAGAAATACGCTAAATAAGCAGAGTTATCGATTCAAACATTAAAAAAATTGTTTAAATCGTAAAAATTAAAATAACTTTGGAATAATTTATCCTTTAAAATTAAACCTAATTTTTCATGAAACATTATTTCAAATTTTCGTACGGCGTAGCTCTTATTGGGTTATTAACCACAGCTTGTCAAAAAGAAAACATGCCTATACTAGATCAAAATTTAGCCAGTACAACAACCCTAACGAGTAAAGGTCCAGCCCGACAGCCTAATTCACAAGCTAATACTTCAAAAGAATCTCGTAGCCGTAGTCAATCTTCCAATAGCAAATCTCATAACCGTAGTCAATCTTCCAATAGCAAATCTCATAACCGTAGTCCATCTCCTAATAATAAATCTTACAAAGATCATAAAGAATTATTGTCCAAAGGGGGGTATAACCCTACTACGTTTGACAAATATTCTGGAAAACACTTTAATGATTATTACAAAGATTACAAAGAAGAATCGGGTTACTAATAGTACCCGATTCCTCACCACTTAAATCAACATTTTTCAAGCAAAACAGACATCAAAGATCTACCGAGTAGGTAATCTCCACCCCTCCAACAGCCAGCATATCATGTACCGAACAATACTTTTTCACAGCTAACTCTGCAGCTCGATCTGCTTTCCCAGGATCGATAGTTCCAGACAAGGTGAAAGTAATATGAATTTTAGTAAATACCTGCGGCAATATTTCCTTCCGACGCTCTCCATCCACAGTTATGGAGCAATCTTTCACATCCTGTTTTTGCTTTTTTAAGATATGGAGCAAATCTATAGCACTACACGAGCCAAGAGCCATCAACACCAGTTCCATAGGACGACAGCCCAAACCCTGCCCCCCTACTTCGGGTGTCCCATCGATAGGTACCTTTTCTGTTGTGAAACTACTTGTTCCTTCAAAGTGTACTGCATCATTAAGTCTTTTTAGCGTTACTTTCATTTAGATTCATTCAAAGCGTTTGAAATATCTGTTAATATATCGATCACATCTTCAAGACCTACCGAAACTCGAATACTACCTGGATAAATGCCTATTTGCTGACGTTGATCTTCCGTCAATCTAGAATGAGTAGTCGATGCCGGATGAGTGACAATCGTACGTGAATCACCCAAATTGGGTGTTTGCAAAATCATTTTCAAAGTGTCTAAAAAACGTTTGGCTCTGTCGAAACCACCTTTCACAATAAAAGTAACAATTCCCCCACCCTGTTTCATCTGTCGCTTAGCTAACTCATATTGGGGATGCGAAGGCAAAAAAGGATAACGCACTACCTCTACTTCAGCATGCCGTTCTAACATTTCGGCAAGCTGCCTAGCATTGCTACAATGCCTATCCATACGAAGAGATAAGGTTTCCAAACTTTTGGACAACAACCAAGCATTAAAAGAAGACATTACTGGACCTGTATGCCGAATAAAAAAGGTCATTTCCTTGATCAGATCTTTTCGCCCCACAACAATACCCCCAAGTACACGCCCCCCGCCATCCATATACTTTGTAGCCGAATGACTAACCAAATCAAAGCCAAAGGAAATTGGGTTTTGCAAATAAGGCGTTGCGAAACTATTATCCACATGGAGAATAATGTCTGGATACTTTTGTTTGAATGATCCCAACCAAGCCAAATCAACTAATTCTAAACCAGGGTTTGAAGGAGTTTCTAAAAAGATCATCCTTGTTTCTGGTCGCATAGCAAGTTCTAGCTCTCGTGGGTTTGAAGCATCTATATAGGTCGTAGTAATCCCCCATCGAGGCAGCAAATTAGTCAATAACTGATGCGTAGAACCAAAAACAGAACGAAATGCCACAATATGATCCCCACTTCGCAACAAACCAACAAAAGACCCAAACACGGCTGCCATACCAGAAGCAAATGCAAGGCCAGCTTCAGCACCTTCCCAATCGCATACCTTTTGAATCAGTTCAGTGGTATTGGGATTCGAATATCGAGAGTAAACATTGCCTTCAAGCTCATCTGCAAATAGTGCCCGACCTTGTTCAGCACTGTCAAAAGTAAAACTTGAAGTGAGGTACAACGGCACCGAATGCTCTCTGTATCCCGACCTTTCAGCTTGTGTTCTTATGAGTTTAGATTGTTTTTCCATAAACTTAATTAGGCTATACTAGATTTGAATTTTGTAAAAAGCTGCCGATATGTTTTGTTAAAGCTGTTGTTTCAATCAAAAAGCCATCATGGCCAAAAGCAGATTTTATTCCGACAAAATAAGCCTTAGGGATATGTCGCGCCAAAAATTTTTGCTCCTTCACTGGAAAAAGAATATCATTTGTAATACCAATAACCAATGTTTCTGCACTAATTTTTTGAAGTGCTTCCTTCACTGAGCCCCTACCACGACCAACATGATGACTGTCCATCGCTTTACTTAGAAACCAATAGCTATAGGCATTGAACCGATCTACTAATTTCTCACCTTGATAATTTTGATAAGAAGAAGCCCTAAAATCATCTATCTTATGAGAACAAGATTCCCTTTGCGTATGATTATACGTTTCATATGCCCTATAAGATAGCAAAGCAATGCTTCGAGCAGCTTTTAAACCCTTACTACCCCCATAAGGTTTATTTGTTGCGTAAAATGTGTGATCCGCAGCAATGGCCATTCTTTGACTTTCATTAAATGCAATTCCCCAGGGAGAGTGCTGCGCATTCGTGGCAATTAAAACTAATTTTTTGATGCGATTAGATTCTAAAATAGCCCATTCCATTGCCTGTTGCCCCCCCAATGAGCCACCAAGCAACAAGGCTATTTGCGCTATCTCTAGGTGATTTGCCAATAGTTGATGCGCTACAACCATATCTCGAATAGTCAAGCTAGGAAATGACAAATAATATGGTTGCCCCGTTGATGGATCAATGCTTAATGGATTAGTTGTACCATATGGTGATCCCAAGATATTGGCACAAACAATAAAATGATCCTCCGGATTAAATAAGTCATTTTCACCAAATAGCCCCTTCCACCAATCCAATACATCCGAATTTGCCGTCAACGCATGGCACACCCAAATCACATTATCCCGCTGAGCATTTAGCTTTCCATAGGTGTGATAGGCAATTTCAAGTTGGATTTCTTTACCACTTTCTAGTTCAAATGGCTTGTCATATTGATAAACCTTTCCCTTTATGGGTTCGAAAAAATGGCTTTTTACTGGTATTTCTTGTTTCATTTTTACTCAATAGTTGCTGAGTATAACCACTCAGCAAAACATACGATATATTCAATGGATAAAAATTTGGAGAGATAGTCCTTGAGATTTATGCAGGCTCCGAGAAATGCTAAAATCAGAAAAGAAGATTTTAACAAATATCAGCTAAACTCGACATAGCTTCATACCACACATCGGGCAGTATGCAGTAAAATAATCCAAAAATTGTTTGAAGGATACACCCACTAACTGGTGCACTAGGAAGTACTTTTTTTCTCTTCTCATGATTTATCAAAATTTATAGTTTCTCGATTTATACCGAGACAGGTATTGGCACCTTCCCCTAAATCAAACGGGGGGTTGTCAGTGGGTCCCAGAGCCTGATCTCTCGCCACTTCTTTATAAATCAAAACCAATATTTAGGAATTGAGGCTAGTCTATTACTGAACTAAGCCTTGCAAATATAAAATAATATTACAATAAAAACAAAATTATAAAAATGTACTATGAGTTGTAAACTGCTATTGTCTCTTCTTTTCGAAGAGGTACATGATATAGCTTTAAAGTGTTTCGATCATGCTGTTTTCTACGTACATTTATAAGATTTTAGCTATGCATTTGGACTTTAAATTTGCCTTCCATCGATGTTACGAGTTGATAGCAATAAGCCTTATAAACTAGTTTATTCACTGTGCAAACATGCATTTTTAGGATATTTGATCGAGCCGCATGTTGTACAGCTAAATCTAGATGGAAATTTCTCATTGACTCATCAGCGTCTTTTTAGCACCACAGCTAGAGAGTTCGATACTTTATTAGATGCTGTCGACTACAGGCTGATTGCCCTTCTAGAAGAAATCGAACAAAGTCAAGTCATCAAGAAATGGTATAAAAAATCTATTCAGCCCCTGACCTTTTTTAGCACCATCTTTAATGAAAAGCTATACGAACAAGTCCGTCCAAAAATTGAAAAAAAATTAAGCGAAGCACTTCAGTTACTTAAGGATAAGGAGTTATACCTCATGAGTAAAGAAGGATGGCCAGCCCAACGCAGACTCCACTTGGCTACTGAACCTACTGCCGTATTGTTTCATTTTCGGAAGAATAAAACTGAAACGAGATATTTTCCTACACTGAAATACCAGGGAATGCGTATTGAATTTATGTTTAAAAATGCACAGATCATCTGCAACCAGCCGGCCTGGTTATTTCTAGATGATGTACTTTATTATTTCAAGGAAGACATTGAAGGTAAAAAATTGCAGCCCTTTCTAAATAAGCGCTTCATTGCTATCCCTGCCTCCACAGAAAGCACTTATTTTGAGCGATTTGTAGCCCCACTAATCGAAAAATACAATGTATATGCCGAAGGTTTTGAAATACGTACACAGAAGCTTAAAGGAGAATCTATACTAAAAGTATTATACACCGAGGATGGAAGCTCGCAACTACAATTGTCTTTTCGCTATGGGAACTATATTTTCCCAGCAGGAAAAGATAAACAGGTAGAAGTCCGTATGGAAAAGCAAGGAGACGATTATATTTTTTATAGGCTTAAACGTTCTTTGGTCTGGGAAAAAAATAAGTTGGATGAGCTATTAACCATGGGGTTAAAAACAGATGGCCCATTTCTATTTAATTTGGAAGTTCAGCATTCACTCACCGAAACAGAAGGCGCATCACTCGATGCCATTGATTGGCTAAATGAACACCATGAAGCACTTCTTGAAAAAGGATTTACTCTGGAGCAGCCTGATGGAGAAAAACGCTTCTTCTTTGGCAGTAGTAAAATTGATCTGGAAATCAAGGAAGATAACGATTGGTTTGATATCCACGCTATCGTCCATTTTGGACCTTATCAGATTCCATTTATTGAGCTCAAAAATCATATTCTCAATAAAATAAAAGAATTTAGGCTGCCCTCCGGTGAGTTTGCCGTAATTCCTGAAAGGTGGTTTTCTCAATTTAATAATCTATTAAATTTTGCAGAAGGGGTAAAGAACTTAAAACTAAAAAGGCACCATATTAGCCTAATTCGAGAGCTCCAAAATGATGAAGGAGCATCTATCCGCATAGATCGCAAACTTCAGCGACTGGCTGATTTTGAAGAAATAACGGATGTGCCTATTCCACTCTCATTCTATGGAACATTACGTCCGTACCAAAAGGCGGGTTACAATTGGTTTCACTTTTTGCGTCAGTACCATCTTGGAGGATGTTTGGCTGATGATATGGGCTTAGGTAAAACCGTCCAAACCCTAGCCTTGCTTCAAAAAATCAAAGAGGAAAATCAACTATTAGACATTCAGCATACCTCATTAATTGTGATGCCCACTTCGCTGATTTATAACTGGCAGAACGAAGCGGCAAAATTTGCCCCCCAACTCAAAATTGGGATCCACATGGGGAGCATGCGTCATAAAAATAGCCAATACATCGCTAATTATGACGTCGTCTTGACAACCTACGGTATACTTCGTGTAGATGCTGATCTCTTGAAAGGTTATTATTTTGATTACATTATTCTTGACGAGAGCCAAAATATCAAAAATGCAACATCAAAGGCTTTTAGGGCAGCACGTACACTTCGATCGAAACATAAACTTGTACTAAGTGGCACGCCCGTGGAAAATTCAATAAATGACTTATGGACACAAATGTCATTTGTCAATCCTGGTTTGCTAGGGAATCAGGCTTTTTTTCAAACCAATTTTGTAACGCCAATTGAAAAGAAAAAAGATGAAGAGCGTGCTCAAAGACTACAATCCTTAATCAAACCATTTGTGCTGCGGCGTACAAAAGAAATGGTAGCTACTGAACTTCCGCCGAAGACTGAACATTTATTTTATTGTAAAATGAGTGATGACCAGGGAGAATATTATGAAAAGATAAAGTCAGAATACCGAAATGAATTTTTGCAAAGTTTGGAAAATGGCACATTTAATCAATCGAAAGTGCAGTTCTTGCAAGGCTTAACCAAATTGCGACAGATTGCCAATCATCCTGAAATGATTGATCAGAGCTACGCAGGAGACTCTGGAAAGTTTGAAAATGTGATTCATACATTAGAGAATGTGTTATCTCGTGGGCATCGAGCACTAATATTTTCACAATTTGTAAAGCAGTTAGATATCTATCGCAGGCATTTTGATGCCGAAAACAGACCTTATGTTTATTTAGATGGCACTACCAAAAATCGTGCCGAAGTAGTTCAGAAATTTCAAAACAGAACAGATATTCAACTATTCCTAATTTCGATCAAAGCCGGAGGAGTAGGACTTAACTTAACAGCAGCAGATTATGTTTTTATTCTTGATCCTTGGTGGAATCCTGCTGTGGAACAACAAGCCATTGATCGGACACATCGGATTGGCCAAACCAACAATGTGTTCATCTATAAATTCATTACCAAGGATACGGTAGAAGAAAAGATCCTCGCTTTACAAAAACGCAAACGCCTGGTGGCCGAATCATTGATCACAACGGAAGAAAGCTTTACCAAATCATTATCGGCACAGGATATCCAAGATATTTTGAATTAAGTCGGCAGATGAACCTATAATTTTCTTTCTTGCTAATCATGGTACTGGAGAAACCCTACACGTATGCGTTTCTTGTAATTTTGCCCTATATTGCATCTCAATCTCATGCTTGAACTAACCCCATTTACCTTCCTTTGGCTGTTGATTTGTTTGCTTGTAGGCATTACCTACGCTTATGCCTTGTATCGGAATCAGACCCATTTTGGGGAATCTATTCGAAAAATATTATTTGTGCTCCGTGCATTGGCAGTAACCACCTTGACTTTTATGTTAGTTGCTCCTTTAGTTAAAAAGACAAGTAAAAAGATCGAAAAACCAATCGTCATTTTGGCCCAGGACAACTCTGCATCGATTGCATTTGCCAGACCAAAAGGTTTTAATTTGGAACAGTACACCTCAAAACTTCAAGCCTTAACGACAAAATTATCTTCCGATTACGATGTGCAGCCTTTTAATTTCAGTGAAGACCTTAAAAGAGGGCTAAACTTCAAATTTGATGGTAAATTGAGTGATATATCGGCTGTTTTTCGTACAACGAATAATCAATTTGCTAATCGAAATGTAGGTGCCGTAATTCTAGCTACTGATGGCATTTATAACCATGGGGCCAATCCACAATATGAAAGCAAGGCTTTAAAAGCACCCATTTATACCATTGCTTTAGGAGATACCATTGCCAAGCGAGATTTGCTTATTGCCAATATCAATTATAATAATTTGGTCTACGTGGGTAATCAGTTTCAAATCGAAGTGCTTGTTGGGGCCTATCAAGCTAAGGGCTTAAGCACTAAATTGACAGTTTCAGATAATACCGGAGTAGTGTTTTCACAACCAATCGTTATTACTTCTAATGAGTATATCGTACCTATACCTCTGTTATTGCAAGCAAAGCGTAAAGGAATACAACGCTATACAGTTAGTTTGTCGCCCATTGATCAAGAATTATCGGTCAAAAATAATTCGCAAACCATTTTTATTGAAGCATTAGACGGCAAGGAAAATGTACTCATCATTGCTGGTTCACCACATCCAGATTTAAGTGCGTTGAAGTCATCAATCGATATCAATAAAAATTACGAAGCAAAAATTGAATTGGTAGATCAAGTAAGTGATGAGGCGATTGCTAGGGCTAGTTTGATTGTTTTATATCAAGTTCCTTCAGTTAACGATGCTGCACAAGCTATTTTAAAGCGTGTTGCTAATAAGCCAGTACTGTTTATTTTAGGGGGGCAGTCCAATATTTCGGCATTTTCTGCGGCACAGCATGTATTGGGAATTACTTCTTCTGGGGCTATGCAAGAAGCTATAGCTAAAGTGCAGCCTGACTTTTATGCCTTTACACTCAGCGAAGCCACTAAAACTAAGTTGCAGAATTTTGCGCCTTTGCAAGCTCCATTTGGAAATTACGAGATCAAAGGTCCTGTATTGGTGGCTCTAAGCCAACAAATTGGGAAAGTAACTACTCAAATGCCCTTGTTGGTTTTTAGTAATGATGGACAGCGTAAAGTTGGTGTATTAGGGGGCGAGGGACTGTGGCGTTATCGGCTGGAGGAATTTCAAGAATCAGGAACACACGAGGCCCTTGATGAACTGCTTAGTAAAACGGTTCAGTATTTATCTAGTAAGGACGATAAACGTAAATTCAGAGTTTACTCCTCCAAAAACACTTTCGATGAAAGTGAGCATGTCATCATCAATGCCGAGCTATATAATGATGCCTATGAGTTAATCAATACACCCGAGGTGAACATCACATTAAGGGAAAAGTCGGGTAAAAGTTATTCATACTTATTTTCAAAATCGGGGAATGCTTATCTGCTTGATGCAGGAACTTTACCCACTGGCGAGTACACGTATGAGGCAAAAACAACGTTGGGTTCTAAGCCTTACACCACAACCGGACAATTTGTTGTTTCACAGCTGCAAGTAGAATTTCAACAAACAATCGCCAACCATCAGCTACTCCATAACCTGGCTCAACAAAGTGGGGGCAAAATGATTTATCCTAATCAATTAGATGAATTGCCTAAACTCATCCAGGCCAACGAAAATATTAAAACCATCACCTTTGAGGATCGTAAGTATGAAGAACTAATCAATATCAAATGGATATGCTTCTTGATCTTGACGATGTTAGCTGTAGAATGGTTCTCGCGAAAATATTACGGAGATATCTAAAACCAGACAATCTATTTTTTCACCAGGCTTTATCCCCAATAAGTGGAACAAAACGAAATGTATCCAATTCAATTCGCTCGTAATCGTTTTCACTTACGCGTAAGATGGTGAGCATTTTTTGGGATTGTTCATCGCCTACAGGGATTACCAATATCCCACCAATTTTCAACTGTTTTAGCAATGTCTCAGGAACGAATGGGGCTCCAGCAGTCACCAGTATTTTATTAAATGGAGCATATTCGGAAATTCCTTTAGAACCGTCTCCAAGAAAAAAATTAGCTTGATAGCCTATTTTCGGTAATACTTGTTTAGCACGTTCAAATAAATTTTCTTGACGTTCAATCGTATATACTTTAGCTCCAAGCTCTAATAAAATGCAAGTTTGATAGCCTGATCCTGTGCCGATCTCGAGTACCTTATCCCCCGGTTCAACATGCAGTAGTTCTGTTTGATAAGCCACTGTATAGGGCTGTGAAATCGTCTGTCCCTCGCCGATGGGGAAAGCAATATCTTTATAGGCTTGTGTCCAGAATGTTTGATCAAAGAAAAAATGCCGAGGAACTTTTTCCATAGCTGTCAGGACATGCTCATCACTAATTCCTTTATCTCTCAGGAGTTTAATTAATTTTTTTCGAGCACCTTGCTCTTTGTAATTATCAACGAATTTATAGGCCATATTTAGCTTTAGTACTTAGTGGGTTAGTACTAATACGGATCAACATCAATGTGGATGTACATTCCCTTATGATCAGGATTTGTGCCAAAGTTAGTCAATGTGTTTCGTAAAGCTTCTTTTAACTTGATGGCAGAGACTCCCTCTTTTTCGGCTTTTATCAAAATCGTTTGGATGTAATAATTACGAATCTTCCCCACTAAGGGTACTTCCGGCCCCAATATCCGTTCTCCAAATTGTTTGCGCAAGATTTGGGCTAGATGGCTTGCTATAAGGCTCAATTTAGTTTGATCCTTATGTTTTAAATCCACGCGGATGAGGCGGTAAAATGGAGGATAGCGAAAGTTTCGGCGTTCAATCATTTCACTATCAAAGAGTTCGATATAATCATTACGCGTAACTTGCTCAATGATACGATGATGAGTATCATAAGTTTGGATAATCACTTTTCCTTGTTTGTGGCGACGTCCGGCTCGGCCAGCTACTTGTGAGAGTAGTTGAAAACTTCGTTCAAAGGCTCTAAAATCGGGGTAGGACAACAAACTCTCTGCATTAATTACCCCAATGGTAGTTACATTACTAAAATCAAGTCCTTTAGCAACCATTTGAGTCCCCACTAGGATGTCGATCTGATGGTCTTCAAAGTTGTTCAAGAGTAGTTGAAAGCTATTTTTCTTACGTGTAGAGTCTAAATCCATACGCGCTATCCGTGCATTTTCAAATAGCAGCTGCAATTCATCTTCGATTTTTTCTGTCCCAAAGCCTTTTTGCTCAATTTGTACAGAACCACAAGCAGGACAATTATGGATGATCTCATGTCTGTATCCGCAATAGTGACAATGCAATTGACCACTACTTTTATGATAGGTTAGGCTGACATCACAATGAGCACATTTGGGGGTATAACCACAGGTGGCACAAATTAATACCGGAGTATATCCACGTCTATTTTGGAACAAAATGACCTGTTCTTTTCTAGAAAGTGCAGCAGTAATTTCCTGGAGCAAAACACTACTAAAGTGTGATTGCATGGTTTTTCGTTTGGTTTCCTCGGGGATACTCACGACTTGGATTTGAGGTAGCCTGACTCCACCAAATCGGTCATTTAACTGAACCAATCCATATTTCTTAATTTTTGCATTGTAATAGCTTTCTAAGCTGGGTGTGGCTGACCCTAACAGTACCTTGCCCCCATGGAGATGCGCCAAATAAATGGCCGTATCTCGTGCATGATATCGTGGGGCAGGGTCGTATTGCTTGTATGAGGGCTCATGTTCTTCATCAACAATGATAAGTCCTAGATCAGTCAGGGGCAAAAATATGCCCGAACGAGCACCTAGAATGATGCGGTATTCTCCATGAAGTACTTTTTGCCAAATTTCAGCGCGCTCATTCTCATTGAAGCGAGAATGGTAAACGCCAATTTGATTGCCAAAATGCTTACGTAAACGCTCAATCATTTGACTTGTTAAGGCAATTTCAGGCAATAAATAAAGTACTTGTTTACCCTTAATGAGCATTTCCTCGATCAATCGGATGTACACTTGTGTTTTCCCTGATGAGGTAATACCATGAAGCAAAACCACATTTTTATGTTCAAATTCTTGATTAATTGTGTTGAGGGCTTCCTGTTGGGAAGGGCTTAACTCAAACGAAGACTCAAGCTCACCCGACTCTATAAATAAACGATCAATTACCTTATCTTCTTGAATAAAAATCCCCTTATCAATTAAAGCTTTGATAGTGGCAGTGCTAGTCTGACTCTGAGCAATTAAATCGGCTTTATTAACTTCCTTTTGTTGCTTTTCTAGTTTTAAATAATTTAAAAGGATTTCTAGCTGTTTGGGTGAACGCTCTAGCTGTTCAAATAAAGCTTTTCGTTGTGAGGGCTCATTGTATGAAGGATTAAGTTGAATATATGCTTTAACACGAGGTTTATATTTTTCATCAATCTCTTCATAGATGTACAGAATGTCTTTATCAAAGAGTGATTTTAATAGTGGAAGTACAGTTTTTTGTCCCAGTAATTTGGTGATATCACCAATGCTTAGTTCATGCCCGATTTCTAGGGCATCGACGATTAGAAATTCTTTGTCATTGAGATTTGATTTATTGTATTCAAAGTCCCTGCGTAAAATAATACGTGTTTCACTAGCCAGTTTGAAGGCACTAGGTAAGGCTGCTTGCATTACTTCTCCCAGGTGGCAGAGGTAATAAGTAGCAATCCAGTCCCAAAGTTTGAGTTGTAAAGAAGTGATAATTGCTTTTTCGTCTAAAACCTCAATCAAGTATTTTGCCTCGTAAAGTATGGGAGCTACTTGGGTAATTTGATAGATGATCGCGGTGTAGATTTTACTTTTTCCAAATGGAACAACCACACGCTTACCTATTCCCACTTGGTTGTTCATCTCGAAAGGAACGCGATAGGTATAGGTTTTCGAGATGGCTAAGGGCAGTATGACCTCAACGAAGTATGTTTGTCTTTCACTCGATAGCACTTGATTTGATACGGGCATTATTTCTTTCTTAAGGCTGTAAAAAGAAGGCCGATCCAGCCTAAGATAAAAAACAATCCACCTATTGGCGTTGCTGGGCCGAGTACTGAGGTGCTGAATATGGTTAATTGATTTTTAATTGCCATAAGGTATAACGAACCCGAAAAAAGTAGTATTCCAAGTGTAAAAAGCCAGGCAGATATTTTAATCAAGTTTCCCTTAGAACGAGGTATTGTAGCTAAAAAGAGCAACCCTAGTGTATGATAAAATTGGTAATCTACCGCTGTTTTCCATAGCTCCAAATCGTGAAAGCTGATCCGACTTTTTAAAACATGGGCACCAAATGCACCAAAAGAAACAGCTAGTACACCAAAAGTAGAGGCGGTGATGAGAATTTTTTTGTTCATAGCCTGACGATTTGTTGAGCGAATTTACGAAGCTTACTTAGGATTTTTATCGAGACCAGAGCAAACGTGTTTGCCAAATATGCTGCTTTACAATGACCATACACAACAGGTATAACCCTCATTATCTGTTATATCCAAAGATTGATTACTAATTTATTTGTAACATTGCAATCAATTATTTTAATGATATGCGCATACAATTATTTCTTTCATTGGCAGCAATAGTGTTTTTTTCGTCCTGCCAAAATAAAAACCAGCAAAAATTACCTTTTTTAGGAAATAAAGAAGCAGTGGAGCGGCTAGAAAATGGTAAGACAGTGATCGATACGGTTTATCAAACGATCCCGGCTTTTAGTTTTATCAATCAGGACAGTGTGACAATAAGCAACAAAGATTTTGATTCAACCATTTACGTAGCCGATTTCTTCTTTACTTCTTGTGCTTCCATTTGTCCGATCATGCATCAACATATGCGAGAAGTATACAATCACTTTAAGAGCAATTCCCGAGTTAAATTTTTATCACATAGTATCGATTCGAAACATGATACACCTTGGGTGCTTAAAAATTATGCTGAGAAATTAGGAGTAACTGACAACCAGTGGCAATTTGTTTGTGGGTCTCAGGAGGCCATCTATGGAATAGCTACCAATTATTTAGTCTCTGCTTACGATGATGCATCCGATCCACAGGGAAGGGTGCATCAAGGCTGGTTTATTTTGGTGGACCTGAATAAGCATATTCGAGGAGCATATGATGGAACGAAAAAAGAACAAGTAGATAAGATGGTGAAGGATATGGAAATATTATTAGCGGAATGTCAAGGCAAATGCCATTGACACTCCGCATAAGACTATCGCACAGGAAAGTTCATCGTTAGACGTGATCCATCAGCGGTAATACCGCTGATGCGTATCATGTCATTTGTAGAGGCATTCAATGCATTATCAATATCATCCACACTATTCACCTGCTTTCCATTAATGCTGGTGATGATTAATCCTTTAGGGACATCATATTGGTCGAACAGGCCACCATTACGTATTTCTGCAATCTGCATCCCTGAGCTAATTCCAAACCTCTTTTTAGTAGCATTGTTTAGTGGTGCAAAGCTTGCCCCCAATTTGTTAAATACCTCAGCAGAAGATTGATTATTATTTTTTGCTGTTTTGATGGACTCCTCACCTTTCAAAGTAACATTGATATTACGTTCTTTTCCGTCACGTAGGTAGGACAGTTGTATTTTATCTCCAGGACGAAGACGGCCAACCCGTTCCTGTAGATCGGAAGATGAAGTAATATCTTTGCCATCTACTTTGACAATAATATCTCCTTTTTTTAGGCCAGCGGACTCGGCAGCACCTCCTGCCATTACTTGATCAACGTATAAACCATTAATTTGATCTACACCAAGCTGTTTAGCTACTTCAGAATCTAGTTCTCTAAAGCTTACGCCAATATATCCGCGTTTCACCAAGCCAAATTTCATGAAATCGTCCAGGATTTTTTTAGCCAGGTTGATCGGTATGGCAAAACCGTATCCTTCATAGCTACCACTTTGCGATGCAATAGCCGCATTGATACCAATGAGCTCACCACGCGTATTAACCAAGGCCCCACCACTATTTCCTTTATTGATTGCTGCATCTGTTTGAATGAATGATTCGATGGCTGTCCGCACTTGTACTTCTCCATTTGATCTGGAGCTATTATTCTGATCCAAGATACCTATCTGACGCCCTTTAGCACTGATTATGCCAGCTGTTACGGTTGTATTTAAGGCAAAAGGATACCCTACAGCTAAGACCCACTCACCTACACGTGTCTCGTCCGAATTACCCAATTTCACAACTGGAAATCCTTTTCCTTGAATTTTAACCAAGGCTAAATCAGTGTTAGGATCTCGACCAATAACTTTGGCTTGGAACGAACGTTTGTCCGGTAGGATGACCTCGATCTTATCAGCATTTTCTACAACATGGTTATTAGTAACAATATAGCCGTCATCAGAAATAATTACCCCCGATCCAGAAGCCATAACAGGGCTTGGATTACGTCTTCTGCCTCCAAAAAAATCATCGAACATGCCTTCAAAAGGGTCTCTGTCTGTTCCGTTATTTGAATTATTATAAGTCGTTTTAATATGTACCACAGCTGGAGTTACAGCTGCTGCCGCTTGAGTAAAATCAAGATCCCCAGTTGATGTGGTAACTGACCGACCCAAATTATTGGCAAAATAAACTTTCTGCCTGTCCTCAAAAGACAAGTTGTTATTGTGGTTATTCTCTATGAGTTTGTAGGCTCCAATAGCTACTGCACCCCCAACACATGCAGTTAAAAAAGTAATACCAATCGCTTTCATATGTTTAAAGTTTATTTAATTGTCCTGAATAAAGTATACCAATAGACCTAATTCGTCTTTATGATCAATTAGTTAAGGAACTTATCCCGTTAGTAGTCTCCAAATTATGAACATGAAGGTTAATCAAAAATAATGCCATTAGGGAGATCTTCATAGAGTCGGGTGTGGCAATAGCGTTAAAAAAATGTTAAACCGCAAATTTATATTTGAATTTACAATTCAGAAAGATTTATGCGAATTTCGTAATTGGTTTGCATTTGTACTAACCAAATGTATTAAGGTGTTAGTTGTCATTCAACTTAGAGGTCATGAGATTACATTTTTCTAAATACGAGGGGGCTGGAAACGATTTTATTTTGATTGACAATCGGATGCATTTGGTTAATCATCAGCAACCCCAGTTGATTAGTAAACTATGTGACAGACGCTTTGGTATAGGGGCTGATGGAATCATTTTTTTGCAAAATAAAAAGGGTTTCGATTTTGAAATGATTTATTATAATGCTGATGGTCAGAGTAGTAGTATGTGTGGAAATGGTGGAAGATGTGCTGTTGCGTTTGCTAAAAAACTAGGCATTATCCATTACCAAACTACCTTTTACGCGGTTGATGGCTCGCACGATGCAACGCTTATCGAAGATGATCAAGTGAGCTTACAAATGATTGACGTACATCAAATCAATGCAATTGAAAATGCATTTGTATTGAATACGGGTTCACCACATTATGTGCTTTGTGTAGATGATTTAGCGCACAAAGATGTGTATGTTGATGGTCGAGCAATTCGGTATAGTCCGTCCTATGCGGCAGAAGGAATTAATGTCAACTTTGTGGAAAATAAAAGTGATCATTATTTTGTCAGGACCTACGAACGAGGGGTGGAAGATGAAACCTATGCTTGTGGTACGGGGGTTACTGCGGTAGCCATAGCCATGGCCAAACAGAATCAACAAAGGGGTGCTATTCATACCAAAATTCGTGTTCTAGGTGGCCGTTTGGATGTTCGTTTTCAATATGATGGCCATGCTTTTACACATGTATTTTTAGAAGGGCCGGCAACTTTTGTGTTCGATGGAATTATCGATATGCCATCTTAAAGTGGGATTTCATTGTTTGGGTCTTATTTCATCACATCTTATGCCATTTTTTGGTTAAATTTGCATTTTCCCCATTCTTATTCACTTCTTAGAAAAAAGAAAGACCCGTATCATGCCATTTCAAGGAAACAGGAACAGTCGAGATGATAAATCCAAAAAATCTGCTAAAAGCATTCCTGCTCATTCGCGGGAATTTGGTCGAAAAAAGCGCGAAAAATCAGATCGGCATATAAAAAATAACAACGAATTAACTAGTGGCAAACCAGCTAATAATAACCATACATCAAAGTATAGCAAAAGATCAGCTGATTTTCGGTCTATTGAAAATAATCCTTCCTCAAGAGGAAGGGAAAAACCATCCAGCAATAAATCATTTAAAAATGACAGTTCAATAACTGATAAAAAGGTATATAGAGAACGGTCCTTTCGCTCTAAATCAGACAGTGCTAAAGATTCAAAGTATACCCGGTCTGGTCAGAGCTCCGATACTTCTTGGAATGTTGAAGAGCGCTCCAAGTCAAGCGGTCGTATAAAAACGACAAAATCTAAAAGCCATAAAGATCATGAGCTTATTCGCCTTAATCGTTATATAGCCAATGCAGGTATCTGTTCCCGTCGCAAAGCGGATGAGTTAATTGCTGCGGGTGTCATATCTGTCAATGGCGAAGCTGTTACTGAGCTCGGCTTTAAAGTAAATCCTGCAAAAGATGTCATTCGATATAATGGCAGGGTATTAAAGCGTGAAAAAATGGTTTATGTGCTTTTAAACAAGCCCAAAGACTATATCACAACTACGGATGATCCTCAAGAGCGAAAAACGGTAATGAGCTTAATCGAAAAAGCATCTAGTGAGCGGATTTACCCCATTGGTCGTCTCGATAGAAATACCACAGGTCTATTATTATTAACCAATGACGGGGACCTGGCTGAAAAATTATCTCATCCAAGAAATCAGATCACTAAAATCTATCAAGTTGAACTAAATAAAAATCTTACTCAAGGCGATTTTAATAAAATAGCTTATGGTATTGAACTTGAAGATGGATTTATTAAGCCCGATGCGGTGAGCTATGTTGCTGGTGGGGGAAAGAATGAAATAGGCATTCAAATACACAGTGGAAAAAACCGAGTTGTTCGCCGAATATTTGAGTCCTTGGGCTATGAGGTAGTTAAACTCGACCGTGTTATTTATGCCAATCTTACCAAAAAAGACCTTCCCAGAGGACGATGGAGATATCTTGAAGAAAAAGAAATCATACAGCTAAAACACCTGATGCAGACTAATCCCAAATAAGGAACAGTATTTTATGCTTTTGACTGCTTGGTTGCTACAACATAAAGCGTGAGTCCCATGATGATA
Organism: Pedobacter sp.; assembly: GCA_008015505.1. Lineage (GTDB taxonomy): Bacteria > Bacteroidota > Bacteroidia > Sphingobacteriales > Sphingobacteriaceae > Daejeonella. Next base: position 19,362 of record SSFR01000004.1, read on the forward strand.
AAAAAGAGAAATCCAAGAAATTGGTAATTATCTGCTCCTAAATTCTCTGTCAAGTATTGCTCTATATTTAATTGGTCTATGGGTTTTGCTGTTGTTTCGAATGCTTTTAAAAAGGCATAAACTACACCCATTAATGCCCCACCAGCTACTAAACCTGTCGCAAATAGACTTCCTTTTCCTAACTCACTATCCTCTATTTGTTCATCTTTCTTTTTTGCCCGCTGATCGACAAGTCCCTTGATAAGACCGCCAGCAAAAATGGGAAGTGTAGTTGATAAGGGCAAATAAGCACCAACAGCAAATGACAGCGATTGAACTTCGCATAGCTCCATCGTAATAGCCAAAAAAACCCCAACCAATACGAATTGCCAATCTAAGTTGAACGATAGTAAACCCTTAATCAAGGTAGCCATCAATGTTCCTTGTGGTGCGGGAAAAGCATCTGTTCCAATGGCATGTTGAATACCCTGCGCTAGAAGCACAGGACTTGGGCGATCTAAAATCGAAAGTGTCACGCCAATCACTACTGCTGATACAATAGCCCCAACAAATAAAGCAAACTGTTGATATTTGGGAGTTGCACCTACTATATAACCCGTTTTTAAATCTTGTGAGGTAGCTCCCGCATTAGCCGCAGCAATACAAATCATGCTACCCACGACTAAAGCCATGGGTTCAAACAAATGTCCCGTCCAACCAATACTAACAAACACCAAGCAGGTACCCATAAGTGTAGCAATGGTCATACCTGAGATTGGGTTTGATGAAGAACCTATTAAGCCAACAATCCGACTCGAAACCGTCACAAAGAAAAATCCAAATAAAATAATAAGCACTCCAATTAATAATTTATTAACCAAAGAATCACCTGGTATTTGTGGTAAGACAGCCATTAATACCACCAAGGCAGCACTTCCCAAAATAACGATCTTGAAGGATAGATCATGTTCTGTTCGTTTTATTTCTAATTTCTGAGTAGTTTGTTTATTTCCACGGACGGACCTCAAACTCGATTTAAATGAGGAAATAATAGTCGGAATCGTTTTAATTAGAGTAATAAATCCACCGGCAGCCACTGCACCGGCACCAATCTGGCGCACATATGCCTTATAAATAGCTAATGCCGTATCTGTAAAAGATCGGGTTTGGGGGTTCCATCCCCCAGGACCTCCGGGACTTGCTAGATCCCTCAAATAGCCTAGCTTAATCAATTGCATGGCAACTGTTTCGGCTGGCACTACAGATGCTAGTAAGGGAATTAATCCTAACCAAGCAAGTACTCCTCCAGCAACCAACACTCCTGCTATTCGAGGTCCAATGATATAGCCTACCCCCAAATATTCAGGGGTGATGTCTCCATTTATAGTGGCTGAAGGAAAATACTTGTTAGTTTGTCCGGTTACCCAAGCGGGAGTTTCAGCAATCAAATGGAATACTTTTTGGAGAATCGCATAAACAAAGGCAAAACCTAAACCTTGATAGGCTGTTTTAGCGAAATCACCACCTTTATCTCCAGCAATCAATACAGATGCACAAGCTGTTCCTTCCGGATAAGGAAGTGATTCATGTTCTTCCACAATCAATGAACGTCGAAGTGGGATCATCATTAATGTTCCCAAAATCCCCCCCAAGGCAGCAAGAAAAAATATAGGCCAATAGGAAAAAAAACTCTCCCCATGACTCCCTGATGATAAAAATAGGAATCCAGGAAGCGTGAAAACCACACCAGCAGCAATAGATTCCCCAGCTGAACCCGTCGTTTGAATAATATTATTTTCAAGAATAGTTGTTTTGAAAAATTTCTTTCCGATCGAAATAGCTAAAACAGCAACTGGAATAGATGCTGATACCGTCAATCCAGCCTTCAAGGCTAAATAAACAGTTGCAGCTCCAAAGATGACCCCAAAAAGGGCGCCCAGCAGAATGGATTTTAGAGTAAACTCAGCAATTCGACTATCAGCCGATACATAAGGGGTAGTTCCTTTCTTAGATGAATTAGTGGACATGCGTTTTGTGGGTTGGTGTCCGACGAAAATAATTTTTTTTGATGACTATGAGAGCCATTATAGGTAGAGTTTTGACCGCGAAGTAGAATAAAGTAGTTTTGTGTAAATGAAATATCAAAGAAAGGCCATTTTTTTAGATAGGGACGGTGTACTTAATGAAGAGATAGGTGATTATGTTTGTCGTTTAGAAGATTTTAACATTCTAGAACACAATTTTGCCCCACTACTTGAGCTCCAACGCAGTGGATATTTATTAATCATTATTACTAATCAGGGTGGCTTGGCTAAAGGATGGTATGCCGAAGAAGTACTTCATCAGATGCACGCTCATTTGAGGGTAACTTATCTCCGGCATGGAATTAAGCTTACGGAGATCTATTATTGTCATCATCATCCTGAATTTAATGGAAATTGTTTGTGCCGTAAACCTGGTTCTATCCTTGTTGAGAAGGCATTGGCTCGATTTAATATTAATGCTTCAAAATCGTATTTCATCGGGGATCGACAGCGCGACATTACCGCCGGAGAGGCCGCCGGAGTAAAAGGTATTTTGATCAATAGCAATCAGTCGATTGCCGACGTGTTGCATCGAATCATCTAAAATATAAGACAGATAAGTTTATCATTTGAGCTTAGCCTCCGAGGAAGAGGCTGCCCCAGCATGGTCCGCTAAAAATTGAGCTAAACCACTATCCGTTAACGGATGTTTAAGTAAGGCAAGTATAGCCGATAATGGTCCCGTCATCACATCGGCGCCTACTTTAGCACACTGGATGATATGCATCGGGTGGCGAATTGAAGCAGCTAGAATCTCTGTTTCAAAGCCATAGTTATCATAAATCAATCGAATATCTTCAATTAAGGCTAATCCATCTGTTGAGACATCATCCAAACGACCCACAAACGGAGAAACATAAGTGGCTCCAGCTTTGGCCGCTAGTAAGGCCTGTCCAGCAGAAAATACAAGGGTACAATTTGTTTTGATTCCTTTAGAACTAAAGTACTTGATTGCCTTGATACCGTCTTTAATCATTGGAACTTTCACCACAATTTTGGGATTTAGTGCAGCAAGAAGAGTACCTTCTTGGATGATTTCTTCATAAGCAGTCGCAATTACTTCAGCACTCACATCACCATCTACTAGATCACAAATAGCCTTATAATGATTAATCACCCGATCATGGCCAGTAATACCTTCTTTTGCCATTAGGCTAGGATTGGTCGTTACACCGTCCAAAACACCTAAATCTTGAGCCTCTTTTATTTGTACCAGATTAGCTGTGTCAATAAAAAATTTCATACCGATTACTATCTAGGAGATTGTTTAAGCAGCACTATATCTACAGGAATGTATTTAAGAAAAAATGGGCAAGCCCCCTTTATCGCACCGCTACAACCTTCTACCCTTGCTGCGTTCCCACCCTGGGGGAGTTCAAAGGGAGCTGGTCGTAAAGGACTTACCCATGGGGGCAAAAGTAGCAATTTTTTCGATTCATGAATTTGAAAATTTTATACAAAAATTAAATCTCCCTTATCTCCGCAACAACAAGCCAATCAAAAACATAACTTTGGGTGTTAAATTTTACTGCTATGCAAGAAATTACCGTACAAACTTTAAAACAAAAATTAGACAACAAAGAAGATTTCCAACTGATCGACGTACGCGAAACCTTTGAATACGAAATGTCTAATCTGGGTGGTGAGAACATTCCACTTGCCGGCATATTAATTGAGGCAGATAAAATCAGTAAGGACAAACCCGTGATTGTACACTGCCGAAGTGGAAAACGAAGTATGATAGCCATCATGCAGTTAGAGCAACTCGGATTTACCAATCTGTATAACCTTAGAGGGGGAATCCTAGCCTGGGCTGAAGAAATAGAACCCAACTTACAAGTTTACTAGCGTGTTTAAAAAAGTTCTTTTAAATATATTTCTCGATGTAATCACTATCGTAAAATACCTTTCTACGCAAGCGTATATACGCTTGCTTCCCTTTCCAATAGCAGTCTTCATCATACAAATAAAATGCCCCATTGCTTTGTAGAAAGGCAAAACATTCTTTTTCAAATGCGCGCTCCCTCTGTGCTGAACGCATATGAATGCTAAATTTTCGTTACTAGTTATAAATCAGCTGAAATTAATTCATCCGCTACACCTGTGTTTTACAAAAAATAATTTATTTGACATGAGGGTTATTCTATTTGACGACTTATCACAACGTGCCAAGCTATTTCCGCTGACACTTACACGTCCCATTGCCGCATTGCGTGTTGGTATTTTAACCATATCCGAAAAATGGGAAAAGTATCTAGGTTGCCCGGTAAGTTACCAAACCGAACCATATTTACAGAAAAAATTTCCTGTCAAATATGACGAGCAGAATTTATTGATCAATGGATCATTATGTCCAAATAGTGAACTTATTGAAAAGATCAATAATCTTTCAACAGATGAAGCATTATTTGCTTATGATACCTTATTAGCTATCAAATTACCTGAGGAATTGGCTAAAAAATGGGATTGTCTTGATCTATCCATGTATAAACCCATTCATTATAAAGCCCCTATCACGAAGCTTGTTTTTCCAGAAGACATTTTTAAGTGGAATGACGCTGAAATTCGAAAAGATTACACATTATTAACCAAAAACAGGACTTCTCAAAATTTAAGTAATACCAATTGCATTTTGGGTGAAAATATTTTTATCGAAGAGGGTGTTAGTGTCGAATGTTCAACATTAAATACGCTCGAAGGCCCCATATACCTAGGAAAAAACAGTCAAATCTGGGAAGGATGTAATATCCGAGGGTCTTTTGCACTTTGTGAGCACGCTCAAGTCAAAATGGGGGCGAAGATATATGGAATGACCACTATCGGACCTCATTCCAGAGTTGGGGGGGAGATTAATAATGCCGTCATTCTTGGATACACCTCTAAAGGTCATGATGGATATCTAGGAAATTCTGTTTTAGGAGAATGGTGTAACCTAGGAGCAGACACCAATACCTCCAATCTTAAAAATAATTATTCTGAGGTAAGTCTATGGGATTATAATAAAATGTACTTTCGCAAAACCGGACTCCAGTTCTGCGGTCTTATTATGGCCGATCACGCAAAGTGTTCCATAAACACGATGTTTAATACCGGCACGGTGGTAGGTGTAGGTGCCAATATCTTTGGTGCAGGTTTCCCTAAAAACTTTGTCCCTGATTTTGCATGGGGGGGAGCTGGGGGATTTGAGACTCATCAATTAACCAAACTATTTGAGACTGCTGAAAAGGTATTTGCACGTAGAAACAAAAGCTTTGATGTGACCGAAAAAGACATATTAATTAAGGTATTTGAACTCACGGAGACCGCTAGAATCATTTAAAGTACAAATCATGAGACAAAAAATTGTTGCGGGTAACTGGAAAATGAACACCAATTACGTTTCGGGCTTAGCCTTATTTTCCGAAATACTTCATATGGTGAATGCTGAAGCACTCAATGATCAAAAAGTAATTGTTTGTGCGCCATTCCTTTCTTTAAATAGTTTAACTCAACTAGCCAAGGGGCATAAAAGCCTATATATTGGTGCTCAAAACTGTCACCAGGAAGATCAAGGTGCATACACCGGTGAGATTTCAGCAGCTATGCTTCAAGCTATAGACGTATCTCATGTTATATTGGGACATTCAGAGCGTCGCGAATATTTTGGGGAAACAGATACTTTATTGGCTCAGAAAGTCAATGCTGCTTTAAGAAATAAACTGACACCTATTTTTTGCATCGGTGAAACTATCGATCAAAGAACCAATCAGACCTATTTTCAAGTGTTGAGAGAGCAACTGAAACAAGGTTTATTTCATCTATCCAGCCAGGAGTTTAGCAATCAAATAATCATCGCTTATGAGCCAGTTTGGGCTATTGGTACTGGACTGACTGCAAGCCCCGAACAAGCACAAGAAGTTCATGCGTTTATTCGTAAGGAATTGACTTGGCAGTATGGGCAAGAAATAGCAAATAGTACATCAATCCTTTATGGAGGTAGCTGCAATGTGCAAAACGCCACTAGTCTTTTTACACAACCAGATATTGATGGGGGACTCATTGGAGGAGCGTCTTTAAAGTCTCGGGATTTTGTAGATATCATAAAAGTGTTTAACTGAAGAATGGATTATCAAGAATTAACATTTACAACTGCATCACTAAAAGACTACGGACAAGATTTACTGATCGATGCATTAGCTCAAATTGGTTTTGATTCATTTGAAGAGACAGATCAAGGGTTTAAAGCATATATCCCATGGTCGACATTTGATCAAACTATACTCGACAATACACTGAATCAAACTTTAATTTCTTTCGAAGAGGATCCATCTGCTATCACTTATTCGAGTCATTTAATTCCTCATACCAATTGGAATCAAGCCTGGGAAAGCAATTTTGAGCCAATCACGATTGGCAAGAAATGCTATGTTCGAGCTACATTTCACGAGCCACATCCGGAATATCCTCACGAGTTAATCATTGATCCCAAAATGGCCTTTGGTACGGGACATCATCAAACCACTGCACTCATGATGGAAATGATGCTTGAACACGTATTCGAAAAAAGAGCAGTATTAGATATGGGTTGTGGAACAGGTATCTTGGCCATTCTTGCTTCAAAATTAGGGGCTAGTCCGATCGCTGCTATCGATTGTGACGAGATGTGTATTACCAGTGTCCAGGAAAATCTTGGGCTTAATCAAGTTGAGAACGTGACTACGTATTGTGGTTCCAAAGAAGCCATCCCTAATCAACATTTTGATATCATATTAGCCAATATCAATCGTAATATTTTATTAGATCAACTAGCTAATTATTCAGAATCATTGGTTGATGGCGGTCTACTTTTTTTAAGTGGATTTTACCAAGAACCCGATCTACCTATTCTAATTAAGGAAGGGCACTCAAATGGCTTAAAATACATTACTCACAGCAGCTCAGAGAACTGGGTGGCTGCCAAGTTTATTAAAAACGGTACATAAAAGAACAGCTTACTCATGACTAAGAAGCGGATACATCTCATTGCAATAGGAGGAAGTGTGATGCATAATTTGGCTATTGCACTTGCTAAAAAAGGATATCAAGTAACAGGTTCCGACGATATGATTACTGAACCTTCCAGGTCACGTTTGATGCAACATCATTTATTACCAACTACTGAGGGCTGGAATGTAAATAATATCCATGCTGACTTAGACGTTGTGATCTTAGGAATGCACGCCAAAGCAGATAATCCAGAATTATTGAAAGCACAAAAGATGGGAATACCTATTTATTCCTATCCAGCGTACATCTACGAGCAATCAAAAGATAAGCTCCGTGTGGTGATTGGCGGTAGTCACGGCAAAACGACGATTACAGCCATGATTATTCATGTACTGAACTATCACGGCAAAAACTTTGATTATTTAGTAGGTGCACAGCTTGACGGTTTTGATACTATGGTGAAGCTCACAGAAGATGCGCCATGGATAATTATTGAAGGAGATGAATATTTGGCTTCGCCGATTGATCAAAGACCAAAATTCCATTTATACAAAGCTGATATTGCTGTGTTGAGTGGTATAGCTTGGGACCATATCAATGTATTTCCAACTTTTGAGACTTATAAAGAACAGTTTGTTTTGTTTTTAGAGACAATTAAACCCAGGGGTACACTTATTTACTGTAATGAAGACACTGAATTAAAAAGAATTGTTGACGGGGATCTCAACAACTTGATAAAAATACCTTACCAAATCCCCGACCATCAAATTGAATCAGGAATTACCAAATTAATCGTTAATAAAAGAAAGATACCATTACAAATTTTTGGAGATCACAACCTACTGAATTTAACTGCTGCAAAATTTGTGTGTACAGCACTAGGATTACAAGAGGAAAATTTTTACGAAGCCATTCAAAGTTTCAAAGGGGCGGCCAAGCGTTTGGAGTTACTAGGCAAAAATGAACACGTAGTTATATTTAAAGATTTTGCTCATTCACCATCAAAAGTACGAGCAACAATACATGCTGTAAAAACACAATATATTAACAAAAAGTTAATTTCTGTCTTAGAGTTACACACGTTTAGTAGTTTAAATGAGACATTTCTCACGCAATATGCAGGCACTATGGATGAAGCGGATCAGGTTATTATTTTTTGTAACGAAGCTACTTTATCCCACAAAGGAGCAAAAAAAATTGATTTATTGGCTATGAATAAATTTTTTCGTAACTTAGAGTTAGAATATTTTTCTTCTCCTGACAATTTGGAGAAGTACCTAAGTAGCCTGAACTACGAGAACAAAGTACTGCTGCTAATGAGTTCAGGCAATTTTGGAAATATGAATCTTTTAACATTAAAAGATAAAATCTTATCAAAATATTAGGTATATTTAACGAATTATATATAATAACTATTAAGAATAAATAAAACAACAATTGTAAAATGAAAACTTTAGGTAAAAAAATTAAGCTATTGAGACATCAGAGAAGTTGGAATCAAGAGGATATGGCTAAACGGCTAGACATTTCAATACCCGCATTTTCTAAAATAGAAACAGGTATAACAGATGTTAATCTGTCCCGGTTGGAGCAGATTTCAAGCTTGTTTGATATGGATGTTGTTCAGCTACTTACCTATAATGATGACAATAAAGAGTCGAAAAAGAATGCCTCTGAGTTAGAAGCTCTAGTAGGTAAAGTAAAAGAACGTGAAGCAGAAATTGTTCAACTTCAAAAGAAAATAATCGATCTATATGAAGAGCTCAGACGTTCATAAACCCAGCTCGGGAATAAAAAACCTTCTCGAAGAACCAAACTTAGGGAAGGTTTTTTTATCTATATCTTAAAATATTTTCTTCATTGTGGCGTGCTTTTTTCCGAATTTAGCACCTGTTGCTTTGTGTATAGCCATCATTTTATCATTAAAATCGCCAACCCACGAGAGCTCTACCTCTGTATATTGTTGTTTCGGAATAACATATTCTTTTAGTTTAATGAATAACGCTGATTCCAGACCATGATTTTGAAAAGCAGATTTAGTACCCATAACAATAACTCGCATTCGAGATACACCCCTCCATTTCCTATATGCAAATTTTATTTTTTCTATAAAGCCAAGCTTCCCATTTAGGGATTTAATCATCTGATTAACATCTGGAAGAATAACAATAAATGATGCTGGTTCGTCATCTACATAGGCAAACCAAATTAACTTTTCGTCCATAATGGTTTTCATCTTATGTAAACTCTCCATGACACTAGATCTGGTAATGGGAATAAAGTTTTCAAAGTCTTTCCAAGCGTCGTTATAAATCTCAATAAAATCAGAGCCGAATTGTTCGATATCTTTAATTCGAAAATGTTCAAATCGATAACCTGGCTTCTTGGATACCCATTCCGCTATTTTTGTAAAACGTTCTGGAAAAGGTTTTAGAATATCAAGATGATTGGTAATTTGTTCGTACAGTACAGTAAAACCGTATTGATCAAAAAACGTTTTATAATACGGTGGATTATAGTTCATCCCATAAGAAGGTGGTGTAAAACCCTCGATGAGCAAACCCCAATAGTTATTATTCTCTCCAAAGTTTATGGGGCCCATCATGGCCTTCATTCCACGCTTTTTGAGCCAATCTTTTGCGGTGTTAAAAAGTAACTCAGCCACCTGATAGTTATTAATACACTCAAAAAAGCCCATGCCGCCTGTGGGTTCTTCCGTTTGGTACGCTTTTAAGTCGTTAATAAAAGCCGCAACTCGCCCAATGAGCTTTCCATCACTCGACTGAAGAATCCAACGTGTACAACTTCCGTGGGTATAGAAACTATTTTTTTGAGGGTCAAAAACTGCTCTAATATCAGTATCAAGCGGACAAATCCAGGAGGAATCATGCTTATAAATTTCTCTGGGGACATCTATAAAAAGCTTGTCAGCTATTTGGTCATTTACTTCAGTTAATATCATATACTACATTTACGCTTGCCAATTCAACACAAAAAGCATCCAGAAATTCATCTGAATGCTTTTGGGTGTCCAATGTATGGACTTTTTAATTAAAAGTCATCGTCTTCGTCATCTTCAAAATTATCGAACCTTAAATCATCATCATATAAAGGTGTATCAAGATCATCATCATCTCCAAGGGACTCTTTGGATTTAGGATTTGTTGGCGCTTTTGGATTTTTTTCAATTCCACCTTTTTGTGTGTCCTCTGCAGAGGTGCTTTTTGGCGATTTTTTTGACATTTTACTGGTATTTAAATTACAAGGCATATGCGTACTCGCATAAAATTATAAAGTTTTTAAATTTTTGAAAATTATTTAATAAAATAAGAATATTGATTAATCATTAATCAAAGGGAATGGATGCTTCATTTTTATTAACGATGACCTCATTGAATTGAGGTAATTCTGTAACTGAATTGATTCCAAGATAGTCCATCAAGGTTGTACTTGTAGCATAAAGTATTGGACGACCAACCATATCCGCCTTCCCAACAATTTTAATCAGATCCTTTTCTAACAATTTTTGGATCGTATAATCACAGTTTACGCCTCTTATTTGCTCAATTTCTAGCTTGGTTATGGGCTGCTTATATGCAATAATAGCAAGCGTCTCAATCGCAGGTTGACTTAGTTTCTTCTTAGAACGATGAACTTGAAGCTGATTAATCACTGGGTAATATACTCTTTTAGTAAGAAACTGATACCCCTCATCAAGATGGATCAACTCAATGGCAAACGAATTAACCTGGTACCGTTCTTTAATGGCTTGTATAGCAGCCAAAACCATTGCTTCGGTAAATTCCAGACCAAATACTAATCCAATAATATACCGTATCTCAGCAACACTGATACTCCTATCCGATGCAAAAATTAGTGCTTCTATATGCTGTTCAATAGATGCCGTTGCTGGTTCATCCATGGTTAGTAATTGAATGCTAATTTAGTATTAAGTATAAAGCTTATGTATGCCCAACGAAATAGAGTCCATATACTCTTTCTAATCGGGCCCAAAAGTAAAAAATATCAAGAAAAAATTAGGAGTTCAAATTTAATTAGAGCTTGTTTAAAGTTTATTTTATGAAATTATTGCAGGTTATTTTGAGCGAAATGAGGTAGATTATAAAGCTATAGCGGGGCTTCTATGGCAAAAAAATCTAACGAAATTGCAGTCAAAAAGAACCAAATAAAATCAAATAAACTTTAAACAAGCTCTTAAATTATACCAGTTGGCACCTTTTTTATCGTCTTTTATTATCACTTAATAGTTAATTACTTGTTGAATCATTTGCTTGGGCAAGTCTCTAAACTCATATTGCTGGGTACGTAGTTGAGGTTCAAAACCTGCCTCTCGGATAGCATCCTGTATGCCTTGTGAAGTGAACCGATGAGGAGCACCTGCAGCAGAAACTACGTTTTCTTCGATCATGATTGAACCGAAATCATTAGCTCCTGCGTGTAAACAAAGCTGAGCAACTGACTTACCTACTGTTAACCAAGATGCTTGGATGTTTTTGATATTGGGCAGCATGATACGGCTCAAAGCAATCATACGGATGTATTCATCCCCAGTCACCTGATTGGTAATACCACGTATTTTTTTGAGCAAGGTACCATCGTCTTGAAAAGGCCAGGGAATAAATGCAACAAAACCCTGGACATGCTCAGGCTTTTCTGACTGCACCCCACGTAGCTGAACCAAATGTTCAAAGCGTTCTTCCAATGTTTCTACATGGCCAAACATCATGGTTGCAGAAGTTGGTAATCCCAATTGATGCGCAGCCCGCATGACATCTAGCCACTCCCGACCCCCACATTTTCCTTTGGAAATTAGGCGGCGGACGCGATCATTTAATATTTCTGCTCCGGCACCTGGTAGTGAGTCTAGTCCAGCTTGCATGAGCACTTTCAATACTTCAGTATGACTAATATGCTCAAGCTTGGCAATATGTGCAATCTCTGGTGGACCAAGTGCATGTAACTTAAGCGTAGGATACAGCATTTTCAGCTCCTTAAACAAATCAGCATAAAAGACTAAGCCCAATTCAGGATGATGCCCCCCTTGTAACAATAACTGATCTCCTCCATAACGAAAAGTCTCTTCTATTTTTTGCTTATAAACTTCGATATCAGTAATATAGCTCTCCTGATGACCTGGCCTACGAAAGAAATTACAGAATTTACAATTGGCAATGCATACGTTCGTCGTATTGACATTGCGATCAATCATCCAGGTGACTTTGCCATGAGGAACTTGTTTTTTGCGAAGCTCATTAGCCACATACATCAGCTCAGCTGTAGCAGCGTGTTTAAACAAAAAAACGCCCTCTTCCTGTGTTAAAAACTCAAAACAAGAAGCGCGATCAAGCAAATCTAAGGTGTTCATCGGGCAAAGGTACGAGGATTCAGCTCTTAATCTCTTTTCCTAGCTTGTAAAAGAATATAAGGCGACAAAAGCTTGGATTCAAAAGGGACAAGCTTGGTAAGAACTTTACCAACGTACCAAATGGTCTTGACAAAAATTTTGGTCAAAAAAGGCTTTTCTTGCTTATTCTCTAGCCACACACTAAAGCGCTGAATATACTTTACCTGAACAGCTACCAAACCAAGCTCGTAGCTAATAGAGGTCAACAGCTCCAGATCCATACAGTGGATGTTATGCTTTTGATAATTGGCTGGATCAAATACTTTTTGTATCCAGCCATTCACCCCCTTAAAATTAGGTAAGGTGATCCACAGTGTCCCACCAGGTTTTAAAAACCGAATATGACGCTGAAGAATATCTCGAGTGTCCTGAAAATGTTCAATCAAACCACAAGATAAAACCAAATCGTATTGCTCCTGAGGAGTATACTGGAACACATCTGCTTCGATAACGTGAATATCCGTTTGCCCGAGATTATTTTTTTCTAATACTTTCTGAAGAATACCCCGATGAATAAAATAATCAAACAACGTGGTTTGAATACCAAAATATTTTTTCAAAAAAATGGCATAATGCCCAGGAAATCCACCTAATTCAATAGCCGTTTTCGGATGATTCTGATCAATTACTTGCTTAAGCTGCTTATAAAAAAGAAATTCACGGTCAACAGATAATACCAGATCAGGTTTTGACTCCCAGTACGATGTCCAAAAAGCTTTATCAGTTAGTTGATTTGATTGCTGTTCCATGTCCCGCAAAGGAAATAAAAAGAACTTGTACTTTTGAGCATCTTGAAAGTCATACACTTAAATACATATGCAGGAAATGGTGGTGCGGGAAGAGCATGTTTACGCCTCAATAAAGCCTTAATTGATCAAGGGATTGATTCTCAAATCTGGGTCAATTTCTCCTTCGAAGAAAATAATCAGGTATCTAACTTCTCTACAGGTTTTTTTCGAAAATGGATTACTGCTGCTGGGATTATATTAGAAGGTTTGATCTCTAAAGTCTTCACTAAACGACTCCGAATTCCTTTTTCCATCCCCATATGGGGTCGGGATGTATCTAATCATGCTGCGTTAAAACAGGCTGATATTATTCATATTCATTGGATCAACCACGCATTTTTACGCCCACGCGATTTAGCAAAACTTGCTCGACTCGACAAACCAATCGTGTGGACCTTTCATGATGTCAATGCCTGTACAGGAGGTTGTCATTATACCCTGTCTTGTACGCATTATCAGCAAGAATGTGGAAACTGTCCCGTACTCAAATGGTCGAATGATCAAGACTGGTCACGATGGACATGGCAGACGAAGTATCAAGCGTATCAGCACCTCAATTTTCAAATCATTGCCCCAAGTAAATGGATGGCTGATTTTGTCCGATCAAGTAAATTACTATCCTCGAGAATGGTTCAAGTGATTCCCAATACATTAGATATGACCATTTTTAAACCCACTTCAAAAGAAGAAGCAAAAAAGAGCCTGGGAATAACACCAAATCAATTTGTTTTGATTAGTGGCTCCATGCCTTCCAGGCAAGATCTGTATAAAGGAGCCTCTTATCTTTTGGAAGCTATTCCAATATTTGTTAAACAATTTGCCATCAACCCCGAACAAATTGAACTACTCATCTTCGGAAATCGAGATCAAAAAAGTGTTCCCGACTTTGGAATCAAGACGACTTTTTTGGGAACGATATCTGATGATATGCAACTAGCCCTATGTTATAGTGCAGCAGATGTTTTTTTGATTCCTTCTATTGAAGATAATTTGCCCAATACCGTGATGGAAAGTTTGGCTTGCGGCACGCCTGTTGTTGCTTTTACTACGGGCGGGATACCGGATATGGTTTTGCATCAGCAGAATGGCTATTTAGCAGCGTATAAATCCTCCAACTCTTTTGCAGCAGGGATTAACTGGATCTATCAACATCCGCAAAGGGAAAAATTAAATATAGATGCACGTAGAACAGTGGAGGATCTTTTCTCGGAAGCACTTATTGCTAAAAAACATAAGCTATTCTATCAGCAAGTACTAGATCAACATGTTTCAGCCTAAGCTCAGCGTCATCACTGTAGTCTACAATGGCGTTCAAGATATTGAACGTACGATGCTTTCCGTATTCAATCAAACTTATCCGAACATCGAGTATATCCTAATCGATGGTGGTTCGACAGATGGGACCCTTGAAATAATCAAAAAATACAAACACCATATAGCCAAATTAAATTCCCAAAAAGATCAGGGCATTTATGATGCAATGAATAAAGGCTTAGCTCTTGCCTCTGGTGATTATCTTCTTTTTATGAATTCTGGGGATGAAATTTATGCACCAGATACCGTCAAACAGATTTTTTCCACCCGACCCGATGCTGATATTTATTATGGAGAAACAGAAATGTATTCCCAGGACCAGCAAGCTTTTGGAAAGCGTCGCCATCAAATACCCGAACATTTTACCTGGAAAAGTTTCCGATATGGAATGTCTATTAGCCATCAGGCGATCTACATCAGGCGATCAATTACCCAGCCTTATGATCTGACCTACCAATTAAGCGCTGATATTGATTGGATTATCCAAGCCACTAAAAAAGCCAAACTAACCGTGAATACCAAACAGTACGTGGCTAAGTATCAAATGGGCGGGCTATCTAAAAAAAGACATTTTCAGAGTCTAAAAGAGCGTTTTCAGATTTTTGTTAAACATTATGGTCTCATCCCTACTCTCATCAACCATGGTATCATTGCCATTCGATGGCTTATCTATTGGATACGCCACGGAAAAACAAATGATTAATTAAGCACTTCCTCACCCCTCTAGAGATAGACCAATATATCCGTAGAGACACAAAAAGCTTGCCCCTACGAATAAAATCAATTGGTTTTTAGAGCATTCCTCCACACACCGGAAGTACTTGGCTAGTAACATAAGTACTCAGATCTGAACCCAGAAAGACACAAACATTAGCCACATCATCTGTTTCACCAGCACGCTTTAGCGGAATATTTTGTGCCCACCCTTCCACTACTTTGGGATCTAGTGAATCGGTCATCTCTGTGCGAATAAATCCTGGAGCTACTACGTTACTTCGAATATTGCGTGACCCTAATTCCTTTGCAACCGACTTAGAAAAGCCAATTATTCCAGCTTTAGAAGCTGCGTAATTTGCCTGACCCGCATTTCCTTCTACACCAACAACAGAACTCATATGAATAAAAACTCCTTTTTTATTTTTCATCATCACCTTAGAGGCTACCTTGGTCACGTTGAATACAGATTTTAAATTGGTATTGAGCACTTCGTCCCAATTTTCTTCAGTCATGCGCATGAGTAAACCATCTTTTGTAATTCCGGCATTATTCACTACAATATCCAATGTGCCAAAATCTACCACAATATCATTAATCAATTGTTCGACCTGATCAAATTTAGAAGCATCAGACCGATAGCCTTTTACCTTAATTCCCTCTTGCTGAAGTTCTTGCTCCAAAGCCTGCCCTTTTTCAATGGAAGACAAATAAGTAAAAGCCACATGAGCACCATGTTCCACAAATTTTTCGGCTATTTTACGTCCTATTCCTTTGGATGCTCCAGTGATTAATGCCGTTTTTCCTTCTAATAATCTCATATTCGTATTTGGTGTTGTTTACTATTCAAAATTTTTGTTGATCAATAAATGGACTTAGAGCTTGTTTAAAGTTTATTTTATAAAATTATTGTAGGTTATTTTTGAGCGAAATGAGGCAGATTTTGGAGCCATAGCGGGGCTTCTATGGCGAAAAAATCTAACGAAATTGCAGCCAAAAAGAACCAAAAGAATAAAATCAAATAAACTTTAAACACGCTCTTAATGCCTTGATTAGTCTAGTATCGCTTTAACCCCAGGCAATTCTTTTCCTTCCATATATTCTAGTAGTGCCCCCCCTCCAGTGGAAACATAACTCACCTGATCGGTCAAATTAAATTTAGCAACCGCTGCAGCAGAATCTCCTCCTCCAATTAGCGAAAATGCCCCATGTGCTGTAGCCTCCACAACTGCATCAGCAATAGCTCTAGTGCCTATTTCGAATTTTGATAGCTCAAAGACACCCATTGGCCCATTCCATAAAATAGTTTTGGACTCTTCAATAATGGTTTTAAACTGTTCGATCGACTTTGGGCCAATATCTAGTCCCATCCAATCTGCCTGAATATGATCATTCGATGCAAACTCAATATCCGCATCATTAGAAAAACGATCAGCAATGACTGAATCGACTGGTAAGGCCAAATTCACCCCCTTGGCTTTTGCCTTTTCAATGAGATGCCTAGCTAAATCTAATTTATCCTCTTCAACCAAGGATTTGCCGATATGACCCCCCTGTGCCTTGGCAAAAGTATACGCCATACCCCCGCCAATAATCAAATGATCTACTTTTTCTAACAAACGCTCAATCAATTCAATTTTATCCGAAACCTTAGCTCCCCCCATAATGGCAGTAAAAGGCCTTGCCGCATGGCTGATTACTTTTTCGGCATTCTGTAATTCTGCAGCCATCAAATAACCAACACATTTTGCTCCAGGAAAAAATTGCGCAATTACTGAAGTGGAAGCATGTGCACGATGTGCTGCTCCAAAAGCATCATTCACATAAATATCACCCAACCCCGCAAGCTCTGCTGCGAATGCTTTATCACCTTTCTCCTCCTCTGGATGAAATCTCAAATTTTCTATTAAAAGTACTTGGCCAGATCTTAACGCAGCAACCGCGTGTTCAACCTGTGGACCAATACAATCACTTACGAACTGGACCTGCTGACCAACTAGGTCAGAAAGATGTTTAACAACGTGCTTTAAAGAATATTTTTCTACAGGCTGCCCTTTTGGACGTCCAAAATGCGACATCAAAATGACAGCACCTCCATCTTTTAAAATCTTACCGATAGTTGGTAGTGCTCCCTGAATACGACTATCGTCCGTAATTCGATACTGATCGTCTAATGGCACATTAAAATCAACACGAACTAAAGCTTTTTTCCCAGCGAACCTAAACGAATCAACTGTTTTTATACTCATTATTATATAGCGTTTATTTTATGAAATTATTAGCCCAGAATAGGTAATCTTTAGACGAGAATCTGTACCAACAGGCCAACCATCCACAAAATAAGAAATTGCCCAACCAGCATCCCATCCAGAAATAAAAAGTAAAAATATTCATTTCGATTGGTATTGGACCTGGATATGCCCCATCCAACCAATATAATACTCCCCGCAAGTGCTATGGCACTTATCGGACCAATTACCCGAGCCAATACCAAGAGTAAAACAAGATAAACCAACAAAAGCCCATAGGCAATAAGAAGTGTCATCTTTCGACCAAGCATTGTTGGAAGCGTTTTTAGTGCATTTTGTTCATCTTGTAAGGAGTCGCGAATGTCAAAGGGAATGGTTAAAGCTACCACGAATAAAAATTCATTCAGTACAAGCAAAATACCATCCCAGCTAGGAAAAGTAAATGCTTCAGCACTTTCTAATTCCACAATGGGTAATAATACACAGCTTAAAGACCAAACCAATGCAATTAAAAAGAGTTTAACCCCCGGCACACTTCTAAGCCCAAACCAATGACCACGAAAATGAAAAATAGGCAAACTATAAGCAATCGAGATTAACGCCAAAAAAGAAAGTAATAGCAATGCAGGAACAGATAAAAACAAGGCTAGCGGAATCAATGAAAAAGTAGCAATAAGCATCAATGTCACATTCAAACGATAATGCGAAAATATCCATCGAACTCGTCTAAAAGGCGAGACTTTAAAATTTTTAGGTTTAGATAATAGAATACTAAAGTTGTACAAAGCTAGTGTAGAACAGAATAAAATAGCCAACACATCTTTATCTGGCTCAGCATAAAGTAACCGATAGGTAATCAGACCTTGAACCAAAGCTCCTAACGCAATGAAAATGTTGCTAAAGAGTAAAAAATCAAGTGTTTTCCAAAGGTGTTTTTTCATTGTCGTACAGCAAGGAAACCGCTGAAAAGTTAAAGCTTTTACCCGCATCAACTAGGCGTGACCTTTTTTCAACTCAAAGATGGTGATTTCAGGCAAAACACCCACACGACCAGGATACCCCAGAAAACCATAACCTACATTCACGTAAAGCTGCTGATGTTGCTCCTGATACAAGCCTGCCCATTCCTTATAAATATATTGTATGGGGCTCCACTGCACTTTATCGGTAATGAGCCCAAATTGCATGCCATGCGTATGCCCACTAAACATCACATCAATCTGTGGATATTTGGGCAATACTTGAGCCCGCCAGTGCGACGGATCATGTGAAAGAAGCAACTTAACAGGCAAGTCCTCCGTTCCAGGGACAGCTAAATCCATGCGCCCATATTTGGAGAAACGCCCAGCGCCCCAGTTTTCGATGCCAATGATTGCAATCTCTTGGCCTCCTACTTTCAGTCTACGATGTGTATTCAATAGCAGATCCCAACCCATGTTTTTATGTGTCGTCTTTACCTCTGCCAAACTCTTTGCCTTGGCTAGGGATGGGCCTTTCCCAAAATAATAATCCCCATAATCATGATTTCCTAATATGGAAAACACCCCCAACGGAGCCTTCACTTTGGAAAAAATATCTTGATAATCGCACATTTCAGACGCCACATTATTCACCAAATCTCCTGTAAAAAAGATAAAATCGGGTTTTTCCTTTAAAAGAAGTTCCACCCCTCCTAGCACTGCTTTTCGATTGTAAAAACTACCTGAATGGATGTCCGATATCTGCCCCAATTTAATCCCATCGAAAGCACTGGGAAGATTCGGAAGATAAAGTATCCGACGTTTAATTCGGTAATCGTAAGCCCCAGAAATAATTCCATAGGTTAAAGAAGCCAGTGGTAGCACCGCCACTAACGTTCCCGCTTTAATTAAAAATTCAGACCGAGGAATTGCATTGGTATTCGCCTGATGGACAACCTCTACTGGTTGATCTTGTGTTTTAACAAACAACTTCCGCTTAATCCAAATGCCCCCTCGACGCACATCATCAAAAAGTATAAAGGGCAGGAAAAATAACTTCGAAATCACCGTCATGAAAAATATCACCACAATAAAAGCCCGCAGCATAAATTTGATATCGCAAAAAATGCCAATAAAAACACCCAAGAGTAGCAAAATGGAATAAGACCACCAGATGTATGGAAAATGTAATGTCTTCCACTTGGGTCTGACGGTAACAATTGCCCCATAGATGTACATATCAAGTAGAAGTAATACAATCGTAATAATTACCAGTATCTCAATGTGATTAGCCATAAACTTGATCTTTTGATTCGTACATTATATGTATTGCTTACCCAGAAGCCAATCTAAAGTTTATTTTATTTCATTCTTTTGGTTCTTTTTGGCTGCAAATTCGTTAGATTTTTCGCAATAGTCTCTCACTATTGCTCTAAACCCTAGCGAAGCGAACAGTTGAATACCTTTGAAAAGTAAATTAATGGCATGAAAAATCCACCTTATTTCGCTCAAAAATAACCGGCAATTATTTCTTAAAATAAACTTTAAACCGGCTCTAGGTTTTTAAATCTTCTACAAATAATTCTGAAGCAACATGGTCTGCAAATAACTTACCCTCTCTACTCAACGTAACAACATGCTCCTGTATATTAATCCAATTTTTCTCTAGAAATCGGTTTAGCTCCTGCTTAATCGTGGTCAAATAGCGCTCACCGAAATGTTGCTTGATCTTCATTAAATCCATTCCCAGACTGGTCCGTAACGAAGTCATGATGTATTCATTAACTTGATTCTCTTGAGTTAATATTTCGATCTCAGCGGGAATTTGCTTTCGATCAATCGCTTGGAGATATTGTGCATTATTAGCCACATTCCACTGCCTAGTCTGGCCATTAAACGAATGTGCCGATGGCCCAATACCCAAGTAGGAAACCCCAGACCAATAGTTGGTATTATGTTTCGAATACTGACCCGATTTGGCAAAATTGGATATTTCATAGTGCTCAAAGTCTGCTTGCTCCAAGCCATCCATCAACTGAATAAATTGCGCTGCACTTTGCGCTTCATCTAATGCTTGCTGCTTCCCCCTGTAAATAAAAGAGGCCAATGCCGTACGGGGCTCAACAGTCATGGCATAAGCGGATATATGTGGCACTTGCAGCTGAATTGCTTTAGAAAGGGTATTAGCCCATTTCTCATGGCTCAATAAAGGATATCCATAAATGAGATCAATCGTGATGTTTTCCAAACCAACGTCTTGAACCCGCTTGATTGATCCTTCAGCTTCCCCTGCCGTATGTGCTCGATTCATCCATCGTAAATCCGCATCAAAAAAAGACTGAATGCCAATACTCAATCGATTGATTGCTGTTTGCTTGATTTCTCTCACCTTTTTTGCATTTAAGTCATCCGGGTTAGCCTCCAAGGTGATCTCTACATCTGAAGACAGCTGAAAATACGTAGCAATTTTATCAATCAAAGACTGTAGTACTTCGGCAGTTAATAACGAGGGAGTCCCACCGCCAAAGTAAATGGTCTCGATAGATTGAGAGCCCAAATAGCTTTTCTGCAAAAAAAGCTCAATATGCAAAGCTTTAAGTAATTCATCTCTTTTGCCCAAAGAGGTACTGAAATGAAAGTCACAATAGTGACAAGCTTGCTTACAAAAAGGGATATGTAGATAAATTCCAGCCAATAGAAATATTCTTTACTAATGAATGATACGAGGCTTTATTTATTGAATAATAAATACGGGTATGTCTACATGATGTCTGACTTTATCTACCGTTGTTCCGAAAACCAAATCACTAATTCCCCGATGACCATGTGAACCCATCACAAGTAACTGAATACCCTTCTTATTAACTACCTCGACAATCGCCTGGGCTGCCGTTCCATAACCAATGGTTAAAGTCACTTGATACCCCATTTGCTGCAAATCTTGCTGATATTTTTCCATGTTATGAATATCACTCAAAGTTTCATGGTCCAAAACATGATCCCCATAAAACTTAGCCCCCGCTGTTTCGACTACGTGGATAAGATAATAATTACCCTCTTTCCCTCCCTGTTGCAAAGCTTGCTGAATAGCCTCTCTATCCTTGGAAGAAAAATCTACTGCAATTCCAATTCGATCATACTTAACTCGATCCACCTGAAGAATATCCAAGGCGACACCATGCGGCACATGCGAAAGCCCACGACCTTTTTTACTAATAAATGGCTTGAAAAATACATAGAGCAATAAACCCGCAATAGCAAAAAGTATGGGTAATACCAAAGCATAAATCCACCAAGAATTTCCTTGGGTATTATTTATCCAGGTGGAAACTTCTTCGCAAACAAGCTTTACATTAAGACCTACAATAATCAAAGCACTAATCCATGCAATCACTTTAACCCATGTTTTGATGGTAAATTCCTTCATTTTTTGACGATCCGAGTTAAAATGGATCAATGGAATAATTGCAAATCCGAGCTGCAAACTCAATACCACTTGACTCAGTACCAATAAACCACCTAAAGCATCATCCCCAAAATACAAAATGGTAAAAAGGGCAGGAACAATAGCCAAAAGTCTAGTGATCAAACGCCTTAGCCAAGGTGCTATTCGCAAATTAATATGTCCCTCCATCACGATCTGCCCCGCAAGTGTACCGGTAATAGTCGAGCTTTGCCCCGATGCAATCAGCGCAACAGCAAACAATATTGGGGCTGTTGATCCAAAAATATGATCCAATATTTTATAAGCATGTTGTATTTCGGCCACTTCAAACAATCCATTTTTATAAAATGCAGTAGCGGCAAGGATCAGTATGGCAGCATTAACCAAAAAGGCCAAATTGAGTGCAATGCCTGTATCAATCAAATTATATTTCAATGAATCGCTAATCCCTTTGATAGTTCGCTCAATTTTTCTGGTTTGAACCAATGACGAATGCAAGTAAAGATTATGAGGCATCACCGTTGCCCCAATGATACCAATGGCAATATAGAGTGCCTCACCCGAAAGCATCGAGGGTTTAAAACCCGAAACTACTTCACCCAGCACCGGTTTAACGATAATCATTTCCGCCAAAAAAGATGATCCCACAATAAAAACCATCGATATAATAAATACCTCCATGATACGCATACCCTTATTCATCAGAAATAATAGTAATAAGGTATCAAGGATAGTAATTGATACTCCCCAAATCATCGGAAGGTGAAAAAGTAAATTTAGCCCAATAGCCATCCCAATAATCTCTGCTAAATCACAAGCAACTATGGCTATTTGTGCTAAAATATAGAGTGAAAAATTGACCAGCTTAGGATATGCATTTCTTGAGGCCTGAGCCAGATCAAGGCCCTGCACAATACCCAAACGAGCACTCAGCGATTGAAGAAGCAAAGCGATCAAGTTAGACATCAGCAATACCCAAATAAGCTGATAACCAAACTGACTTCCTCCTGCAATATCAGTAGCCCAATTTCCCGGATCCATATAACCCACACTCACCAAATAAGCAGGCCCAATAAATGCCCCCAATTTTCTCCATCCGGTTTTATTCGAAGTTGCTACAGAACCGTGTACTTCGCCTAAAGATTCACCACTTTTAAACTCTCGTATCATCTACTTATTTTTTATACCGACCCTATCTTATCCAACATAAACTGCTTCACGGCTGTAATAATGGCTTTTGCATCATATCCACATTCGGTCCAAAGCTCAGGTTGCTCACCATGATTAATCACCCAATCAGGTATTCCTAAGCGAGTGATTTTTGACTGATAACCTTGATCCATCATGAACTCGATAACAGCACTTCCCATACCTCCCTGCAAACAACCATCTTCCACTGTAATCACATGGGTAAATTTTCTGAACACTGAATGCAATAATTCCTCATCCAAAGGTTTCACAAAACGCATATCGTAATGTGCTGGGAAAACCCCCTCTTCATTCAATAATTTACAAGCTTTTAGTGCTTCATTCCCAATATGACCAATCGTTAGAATGGCTGATTCCACTCCTTCACATACTGTTCGAGCCTTGCCTATTTTCAAGGATTTTAAAGGACGTCGCCAATCAGTCATGACCCCATTACCACGTGGATAACGAATAGAGAAAGGTCCCATTTGATCCTGCTGTGCCGTATACATAAGATTACGCAGCTCTTCTTCATTCATTGGAGCGGAAACAATCATATTGGGAATACAGCGCATATAGGCCAGATCGTAAGCACCATGATGGGTAGCCCCATCAGCACCTGCAACTCCAGCACGATCTAAACAAAAAATAACACTAAGCTTCTGAATAGCCACATCATGTATAACCTGGTCATAAGCTCTTTGCATAAAACTGGAATATATATTACAAAATGGTATCATCCCCTGAGCTGCAAGCCCAGCCGAAAACGTAACAGCATGTTGTTCGGCAATTCCCACATCGAAAGCCCGATCAGGCATAGCCCTCATCATAATGTTTAAGGAGCAACCCGAAGGCATAGCTGGCGTAATACCCATAATTTTCGAATTCTTTTCTGCTAGCTCAACTAAGGTATGACCAAATACATCCTGATATTTTGGGGGCTGTGGCTTATCAAAAACTACTTTTTTAATTTCTCCAGTTATTTTATCGAAAAGTCCTGGTGAGTGCCACTTGGTTTGATCCTGTTCTGCCAACTCATATCCCTTGCCTTTAACTGTTATACAATGAAGCAATTTAGGCCCCGGGATATCACGCAAATCCCGAATTACTTTAACCAAGTGTTTTACATCATGACCATTAATGGGGCCAAAGTATCTGAATTTCAACGCCTCAAAAAAATTACTTCGTTGAAGTAAGCTTCCTTTTATGCTTTTCTCAATCTTCTTGACAATCTCATGTGTATTTGGGCCTAATTTGGATATTTGCTCCAACACGTAGGAAATATCATCCCTAAATCTATTGTAAGGCTTGGAAGTAGTGATATCTGTCAAATATTCTTTCAATGCACCTACATTGGGATCAATCGACATACAATTATCATTTAAGATCACTAGTAGATTCGTATTTTCTGTCCCCGCATGATTCAATGCTTCAAAAGCAAGTCCAGCGGTCATGGCTCCATCACCGATGACAGCCACATGCTGCCTATCTGTTTCTCCTTTGTAGCGAGAGGCTACAGCCATCCCCAATGCAGCAGAAATGGAGGTTGACGAGTGACCTACGCCAAATGCATCGTATTGGCTTTCTGAGCGCTTGGGAAAACCACTTAATCCTTTATAAATCCGATTGGTATGAAATTGCTTGCGACGCCCCGTCAGAATTTTATGACCATAAGCCTGATGGCCTACATCCCATATCAGTTGATCATAAGGTGTGTTAAGCACATAATGCAAGGCCACAGTGAGCTCTACTACCCCCAAACTGGAACCAAAATGCCCACCACCAACCGATACAGCATCTACAATGAACTGGCGAAGCTCTGTGCAAATTTGTTCTAAATCTTCCTCCTTAAACTTTCTAAGATCAACGGGATAATTAATTTGATTTAGCAGATCTCCAGGTTTGATCTCCATTTGCGTTTTTCTTTTTTAACCCACAAAAATACGTTATCTGGCATGGATGAACGAACGCCTATTTGACAAAAAATCATTCACAAAAGCAAACCCCTCACTACTTTTTCATCCTCGATAAGCTGCAAGCGAAGTGCTTCCAAGGAATCAAATCGCTGATCTTCCCGAACAAAATGTAGAAAATGAATCCGAATGAACTGACCGTAAATAGTTTCATTAAAATCAAAAATATTCACTTCAATGTTACGCGTCATACCATTAATGGTCGGTCGGTGCCCAATATAGGCCATTCCTTTTAATGGAGGTGAGAGTAGTCTCGGATATTGATTTTCAGCTTTCAACAATTCCACTTCCACAGCATAAATACCATCAGCAGGAATAAGCTTATAATTTTCCTCCACAAAGAGGTTGGCTGTAGGAAAGCCCATTCTTCGGCCAATTTGATCGCCTTTTACTACCTTTCCCAGCAACTGGAAAGAATAACCCAAAAACTCCCGAGCCATTTTCACATCCCCACTGAGCAAAGCATTCCTAATTTTAGTCGAACTGACAGCTATATCATTGATATCCTGCTGAGATATCTCTTCAATATCAAACCCGTAAATGGGGGCCAATTGTTGTAAATGAGACAATCCACCTTCACGATCTTTACCAAAATGATGATCATAACCGATCACCAGATGTTTCATACCGATCTTATCCACCAAAATATTTTTGATGTATGCTTGTGGGCTCAGATTAGAAAAGTCACGCGTAAATGGAGTGATAATGAGATGATCAATACCTAATTGATCGAGCCGTTCTGCTTTTTCCGCGATGGTATTAATCAACTTAATATGAGCGTCTTCTGGATGTAGAATCATTCGCGGATGCGGAAAAAAAGTAAGCACTACCGTTTCTGATCCAGCTCGTTCTGCCAATGTCTTCAAACGCTTGAGGATCTTTTGATGTCCCAAATGTACCCCATCGAACGTACCAATGGTTACCGCAGCCTGATCTATTTTATGAAACTCCTCGATGTCATGATAAATTTTCATGTGACCAAAATTGAACTAGAACTATTTCAATTTCCCTTCTTCTTTTAAATGCTTGATCTGACCAATCAATTCCATCACTTCGAAGGCATCATTCAAGTGATAATTCCCATTTCGTGTGCGTACTAGCCTTGAAAGATAAGCACCATTATTCAATGCTTTACCAAAATCATGAACCAACGAACGAATATAGGTCCCTTTACTACATTGCACTTGAAAATCTAATTCTGGTAAATCGATCCGTGTGATATCAAATGCAGCAATGTTAATCTGGCGTACTTTTAGCTCAACCTCTTCACCTCGTCTAGCCTTGACATACAAGCGCTCCCCATTCATCTTTACTGCTGAATGTGCAGGTGGATACTGCTCTAGCTGGCCAATAAACTGCCTGACAGTTTCCTTGATCTGGCTTTGAGTAATGGTACTGATATTGAAAATCTGATCTATTTCCGTTTCTAAATCATAAGACGGAGTAGTTGCCCCAAGCATTATCGTCCCTGTATATTCTTTCTCCTGCGCCTGAAACTCATCTATTCGCTTGGTGAGTTTCCCCGTACAAATCAACAATAAACCCGTAGCCAATGGATCTAGTGTTCCGGCATGACCTACTTTGATTTTTAAAGGCTTAAGTGCATTCCGAATTTTACCAACAACATCAAAACTAGTCCACCGATAAGGCTTGTTGACTAGCAGAAGCTCCCCTTCAGAAAAATTAAAATCGATTTTTTTTAATACTTGTTCATCCATCAAATCACAAAACCTCCAAAAAGAACGCCCCTTTATTCGGATCGTTTAGGGGTACAAAGAATGGCGAAAAATCCAATAGCAAACCCCAGTAATACAGCTATAGGTGCCAGAACTATTTTCCGGAAATCGTAAATATCTGTATCTCCCATCATGAGAATAAAACCCAAAATAACTACACCAATACTAATCAACATCAAACGGTAATTATTTTTTCCAAATACGAATGGCTTTGCATTTACCTTCGTTTCAGTGCTCGAACTGCTCTTTTTAGCCATTATCTGTATAGATCATAAATTTGTAGGCGAAGATACTTACTTACTGCAAAATAAGTACTCAGCACCGAAATCAAAATACCAAGCCCGATATCAATTGCCAACACCACAGCAAACTCTATCCAATTACTCAACATAGCTATTTCAGGAATCTGCTGCTGTACAACATATAAGCCCAAACACAATAAAATAACTGCAATAATACCTGCTAATAACCCATGTAACACACTCGACTTTATAAAGGGAATTCGAATAAAACCTTTAGTTGCCCCTACCAACTGCATACTCTTAATTAAAAAGCGCTGCGAATGAATGGCCAAACGAATGGTATTATTAATCAACGCAACCGAAACAACAAGCAAAACAAGCGCAAAACCTAAAATAATCAGACTAATTTTCCGAATATTTTGATCAACCATATCCATTAATGAGGGCTGATAAATCACTTCTTTAACTAAGGGGTTCTTCATCAACTGAGCAGAAAGCAACTTTATACTATCGTTGTTGGCATAGCCAGCATTCATGTACACATCCAGCGATGAAAGTAAAGGGTTATAACCCAAAAATTCCACAAAGTCTTCGCCTAAATCTTTCGCCAGCTGACGTGCTGCCTCCTCTTTACTAACATACTTCGTTTTCAAAACTGCGGGATTAGCATTGATTTGATGTTGCAAAGCAAAAACGTCTTCTTCTTTAACCATATCACTCATCATGACATTTAAGACCATATTTTCCTTTACATGGCTTGATAATCTTTGCGCATGAACCAAAATTAAACCTAACAATCCAGCCAACAATAGCACCAAAGTGATACTAATGACAGTCGAGATATAAATTGTTTTTGTTTTTTTTGAGGCTGCGCTCAGCTCAAATTCTTCCATAACTAGAAAATTGATTGACGAAAATAAAAATTTCGGTCTACAAACTTACGAGGATTTTAGGTGAGCGCTTACCCGAAAAAAATAATAATTTTGACGGTCTAAATCTCTCTAAAATACCTCCATTATTTATTACCTCCATATGAAGCCCCTGCAAACAGCTGAACGAGTAGCTCACCACGACCCGTCAGATCATGTTATTTATCAAAGATCCCTATTAGCTTACCAGGAAGCTGCTAAACGAATCCATGGGAAAGTGCTTGAAATTGGAACAGGAAGCGGCTATGGACTTGCATTAATCGCTGAACAGACAGATGAACTGGTGACCATCGACAAATACAAAGCTAGCTTTGATCTTCCTGATCACCTCACCGATAAAATTCAATTCATCCAGATGAATGTCCCTCCACTAACAGGTATTCCGGATAAGGAATTTGATTGCGTAATTACATTTCAAGTCATTGAACATATTGACCAAGATGAGGATTTTGTTAGTGAGATACATCGCGTTTTAAAAGATGGGGGAAAACTCATTGTCACCACACCAAACGCCAACAT
Source organism: Pedobacter sp. (assembly GCA_008015505.1). Taxonomy (GTDB): domain Bacteria; phylum Bacteroidota; class Bacteroidia; order Sphingobacteriales; family Sphingobacteriaceae; genus Daejeonella. The sequence goes on from SSFR01000004.1 coordinate 47,871, forward strand.
GTCACTGACTAGGAATCCTTGGCACGTTAGAGAGTATACTGCCCAACAGCTCAAAATACTATTGCGTCGAAAGTTTCAATCTATTGAGACACTCGGTGTTTTTGGTCATTCAAAAGTGATGGATTACTATTTAAAGAATAAAGAATCCGTCAAAAGAATAACTCGATTCGACATTTTCGATCTGCAACATCGCTTACCCAGACGATTTTTACAAATCCCCTATGATCTGATGAACCGATTGAATCGGAGAAAGCTCCTTAAGCATAACCACGATCTGGTGCTAGATATTACCCACAAGGACCACTTTCTAAGTCAGGCTGATGACAAATGTTTTGATCTTTTTTACGTAGCAACAAAACAGTAAAAACCTAGATCTCAAATATTCACAATCCCGTATTTGATCTAAAAAGCTTGATAGCAATTGCTAATAAAATAACTCCAAAAGCTTTCCGAAGAACATTAAGCCCAGCTTTCCCAAACAATTTTTCCAACCTGAAGGTATTTTTAAGCACGAAATAAACAAATATCACATTGAGAATAATGCCTGCAATGATATCCTGCGTAGCATACTGAGACTTCAAAGATAAAACCGTTGTCAGTGTCCCCGAACCTGCAATTAGCGGAAAAGCCAATGGAACAATTGACACACTTTCAGGCATTTCTTCCTTAAAAAGATTAACGCCTAAAATCATTTCCATTGCAATGAAAAATATCACAAACGAACCTGCAATGGCAAATGAAGACACATCTAGACCAATCACATCCAGTAGCTGCTCCCCAATAAATAAAAACAACACCATCAGCACCAATGAAGCAATGGAAGCCTTTCCAGACTGAATATGCCCCGCTTTATTCCGTAACGCAATAATAACAGGAATAGCCCCAAGAATATCGATAATCCCAAAAAGAATCATTGTTACCGAAAGTATCTCATTTAGATTGAACTTGAGATAAGACATCATACCATGAAACAACGCTAAAAAATTAATAAGGGCAAAGGTACATTTTTTCCCTCTCTGCTCTTATAAACCGCCCTGTTGTTTTCGCACAAGGCTATTCCGAATGCCGTAAATAAAATAAACAAGTAAGCCTACAGCCATCCAAATTAATAATCGTTCCCAATTATGCCTCCCCAAACCATACATCATCACCACACAAACCACAATCCCCAATATCGGCACAACAGGCATAAAAGGTGTTTTAAAAGCCCGAGGACGAGCCGGATCAGTCTTCCGCAAAATTAACACGCCTAGACATACCAAAGCAAAGGCAAACAACGTCCCAATACTAGTCATATCACCTATCACATCTCCAGGTATAAAAGCAGCAAATAGTCCTGCCAATACCATAAATACCAGATTAGATTGATAAGGGGTTTTAAAACGGGGATGTATGGTAGAAAATAGTTTGGGGATTAAACCGTCCTTAGACATGCTAAAAAACAACCTCGACTGACCCAATAACGTCATTAAAATCACGGAAGTAAAACCAGCCAAAATAGCTACCGTAATTGATATCGATAACCATTGATGATTGTGCATATAGGTATTTATTACATAGGTTACCGAGGCTTCTTTTCCAGCCAAATCAAACTCTTTATAATTAGCAACCCCAGTCAATACATAACCGAAGGACACATATAATAATGTACAAATCACTAACGAACCTAGGATACCTATAGGTAGATCTCGTTTCGGATTTTTACATTCCTGCGCTGTTGTCGAAAGAGCATCAAAGCCAATAAAAGCAAAAAAAACCACTCCTGCTGCACTAACAATTCCTCCCCAGCCAAATTTGCCAAACTCACCACTAGTAATATGATCCCAAAAACTAATCTCACCATTCATTAGCTTAATCTCACTCACATTTTGAGGAATGTATGGTATATGATTAGCAGGATTAATATAGCTCCAGCCAATGGCAACAAAAGTGATTACTATAGCTAATTTAATAACAACCATAATCATATTTAATACAACTGATTCCTTCATTCCCCGTATCAGAAGCAAAGAAATGATCGTGATAATCAATAAAGCTGGTAAGTTCATAACCCCTTGGATACCTTCTATAGAAGTCTGAAATGGGGAATGACACCAAGTATAAGGTATCACTAAACCAAACGTTTCCAGCAGTTTATTCAAGTATTCCGACCAAGCAATGGCAACAGCAGCGGAAGCCACTCCATACTCCAAAATTAAATCCCAGCCAACTATCCATGCAAGCACCTCCCCCATGGTAGCATACGTATAGGTATAAGCACTCCCTGCAACAGGGATCATAGAAGCAAACTCAGCATAACATAAACCGGCTAATGCACAACCCACTGCAGCTAAAATAAATCCTAAAGTCACCGCTGGACCAGCATGATCTGCTGCCGCTACAGCAGTTCGAACAAATAAACCTGCTCCAATAATACCTCCAACCCCCAAAGCAATCAAATTCCCCGGACCAAGGGTGCGCCTAAGTGTATGCTCTCCACTTTCTGATGCTTCCAACAAAAGAGAATCTAAGGATTTTTTGAATTTCATGTTATAATAAGTTTATTTTACATTAAGAACACAAACGACATAATAAGTAGATTATTTTATTTGTTGGAAAACTTGCTTTAAACAGAACGGTCGCCACTAAAGGGATAGTTTCTCAAAATAGGCAAAAAACAAACCTTGAAGAATCAAATAGTAATTGAAGGGGGATAATACACACATAAAGCTTCCAGACCATAACTAGTCAAAGCCCCATCATTTAACAGACTCCCTATAAATCAAATATAAAAGGCCCCAGAGTAACACCGAGGCCTTTTTAGAATAAACAAATACACTATCTACTCACCCTATTGTTTAGCCTTTTTTCGGATGACACTATTCCGAATGCTATAAGAGAAATAAATTACAAAGCCTATAGCCATCCAAATAAATAATCGTTCCCAGTTATTGACTCCTAATCCAAGCATCATCGCTACACATACCACAATTCCAAGTATAGGGACTAAAGGCACAAAGGGAATCTTAAAAGAACGTGGACGATCTGGATCCGTTTTACGAAGAATAAGCACTCCCAAGCAAACCAATGTAAAGGCAAATAAGGTACCAATACTAGTCATATCGCCCACTATATCCCCAGGTACAAATGCAGAAAACAATCCAGCCAACAAAAGAAAAATTAAATTTGATTTATATGGGGTCTTAAAGCGAGGATGCAAATCCGAGAATATTTTAGGCACCAAGCCATCTCTTGACATACTAAAAAACAATCTTGATTGTCCCCAAAGCATCACCAATATGCCCGAAGTAAAACCAGCCAAAATAGCAACAGTCACTGCGATAGATAACCAATGATAGCCATACATATAGGTATCAATTGCATAGGCTACGGATGCTTCCTTTCCTACTGTCTCAAACTCTCTATAATTAGCTACTCCAGTAAGCACATGACCAAAAAGCACATAAAGTAACGTACAAATACCCAATGAAGCCAGTATACCAATAGGTAGATCTCGCTTAGGATTCCGACATTCTTGAGCAGTTGTTGAAATGGCATCAAATCCAATAAAAGCCATAAATACCACCCCCGCTGCACTAATTACTCCACCCCAACCAAATTTTCCAAAATTACCACTCACTAAATGATCCCAAATACCAATTTCTCCACTCATCAGCTTTATTTCACTTTCATTTGGGGGAATATATGGCGTATGATTGATCGGATTGATGTAGCTCCATCCAATCGCAATGAATGCTAACACCACAGCCACTTTCAAAATAACCATGAACATATTAACCCTAGCTGACTCCTGCGTCCCACGAATTAAAACCATAGTTAACACAGCCATAATCAATAACGCCGGAAGATTAATAATTCCCTGCACACCTTCAAGTGATGTCTGGAAAGGAGAATGGCAAAATTCATAAGGAATACTCACCTCAAAGACTTCTAACAACTTATTTAAGTACTCTGACCAAGCTATAGCCACCACAGAAGCACCCAAAGCATATTCTAAAACAAGATCCCACCCAATTACCCAAGCTACAGTTTCTCCCATTGTTGCATAAGTATAGGTATAAGCGCTCCCAGAAATTGGAATCATAGAAGCAAATTCAGCATAGCATAAACCGGCTAATGCACAACCTATCGCAGCTAGAATAAATCCTAAAGTCACCGCTGGGCCAGCATGCTCCGAAGCTGCAGCAGCCGTCCGAACAAATAAACCTGCACCAATAATGGCTCCAATTCCAAGCGCAATTAAATTCCAAGGTCCCAAGGTTCGCTTAAGTGTATGTTCCCCACCCTCCGAAGCTTCCAATAAAAGCTGATCTATAGATTTTCTAAATCTCATATTACCTTTCAATCGATTTTTTAATAGAATTATAATAAGCGAGCCGGCAAACTTAATATTTTACTTGAAATAAAATATTGTATTTTGATTAATAACAAAACACAAGCTTCATTCATCAATAAAAAAGTTTTATATAGCAACTCTGACTTCTTTTTTATTACACAAATGGCACAAAATTCCTACTATTATTTGCGCTGCGATTTACGTATCACACTATTCCTCATCCCATAGCTCAGATAAAGCACTAAACCAATAGCAGTCCAAGAGAATAATTGTATCCAGCTGTCTCGGCCCAAACCAAGCATCATAACCACACACACAATAATTCCTAATATAGGTACAAATGGCATAAATGGTGTTTTAAAAGGACGATGACGATTCGGATCTGTTTTACGTAGAATCAGTATTCCTAAACAAACCAACGTGAAAGCAAATAGTGCTCCAATACTGGTCATCTTACCCACCACATCAACAGGAATAACTGCAGCAACAATTCCAATGAAGGCAAGAAATATTAAGTTAGATTTATAAGGAGTCTTAAATCTAGGATGTAAATCTGAAAACACTTTTGGTATAAGCCCATCTTGGGACATCGTATAAAATACACGAGACTGACCCAATAGCATCACTAAAATAACCGAAGTAAAACCAGCTAAAATAGCCACAGTAATCAGCATAGATAACCATTGATAATTTTGCATATACGTTTCAATTGCATAAACTACCGATGCCTCCTGACCCACTGTTGCAAATTCTTTATAATTAGCTACTCCAGTAAGTACATGACCAAATAAAACATACAAGATCGTACAGATAACTAATGCACCTAGTATCGCAATGGGCATATCCTTACTTGGGTTCTTAGCTTCCTGCGCAGCTGTTGAAACTGCATCAAATCCATTGAAAGCAAAAAAGACAACCCCTGCTGCACAAACAATTCCGCCCCATCCGAACTTACCAAAATCACCACTTGTTAAATAAGCCCAAAGGTCCATTTCTCCGCTGAACACTTTAGCTTCGCCCATATTTTCTGGGATATATGGCGTATGATTCATCGGATTGATAAACGTCCATCCAATGAGGATGAATGTGATAACAATAGCTACCTTCACCACAACCATGAGATTGTTTAAGGTCACCGATTCACTAATGCCACGTACTAACAGCAAAGAAACAATCGCTACAATAGCTAAAGCTGGTAAATTGGCAATACCATGTACCCCATCGACCGAAACCTGAAAAGGTGAATGACAAAATTCATAAGGAATGATAACCCCAAATTTCTCAATGAACTTATTAAAATACTCAGACCACGAAATAGCTACTGTTGCAGCAGAAACTCCATATTCCAGCACCAAATCCCAACCAACAATCCAAGCAACAACTTCACCCATAGTGGCATAAGTATAAGTATAAGCACTTCCCGCAACAGGAATCATAGAGGCAAACTCGGCATAACATAATCCCGCCAATGCACAACCACTAGCTGCCAAAATAAAACCAAGTGTTACAGCCGGACCCACGTTTTCAGCTGCCGCTCGCGCTGTTTGTACAAATAAACCTGCTCCAATAATGGCCCCAACGCCCAATGTAATCAGATTCCAAAGACCCAATGTGCGCTTAAGGGTGTGCTCTCCACTTTCCGAAGCCTCCAATAGAAGGAGATCCAGGGATTTTCTAAATTTCATACTGCTTTTTAGTCTGTTTGAATGATATAATTCGTTAAAATAACGTAAAAAACAAACATATACTATTATTAGTTATAATGCAAAAAATATATACACACTAAGCCCTCATTATTCCTAAGTGGAACATCATTCTACCATACTCAAAAGAATATGTCAGTTTTCGATAGATAAATAAGTTTTTTGATTTCTGGAACCCCTATTAGAAACACACACTTTATCTTAATTTACCAGAATAAAAGATTTTTATTTTTTATCAAAAATAAAACATAATTTAATTATTTTATTAATTTTTAAAAGAAAACAATGAGGGGTATTTCTAGTCCAGTATTATAAAACCTTTTAAATAAACTTAAAAAGGATTTCCCCCATAACTAGATTCTTCTGGTACACTCAAAAACTACCAAAAAGCACTGTGGTTTTATTTATTGCAAATCATTTGTCTGCAATTTGGTTTTTCCTAATAACACTATTCCTAACTCCATAAGTGAGATAAATTATCAAACCAATACCCATCCAAATCAATAAGCGTTCCCAACTTGGCTTACCTAATCCAATCATCATGATCACACACACGATAACCCCAAAAATGGACACAAATGGCATCAACGGTGTTTTAAAAGGACGATGACGATTCGGATCAGTGATACGCAAAATAAGTACCCCCAAACAAACCAACATAAAGGCAAATAACGTACCAATACTAGTCATATCACCTACGACATGAGCCGGTACAAACGCAGCAGACAAACCTGAAAAAGCAAGAAATATTAAATTCGATTTATATGGGGTCTTAAATCGAGGATGTAGTACAGAAAATATTTTTGGCACAAGCCCATCCTTAGACATGGCATAAAATACCCGAGACTGCGCAAGCAATGTCACCAAAATCACTGAGGTAAATCCAGCCAAAATAGCCACAGTGATTAAAATCGAAAGCCACCGATAACCTTGCATGTAGCTTTCAATAACATAAGATACTGATGCCTCCTTACCAGCACCCGCAAATTCTCTATAATTAGCCACACCAGTTAATACGTGGCCAAAGAGAATGTACAAAACCGTGCAGATAAGTAAGGAAGCCAAAATACCAATGGGCATGTCCTTAGCCGGATTTTTGGACTCTTGAGCAACAGTAGAAACAGCATCAAAACCAAGGAAAGCAAAAAATACAATCCCCGCAGCACTAATAATACCACTCCATCCAAATTTACCAAAATCATCCCCCCTAATAAAATCCCAAAAACCAATCTTCCCCGACATTAATTTCATCTCTCCCATATTCTGAGGAATATACGGATCATAATTTACTGGATTTACAAACCCCCACCCAATAGCAATAAATGCAATCACGATAGCTACTTTTAGAATGACCATGACACCATTTAGTGCTACAGATTGTTTAGTCCCGCGAATCAGCACTAAAGAAATCAACACAATGATAAAAAGCGCTGGAAGATTTATAATTCCCGATATCCCATCAGCTGAATTTTGAAAGGGCGAATGACACCACACATAGGGTATCACTAAACCAAAAGTTTCAAGTAATTTATTCAGATATTCCGACCAAGCAATGGAAACAGCCGAAGCAGCTACACTGTATTCCAAAACCAAATCCCAACCAACTATCCAGGCTAGAGTTTCTCCCATAGTCGCATAGGTATAGGTATAGGCGCTCCCCGCAATAGGAATCATCGAAGCAAACTCAGCATAGCATAGACCTGCTAATGCACATCCAATAGCTGCTAAAATAAAGCCCAAAGTCACAGCTGGCCCCGCATGTTCTGCAGCCGCTCGTGCTGTTTGCACAAACAAACCCGCCCCAATAATAGCCCCAACCCCCAGCGCAACTAAATTCCCAGGACCTAATGTACGTTTCAAGGTCTGCTCCCCACTTGTTGAAGCCTCTAGCAAAAGAACATCCAGGGGTTTTTTAAATCTCATATTTCTTCAATCCGTTTTTACATCTATCCTTATTAGGAAACACAAACGGCAAACTTATATTATTTTATCCAGATAATTGATGAAAAAATGGAGAGATCGTAAGAATTTTAGCTCAAAAAAGGGTTATATCATTTCTGATCACAAGCCTTCCTGAGGTTTATTTTATGAAACTATTACCAGTTATTTTCTACCGAGATGAGGCAGATTCTGAAAACGTAACGGGGGCAGCTATGATAAAAAACCTAACGGAGTTGCAACAAAAAAATAAAATAAACTTTAGACCGGCCCTTAGCCAAAGATTCCCCTTATTTGAGATGGTCACCTCAAATAAGGGGAAATGAAAGTATAAACTCAAAAGCGTTATACGTTATAAAAGACTCGACTACCTAACCAAAAGTTCTTTTTCAGTATCAAAACAAGGGTAATCCGTATATCCTTGTTCAGCTCCCCCATAGAATGTACTTCTATCTGGTTGAGCTAATGGCCAATGATGCTTCAATCTTTCAGGTAAATCTGGATTAGCAATAAATGGCTCCCCAAAAGCAGCAAGATCTATATTTCCTTCTACTAATAATTCTTCGGACTTTTCACGGTCTAATCCTCCAGCTAAAATAATAATACCCGAATACCACGACCGAAAACGTGCTAAAAAGCCTTCTGGAAGTGCATAACTACCTCTTGATTTCTGGTCCATAATATGAATATAAGCGATATTACGCTTAGCTAATTCCTGAGTAAGATAATAATAGAGTGGTTCGATCTCCTCATAATGCGGGGAGTCATGAAGACCTCCATAAGGTGACAAACGAACTGCAACTCGCTCATAACCAATTTTTTCAGCACAAGTATCAACGGTCTCTAAAAGAAAACGACAGCGATTTTCAATAGTTCCTCCGTACTGATCCACTCGATTATTGATGAACGGATTTAAGAACTGTTCAATTAAATAGCCATTGGCACCATGTAGTTCTATACCATCAAAACCTGCTTTTATCGCATTAGATGAAGCTTGGGCAAAATCCACTTCTACCTGCTTAATCTCCTGGCTAGACAAAGGCCGCGGCTGTGAACAACTGACAAAGTTTTCATTGCCATCTTCATCATAACCCCAAGAAAAAGAGGTAACAGCTCGTATATCAGAAGGTCCAACTGGAAGCTGCCTGTTAGGCTGATTAGAAACATGAGAAATACGCCCTACATGCCAAAGTTGAGCAAAAACCATACTTCCTTCCCCATGAATGGCTTGTGTTACTAATTTCCAACCCTCTGTTTGCTCTGCCGTATGAAGCCCTGGAATACGCAATACACCCACAGAAGTTTCAGAAATAGCCGCTCCTTCCGTGATGATTAGCCCAGCCCCCGAACGCTGGCGATAATACTCCGCATTCATTGAAGTGGGGACCCCTTTGTCTGGATTTCTAGCACGAGTCATGGGCGCCATGACAATCCTATTTTTTAACTGAAGAGATTGTTTCTTAAATGGTTCAAATAGCATATGAGTCAATTAAAGGTTAAAAAACAACTGATATATTTTTAAATAGTTACCAAACTCACAACGCTGTATCTATTTATAAAGTATCACCTATATCAAAAAATGACTCATTAATGAAATATTCTAGCTTGATTTTAAATTGCCCTCTTGCTGCGCCGCTTTACGTATGACACTATGTTTAATACTATAAGTAAAATAAATAATCAGACCAATGATCATCCAAATAATTAATCGTTCCCAGTTATGCCTACCTAATCCGAGCATCATTGTCAAGCAGACCACTATTCCGAGAATAGGTACAAAAGGCATAAAAGGTGTTTTGAATGGACGATGACGTCCCGGATCTGTTTTACGTAGAATAAGCACCCCTAAACATACCAAAGCAAAGGCAAAAAGCGTACCAATACTGGTCATATCACCCACCACATCCCCGGGAACAAAGGAGGAAAATATACCAGCGAAGAGAAAAAATATCAAATTGGACCGATAAGGTGTTCGATATTTAGGATGCAAATCAGAAAATGCTTTGGGAATCAGACCATCTTTTGACATGCTAAAAAATACCCGAGACTGACCCAACAACAATACCAATATAACCGAAGTAAAACCAGCCAAGATCGCCACACTAACCAATGTGGCTAGCCAATGATAACCATGCATGTAAGTATCTATCGCATAAACTACGGATGCCTCCTTTCCCACTGTTTCAAACTCTTTATAACTGGCAACCCCAGTTAATACGTGTCCAAAAAGCACGTACAAGACTGTACAAATACCCAAAGACACGAGCATCCCAATGGGTAAATCCCTCTTAGGGTCTTTAGCCTCTTGGGCTGCTGTTGAAACGGCATCAAATCCAATAAAAGCAAAAAACACCACACCTGCAGCACTAATAACCCCACTCCATCCAAACTTCCCAAACCAGCCACTCGAGATATAATCCCAAAAGCCAATCTCCCCACTAATTAGCTTTTTTTCGCCCAGATTCTCAGGAATATATGGCATATGATTAGCAGGATTGATAAACCCCCACCCAATAGCAATAAATGCAATAACAATGGCTACTTTGAGAATAACCATGATATCGTTTACTGTTGCCGACTCCTCAATTCCTCGTATCAAAATCAAAGAAACCACTCCAATAATCAATAAAGCAGGAATATTAATCAGCCCGTGTTCTCCATGAATTGACATTTGAAAAGGCGAATGACACCAGGCATAGGGAATAGTTATACCAAAAGTTTCGAGCAACTTATTCAAATACTCCGACCAGGCAATAGAAACTGTGGCAGCTCCCAATGCATACTCTAAAACTAAGTCCCAACCAATGATCCAAGCAAGGGTCTCACCCATAGTTGCATAAGTATAGGTATAAGCACTCCCTGCAATGGGAATCATCGAAGCGAATTCTGCATAACATAGCCCAGCTAATGCACAACCTATTGCGGCCAAAATAAAACCAAACGTAACAGCTGGACCTGCATGATCTGCCGCTGCAGCAGCTGTTCGAACAAATAATCCCGCCCCAATGATTGCCCCAATACCCAGTGCAATTAAGTTTCCAGGGCCTAAAGTACGTTTAAGCGTATCCTCCCCAGCTTCTGAGGCCTCTATCAATAAACGATCCATAGATTTCTTAAATCTCATCATACCAAATGATTAATACTCATCTAAATCAGCTAGTTTCTAGTCATTATTGATACTATTCAATTATCAAGCTTCTTTAAGCTTCTTTCGCACGATACTATTTTTTACACTATAAGAAAAGTAAATGATTAAACCTATTGCCATCCAAACAAACAAACGTTCCCAATTGTGCTTTCCTAGTCCAAGCATCATCGTTACACACACTAGCATACCTAATATGGGTACTACAGGCATAAAAGGAGTTTTAAATGGACGATGACGATGTGGATCAGTTTTACGCAAAACCAAGATTCCCAGACACACAAGTGAAAACGCAAATAAAGTACCTATACTCGTCATGTCGCCCACCACATCCCCCGGTATAAAAGCAGCAAAAGCACCAACGAACACAAGAAATATATAATTCGACTTATAAGGAGTCTTAAACTTAGGATGTAAAGCTGAAAATGTTTTGGGTATTAATCCATCTTTTGACATACTAAAAAACACCCTCGATTGTCCTAATAACATTACCAATATAACCGAAGTAAAACCAGCCAAAATAGCCACTGTCACTAACGTAGATAACCATGGATATCCATGCATATAAGTAGCAATTACATAAGCTACTGAAGCCTCTTTACCTGGCCCTGAAAATTCTTCATAATTAGCCACTCCTGTTAATACATGGCCAAAAAGCACGTACAAGACTGTACAAATACCTAAAGACACGAGCATCCCAATGGGCATATCTTTTTTGGGATTTTTAGATTCCTGTGCAGCAGTTGAAACGGCATCAAAACCAATGAAGGCAAAAAACACAACCCCTGCTGCACTAATAATTCCACTCCAACCAAACTTTCCAAACCAGCCACTCGAGATATAATCCCAAAAGCCAACCTCACCATTTATTAGCTTTTCTTCACCCAGATTCTCAGGAATATATGGCATATGATTCGATGGATTCATATACTTCCAACCGATGGCAATAAAGGCAACAACAATAGCAACCTTTACAATAACCATCAGATTATTTAATGTAGCGGACTCTTCAATCCCACGAACTAAAACTAAAGTGATCATTACAATGATCAATAGGGCTGGAAGATTGATTAGTCCAGCCACCCCATCTGCTGAAACTTGGAGGGGAGAATGACAATATTGATACGGAATATGAATACCGAAAGAAGACCCAAGTAATCGATTAAGATATTCTGACCAAGCAATAGAAACTGTGGCAGCTCCCAAGGCATATTCTAAAACTAAATCCCATCCAATTACCCAAGCAACCACCTCTCCCATGGTTGCATAAGAATAAGTATAGGCACTACCAGCAATGGGAATCATCGAAGCAAACTCAGCATAGCATAAGCCCGCTAATGCACACCCAATTGCTGCCAACACAAAGCCCAAAGTAACCGCCGGACCAGCATGTTCTGCTGCCGCTGCTGCTGTTCGAACAAATAACCCAGCCCCAATAATGGCCCCAACCCCCAAGGCAACTAAATTTCCAGGGCCTAAAGTACGCTTGAGTGTATGCTCCCCACTCTCAGATGCTTCTAAAAGAAGGTGGTCTAAAGATTTTTTAAATTTCATAAGGTTTACTAATTCGTTTGTATTTCTAATTCGCTTATCTCATGATGACGAACCGTAAACATATATTATTTTACTTTAATGACATAATAAATATTTTTAATTAATAAAAATTAACAAATATTAAAACAAAACATTCTTCAGCTAAAAAGTCATATCAAAAAACCATCTAAAATAAAACAAGCCCCGCACATAGTTATGTGCGGGGCTTGTTTTCATAAATTTATACTAAAAAATTCTTATCTAAAGCGCTTTCTTACAACATACTTGAGTAGGGGAAAAAGCTTTCACCTGAGGAGTTGTTAGCTCCGTTTTTACCTGTTCTCCTTTGTTGGCGACATGGGTGTCACCTTGCGAAATATGAGGTGCAATGATGAGTGATACAATAGACATGAGTTTGATCAAGATATTCATCGATGGCCCAGAGGTATCCTTAAATGGGTCTCCCACTGTATCACCTGTTACAGATGCTTTATGTGGTTCCGATTTTTTGTAATACATCTCACCATTAATTTCCACTCCTTTCTCAAACGATTTTTTCGCATTATCCCAAGCTCCACCAGCATTTGACTGAAACATGCCCATCAATACCCCCGATACCGTCACTCCTGCTAACAATCCACCTAATACCTCTGGGCCAAAGGAAAAACCAACTATGACAGGAACTAATAGCGCTATTCCCCCAGGTAGCATCATCTCACGAATAGACGCTCGGGTAGAAATAGCCACGCATTTCTCATACTCCGGTTTGGCCTTGTATTCCATAATTCCGGGTATTTCACGAAACTGACGCCTGACTTCATTCACCATATCCATGGCAGCCCGACCTACAGCAGAGATACACAAAGCAGAAAAAATAAAAGGAATCATTCCACCAACAAATAGTCCTGCTAGCACATTGGCCTTATAAATATCAATGTGACTAATACCAGCAATACCTACAAAAGCAGCAAATAATGCGAGTGAAGTTAAAGCAGCTGACGCAATGGCAAAACCCTTACCTGTTGCTGCTGTCGTATTTCCTACCGCATCGAGATTATCGGTACGTTCCCGTACTTGAGGAGGCAATCCACTCATTTCGGCAATCCCTCCTGCATTATCTGCAATAGGACCAAATGCATCAATTGCTAATTGCATCGCCGTTGTAGCCATCATACCTGCTGCAGCAATCGCAACTCCATACAAACCCGCAAAGTAATAGGATCCATAAATGCCCGCAGCAAGTACCAAAATAGGTAATACCGTCGATTCCATCCCAACGGCTAATCCGGCGATAATATTGGTTGCATGTCCCGTAGACGATTGCTTAATAATAGATAAAACCGGGCGTTTACCCATCGCTGTGTAATATTCCGTAATTAGACTCATCAAAGCCCCAACAACCAAACCCACCATAATCGAAAAAAAGACATCCATTTTTGTGAATTGAAAGTCACGGATAGTCATTACTCCAGGCAGTAACCACTGCACAGCGAAAAAAGCCGCAATGGCCGTCATGATGATCGAAGACCAATTACCCATATTCAGCGCTCTTTGTACACTATCTGTTTCTTTATCAATACGAACAAATGAAGTAGCTATGATCGAAAAAATTAATCCCAATCCAGCAATCAACATTGGTAAAAGAATTGGAGCAATTCCACCAAAGTCGTCGACAGAAACAATCTCTCGGCCCAACACCATCGTGGCAAGGATAGTTGCTACATATGAGCCAAACAAATCCGCACCCATCCCAGCGACATCCCCCACATTATCTCCTACGTTATCTGCAATAGTTGCCGGATTACGAACATCATCCTCAGGAATACCCGCTTCTACTTTTCCAACCAGATCAGCACCCACATCAGCAGCCTTCGTATAAATACCCCCACCAACACGCGCAAATAAAGCAATTGACTCCGCACCTAAAGAAAATCCAGCCAGTACTTCGAGTGCTTTCTCCATCTCTTTCCCATTCACACTACCACCTGTCTGAACAACATATATCTGATAGAATACCATAAACAGAGCCCCCAAACCCAAAACAGCCAAACCAGCCACGCCAATCCCCATCACACTTCCCCCCGTAAACGAAACACTTAATGCTTTGGCCAGACTAGTTCTAGCCGCTTGTGTGGTGCGCACATTAGCTTTGGTTGCAATTCGCATCCCCAGATATCCAGCAAATGCCGAGGTACACGCGCCAATGATGAATGAAATGGCAATCACACAACTTGAAGTTTCAACCAAAGTACCTGAATAAGCTAAGATAATAGACGCAATGATGACAAAATAGGTCAACACCTTCCATTCTGCACGCAAAAAAGCCATTGCACCGTCGGCGATGTGACCAGCTAATACATTCATTTTATCATCACCAACCTCTTGCTTGGTTACCCAAGCCGATTTAACTAACATGACCACGATACCAATGAGTCCAAAGACAGGAATAGCGTATATCAAATTGTTTTGCAAAAAATTCATGTAAACGAGTTTTAATTTTTATTCAATTTCAGTTTGACCGGCTAAAGTAAGCTGGTTAATCTATTATTCAAAAAATTTATGCCATTCATTTCCTGAATTCAAGAATCAAGCCCCACTTTATCATTCCATGGTTGACAACATTAAAAAAAATTAAATAAGTTATAGGAAATAAACCCAAATTTGACATTTTTTTAGATATATTGGCGACCGTTTAAAAAAATTATAAAATGGATGAAGTTTTAGAAGAAGGTAAAATGAAACGAGAGGTAAGTCTATTAGACGCCGTTTCACTCGTTGCAGGAAGTATGATTGGTTCTGGTATTTTTATTGTGTCAGCTGATATTACAAGGCACGTTGGGTCTGCTGGTTGGTTACTTGGTATTTGGGCAATTACGGGTATCATGACTTTAATCGCAGCCATAAGTTATGGTGAACTAGGAGCGATGTTCCCCAAAGCAGGTGGACAGTATCTTTTTTTAAAAGAAGCTTATAGCGATTTTGTTGGTTTTTTATATGGATGGAGCTTCTTTGCGGTCATTCAAACAGGATCCATTGCAGCAGTGGGTGTTGCTTTTTCAAAATTCACCTCATACCTTATTCCCCAAATCAATGAAGAAATGATCCTCATTGCCCTTGGACCATTACAACTATCATCTGCTCAACTTCTTGCTTTAGCAATAATTGTCTTACTCACATACGTTAATACAAGAGGTGTGAAAGAAGGTAAATCTGTTCAAACCTTCCTCACCGTGATCAAAATAGCTTGCTTACTTGGGATTATTGTTTTTGGTCTCTGGGCATTAAAGCCAGAGATATGGACTAGCAACTGGCAAAATGCCTGGCCCATGCGTAAAATGAATATTGATGGCTCTTTTGAATCGTACACAATGGTTGCTGCATTGGGTGCCATTGCAGCTGCAATGGTTGGCTCTGTTTTCAGTTCCGACTCTTGGCACGCTGCAACAGCGGTCGCTGGAGAAATTAAGAATCCGCAGCGCAATGTCGGTTTAAGCTTATTCATTGGCGCTTTAACAG
Source organism: Pedobacter sp. (assembly GCA_008015505.1). Lineage (GTDB taxonomy): Bacteria > Bacteroidota > Bacteroidia > Sphingobacteriales > Sphingobacteriaceae > Daejeonella. The sequence continues at coordinate 64,042 of SSFR01000004.1, forward strand.
TGATTATTATTTATATCATCATCAATATTGTTTATTTAGGCGTATTACCACTAAACGAAATTGCTTTTGCAAAAAATGATCGCGTTGGCGTTGCTGCGGCAGATATCATATTTGGAACCACAGGCACCTCTATTATTGCCGCTATGATTATGATTTCTTGTTTTGGTTGTGCTAACGGTCTAATTCTAGCAGGCCCAAGGGTATATTATACGATGGCAAAGGATGGACTATTTTTTGAAAAGGTAGCTCATCTCAACAAAAATGGTGTTCCTTCATTTGGTTTATGGGTACAGTGTTTAGTTGCCTGTGCACTCTGCCTAAGTGGAAGATATGGTGACCTATTAGATATGGTTTGTTTCGTTGTCGTACTGTTCTATATATTAAATATATTGGGTATTTATAGACTACGAATTACACGACCAAATGCACCCAGACCATACAAGGCATTTGGATATCCTATTTTACCGGCCATTTATGTTTTATTAGCCTCGGCTTTCTGCATTTTATTGGTTTTTTACAAACCCAATTACACCTGGCCAGGCCTACTTATTGTTTTGACAGGAGTGCCCATTTACTTGCTCTGGAAACGTAAATTAGCCGCACATTAATTCATTTCCAATGAATCGACTCCTATGGATACTGCTCACCCCATTAATGGCCATGACACTAGCTACTAATGCCCAAACAAACGTGACGTTTGAGGTTTCTTTCACGGAACCTCAAGCGCACTATGTCGATGTAGTTATGAACATTTCAAATATCCATAGTGATCATCTTGAAGTGAAAATGCCAGTATGGGCTCCTGGATCCTACTTGGTCCGTGAGTTTGCTAAAAATGTGGAGTGGTTTAGTGCAACTGATGCAGAGGGGGGAAAACTTCCTTTTGTAAAAAGCAGCAAAAATACTTGGAATATCAAGACCTTGAAAAACAAAAGCATCCGAATTAATTACCGGGTATATGCTTTTGAAATATCGGTGCGCACCAGCTTTGTAGATAGTTCTCATGCCTTTTTATCACCCACGGGAGTATTTATGTATATCCCGGGACAAATTGAACAAGCTGCAACAGTTACCATTCACCCCATTCCGGCATGGAATAAAATTTCAACAGGCCTAGAACCAATTCAGGGTCAAACCAATACTTTTTATGCTCCTAATTTTGACATCCTATTTGATTCACCGATTGAAATAGGCACACAGGATGTATTTGAATTTATGGCTGCTGGCGTAAAACACGAAGTGGCTATGTATGGAGGTGGTAATTATGATCAGGAGCGATTAAAGCACGACATGGCGAAAATCGTCGAAGCAGAAACAAACATTTTTGCGATCAATCCCAACAAACACTATGTATTTATTGTACACAACTATAATTCTGCTGGAGGGGGCCTAGAACATTTAAACTCCACCGTACTAGGCATGTCTAGACAGAATTATGCAGATGAGGTAGGATATAATAATTTCCTTGGATTAGTTGCCCATGAATATTTTCATCTGTGGAATGTCAAACGTCTGCGGCCACTGGCACTAGGACCATTCAACTATGACCAGGAAAATTATACCACCAATCTGTGGATATCAGAAGGATTTACAGAATATTATGGCAATCTAGCTGTACATCGTGCAGGTATTTATTCTTTCGAAAAGTACTTGCAAATACTAGCCAATGATATCAACACGGTAGCCAACCAGCCTGGAGATCGAGTACAGCCTGTTAGTGAAGCTAGCTTTGATGCCTGGATAAAGTCTTACCGTCCCAACGAAAATTCCAAAAATTCCACCATCTCTTATTACGATAAAGGGGCTATAGTGGCCTTAGTGATGGATTTGGAAATTTTACAGGCTACTAATGGTGCTAAAAGTTTAGACGATGTGATGAAAACCATGTATGAAGAATATGCCCTTAAGCTACATCGAGGATTTACTGATTCGGAGTTCAAAGCTGTGGCTGAACACACTGCCGGTCATTCTCTGGAAGAAATCTATAGCCGCTATATCAATGGGACCCAACCGATCGATTTCAATCAGTATTTTGATGCTGTAGGCCTAAAACTAATTGATGACTTAGCGAACAAAAATGACCCTTATTTGGGAACCACAACAGCCATTAAGGATGGTAAAATCATCATCACAAATATCGCCCGTGGCAGTGCCGCCTGGACTAGTGGGCTCAATGTGAATGACGAAATTATCGGCATTGATGGCAATCGGGTCAGCGATCTCGACAAACTGATCGCTATGAAAAGGGTCGGTCAAAAAATTTCCGTGCTAGTTAGTCGCGATGCCTTGTTGAAAACCATCGAACTTACATTAACCAGAAATCCAACAGTAAAATATAAAATCGTCTCTGTAGAAAATGCCAATGAGACACAACTTGCCCTACGAAAGAAATGGCTGCATCTTTAAGCAGTCAAAGTTTGTACTTTTAATCCCACAGAATTTTACCCAACCAGCTTACCCCCGTGGATAACAAAATAGAACACCTACAAACCAAAAGAGAAGAGGCTTTATTGGGTGGTGGAGAGACCCGCATTCAGAGTCAGCATCAAAAAGGCAAACTTACCGCTCGCGAACGGATTCATTTTTTACTAGATGAAGGTTCTTTTGAGGAAATTGGCATGTTTGTCACCCATCGTTCCACTGATTTTGGCATGGAGAACGAGCGCTACCTCGGCGATGGTGTAGTGACCGGATATGGAACCATTAATGGCCGCTTAGTTTACATCTTCTCACAAGACTTCACCGTTTTTGGTGGCTCACTTTCAGAAACACATGCCGAAAAAATTTGTAAGATCATGGACTTGGCTGTCCAAAATGGAGCTCCGCTCATTGGATTAAATGACTCAGGAGGCGCCCGTATTCAAGAAGGCGTCGTTTCATTAGGGGGATATGCAGATATTTTTTATCGGAATACCATGGCATCTGGAGTTGTTCCACAACTTTCTGTCATTATGGGGCCCTGTGCGGGTGGAGCGGTATATTCTCCGGCCATCACTGATTTTATTTTGATGGTCGAAAATACTTCATACATGTTTGTTACTGGGCCCAACGTTGTCAAAACGGTAACTCATGAAGAAGTAAGTGCTGAAGAGTTAGGCGGAGCAAATACCCACGCGTCTAAATCAGGAGTGACTCATTTTGCATGTGCAAATGAGCTTGCGGCGATTGGACAAATCAAGCAACTATTGAGCTACATGCCCCAAAACTGCGAAGAACAAGCACCCGCACTCCCCTACAAACACAGCCATGAATCGCGACCAAAGCTCAATAAACTTATTCCAGAGAACTCCAATCAACCTTATGATATTCGAGAAATTATCGAGGAGATCATTGATACGGAGTCTTTCCTTGAAGTCCATAAAGATTTTGCGCAAAACTTAGTCGTTGGCTTTGCTCGCCTGGCTGGGCGAAGCATTGGTATTATTGCCAATCAACCCGCTTTTTTAGCTGGTGTTTTAGATATCAACGCATCGACCAAGGGGGCTCGATTTGTTCGTTTTTGTGATAGTTTCAATATTCCACTGCTTGTACTAGAAGATGTACCTGGCTTTTTACCCGGTACTGACCAGGAATGGAATGCCATCATTATCAACGGAGCAAAACTATTGTATGCATTCTGTGAAGCTACGGTCCCTCGTATTACGGTAATTACACGCAAGGCCTATGGGGGGGCCTATGACGTGATGAACTCCAAGCATATTGGTGCCGACATGAACTACGCCTGGCCCAGTGCCGAAATTGCTGTAATGGGTGCAAAAGGAGCGGCTGAAATTATTTTCAAGAAAGAACTTGCTACGGCTGAAGACACGAACACCAAGCTATTAGAAAAAGAAAAAGAATATTCCGAAATTTTTGCTAACCCCTATCGAGCTGCGGAGCGGGGCTTTGTCGATGAAGTGATCGAGCCTAGTGAAACCCGTATCAAACTCATCAAAGCATTCAATATGTTAGAGAATAAGGTAGTTAACAATCCTAGAAAAAAACATGGAAATATTCCGCTATAAAAATTTTCAGCAAATGATTAATGCTATTTGGGCGTGCCCCTTCGGGTCGGGCCATTCGTTACAAGTCCTCGTTTCGCTTTGCTACACTGCGGGCCTTCCACTGCTGTCCCTCACGCAAAACACTAAAAATCAAACAAAATCATTCTAACTGATCAACTAAACAAGCTCCAAGATAACATGGCAGAAAAGAAGAAAGTTAAACACACCCCTATCGTCACTAAAAAATCATTAGCTTTTTTAGAACAATATATCAACAATGCATCTCCAACTGGTTTCGAGTGGGAAGGACAACGTTTATGGCTCGACTACATCAAACCATACACCGATGAGCACCTTGTCGATAATTATGGTACTGCTGTAGCGATTATCAATTCCAAAGCCGACTATAAAGTAGTGATCGAAGCCCATGCCGATGAAATATCCTGGTTTGTAAACTACATCACCAAAGAAGGCTTGATTTACGTGATCCGCAATGGGGGCTCTGATCATCAAATTGCGCCATCCAAGCGGGTTAATATTCATACAGATAAAGGTATTGTCAAAGCGGTATTTGGTTGGCCAGCTATTCATACCCGTAGTGGAGAAAAGGAAGAAGCCCCAACACTAAAAAACATCTTCTTAGATTGTGGCTGTACTTCTCAAGAAGAAGTAGAAAAACTAGGAGTTCATGTGGGCTGTGTCATTACCTACGAAGACCAATTCATGGTCCTCAACGACCGTTACTACGTAGGTCGCGCACTTGATAATCGCGCTGGCGGATTCATGATTGCCGAAGTAGCCCGATTACTTAAAGAGAATAAAAAAACACTGCCATTTGGCCTATATATTGTGAATTCTGTTCAGGAAGAAATTGGATTACGTGGTGCCGAAATGATTGCTAATCGCATCAAACCTAATTTAGCTATCGTAACTGATGTCACACACGATACGCAGACCCCCATGATTAGCAAAGTAACACAAGGAGATTTAGCCTGTGGTAAAGGCCCTGTTATTTCCTATGCACCTGCTGTTCAAACCAATCTTAATAAACTACTTATTCAAACAGCCAAGGAGCATGATATCCCCTTCCAACGACAAGCCTCATCACGCTCAACAGGTACAGATACTGATGCTTTTGCTTATTCAAATGGTGGGGTAGTATCAGCTCTAATCTCATTGCCATTGCGATACATGCACACCACTGTAGAAATGGTGCATAAAGAAGATATGGATAATGTGATCCGTTTGATTTATGAATCTTTACTTAATATTAAGGCGGGACATGATTTTCGTTCCATTAAATAAAGAATATTACAATGATCTTGATCACACATGGAAACATTAAAAAGCCCCAAACAAAAAATCACTCCATTTTTGTGGTTTAATGACCAAGCCGAAGAGGCGGCCAAATATTATATTTCTATTTTCAAAAACTCAAAGATCACACGCCTTACCCATTATGGAGAGGTTGGTCCTGGTCCCAAAGGAGCAGTAATGTCTGTCGTATTTGAACTTGAAGGCCAGGAGTTTTTTGCTTTAAATGGAGGTCCACAATTTACCTTTACCCCAGCCATTTCATTATTTGTAGATTGCCAGACTCAGGAAGAAGTGGACCAGCTTTGGGAAAAGCTATCATCAGGAGGCAGAAAAGATCGTTGTGGCTGGCTTCAGGATAAATATGGTCTATCCTGGCAAATTATTCCCAATGCTTTGGGACAAATGCTAAATGATAAAGATCCTATAAAATCAAAAAAAGTCATGAATGCCATGTTACAAATGACCAAAATCAATATTGATCAATTAAAACAAGCCTACGGAGACTAATACCAACCGGTATTGATGCACCCTTAAAGAAAATGTATTGGAACATGACTATATATTCGCAATACACAAATCTCAATACACCATATCAAACACAATGAAACCTACTTTACTTATTTTGGCTGCAGGGATGGCTAGTCGCTATGGGAGCATGAAACAGATTGACGCCTTTGGACCAAAAGGCGAAACCATTATTGATTATTCCATTTACGATGCCATCAAAGCAGGTTTTGGCAAAGTGGTATTTATCATTCGTGAAGAATTTGCCAGTGATTTCAAATCAATCTTTGAGCCCAAACTAAAAGGTAAAATTAAAACTGACTATGTTTTTCAATCATTTGATCTGAAGCCTTTTGGAATTGAACAAATAATCGAAAGACAGAAGCCGTGGGGAACTGCACATGCTGTACTAGCGGCCCGAAATGCAATCAAAGAACCTTTCTGTGTAATTAATGCCGATGATTTCTATGGAAATGATGCCTATCAGAAGATGCATCATTTCCTCACTCAGGAAGTAAGCGACACCCATTTTTCCATGATCGGTTACCAAATAGACAAGACTCTTTCCGAGCATGGGTCTGTTTCACGTGGAGTATGTACCACCAGTGCCAACGGGCATCTTACAAGCATACATGAACGAACCAAAGTGTATTGGAAAAAGGACAAAATTTTCTACGAAGAAGATAGCAGAGAATTTCCCCTAGATCCACACACACGCGTCTCAATGAACTTTTGGGGCTTCACTCCCAGAATATTTGATCTGTCGATGAACTTGTTCAAAGAATTCGCATTGGCTAATGCCACCAATCCTAAATCGGAATTCTTTATCACCTCACTCTCTGATACAATCATCAAAAATGAGTTGGCTTCTTTCAAAGTCATACCCACCCCCAATCGATGGTTTGGTGTAACCTATAAAGAAGATAAACCCATTGTGCAGGCAAATATTAATAAATTGATAGAAGAAGGAGTGTACCCCAAGAACCTTTGGGGTATTGAACATCCGAGTATCCTATCTTAAACCAAAAGAGAAGGCCACATAGAAAGAAATGAGAAATGGGTAGTGCACTGCCCATCTTTTTTGATGTTGATTATCAACAATTTCTATATTTTATTACACTGCCATTGAGTACACATGTTACTACACCCACCACTGACATAAGATTCCGTTGGTTTGTTAGGATGTGTTTAATTATCCACTTATAAAAATCATGAAGAATTCCTCCATTCACTTGATTCATTTGATTTCCACTTAGCGTTACAACTACTTCCTTATTTAAGGAAAGCTTTTTTGAAAATTTTATCTTTTTCATAATTATTTCTATTTTTTACTTATAGATTTATATTAAAAATTGATTAAATAAACATTTTTATTATCGGATTATTTCAAAACACATAGCAATAATAAAACCGATATTTCGCATTATAGATATTTTAAATCAATTAAATGCAAATTATTTTTAAATAACATTTTTAAATACAATAATAATTTATTAAAATAATAAATCAACTAGAATTTAAATTATTTCAACAATTCAAACTCACATAGATTAAAGTTAATTTACACCCAAGCTTTAAGTGGGAAAACATCAGCTAATCTCTTTCAAACTAAAAAGGCCCGCATCAAGCGAGCCTTTCCAATTTCCAAAAGAAATTTAATGCAAATTTTTATTTATCGTCCTTTACTTCTTCAAAATCCACATCCGTCACAGTATCTCCGGCACCAGCTGTGCCATCATTACTCTCAGCATGAGGAGTACCCTGAGTTGTCCCTTCTCCAGTCGCTTTATACATCTCTTCTGACGCAGCATTCCATGCTTCCTGGAGTTCTGTTTGAGCAATCTCAATAGCAGCAAAATCCTTAGCTGTATGTGCATCTTTTAGTTTCTTCAGACTGGTTTCAATAGCCGATTTTTTATCTGCTGATAACTTATCTCCATACTCTTTTAGCTGCTTCTCTGTAGAAAAAATAAGCGCATCTGCAGCATTGATCTTTTCTACTTCTTCTTTGGCTTTTTTATCAGCTTCCGCATTAGCAGTGGCTTCGTCTTTCATTCGCTTGATTTCTTCATCCGTCAATCCTGAAGAAGCTTCAATACGTATTTTCTGCTCTTTTCCAGTCGCCTTATCTTTAGCGGCAACATGTAAAATACCGTTAGCATCAATATCGAAAGTTACTTCAATCTGTGGAACACCACGCGGAGCTGGTGGAATGCCATCTAAATGGAAACGACCAATCGTACGATTTTGGTTTGCCATCGGACGTTCTCCCTGTAAAATATGAATCTCCACAGACGGCTGATTATCAGATGCCGTTGAAAATACCTCCGATTTTTTAGTAGGGATAGTGGTATTAGATTCAATCAACCTGGTCATTACCCCGCCCATTGTTTCAATACCTAATGAAAGTGGCGTCACATCGAGCAATAAAACATCTTTTACTTCACCTGTTAATACACCTCCTTGAATGGCAGCTCCAATAGCAACTACCTCATCCGGGTTTACTCCTTTAGAAGGATCTTTTCCAAAGAATGCTTTTACTGCCTCCTGAATCGCAGGAATACGTGTCGATCCACCCACAAGAATCACCTCGTCGATATCTGATGTTTTCAAGCCCGCATTTTTCAAAGCAGTTTTACAAGGCTCAATTGTACGTTTAATTAAATCATGAACCAATTGCTCAAATTTTGCACGAGTTAATGTTTTCACCAAGTGTTTAGGAACACCATCACCGGCGGAGATATAAGGCAAGTTAATCTCAGTTTGCATCGCACTTGATAGTTCAACCTTTGCTTTCTCAGCAGCCTCTTTCAAACGTTGCAAAGCCATTGGATCCTTACGTAAATCTATGGCTTCATCATTTTTAAACTCATCAGCCATCCAATCGATAATTGCCTGGTCAAAGTCATCTCCCCCAAGGTGTGTATCTCCATCGGTTGATTTTACTTCAAATACACCATCACCTAACTCCAATATAGATACATCATGGGTACCACCTCCACAGTCAAAAACAGCAATTTTCATATCCTTATGTGCTTTATCCAAGCCATAAGCCAATGCAGCAGCGGTAGGTTCGTTAATGATACGGCTCACCTTCAGGCCAGCAATTTCTCCAGCTTCTTTGGTGGCTTGGCGTTGTGCATCATTAAAATAAGCAGGTACAGTAATAACCGCTTCTGTTACTTCCTGTCCCAAAAAATCTTCTGCTGTTTTCTTCATCTTCTGCAAAATCATCGCAGAAATTTCTTGAGGGGTGTATTTACGATCCTCTATTTCAATACGAGGCGTATTATTATCTCCCTTAACTACAGTATAGGGCACACGACTCATCTCTTTTTTTACTTCATCAAAGCTGTTCCCCATGAATCGCTTAATTGAAGAAATTGTCTTACGAGGATTTGTAATTGCCTGACGTTTGGCCGGATCCCCTACTTTACGTTCTCCATTATCAACAAAAGCGACAATAGAAGGCGTTGTGCGCTTTCCCTCGCTATTGGCGATAACTACAGGCTCATTACCTTCCATTACCGCTACACAAGAATTTGTTGTTCCTAAGTCGATACCAATAATTTTTGACATGCTTTTATGTTCCTTCCTAAAATTTAAAATGATATAAATTATATGTCAAGCCTCATGCCAACCATATTTATCCGATTACTTGACAGGGTTCGTATCGTGAAAATGACAGCATGGCAGACATCCTAAAACAAAAGTCATCATCTAATCAAAGAAATGATTATCGGAATATGATACCTAAATAAGACTTCCTAGTAAAAATTAATTATAGTTGGGCATGCCCCTTCGGGTCGGGTTATTCGTTGCAAGTCCTCGTTCCGCTTCACTGCACTGGGACCTTTGCACTACTATCCATCACGCAGATAATCTAAATTAAACGTATCTCTCCCGGAAACTAATACATTTCATTATGAAATATTATAAACTCCTTATATATAATTTCGACCCTTCAGCTCAAGATTCCATTTTAAAATTTAATCGGATTGATTTCACCGAAGAGACCATCCTCCTCTACTAATATGTCCCTATCAGAATATATAGCAGTCTAATAGCACCTAACTATTGCCCCTAATGCAGGAATAAGATTAAACTAAAAAAGCCCTAGTTTTTAGCTAGGGCTTTTTTAGTTTAATCTTATTAATAAAGAATCAACTACCTTAAAACTCCATTATTAATTTGATTCTGGTTCTACTTCTTCTTTACCAGTAGGAGTTGCTCCATTATTTTTACCATCTAATGATGTTTCTACTCGAACATCTTCTAGCTCAGATTCAGTAGCCACATTAGTTCCTTTTTTAGTCTTAGATCCGCGCCTTCTAGTTGATTTTTTCTCAACCGCAACATCACCAGACTTATAAATTTCATTAAAATCGACAAGCTCAATTAAAGCCATAGAAGCATTATCTCCCAAACGATTACTTAATTTCAAAATACGGGTATACCCTCCTGGACGGTTAGCAACTTTTTCCGCAACCTCACGAAAAAGAGTACTGACTACATCTTTATCCTGAAGATAGCTAAACACTGTTCTGCGAGAATGGGTTGTATCATTCTTTGATTTTGTAATAATTGGCTCAACATAAACACGCAAAGCTTTTGCTTTAGCCAAAGTTGTTGTAATACGTTTATGTAAGATAAGCGAAGAAGCCATATTTGCTAGCATCGCTTTACGATGACTACTTGTACGACTTAGATGATTATTTTTTTTACCGTGTCTCATTATTTATTGTATTTTCACGAGCATACCGTCGATCAACTATTTTAGGATCGGGAATTATGCACATTCGCTTTTAAATTTAATCTTCGTCAAGTTTATATTTAGAAAGATTCATTCCAAAAGACAATCCTTTTGACCTAACTAATTCTTGTATTTCAGTTAAAGATTTTTTACCAAAATTTCTAAACTTAAGCATATCAGCAACATCAAAAGAAACTAAATCAGCTAATGTACGTGTATCGGCCGCTTTCAAGCAATTTAGTGCACGTACGGAAAGATCTAGATCTGTCAATTCAGTCTTAAGAATTTTACGCATTTGAACGAATTCCTCATCCACTTCTTTTGATTCTTCTTTATTTTGAGATTCTAGTATCATATTCTCATTAGAGAATAGCATAAAATGATGAATCAAAATTTTTGCAGCTTCCTTCAAAGCATCTTCCGGATGAATTGATCCATCGGTAACAATATCTAGTACCAATTTTTCATAATCTGTTTTTTGCTCAACCCGAAAATTTTCAACCACATATTTAACATTCTTAATCGGAGTATAAATAGAATCAATTGCTATAACTCCAAGCTGGGAATCTATATTTTTATTCTCCTCAGCAGCAACGTATCCCCTACCCTTATTAATTGTTAATTCCAACTCAAGCGTAACTGAGGTTTCCATATTACAAATTACCATGTCAGAGTTTAACACAGTGAAATTGCTTGAAAACTTAGATATTTCACCAGCTTTGAACTGTTCTTTGCCATTAACGACTACAAATATCCTTTCAGAATCACCAGATTCACCTATTTTCTTAAACCGCACCTGCTTTAAATTAAGGATAATCTCTGTTAGATCTTCTACTACACCTTTAATTGTAGAAAATTCATGAGATACGCCAGAAAAGCGAACTGAAGTAATTGCAAAACCTTCTAAAGAAGATAAAAGTATTCTCCTTAAAGCATTACCAATTGTAACACCGAATCCAGGTTCTAATGGTCTAAATTCAAATGTTCCATCAAAATCCGTAGATTTTTGCATGATAACCTTATCCGGTTTTTGAAATGCTAAAATTGCCATTTATTATTATGGTTAATATAATTGATACTATTTAAATGTAATCCAGCATGAGCAAAATCTAAAATTATGCTCATTTATTTTACTTAGAATACAATTCGACAATCAAATTTTCTTTGATATTTTCGGGGATTTCATCCCTATTTGGATAGTTTATGAAAACTCCTGTTAATTCTGATGGGCTCCACTCTAACCAACTATATTTATTTAATTTTCTCCCTAGAAGAGATTTTACAATTACTTCTAGTGATTTCGAACGCTCACGGACAGCAATAGTATCCCCAGGACGCAAAGAATAAGACGCAATATTAACCACAGATCCATTAACAGTGATGTGTTGATGGCTTACCAATTGACGTGCTGATGAACGAGTTGGAGCAATTCCCAAACGGTAAACAACATTATCCAAACGAGCTTCCAAAAATTTCAATAAATTTTCTCCAGTAATTCCTTCTTTTGCTGAAGATTTATGAAATAAATTTTCGAAATAGCGCTCAAGTACACCATAAGTGTATTTTGCCTTTTGCTTTTCCATTAGTTGAATAGCAAACTCTGATTGCTTTCCTCTTTTCCTAGAAGTCCCGTGCATCCCAGGAGGATAATTTTTTCTTTCTAATGCTTTATCAGGACCAAAAATAGGCTCTCTGAATCTTCTTGCAATTTTGGATTTTGGTCCAGTATATCTTGCCATTATTATAACATTTTTAAAGTATCATACAGCCTTTAGCTGCCGAATCTTAGCTTTAAAACCAATTGTAAATTAAAATTAAACTCTTCTTCGTTTAGGGGGGCGACATCCATTATGAGGAAGAGGGGTATTATCATGTATAGAAGTAACCTCTATTCCATTTGTTTGTAACGTCCTAATTGCGGACTCCCTACCAGATCCAGGGCCTTTAACATATACTTGAACCTTCCGCAAACCTAGATCATAAGCAGCTTTAGCACAATCTGACGCAGCTTGACCAGCAGCATATGGCGTATTCTTCTTAGAGCCTTTAAAACCCATTTTACCTGCCGATGACCATGATATGGCCTGTCCTTGAGTATTTGTTAACGTAACAATTATATTATTGAATGAAGCATTGATGTGAGCCTCGCCCACCGATTCAACTACAACAACACGCTTTTTAGTTACTTTTTTAGTCTTTGCCATTATTTATGTAGTATTACTTGGTAGCCTTTTTCTTGTTAGCAACAGTCTTACGTTTACCTTTTCGTGTACGGGTATTATTCTTCGTACGTTGCCCACGAACAGGTAAGCCCTTGCGATGACGTAGACCACGATAACATCCAATATCCATCAAGCGCTTAATGTTCAACTGAACCTCCGAACGTAAGGCCCCCTCTACTTTTATCTCATCCGAAATAAGTGCACGAATGGCTGTTAATTGATCATCTGACCAATCTTGAACCTTTACATCATAGCCAACTCCAACATGATTAAGTATACGCTGAGCAGTAGCTCTACCTATGCCGAAAATATAGGTAAGTCCAATTTCTCCTCTTTTATTTTTTGGTAAATCTATACCTGCTATCCTTGCCATTTATCTATATTGATGATGTGTTCAAAATTATCCTTGACGCTGCTTGTACTTAGGATTTTTCTTATTAATCACAAAAAGTTTCCCTTTACGACGAATAATCTTACAATCCGCACTACGTTTTTTTATTGACGCCCTAATTTTCATCTTTTTTGCTTATTATTTGTACCGATAAGTTATCCTACCTTTAGTTAAGTCATATGGAGACATTTCTAACTTAACTTTGTCTCCTATCAAAATTTTAATATAATGCATCCTCATCTTACCAGATATATGAGCCATAATCTCATGCCCATTTTCCAATTCAACACGAAACCTAGCATTTGATAATGCCTCCTTAATTATTCCATCCTGTTCAATTGAAGCCTGTTTGGCCATATATCTTTATTATATTTTATAAAAAACCGCTGAATTGGGTTGCAAATTTACGCAAAAAAAATAAACATTTACTAATTACGCTTTAGAACTTTTTCTATATAACTAAAAGTAGAAAGTTTATCTGCCTTCCCCTTCTGAACGGAGACTGTATGTTCAAAATGAGCCGAACATTTTCCATCTACGGTACTTACTGTCCAACCGTCATTCCAAAATTTAACAGCAGCTTTTCCAGCATTAATCATAGGTTCGATAGCAATAACCATCCCCTCCTCTAACTTCATCCCTGAACCACGTTTACCATAGTTAGGAATTTCAGGTTTTTCATGCAACTCAACCCCAACTCCATGCCCTACAAGCTCCCTAACAACTCCATATCCCATCTTCTGAGCATGCTGCTGGATGGCATATCCAATATCACCCACACGCATTCCGACTACAGCTGCTTCAATACCCAAATCCAAACATTCTTTAGTTACTTTTAAGAGCTTTAAAATATCCTCTGATACCTTTCCAACTGGAAAAGTATACGCTGAATCTCCATAAAAGCCCTTCAATATAGTCCCACAATCGACAGACACAATATCTCCATCCTTCAATTCATAATCTCCAGGCAAACCATGTACCACTTGATCATTCAATGAAATACAAAGTGAGTTTGGAAAGGAACTCAAAACTCCTGGATGATTCAAAAAAGCTGGAATCCCTCCATGATCACGGATAAAGGTTTCAGCTAATCTATCTAGGGTTATTGTTTTAACACCAACATCTATTACCTTTGCAACTTCCGAAAGTGTTTTAGAAACTAATAACGCACTTTCTCTGATCCCTTCTATTTGCTCAGGAGACTTATAATACACCTTTGACATCTCAATACTTCTACCTAGGTCATAGCACTAACAGCCTCTACTGGTGTACGTCCTTTCACACGACCACTTTTCATCAAACCATCATAATGACGCATTAACAAATGACTTTCAATCTGCTGTAAAGTATCTAAAACAACCCCTACTAAAATAAGCAAAGAAGTACCACCATAAAAATGTGCAAACTGACTATTAACTCCCATAATAATAGCTATTGAAGGAAGAACTGCTATAATAGCCAAGAAAACAGAACCAGGCAAAGTTATTTTCGAAATAACTGAATCTATAAATTCACCTGTGGCTAAGCCCGGCTTTACTCCAGGAATAAATCCTCCATTCTTTTTCATATCATCAGCCATTTGCACCGGGTTAACTGTGATAGCTGTATAAAAAAACGTAAAAAGAATAATCATCACTGCAAAAGTAATATTATATGTAGCTGAGGTATAATTACTTAACGAAGATAAAAATGAAGATTGTGTACCAGGGAAAAACTGCCCAATTGTTGCTGGCACAAACATGATAGCCTGAGCAAATATAATTGGCATCACGCCAGCTGCATTAACTTTCAAAGGAATATATTGGCGAGCGCCTCCATATTGTTTGTTACCTACAATTTTTTTGGCATACTGTACAGGTATTTTACGAACTCCCTGAACAATCAAAATAGTAAACATCACTACCAAGAATAATGCAACAATTTCAACAATAAAGGGGATTAATCCACCTTGTCCACCCATCCTAGAACCAAATTCTGAAATAAGACTAAATGGCAATTGAGCAATAATACCTACCATAATAATTAGAGATATACCATTACCTATTCCTTTATCTGTAATTTTTTCGCCTAACCACATCACAAACATTGTCCCAGCGGTAAGCACAAACATAGAAGAAATAGTAAATAAAGGTTCCGACATCTCTTTTGCTTCAAGAGTAATTTGAGATTTCACATAACCTATCGCTTGTAACACAGTGATAGCTATTGTTAAATACCTAGTCGTTTGATTAAGCTTCATACGCCCACTCTCACCCTCCTTCTGCAATTTCTGAAAATATGGAACAGCTATTCCAAGTAATTGCACTACGATAGATGCCGATATGTAAGGCATTACTCCTAAAGCAAAAATCGAGGCTCTAGAAAAAGAACCTCCAGCAAACATATTCAATAAACCCAGCAAACCCTCTTTAGCATGATTTTGTAAAGCCACCTGACTAACCCCAGGTAAGACAATAAATGACCCTACTCTATATACTAATAGACAAAAAAGCGTGAATAAAATTCGCGCTCTTAGATCTTCTATTTTCCAAATATTAGATAGAGTTGCTATCAGTTTTTTCATGAATTATAGCTTAACTATTGTACCTCCAAGTAGTTCAATGGCTGCTGAAGCAGAGACTGAAAACGCATGCGCTTTAACTTCTAGTTTGGCTTTAAGTTCTCCTCTTCCCAGTATCTTAACTAGGTCATTATGTGCTGCTAATCCATGCTCTTGAAGGGTATCAACTCCTATCTGATTTAACTGATACCTTTCAGCTAAATCTTGTAAAACATCTAAATTAATTCCCACATAAGTTACCCGATTTATATTTTTGAAACCAACCTTAGGCAAACGACGCTGTAGCGGCATCTGCCCCCCTTCAAAACCAATCTTGCTTGTATTACCAGAACGAGAACCTGCGCCTTTGTGACCACGGGTCGATGTTCCTCCTCGTCCGGATCCTGTACCACGCCCAATCCGTTTTCTATTTTTTACAGAACCTTCTGCAGGCTTTAAGTTACTTAAGTTCATATCTAAATATGCTCTATTGCTACCAAATGATTAACTGTTCTTACCATTCCAATGATAGCTAAATTTGCTTCAACTTCTACAAAATGGTTTATTTTTTTCAAACCAAGAGCTTTCATAGTTCTCTTCTGACGCTCACTTTCATCAATAACACTTCTAATTTGTGTGATTTTTATCTTCGCCATAATTTCCCTCCCTTATCCGTTAAAAACCTTTTTTAAATCTACCCCACGCTGTTGAGCTACTGTATATGCATCTCGCATTTGTGATAGAGCCGCCACAGTTGCTTTTACTACGTTGTGAGGATTAGACGAACCTTTCGACTTTGCTAATACATTATGAACACCCGCACTTTCCAAAACAGCACGCATCGCACCTCCAGCAATTACTCCCGTACCATCTGCCGCTGGCTTAATAAACACATACCCCCCTGAAAATTTACCATATTGCTGATGAGGCACTGTCCCATTAATCACAGGCACCTTAACTAAGTTTTTCTTTGCATCATCTACCCCCTTAGCAATAGCTTCTGTTACTTCCTTAGCTTTACCTAAACCATAGCCAACTACCCCCTTTTCGTCACCAACCACGACAATAGCTGAAAAGCTAAATGTCCTTCCTCCTTTGGTAACTTTGGCAACACGTTGGATGCTAACTAAGCGATCTTTAAGCTCTATTTCGCTTGTTTTTACTCTTTTTATATTAATAGCTGACATGTCGTATATCAAATTAAAATATTAAACCAGCTTCTCTAGCAGCTTCTGCCAAAAACTTCACTCGACCATGATATAAATACCCATTTCTATCGAAAACTACTTGACTAATACCTGCAGCCAAAGCTTTTTGAGCAACTAACTTACCTACTTCTTTAGACTGGTCAGATTTAGTTCCTTTGGAAACAAAATCTTTTGATAGTGATGATGCAGAGATCATAGTTTTCCCACCGCTATCATCAATAATTTGAGCATATATTCCTTTATTACTTCTGTACACACATAAACGTGGACGCTCCAAGGACCCAGACAATTTCTTTCTAATTCCTTTTTTTATACGTTCTCTACGAGATATTTTAACTCCTGCCATGATAATAAATATTATTTTTTAGCTGCTGACTTACCCGCTTTTCTCCGTAATATTTCACCAACAAACTTCACTCCCTTTCCTTTATATGGTTCAGGAGAACGTAAAGATCTT
This sequence comes from Pedobacter sp., assembly GCA_008015505.1. Classification (GTDB taxonomy): domain Bacteria; phylum Bacteroidota; class Bacteroidia; order Sphingobacteriales; family Sphingobacteriaceae; genus Daejeonella. The sequence goes on from SSFR01000004.1 coordinate 81,416, forward strand.
ATTTTAGCTGCTACTTGGCCCAACAACTGCTTATCTATACTTTCAATAATGATCGTGGGATTTTTTCCTTTTTCTGCTGTAGTAGAAACTTTTATCTCTTTAGGCAATTGAAAAACATAATGATGAGAAAATCCTAACACCATATCTAATGTATTACCTTGATTAGTCGCACGATAACCAACACCAACTAACTCTTGTTCTATGCGATATCCCTGAGTAACACCTATCACCATATTACTAAGCAACGATCTATAAAGTCCATGTAAAGCTTTATGACGCTTTTGCGTAGAAAAGCATTTAACCAAAAGACTAGCTTCCTCTTGCATTACAGTAATATCTTTGTCAACTTGCTGACTTAGTTCGCCTTTCGGGCCTTTTATAGTAACCATATTGGTATCCGAAACGATAACGGATACATTATCCGGAATGCGAATTGGAGATTTACCTACTCTTGACATTTTATACTTCTCCTCTAACTTAATAAACGTAACACAATATCTCACCACCTATATTTAGGTCCTTAGCCTCTTTATCAGACATAACACCTCTTGAAGTTGATAAAACAGCTATCCCTAAACCATTCAATACACGCGGCATGTTACTCACTCCTGCATATTTTCTCAATCCTGGCTTACTAATTCGAGAAATTCTACGTATTGCAGGTACTTTTGTTATAGGATTATATTTTAAAGCTATTTTAATAATACCTTGAGTAGTTGAATTTTCAAATTTGTAGTTAGTAATATACCCCTTTTCAAAAAGAACCTTAGTAATTTCCTTTTTAATATTAGATGCAGGTACTTCTACAACTCTGTGATTTGCTTTAACAGCATTTCTAACTCTAGTAAGATAATCTGCTATTGGATCTGTATTCATTTTATTAATTCTTAGTGATGGTTTACTTCTAAAATGAAAAAGAAATACCTATCACTCATTTATATATTTACAATGAAAGTTCGGCTGAACTTAGTTTTGTTTTTGAAATTTTTTATAATAAAATCGCAACAAGCTACCAACTTGCTTTCCTGACTCCTGGTATTTTACCTGCCAAAGCCATCTCACGAAAGGTTACCCGGGATATACCAAACTGACGCATATAGCCTCTGGGACGACCACTCAACTTACAACGATTATGCAAACGAACTGGAGATGAATTTTTAGGCAATTTATCCAATCCTTCAAAATCTCCTGCTACTTTCAAAGCTGCTCTCTTTCCAGCATACCTAGCAACTAATTTAGCACGCTTAATCTCACGTGCTTTTACACCTTCTTTAGCCATTGCTATTTGTATTTTGATTTTTAAAAGGTAACCCAAACTGCTTAAGTAGCTCTAAAGCTTCAGCATCTGTACTAGCTGAGGTTACAAATGTAATATCCATTCCCATAATTTTATTAATCTGATCAATATTTATTTCTGGAAAAATAATCTGTTCAGAAATTCCTAATGTATAATTACCTCTCCCATCAAATCCTTTATCATTAATTCCTTTAAAGTCACGAATACGAGGAAGAGCTATAGCCATTAAACGATCTAAAAATTCATACATTTTATTATCCCTTAAAGTAACTCGAACACCTATAGGCATACCCTTACGCAACTTAAAATTAGATATATCCTTTCTAGATCTAGTTGAAACTGCTTTCTGCCCTGTAATAGTACTCATTTCATTGATTGCATTATCAATGATTTTTTTATCTGTTACAGCGGCTCCAACACCCTGATTAATCGATATTTTATTCAATTTTGGAACCTCCATTACACTTTTGTACTGGAACTTATCTTTTAAAATGGAAACTATTTCCTCTTTATATTTTGACTTTAATCTCGGTACGTAAGTCATTACTTAATTTCCTCCCCAGATATTTTAGCTATACGAACAGACTTCCCCTCAGAATTTGCATGCTTTCCTACACGCGTTGGTTTATTGGTTTTCGCATCTACCACCATCAAATTAGCGATATGAATAGCTGCCTCTTTCTTAATAATACCTCCATTAGGATTAGCTGCATTAGGCTTAGTATGTTTAGATACTATATTAACACCTTCAACAATTGCCCTATTATCTTTACGTAATATTTCCAAGATCCGACCTTGTTTTCCATTATAATCGCCAGCAATGATCTGGACAAGATCCCCTTTCCTAACCTTTAACTTGGATTGTATTTTCAATTTCATCTTTATAGAACCTCCGGTGCCAATGATATTATCTTCATAAATTGTTTTTCACGCAACTCTCTAGCCACTGGTCCAAAAATACGAGTTCCTCGAGGCTCATCCTGCGCATTTAATAATACAGCTGCATTATCATCAAAACGAATATATGATCCATCTTTTCGTCTAACCTCTTTCTTTGTCCTCACAACAACAGCTTTAGACACAGTTCCTTTTTTAGCATTCCCAGATGGAAGCGCGTGCTTAATAGTAACAACAATTTTATCACCTAAAGAAGCATACCTCTTACCTGTTCCACCTAAAACACGAATTACTAATACTTCTTTAGCGCCACTGTTGTCTGCAACATTCAATCTTGATTCCTGTTGTACCATACCTATTTAGCCTTTTCTAAAATTTCAACCAATCTCCAATTTTTATTCTTACTCAACGGACGAGTCTCCATAATTGAGACAGTATCACCTATACCACATGTATTAGTTTCGTCATGAGCCATGAACTTGGTAGTTTTCTTTACGAACTTACCATAAATAGGATGTTTCACTTTTCTTTCAACAGCAACAATTATAGATTTATTCATTTTGTTGCTTACTACTAACCCTATTCTTGTCTTCCTTAATTGTCTTTCCATCTTGGATTCTAAAATTTATTCGGAAACATGCCCCTCTACGGCGGACACTATAGTTTCCGCGTTGCGCCTTGTCAATTCTGTATTTAAACGCGCAATATTTTTTCTAACTGCTTTAATCCGAAGTGGATTTTCAATAGCAGAAATAGCATGCGCGAATTTTAGCTTAGTTAGACTCGTTTTCTCTTCATTAATTTTGGCGATAACATCTTCTGTCGTCAGCTCTAAAATTTCGGAGTATCTCATTTTATTAAACGTTATATCGTTATCAAATGGCTAGTTATACCTCTACGTAATCTCTACGTACGACAAATTTAGTTTGTACTGGTAGTTTCTGAGCAGCTAAACGCAAGGCTTCTTTCGCTACATTTAATGGAACACCTTCTGCTTCAAATAATAACCTTCCTGGTCTAACTACGGCTACCCAATACTCTGGAGCTCCTTTACCTTTACCCATACGAACCTCCGCAGGTTTTTTAGTAACAGGCTTATCTGGAAATATACGAATCCATACTTGCCCCTCACGTTTCATGAAACGCGTAACAGCAATACGTGCAGCTTCTATCTGACGACTTGTAATCCACGCCGGTTCTAATGATTTAATTCCGAAAGATCCAAATGCCAGTTCAGCACCTCTACCTGCTAAACCTTTCATTCTTCCCTTCTGCATCTTTCTGAACTTCGTTCTTTTTGGCTGTAACATAATACGCTTCCCCTATCGTTTTAGCGATATTCTTAAATATTGATTATTTCTTTCCTTTAAAACTCCCTCTAGCAGAAGCTCCAGCGCCTTTATTGTGAGGCCCTTTTCCTAATCCACCACGAGTATCATTTGAACGTCTACCACCTGCCATATCTCCGCCTCTTTTATCTGATCCGCTAAAAGATGCCTGACCACCTTCAATCCTAGCTTTTGCTCCTGTTGATTGACCAATATTTGGTGAAAGGTCACGTTTTCCATAAACCTCTCCTTTACATATCCACACTTTAATACCGATCTTACCATAGGTAGTAAGAGCTTCGGCTAATGCATAATCAATATCTGCTCGGAAAGTATGCAAAGGAATTCTACCATCTTTATACTGTTCTGTACGTGCCATCTCTGCACCACCTAAACGTCCAGAACACATTATCTTGATCCCCTCAGCCCCCATTCGCATTGTTGAAGCTATTGAAGTTTTCATCGCACGACGAAAAGAAATACGAGCTTCTAATTGTTTTGCAATACCCTCACCTACTAGTTGAGCATCTAACTCAGGACGCTTAATTTCAAAAATATTGATCTGAACATCTTTTTTAGTAAGCTTTTTCAGCTCTTCTTTAATCTTATCAACCTCTTGACCTCCTTTACCAATTACAATTCCCGGACGAGCAGTATGAATCGTAATGATGATGCGTTTTAACGTGCGCTCGATTACAACTTTTGCAATACCACCCTTTGCAATACGTGCAGAAATATATTTTCTGATTTTTTCATCCTCAACTAGTTTATCAGAATAATCATTTCCACCAAACCAGTTGGAATCCCAACCTTTAATAATTCCTAATCTATTTCCTATTGGATGTGCTTTCTGTCCCATTACTCCTTAGTTAGTTATTAGTTGGTCAATATTTCCGCTATCAACAATTAAAGTGACATGATTGGAACGCTTACGAATTCTATACCCACGACCTTGGGGTGCTGGTCTTAATCTTTTTAACTGACGTCCACCATCAACTGTAGCTGTTTTCACATATAGCTTACTATCTTCTGGACGTTGACCTTCATTTTTCGATTCCCAATTTTTAATTGCAGACAATAAGAGCTTCTCTACCCGTAACGCGGCCTCTTTATTAGTATATCTCAAGATATATAAAGCCCTCTCAACCTGCTCACCACGAATAAGATCAACTACTAATCTCATCTTACGAGGTGAAGTAGGGCAATTATTTAGTTTTGCTACTGCTTCCATTGCTTATTTTTTCTTTTCGGCGTGACCCCTAAACGTCCTAGTTGGAGCAAATTCTCCCAATTTATGACCAACCATATTTTCGGTGATATACACTGGGATAAACTTATTACCATTATGAACTGCAAACGTATGACCTACAAAATCTGGTGAAATCATCGATCGACGAGACCATGTTTTGATTACCATTTTTTTATTAGCCTCATTCATAGAATGGACCTTTTTTGCCACATTATGATCTATGTAAGGGCCTTTTTTTATTGAACGAGCCATTATTTCTTCCTTCTCTCAATTATGTAACGATCAGATAATTTCTTTTTGTCCCGGGTCTTGAAGCCTTTAGCTAAAAGGCCTTTTCTTGAACGAGGGTGGCCTCCAGATGCTCTACCCTCACCACCACCCATCGGATGATCTACAGGATTCATTGCAACACCACGTACTCGAGGACGACGACCTAACCACCTCTTTCTACCTGCTTTTCCTAATCTTTCATTCGCCTTCTCTGGATTAGAAACAGTTCCAATCGTAGCCATACAAGTCGCTAAAATCATACGCGTTTCACCTGAAGGCATTTTAATGATTGCATACTTACCATCTCTAGCCGAAAGCTGTGCATATGTTCCTGCACTGCGGGCAATACTTGCACCTTGGCCGGGGTTTAATTCAATATTATGAATAATAGATCCTAATGGAATATTTTTCAAAAAAAGCGCATTTCCTAGTTCAGGTTGTACTCCATCTCCAGATATAACTTTCATTCCAACTTTTAGGCCATCTGGCGCTATAATGTAACGCTTTTCACCATCTGCATAATGCAGCAAAGCAATCCTAGCACTACGATTTGGATCATACTCTATGGTTGTAACAATCGCAGGAATATTAGTCTTATTACGTTTGAAATCAACCAATCGATATGACTTTTTATGTCCCCCACCTAAATAACGCATAGTCATTTTTCCTGAGCTATTTCTACCCCCTGATCGCTTGATCGGCATAACCAATGACTTTTCTGGTATATTGGTTGTTACATCGGAATAATCTCCCCCTACTCTAAATCGAGTACCAGGAGTAACCGGCTTGAATCTTTTTACTGCCATGTCCTAATTAAATGTTGCTATAAAAGTCAATGGTTTCACTACCCTTAAGCGTCACGATAGCCTTTTTATATTTAGCAGCGTTACCTGTAACTATTCCGGCCTTTGTATTACGTGACTTCATTTTTCCAAATACTACCATTGTATTAACAGAATCAATGGATACACCATACATTTTTTCAATGGCCTCCTTAATTTGTATTTTATTAGCTCTATGGTCTACCTTAAAGGCAAACCGATTCAATTTCTCAGTTAAAGCTGATATTTTTTCCGTTAAAATAGGTTTTTTTAAAATCTCCATCTTATTTGGCAAATGCCTCCTCCAATGTTTTAACAGCTCCTGTAGTTAATACTAACTTATTTGCATTGAGTACATCATATGTATTTAACTGAGCAGCAGTAGTAACTTTTGCACGTTTAATATTCCTACTCGATAAATAGATATTATGATTTGATGATGGCAATACCAACAAGGTTTTCTCACTTGAAAGATTCAAATCCATCATCAATTGAAGATATTTTTTAGTTTTAATTTCATCAAAATTAAAATCCTCTAATACAACAATATTATTATCTTTTGCTTTGTACGTTAATGCAGATTTACGAGCTAAAGACTTCAATTTTTTATTCAATTTAAAGCTGTAATCACGAGGCTGAGGACCAAATACTCGACCGCCGCCATTAAATAACGGAGATTTGATTGATCCAGCACGAGCACCACCCGTGCCTTTTTGCTTATATAATTTTCGGGTTGAACCCGCAATCTCATTTCGCTGCTTAGATTTGTGTGTTCCCTGACGCTGATTAGCTAAATACTGCTTAACATCCAAATAAATAGCATGATCATTAGGTTCTATCGCAAAAATCGCACCCGGAAGCTGCACCTCAACGCCTGTTTGTTTTCCTGAAATATTGACAACTTTTATTTCCATCTTCCTATTTATCTACGATTACATACGAACCCTTCGCACCAGGAACAGCGCCCCCAACTACTAATAAATTTTGCTCTGGGTATACTTTCAAAATTTCCAAATTTTGAATTTTAACACGATTCCCCCCTGTTCTACCTGCCATACGCATTCCTTTAAATACACGAGATGGCCAAGATGATGCTCCCAATGAGCCAGGCGCCCTCAATCGATTATGCTGACCATGCGTTTGACTACCAACCCCACCAAATCCATGACGCTTAACAACACCTTGAAATCCTTTTCCTTTTGAAGTACCTGCAACGTCAACAAAGTCACCTTCAGAGAAAATATCAACAGTTACTTGATCTCCTAGATTTTTTTCGTCTTCAAAAGTTTTAAATTCAACTAGCTTACGCTTTGGAGTCGTTTTTGCTTTTGCAAAATGACCCTTCAATGACTGAGTAGTATTTTTTTCTTTTTTCTCATCAAAAGCCAACTGAACTGCCGAATAGCCGTCGTGGCCAATTGTCCGAACTTGCGTAACTACGCAAGGACCCGCCTCTATTACTGTACAAGGAATATTTTTTCCTTCAGCATCAAAGAGACTGGTCATTCCTACTTTTTTTCCAATAATTCCTGACATGTTTTTTGATTTGTGTACCTCGAAGCAGTAGGGCTTCGCTCAATACATATTATTAAATCCCCTTTGAATGGTGGGCAAAGATAGGGAACTGTTATTAATTTTCAAATACTTAGGCCACTATTTTTATTATTTAACTTATGTTTTTATTTAAGCAGATAAAAAACATGAAATAACCCCCATACTCCTGGTTTCGTAAGGGATAGAAGCGAATAGCCCACAGTGTAGCGAAACGAAGACTAACAGCAAACAGCCCGACCCAAAGGGACACGCCCACAGAATAAAACACTTCTAGAGAAATATTCTGCGATACCCAATACTCACTAATAATAAACTAATCGGCCAACCTGGGCAATGGATTTCGCCAGTCGAATCACTTGACGAGTATAGCCGTACTCATTGTCGTACCAAATATATAACACAATGGATTTTCCATCATCAGATACAATAGTCGCTGGTCCATCGATAATGGCCGCATGACTATTACCTATTAAATCACTAGACACCAATTCATTTGACTTGGAATACTCAATCTGCTCAACCAATTCCCCAGAAAGTGAAACATCTTTTAGTATTTTCTCCAACTCTTCTTTACTGGTTTTTTTAACTAAGGCCAAATTCAATATTCCCAAAGAAACATTTGGTGTAGGAACACGTACAGCATTACCCGTAAGTTTCCCCTCCAGTCCCGGAATCACTTTGGCAACAGCTTTACTAGAACCCGTTTCTGTAATGACCATATTTAATGCAGCAGAACGACCCCTACGATATTTTTTATGATAATTATCTAATAAATTCTGATCGTTTGTGTAGGAATGCACCGTTTCAATATGCCCTTTTTCAATCCCCAATTGATCTTCAATTACTTTTAAAACCGGAACAATAGCGTTGGTTGTACAAGAAGCTGCCGAAACAATCTTTTCCTCTGGACTCAAACTAACATGATTAACTCCAAAAACAATATTAGGAACATCCCCTTTTCCAGGAGCAGTTAATAGTACTTTTTCAACACCCAACGATTTCAAATGAAGGCTCAATCCTTCTCTGTCTCTGACAATACCTGTATTATCAATGATAATGGCATTGGAAATTCCGTAAGTCGTATAATCAATCTCTTGTAGACTTTTAGCCGCCAACATAAATATCATTTGTCCATTGACAATGAGTGCCCTGTTTTCAAAATCTTCTATCACAGTTCCACTAAAGGCCCCATGTACAGAGTCATTTCGTAATAGCTCGGCTCGTTTAGTTAGTTCCTCATTACTATAATTCCGGGTTACAATAGCGCGCAAACGCAATTGTTCTCCCTTCCCTGCCTGAGAAATAAGCTCACGCGCAGCGATTCGGCCAATACGACCAAATCCATAGAGTACCACATCCCGAGGACGTAAATTAATCTTGTCCTTACCAATATGATGACCCAGCTTCTGAATAATAAAGTCATCGACAGTAGAAATAGTACTATTAGAGTTAAGCCACTCCGAGGCAAGTTTACCAATATCAATACGAGAAGGCGCTAGATTGGATTTAGCAATGGCTTGGGCTAAAGCATGAGTTTCGAAAATCGAAATGTCCTGGCCAACGATCTGTTTTGCAGACTGATGACGCGCTAACACCTCACTACTTCCAATATCAAATAATGGTTTGCGAAAAAATACAAGTTCAATAGAACGATCAAACCAAAGCTTACCTACAACATGGGCCAGCTCGATGGCTTTTTTTTCTTTTTCAACCCAGTGACTGAGTTCGGTCTCATATTTGTTTAGCATAGATAGGTGATCATTATGGAAATAATCCAAAAATAGAAAAGATTGAGTGATGACCCAATCTTTTCTATTTTTAATATCAGAGTTTATTTCTCAAAAACTATCTGTATATCTATCCGAGATAAGATTTCAAAATTTTACTCCTGGAAGTATGACGCAAACGTTGTAGTGCTTTGTCTTTTATTTGACGCACACGCTCACGGGTTAAATTAAACGTTTCTCCTATTTCTTCCAATGAGAGTGGGTGATTGGTGCTTAATCCAAAGAACAAAACAACAATTTCACGCTCACGCTCTGTTAATGTAGATAAAGAACGTTTAATTTCTTCGGAAAGGGATTCGTTGATTAAACTGCTATCAGTATTAGGATCTTTGTTCTCCAATACATCGAGTAAAGTATTTTCTTCCCCCTGAACAAAGGGCGCATCCATAGAAACATGACGACCAGAATTACTCAAGGTATCAGATATCTTATCTACTGTAGTTTCTAATATATCTGCTAACTCTTCTGGAGAAGGCTCACGTTCATATTCTTGCTCTAACTTAGAAAATGCCTTACTAATCTTACTTAGCGACCCCACTTGGTTGAGTGGTAAACGCACAATACGTGATTGTTCAGCAATAGCCTGAAGAATAGATTGACGGATCCACCAAACTGCATAGGAAATGAATTTAAATCCTTTGGTTTCGTCAAAACGTTTAGCAGCTTTAATAAGGCCTAAGTTTCCTTCGTTGATCAGATCACCAAGTGTCAAACCCTGGTTTTGGTATTGCTTAGCCACCGAAACTACAAAACGCAAGTTAGTTTTGGTTAATCTTTCTAAAGCAACTTGGTCTCCTTCTCGAATTTTTTGAGCAAGAATAACCTCTTCTTCAGCTGTAATTAAATCTACTTTTCCAATCTCGTGCAAATACTTGTCTAACGACTGTGATTCACGATTGGTAATGGATTGAGTAATTTTGAGTTGTCTCATTTAGGGGGAATGACGCGTAACACGTGGGACGCAAAATTAAAAAAAATACTTGATAATCGGAAAATCAATGCCAGAACCTATCAAATTACTGCTCACCACCACTCATTTGCATTAACTGATCGACGGTAATTTCTTCATAGTCTTTTCCTGCACTAAAAAGCCCCGCAGGAACAGCTGATTTTTTAATTTCCTTTAAACTTGCTTTTAATGACAAGCCATTCAAAAACGTAGTGAATTCAACAGGGAACCCATAGCTTTTATCGTAAAAACGCGAAAGTGCGTTGGGCAATACCTCCACATCTTTTGTAAACCAGGCATCAAAGGTCTGATTACCCTTTTTCTCAATACCAGCATATTTATGAACTTGGTATCCTACCAATGTCTTTGTTTCTGATGCATCTTTCAGCTCTATCTGGGGCATTTTATCCGCCATTTTTTTCCGATCCTCTGGGGTGAATGTTACCGCATATTTTTTATGCATCAGCGGGATGTCCAACAACAATTTTTCAAATTGAGTGACAGGATTCAGAATAAAATTGCTTGAATACATCTGAGACTCTGTGACTGTACTCGAGGAATCGCCTTTAAAATATACTTTAATCTCCGTTGGGAAGTTACTTTGCATCTCTTGCATTTGCTCAGGCAAATTCCACTCTACGGAATAAGTAATATTCCCTTCAGAAATTTTATTTTGCCCATATAACATGATGTTACTTGTCAAGAATAGAAGGCCTAACACAAATGCTTTCATAAATTTTAACAATCTATTTTACATGAATATAAATGAAATTATTGACTTTTGAAACAGGAATATTAAAATAAAATTAGAGCCCCTAAATCAAAACTACCAATCTCCACTTGCGCCTCCCCCTCCAAACCCACCTCCACCAAATCCACCAAATCCACCTCCATCATTTGATGATCCGCCCCAACCACCACTACTACCCCCTCTTCCACCCAGAATCGATCCCAAGAATATCCACCATAATGGACTTGCTTCGCCCCTACCACCTATCACTTGGGACCCTCCATTACCTCCTCCTCTATTAATACGGGCAATAATGACGATAATAATGATTACCAATATGACCAAAAAGAGTCCCCTCCCTCCATGTGCAGAACCACCTTTTTGTATCGAATCATTTTTATATTCCCCTTTGGTATAGGCAATAATTGCGTCTGTGCCTTGCTCCAAGCCTTGGTAGTAATTACCTTGTTTGAAATTGGGTTTGATTTCGTTTTCGATGATACGTCTGGCAATGGCATCTGGTAGTGCACCCTCAACTCCATATCCTGTTTCAATGGTTACTTTTCGATCACCTAATGAAACAAGTAATAGTATACCATTGTTCTTCTTTTTATGACCAATTCCCCATTTTTGGGCTAAACGGACGCCGTAATCAGCAATTTCATACCCCTCTAATGATCTTATAATAACAACCGCAATTTGAGTGGAAGTAGAATCATCAAAAGCAACCAATTTTTTCTCCAAATGGCCGGCTTGCTCAGTAGACAAGGTATGGGTATAATCCGTTACCAAATGATCCGATTTCTCTGGAAAAGTCTGAGCAAACAATAAAGTAGAAATAAAGACCAACAAAAAGGGATAAGTTAATTTTTTGATTGCTAATGTCATTGTTATTTCAACTTAATAAAATAGCATGTAAAACTAGCTATCAAGATATTAATTACCATCTGCAAAAACAATGTCATCGGGGAGTTCATTTTGGTCGTCGCTTATACTAGGAAAGTATTGCCTAAGTTTTTCTCCAGCCATTTGTATACCGAGCACAACACCATCGGCCATATGTCCTTGTTTAAATAGCTTCAACATTGCCTCTTTAACCGTATGCCAAAAATCAGCTGGAACCACCTGGTGGATTCCCAAATCGCCAATAATGGCCAACTTCTTATCCTGGAGTGCTAAATAGATCAAAACTCCATTTTTTTGAAGTGTCTGGTCCATCCCAAGCTTCCGAAAGTACGCACCTGCCCGATCAAGTGCAGATTCACTGCATCTTTTCTCAACACATACGCGTATTTCTCCAGAAGTTGAACGCTCTGCGGCCTCTATTGCTTTTTGAATAAGGGCTTGCTCTTGATCACTAAAAAGAGCCGCCATGTTAAAACTGTACTTTGGGTGCTTTTTCGGCCCCCGCCTCTGCATGAAAATATCCCTTCTGCTGGAATCCAAACATAGAAGCCATCAGGTTATTAGGGAAGGAGCGAATGGTTGAATTGTATTGCTGAGTAACCTCATTAAATCGCTGACGTTCTACCGTGATTCGATTTTCAGTACCCTCTAGCTGAGACTGGAGCTCCAAAAAATTCTGATTAGATTTTAATTGAGGATAATTTTCTACAGCAACCAGCAATCGACCTAGTGACTGGGATAAATTACCCTGAGCCGCTTGGAATTTTTGAATTGACTCTGGCGTTAATTTACTTGGATCAACAGTTACAGCAGTTGCTTTTGCTCGAGCTTCCATAACCTTCACCAAGGTGCCTTGCTCAAAGTTAGCAGCCCCTTTCACCGTATTAACTAAATTGGGGATCAAATCAGATCTCCGCTGGTATACATTTTGAACTTGCGCCCATTGTGATTTCACTTGCTCATCCAATTGGACCATAGTGTTATAACCACAAGAACTCAAGGAAAGCAGTGCAAAAAAACCAACGATACCGTAAATTATCTTCTTCATGACTTTTTAAATTTTACCGGTGAATTTACAGCATAGGTTTCAATTTCTATACATTTGCTTAAAAAACAGGCTAACATATTTTGCGCATAATGATAAAAGAAATTGAGTTGGCCCTCCCGCCTGAGCAGCATCTAGATGCAGACATAATTAAAACACTAGCTGGCGACCGCCTCCAAATCACCCCCTCACGAATTACACATATTCAAACACTGAAACGATCAATTGATGCACGGGGACGCCAAATTCTCTATCGTTTAAAGATCAAGGTTTATATTGATGAGCAGCCTATTCCTGAGCTATTCACAGTGAAGCACCCTCATGTAGGCGATCAAAACCCAGTTCTAATTATTGGTGCAGGCCCCGCTGGTCTATTTGCAGCATTACGCTGCATCGAACATGGCCTAAAACCAGTTATTCTGGAGCGTGGAAAAGACGTCAAACGCCGTCGCCGCGATTTAGCAGCGATCAATAAAATGGGCATAGTCAATCCCGAGTCAAATTATTGTTTTGGAGAAGGAGGTGCAGGTACATATTCTGATGGCAAACTATACACGCGCTCCAATAAACGTGGAGATATTCAACATGTATTGAAAACATTGGTTGCACATGGCGCCTCAGAAGATATCTTGATCGATGCGCGCCCCCATATTGGGACAAACAAGCTCCCTCAGATCATCACAGCTATACGAGAACGTATTTTAAATGCAGGGGGTGAAATCCATTTTGATTGCAAAGTAGTCGATATCCTAATCCAAATGGGTTGTTTCAAAGGAGTTAAAACAGCCACAGGAGATGCCTTTGTAGCCTCAGCAATGATTCTGGCTACGGGGCATTCGGCTCGAGATATCTACCATCTACTTCATCAAAAACATATTCAGCTAGAGGCTAAACCATTTGCTTTGGGTGTACGCATTGAGCATCCACAACAAATTATTGATCAGATACAATATCATTGTCAAACACGGGATCCTCACCTTCCTCCTGCTTATTATAGCTTGGTGGAACAAATTGATGATCGTGGCGTATTTTCTTTTTGCATGTGCCCAGGCGGAATTATTGCCCCTTGCGCTACAACTGATCAGGAAATCGTGGTGAATGGCTGGTCCCCCTCTAAACGAAATAATCCTTATGCCAACTCCGGAACGGTAGTGCAAATCGACTTAACTGACGTCCCAGGCACTGATAGTGATCCCCTTAGACTACTACAATTTCAAGCGGAAATAGAAAGACGTGCATTTATAGCAGGGGAAGGCAAACTTGTAGCCCCTGCTCAACGTATGATCGATTTTGTTCAGGGTAAACTTTCGACAGATCTACCCCCTAACTCCTATTTACCCGGTACAAAAAGTGTCCTACTTGATGAGGTCCTACCCAATTTTATTACCAAACGTCTTCAAAAAGCTTTACCTCGCTTCGGAAAAAAAATGTCTGCTCAAACTATTAAAGGAAAAAGTTATTACACGAATGAAGCCATTCTGGTAGGTGTGGAATCCCGTACTTCTTCCCCTATTAGAATCCCAAGGGACCCCAAAACGCTCCAACATCCACAAGTAAAGGGACTATTCCCCTGCGGAGAAGGTGCTGGATATGCTGGAGGCATCATTTCTGCAGCTATTGATGGAATGAACTGTGCAGACGTTTTAGCAAAAAATAATTAAGCTTTAAAGTAAGCCCATTACTAATTTACACCTAATGCTGCCCCCACATCCAAAAGACCAAAACCCCAATTAATATTATTTGTAGGATTAGTAGAATAATGCCTAAGGGTAGTTAAGATATCAGCCGCTGATTTCTCAGGATTCTTGCTCCAAACCAAGGCAGCCATACCAGCCATACTTGCTGTAGCAGCCGATGAACCCCCAACTGTCGCCGGCATAAACCCATTGGAAGCTAAAGTAAGTGCCCCTAATCCACTATCGCCCTTTTGCATAACAACCACAAAATCTACCTCTGGACCCTCGTGGCAAGTAGTACATCTCTCCTTCAGATTATCTTTAATTCCTGTCACTGCATTTACTTCCGGCATATTAGCTGGGAAAACTACCGGCAGCCAACTTGTCCACGTAGAGGATGTGCCAGCTGCACAAAAAATTAGTTTACCACGATTAGCCGCATTTCTAACCGCATCAGCAATAGTAGATATATGAGAAATATAACCCATACTCATGCTAATTATCTTAATATCATCTCTATGAGCCGCCAAATTGAAAGCGTCAGCAACACCTTTTACCTCACGACTTTGATTTAACAATACACTCTCTGCCGCCCGTACAGTCACCAAATCACAATTATAAGCAATACCACACGCACTGCCATCAGCTCCTCGGGGTGCAGCAAGTATACCAGCCATTCTAGTCCCATGACCACATATATCATCCGGCATTTCTTTTGCACCAGAAGGACTGTAACTAGGCAAGGTGACCAAATGTTCTATACTGCGACCATAAGACTCCCCCTGATTAAAATTGGCGCCTAAGTTCTCCTGTCTCTCGCTAGATCCAGTATCAATAATCATCACCTTGATCCCCCTTCCACTACTTACCCTCCAGCCGGCTTGTATATGATGATAATCATAATTCCAACTCGCTTTGCTTAAAGGAGAGACTAAACTATAATCGGTGTCTTGCAAGAGTTGTCCAGCATAAGCAGGGGCGCCATTGCAACCAAAATTAAAAAGCCAATCAACGCTTTTAAGACTATTGCCTTGATTTTTTGCCGCCCTTACGGGCGTAGAATCACAATAACCAATCGGTTCAACATAGCGAACTAATTTGGAAGCTCGTAATGTCTCAATAGTACTCAAACATTGGGCTGATACATAAATGACAGGTAAATATTTTTCTGGCCAAACTTCTAAGTCCACTATTTTTAAGTTAGGCCTACTTTTTCGTTCTTCCTCCAAAACCAATTGTAATATTTGTTGTTTAGCATCCAGCCATTCTTTGGATTGAAGATTAATGGTATGCATTTTAGCACCAACGTCATCCACTGTCCAGACTTCTGGCTTATACCCTATCGATAACACTTTATCAGACTTGTTCAAAGCACTCCACACTATATTTTCACTTGCATCAGCCCATTTAAATTCCCCTTTTGTTTGAATCATATTGGTGATATAGTCATCAATACTAGCCCTGGATAGTAAGGTACCTTTAGTGCTTTCAACAAATCCCTGTACTTTCCCCTCTTCTGGCTCAGTTAATGCTTTTTTGCAAGCATATGTGCATAAGAGTATAACTATTAGATATAATAAATAGGTTTTCTTCATAATACGGATGAGTAAAGGAGCTATAATCAAACATCCGTATTTTTATTTATAATTAATCTTAAATTAATGTTAAATAATGGGTTTAGAAGAAATAAAACACCTTGAGCTTGTTTAAAGTTTATTTTATGAAACTATTGCCGATTATTTTTGAGCGAGATGAGGCGAGTTTTGGAGCCATAGCAGGGCACTATGGTCAAAAAATCCAACGAAATTGCAGCCAAAAAGAATCAAAAGAGTGAAATTAGATAAACTTTAAACAAGCCCCTTAGGAGAATCTAATCTTAAGTAATGCTAAGAGGTAAGGCTTTTGAATGCAAAAGGAAGTAGGTCTCCCAAAGTCCACAAATGATAATTATCACCGATTGGCTGGATAACATAAACAAGAGTCTCAACAGTACAAAACTCCCAGAGCACTTGTCGGCAACCCCCACAAGGAGAACCATCTATTATACCTTCTGGAACACACACTGCTATTGCCTTGATCTTTCGCTCTCCTGCAGCAATCATAGAAGCAACAGCTGACCTTTCGACACATAAGCCCAATGGATAAGAAATATTTTCCACATTACACCCTGTAAAAATTTGACCCGACTCTCCCAGTAGGGCAGCGCCTACAGAAAAATTAGAATAAGGCGCATAAGCATTCTTTTGCACTGCACGAGCCGCTTGAAAAACAGACTGAATATCCATCTAATCTAATTATAGAATTATTATGCAATCATACTTATTTTTTTAAATAGTCCATTAAAGAACCCCACAGCTAACTCAGCTATTCTACCATCCTCAACTTTTCAATAAACTACCTCATGGGCTTGTTTAAAGTTTATTCAAAAACTAAAATTTCAAACAATAAATGGCGGAGGTAATGGTGCTTGTCTTTTGGGTCCAACTCGCGGAGGGGGTAATGGAGCCTGTCTTTTTTTCTTAACAGGAGGAATTCCACCGAGCACCATTGGTATAAGCGGCGCTTGCAGCCCAGCCGGAATATGCTGATCCAAAATTGAAGTACCAGTTGGTATAGGTGGTGGTACTCGTGGAACACCAACAATGGGTGCCTGCAAACCTGCCGGCATTGGCTCATTAAATATGTCATCCAAAGTCTTTCCTGCTGGTACAGATTGAAGAGGCGGAGAAAAGTCAGTATCGCCAATCTCCCCGACTAAGCCAAGGGCAACGCCAGAAATAGGCACGGGATCGACAAGCGGCACCCCATAAGATTCCTCGCTCTTAAATTCAATAAAATGGGGACTCTTGGTTAAAAGTCGCGCTAAACGTGCTGGTATAGCCTTTGTATCCCGAATAGGCAGTACATTAGCAATATCTAATGGAAACCTTATAGGATTCATTTCATGAAGAACAACCGTAGAAAGCTGTATAACCCATGCCACAAATTGCGTACATAGAAACCGCTTGGTACTTGCATAATTTTCCACCTTAAACGTTTCTACCTGTTCATGATGCCATGCTCTGAGATAATCCATATCATTGGGATCTAGTGCATAGATATCAATCCCTTTAGCTGCAAGATCATTAAACATATCTATTTCAAGCTGCCTTGCATATTGATCAAGTACTGCATAATCAACACCGATCATATCATTATATTCCTTGCGTAACTGCTCACAATCTTTGATTTGCCTAGCTTTTCTAGAGAAACGAAAAATAGCCCTATCTCCCTTACAAGCACGTGCCTCCTTCAGAAAGTCAGTAATACCCTTAATACCTTTTTTCAAATCTTCCTTAGAGGGCATGACAATACCAGCAAAAGGAATATAGCGATTATCACATAGATCGACTGCTAGCTCAACCATCTTACTAGCCAACTCTCTATTCCGCGGACGGAAAATACGATACTCTCGCTTTGCATTAAAGATATCATCAATATAGTGTTTATGTAACGGGGTCTCATTAGTTACATCCTCGGCATCAGGTGCTCCTGCATGAATCAGCTCAGTATTAGATACAATTAATCCACCATGTGTAAAATTCGAAAACTTAAAATTACCGGTTAAAAGCTGAGGTAACTTATGAGGGTTATGCTTCCTGCTACTATTGTACTGAATAAAAATATCACCAGGTGCTAATGAAACACGATTAATCTTACCTGCATAAAAATGGACAGGGGCATCTGCGCCTAATCTCCTCATAGCATCTTCCACCCCCGCTTTACCAAACGCTCCTTGGTACCGAACCATAAATTTATCCCACTTCCTACTAAAACTCTCTTTTTTAGGCTTGGGAGCGATGGGCTGTGAGGCCACCTGATACAAACCTGGATAGCGTTTCATTAGATCGGAATGACTTTCCCCTATAACTCTCATAATTCGTTCTCTTTTTAGACATACAGTATCTCAAATAAATAGTCTAACAAACCATCACAATAGTATATTGTATTATTAAAGTATAATTAAAAATAAATAATTTATTTCAATAAACAGGCTCTCTTGTTCAATAAATATGACAAAAACTTCAAATGCATATCAACCCAAATCCCTAACTTGCAACTCGTTAAACAGTTCTAAAATTCTATGAAAGAGGTATATATATTGGCTGCCATTCGTACACCAATTGGCAGCTTTGGAGGGTCATTATCTTCGTTGTCGGCCAGCAAGCTGGGTGCTGCTGCTATCAAAGCTGCTG
This sequence comes from Pedobacter sp., assembly GCA_008015505.1. Taxonomy (GTDB): domain Bacteria; phylum Bacteroidota; class Bacteroidia; order Sphingobacteriales; family Sphingobacteriaceae; genus Daejeonella. The sequence continues at coordinate 100,160 of SSFR01000004.1, forward strand.
TCAAACAAGCTGGCATCCGAGCTGATGAAGTACAAGAGGTCTTTATGGGAAACGTCTTATCAGCTAATGTGGGACAAGCACCCGCGACACAAGCTGCTAAATACGCTGACCTCCCCCCCATTCCTGCTACTACAATTAATAAAGTATGTGCTTCCGGAACAAAAGCAATTATGTTAGGCGCTCAAAGTATTGCCCTCGGGTTGAATGATATTGTCATTGCTGGGGGAATGGAAAGTATGAGTAATGTGCCCTACTATTTAGATAAAGCCCGCAGTGGTTACCGATTAGGAGATGGGCAACTTATTGATGGCTTGGTAAAAGATGGATTATGGGACGTATACCACAATTATCACATGGGCTCTGCTGCAGAACTTTGTGCAGCAGAATATCACATTAGCCGGCAAGAACAAGATGCTTATGCAACTGAATCATATAAACGTGCTCAAGCCGCACAAACTGCGGGTAAGTTTAAGCATGAAATCATACCTGTAGAAATTACGGATCGAAAAGGAGTCACAACCTTTATCTCCGATGACCAAGAGGTTCACTCTGTTTCCTTTGAAAAAATGGCATCTCTAAAGCCTGTTTTTAAAAAAGATGGAACGGTTACGGCTGCCAATGCATCGACCCTCAATGATGGAGCTGCAGCACTAGTCTTAATTAGCAAAGACAAAGCAAAAGAACTTGGGCTAAACCCAATTGCTAGAATCGTTGCCTATGCAGATGCACAACAAGCACCTGAGTGGTTTACCACGGCTCCTGCCAAAGCCATCCCCCTTGCTTTGCAAAGAGCAAACTTGACAATCGACCATGTAGACTATTTTGAAATCAACGAGGCATTTTCTGTTGTTTCATTAGCCAATAACAAACTACTCCACCTGGCCCCTGCAAAAGTCAATGTTTATGGTGGGGCTGTCTCTCTAGGGCATCCACTAGGAGCATCTGGCGCACGCATTGTGGTTACCCTATTAAATGTATTACAACAAAATTCAGGCAAGATTGGTGTTGCAGGAATCTGTAATGGAGGTGGGGGAGCAAGTGCCTTAGTTATCGAAAACATGATCCTATGAATCGATTGATCATCATCCTATCCCTAGGCTTAATTAGCTACATTACTGTATTCACGCCCGCATCGGCACAACCACATCCGACACTAAAAGATGGCACTCAATCATTAAAAATTTGGCAAGACAGTTTAAAAAAACTAAGTGAACGGGTTGCTCATGGTGAAATTGGACCTGAAAGATATAATGCGAACTACACCTTGATCAAAACTTTGGTTAGTGCACTAAAAAGTCCGCATTCATTCCAGTACGGCTTCGATTCACTAAAGTCCATATCAATCACCCAATCAGCTGATGGTCGTTTTCGGCTATTCACTTGGCATGTACTCAATGATGATGGTAGTTATCGATATTATGGTACTATTCAGATGAATAGCACTGACGATAAATTGAAGCTATATCCATTGATAGATTATACACCCAATTTAAAACATCCTACCGATACCATCACGACAAATGATCAATGGTACGGTGCACAATACTATAAGATTATTCCAGTAACTACTGATACATCAACACCCTACTATATCCTCTTGGGCTGGAAGGGAAATACGATCAAAACCACCAAAAAAATTATCGATATTCTGTATTTCAAAGACAATAAAGCTTACTTCGGCATGCCTATATTCAGTGGAGGAAATTATGCGAACAAAAAACGGATCATCTTTGAGTATACAAGTAGTTCGACAATGATGCTCAACTATTTACCTGAACAAGAATTAATTGTATTCGATCATTTAGCTCCCAAGGATGAAAAATTAGTAGAAAAACCTGAGTTTTATGGCCCAGACATGTCTTACGATGGCTTTAAACTAGCACATGGTCAGTGCAAGTTTATCCAAGACATCCCACTAAAAAACCCTCCATCAGATCAAGATGATCAATTCATCGCCCCCAAAAAAGTAATAAAAAACAATAGGCGTTAGCTCATACCTACACCTATGAGGCCACTCACATTGGCTAACCGTTCTAAACCTTTACCTTTGAACTTTGTAGAGAAAACGTGTTATGGCTAAAGTTTCTATTAATATTGCAACAGGTTCAATCCAGAAAGAGGATTTAGTGGTAGGTATTGATCTGGGTACCACAAATAGTTTGATCGCTTTCATTAATCCAGATGGACACCCACAAGTGATCAATGATACGGGAAAGGGTGTACTTGTTCCCTCAGTAGTTCATTTTAATGCCGATGGTAGCCTAACGGTAGGCAATGAGGCTAAAACATTTTTGGTTACAGATCCAACACATACGATTTTCTCAGTGAAACGTTTGCTTGGCCGATCATACCAGGATATTAAAGACCATGCTGATTTTTTCTCCTATAAAATTATTGACGACGGAACGGAAGGCTTAGTACGTATCCAAGTAGACAATACTTTTTATACCCCAATAGAGCTTTCCAGTCTCCTACTAAAAGAGCTAAAAGAAAGAGCCGAGCATGCTTTAAAGACTAAAATTACACGAGCTGTGATTACTGTTCCAGCCTATTTTAACGATAGTCAACGCGGAGCTACACGCGATGCTGGAAAGCTAGCAGGTTTGGATATCTTGCGCATCGTCAACGAACCAACCGCGGCTAGTTTAGCCTATGGTATTGGATTAAATTCAGAGGAAACAAAAACCATAGCTGTATATGATCTTGGTGGCGGAACCTTTGATGTGTCGATCCTTCGAATACAAAATGGCATATTCGAAGTCTTATCAACTGGTGGTGATACTTTTTTAGGTGGTGATGATTTCGATCGCGCCATTGTTAATTACTGGATCGAGCAAAACAAGCTGAATCATACAGAGGTATTTCTCAATCAAAAACTAGCTCAACAATTACGCCTCAAAGCCGAAGAAGCTAAAAAAGCACTAAGCACACAAAATATATTCAATGGCTTGGTAGGCAACATTCCTTGCGCCATCACCAAAACTACTTTTGAAGATTTGATTACCCCAAAAGTCAACCAAACACTCGATCATTGTAAAAATGCCTTACAAGATGCACAATTGACTGTGAACGATATTGATGAGGTAGTCCTCGTTGGTGGATCAACAAGAACGCCACTAGTTAAGCAAAAAATAGCTAATTTTTTCGGCAAACCAGGCCAAGATCAGCTCAATCCAGATGAGGTGGTTGCTCTGGGGGCTGCCATACAGGCTGATATCCTAGCAGGAAACCGAAAAGATATTTTATTGCTGGATGTCACCCCACTTTCGCTGGGCGTAGAGACCATGGGCGGATTGATGGATGTCATTATTCCAAGAAATTCAAAAATACCCACCAAAGCAGGCAGACAATACACCACCTCAATCGATGGACAGGCCAACATGAAAATTGCAGTCTACCAAGGAGAGCGTGACTTGGTCCAAGAAAATCGAAAACTTGCTGAATTTGACTTAAAAAACATCCCAGCTATGCCCGCTGGTCTGCCCAAAGTAGATATTCACTTTTTATTGAATGCAGATGGCATACTCACAGTACAAGCACATGAACTGCGATCAGGCACTAAACAAGAAGTGGAAATAAAGCCAAGCTACGGCTTAACGGATCAAGAAGTAGAAAGAATGCTATTGGAAAGTATCCAACATGCTGGAGAAGACATCAATCAGCGCATGCTCATTGAAGCCAGAACAGAGGGAGAACAAATGGTTTATATCACCGAACAATTTCTTAGTAAACACCAACATACACTACACAAAGTTGAAATAGAAGGAACAACCCACTTAATCAAATCGCTTAAGGATACTTTAAATTCAGGAAATAAAGATTTAATCTTAAAAAACATGAACCAATTAAACGAATTTACCCGCCCTTTTGCAGAGCGGGTAATGGATCAAGCAATCGCCCAAACCATGAAAGGAAAAGCAATCAAATAAGTCAGTGGGTTTATTTCTCTAAAAGAACTTTAAGATTATTCAAGTTACTTTGTAAATCACTACCCAACATTTTATTCATATTCATCATAGGCAGCATAATATTCATAGGGTAATGCATCTTTCCGTCAACACCCCATTTTACCTTGGTTTGCGTAACAGAAATACTATCAGTAATCATGTATGCCTTATCAGTGCAACTAAATGGTCTTTTAAAGCGTAACTCGTAATCAATCCTCTCGTTAAACTTTATGGCCTTAATCTCTTGTTCCCCAGCACCCACGTTCTTTACTTTACTATCCCACGCAGAGATAAACCCCACTGTCCCATCAACACCATTAAATTTCATTTCCGCATTAGGATCCATTTTTGCCCAAACACTATAATTAGCCTGGTTTTTCAAAAATTTAATATAATTGAAAACAGCCGATGCAGGCTTATTAATAACGACCTCCCTTTCTACATGGTAATCCTTTTTCATAAGGAGCCCTATAATCAATAAAATAACCACTACAGCTAAAACTCCTAATAAGATTTTTTTTACGATTTTCATCGGTTTAAAATTATTTTGAGTGATTGTTTTTGAGTTTAATTTTACAAGATCAAGATTATCAACAAACTAAAGATAGTAACATCAATTTTTTACATACTTAGCAATTTTCTTCTCCCCATTCCATACCACTTCACCTGTCTCGATATTTGTTAATTGAAGATCAACCTGATAATAGACTACCTTTTTTCTATTTAAAGCATCAACTATAGAATTGATTGATCCTTGAAGAATATAGTCAGCACCATTTTCAAGCCCAAATTTCTTCATACTTGAAACAGAAGCATTAGTCTGCTGATCTGCCCTTTCAGCCCGAAGCTCTTCTCGCTTTTTACCCCCTTGTACTAAACGTACCTTCTGTGACTCTGTAAATGTGCGTTCAAGTTCTTTAATAAAAGTTTCAGCCTCAATCCGTTCGTGACTTTTATTTTCCACCAAGCCTACAATAACTACTGGTTTCTTACCCTCATGATCACTTAAATGATTAGTAAGCCATGGAGCAACTAAGATATCACCCGTCATCTGCTCAGCAACCTGACGTGAGTCTGTATTATTCCAATTCCCACTGATATCCACTTGCTGAGAAGGATCAATACGTGTTACTCTTCGTGAGCATGAAACTGCAAGAACGACTACCATTACTATGGCGATAGCCACCATTGATTGTTTTGATCTCATATAAAATATTCTAATGATCTATTAAACTTATGAATCAATCTTTTTTATACCAAATTACCTACCAAGAGTATCCCATACCTACACCAAAATGGTATCTTCTCCAACGAGGTCCATAGGGATTATAATAAGGATTGTAATAAGGATAACGGTAGTTGGGATAATAATAATTATAACCCCGATATGGATAATAGTCCGGCCAATAATAATCATTATAGTAGCTTCTATTCATTCTTTCTTCATGGCGCCATAATTTACGCTGCTCTCTACGTGCATCTCTAGCCTCACGCCAGTCGTAAGCCTTATAAGTATGCTGTATGGTAATCCCATGCCAGGAAATCAAGGAATCTATCATCTTTGAGTAACGCTCCAAACTTTCCTTATAACGTGGATTTTGATCAAAAACAGTAGAGGGAGTAACTGACTGACTATAAACCGTCACCGACAGGGCCAACAAAATGATTAGATAAAACAACTTCTTCATAAATACACACATTAATAGTCCAACAAATGGAACTTATCTTCCCTTCTATACCAAATTTAAGCATTTTAAACTATTTATTTATCTTAAAATAAAATAAATTAACAATTAATAATTTTAAACACAATATTACTCACAAAAATTAACACACATCACTTGTCAAATCAAATGACTGCTCATGTACTTTCTGAATTGGAAGAATTCCATCCAACAGTATAACTTTATAGGCCAATAGAAACATCATCTTAGCAAAAAATAACAAACCTTATGGAAGACCAATTTAAGCGCTCAAATACAGATCGATCATTACTATATATTGGTATTGGGCTAGGCATGATCATCTTAATTTTGGGGTATCTTACTTTCTTTGTTGACGAACCCAGCAAAGTATTCTCTAATCAACCATCTTCTTTATCTTCAACTACCGAGGCCAATAGCACATTACTTAATTCCAACTCGGGCGAGAGTGAACAAGCCATAAAAAACTCGTTAACAAAATTCATCGATACTTTTTATTATGACCAAAATAAAGGATACTTCGACCCACCAAGCTATTTTGCCAATCCAACGCAGACCTATTATAACTATCATAATTTAACCTTCGATCGTCTCCAAGAAATACACAATAGACGATTAGCGGACATGCATCACCTCCAGCAAAACTGGATCGTTTCATCCCTAGAATTCAAGCAAAATGGATCTTCAATAACAGCTACGTACATGCTGAGACAGAGCTATTATAAACCATCACAAGGCAAACAAGAAGTCAGCGATTCTAAAATAGAAATGATCGTTCAAGATGGAAAAATCATTTCTTTAAGAGAACTCGAAACAAAAAACATCTCTTCTATAAATACCACAGAACCCTACAATTCAATGACAACAGTCGTTTCATCCGAAAATAAATTGTACGATCTCAATACCGTCAGTACCCCTCCAGAATTCCCAGGCGGACAGCAGGCCTGGGTACAATATCTCAACACAAATTTGAAATACCCAATCGAAGCACAAGAAAATAGTATTCAAGGCAAAGTATATGTTGGATTCGTCGTTGAAAAAGATGGAAGCTTAAGCGATATTTCAATTATCAATGGAATTGATAGTGGGTGTAATGAAGAGGCCATACGTGTATTACAACATTCCCCTCGCTGGATACCTGGAACATTTAAAGGTAGCCCGGTAAGAACAACCTTTACTCTGACTATCTCATTCCAGCTAACAAATCGATAGCTATTATTTCACTTTGAACCAGTGTGATACTCTTTATCACTACATGCAATTTTCTGCAAGATCAAGATAGCTTCTTCCACCGAGTTTACATGATCAATCGATAACCGAAGCGTATTTTTAACTTCTTTTAGATTACACAGCTTAGGATGTGCTTGTACAAACTGGAGTACCCCAACAAATTGCTCCGTTTCAAAATAGGGCGATTGCTTATTCGTAGTGAAAAAACCACGAAGTACCGATCGCTTAAATGATATCTTTTCGAATCCAATTTGTTTACCCAACCTTTGCAAACGACATGTATTTAATAATACTCGCACCGATTCCGGCATAGGGCCAAATCGATCTGTCAATTGTTTTTCAAATAACTCTAGCTGAATTTCATCCTCTAGTTTAGCAATCTCGGTATACAAATTATATCGCTCAGTGATATTACTTACATACTCATCCGGAATTAAAACTTCTAGATCGGTATCTATTTGTGTGAAAGAAATAAACGGACGTGGTTTTTCATCCTTAAAGAGTTCTTTAAACTCCTCTTCCTTGAGTTCATGGATAGCTTCTTCTAATATCTTATGATACATTTCATGCCCAATTTCAGCAATGAAGCCACTCTGCTCAGCTCCCAATAAGTTTCCGCTGCCTCTTATATCTAAGTCACGCATGGCCACATTGAAGCCACTACCCAAGTCAGAAAATTCCTCAATGGTACTCAAACGCTTTCTGGCTTCAGGTGTTAACGTCGATAGTGGCGGACTCAGTAAATAACAAAAAGCTTTTTTATTAGACCTACCTACACGACCCCGCATTTGATGCAAATCACTCAGACCAAACAGATGTGCATGATTGATAATAATCGTATTGGCATTGGGAATATCTAACCCCGCTTCAATGATAGTGGTTGCTACCAACACATCATAATGACCATCTACAAATTGGAGCATCACATCTTCTAAAGCATCCCCATCCAATTGCCCATGCGCAATGCCTACGCGCGCTTTAGGAACTAGATTCCGAATCACCCCCCCCAACTGCAACAAATCCTGCACCCGATTGTGAATAAAGAAAATTTGTCCATCCCGACCCATTTCAAATTCGATCGCCTCCTTGATCAGCTTTTCATTGAAAACATGAAGCTCGGTTACTACCGGTTGACGATTGGGCGGTGGCGTACTGATAATACTTAGATCTCGAGCACCCATCAAAGAAAAATGAAGTGTTCGTGGAATAGGCGTTGCTGTTAAGGTAAGCGTATCTACATTGACCCGAATTTGCTTCAGCTTCTCTTTGACCCCCACGCCAAATTTTTGCTCTTCATCGATAATCAGCAAACCCAAATCTTTGAATTTTACATCCTTACTGACTATACGATGCGTCCCGATGATGATGTCAATTTTACCCTCACTCAAGCGTTGCAAGGTTTCTTTAATCTGCTTAGTCGATTTAAATCGATTGATGTAATCGATGTTACAGGGAAACTCCACTAGCCTTGACGAAAATGTTTTGAAATGCTGTAAAGCCAAAATGGTCGTGGGCACCAGAACTGCTACCTGCTTGCTATCAGCAACTGCTTTAAATGCCGCCCTAATGGCAATCTCTGTTTTTCCAAAACCCACATCACCACAAATCAAACGATCCATGGGATGGGGTGCTTCCATATCTTTCTTAATATCAGCAGTTGCTTTTACTTGATCTGGTGTGTCCTCATAAATGAACGAGGCTTCTAATTCGGTCTGCAAAAAAGTATCTGGAGTAAATGCATTCCCCGTCTGAGATTTTCGAAGTGCATAGAGCTTGATCAAGTCCCGCGCAATGTCTTTGACCTTTTTCTTAGTCGTTTTTTTGAGTTTTTCCCAAACATCGCTTCCAAGCTTATTCATTTTAGGGGGGCCGCCGTCCTTGCCTGAATATTTAGCAATCCGATTTAGTGAATTGATATTCACATACAGTAGATCATCATCCGCATACACCAAGCGTATCATCTCCTGTATTTTCCCATTAATTTCGACTTTTTCTAAACCAGCATATTTGCCTATACCATGATCAATATGGGTAACATAGTCTCCTGGTTTTAACTCCCGCAAATCTTTCAGGGTAATAGCCCCGGTGCCGACGTATCCTTTCTTCAGTTTGTATTTATAATACCGATCAAAAATTTGATGGTCGGTATAACATGCGATTTTTTGCTCATAATCAATAAAGCCCTCGCGCAAAGACAAGTGCACAGGTATGAACTTAGCCGACTGGTCGATGTCTTCAAATATGGAGTAAAGGCGTTCTACTTGTTTGGCTGAATCTGTAAAAATGAAATTCTGAATATGTTGTTCCTCATTTCGATGCAAGTTATGAGCCAACAGCTTAAAATCTTTATTAAACGAAGGTTGCGGTTTGATATCGAATTGCATCGTTTCAGTCGCTGAATAAAAAAACTGCTTTCCAAACTCGACCAAAGTAAAATCCTGAAAGTGATCCGCTAATAACTTCTCATTAGAGAAACAATGTTTAGGCGCAACCCACTCCGGATTCTGCTTCTTATCCTCAGCAGGTAAGGCATCCCAAAAATCGACAGCTTTTTTATAACCGGTCTTAACGACCCCTAATAGATCTTCCATCCCTTTAATCCAAACCTGTGTATCACTAGGTATGTATTCAAGCAAGGAAATTTTTTCATCCGACAAAAAATCGGATTGCACATTCGGAACGATATGAATAGTCGTTAGCTGTTTAACAGATAGTTGATCTTCAACTCCGAAGGTGCGAATGCTTTCTATTAAATCCCCAAAAAATTCGATACGATAGGGCAAATCATTAGAAAAAGAAAAAATATCAACGATTCCTCCGCGAATAGAAAACTGGCCCGGTTCATACACAAAATCAACCCGATCAAAATTATATTCCAACAAAAACTCATTGATAAAATCGATACCCAATTTGTTCCCAATAGTGATCTGAAGTGTATTTTTTTCCAGTGTAGTTCGATTAATCACTTTTTCGGCTAGGGCTTCCGGATAAGTGACGATTAACTTCCCTTGTTTAGTAGAATGACTCAGCTCATTCAACACTTCGGCACGTTGCAACACACAGCTACTATCTATCTGCGTAAAATCAAATGGTTTGCGAAAAGAAGAAGAGAAAAATAAAATAGGCTGATGAAGCACACTCTCCAAGTCGTTCAGAAAATAAACGGCTTCCTCCTTATCTGGAAAGACAAAGAGCATATTTTTTTGCTGCAAAAGATACAATGCAGCAGCCAGCACCGAATCGCTCGATCCGATGAGTCCTTTGAGGTGTATCCTTGAGTGGTCATTTGCACTTATTACATCTGAAAGCCACACCACTCGTGGATCTGCTTGATATTTCGTTAAAATTTCCCGGATGTTCACGTTAGCCTATTTCGGCACAAATATACACCATGCGAGCTAAAGCATTTTAGAAGCTTTATCAAGTGGCGGCACTTCTCAGCAAGAAAATATCAAGGATTGACATTTGTTACTATCGAAAATACTGGCAAGATTTTGCCAGTATTTTGTTTGTCCACTAATTATTTCTTCCAGCCATCACACCACCATCCACATCCCAAATAGCGCCTGTTACCCAAGATGCTTGATCGGTCAAGAGAAAATGAATCACAGATGCCACATCAGGAGGGCATCCGATTCTTCCTATAGGATGGAAATCATTGAAGCCTTGTAGAGTGGTTTCTACCCGATCTTTATCGATAAAACTCTCATAGATTGGTGTCATAACAACTGCTGGAGACACTGCATTTACCCTTATCTGATATTCTGCTAATTCCATGGCCAAATGCTGCGTCAAACTATGCAAACCTGCCTTTGCCATTGAATAAGCTGATGAAGGCGTAGCTTTAATGGCTTGCTTGCCCCACATAGAGCCAATATTTACAATAGACCCTGATTTGTTGTTGGCCATAACCTTAGCTGCCGCCTGCGTTATAAAGAAAAAAGCTTTATTAAAACGATGATAGATATCATAATCTTCTTCCGTATGTGCTAAAAAAGCTTTCGGGCTAAAATAGCCTGCTGCATTTACCAAATACTGGATATGAGGAAATTGAGTAGCAAGATTGGAAGCGAAAGCCTGCACTTCCGTTAGATTAAACAAATCCAATCCTACAGTAATAACGCTTCCTAGCTCGGAAAGCTCTTCCTCAACTTTTAACAAATTCCGATCTTTTCTTCCCACGACAATTACTTCAACACCATCTTTCAAAAGTAGTTCAACAGTGGCTTTTCCCATTCCTGTGGTACCACCTACAATCAACGCTTGCTTTGCCATACTATGTAATTTATTTTTTAAATGAATCTTATTTCAATAGCAAAATTGATCAGAATCATTAGGGGATAATAGTAACATTCAGGAATAGTATGGCAAATTAGCGCAAGGTTGTTCAAAGTTTATTATATGAAGCTATTGCAAATTATTTTGAGCGAAATGGAGCAGATTTTGACACTTCAACGTGGGACTTTTATGCTAAAAAATCCGGGCGAAACGTAGCGCTCTAAAGAATACGGATAAGCTCTTAGCAAGCTCACTTGCTAAACAATAGTATCCCTAAACGCTTTAGGCGTCATTTTATAAAACTTTTTAAAAACTTTAATAAAGTAAGTAGGTTGATCATAACCAAGGGAGTATGCTATCTCCTGTATCGTTAAATTCGAGTTAAGGAGCAGGCGCTTAGACTCTAAAAGCTTTTCCCGATGAATAATGGCGTTAGGTGTATCGTTAAAATACTTTTTAGAAGCCAATGTCAACTTTTTGATGTTGGTATTTAACCCTTGAGCATAATCATCTAAAGACTTAAACTCGGATAACTGTGCCTGAACAGCCCGTTTAAATGTAACAGCAAGATCTCTCAAAGGGTCATTGGTCGAAGTAGCTTGAGTATCACTTTTTAAACGCTCTAAAATCAATAAAAATGATTGAAAAACTAAAGCTATCTGTTGTTGAAAAAATTTTTTCTTTTCTAGCATCTCTTCTTTAAGTATGCTAACCAATTGATTTAGCCTAATTGTGTCTACTTCACCCAAATTAATACATCGATCCCCTATTCCACTAAATAAAGTATATAGAAATCTTTTCTCTGCACTGAGCACATATTTTGAAATAAATACATCATCAAAATGAAAAAGAACTCCTTTGTTCTCTGAATCTGAGCAGAAATAATGTAGTTGATTTTTATCTATAAAGAGAATAGTGTCTTTATTATGATATAGGACTTGGTAATCAACATAGTGCTTCCCTGAAGATTTAAACCAAATAACTTGGTAAAAGGTATGTCGATGTGGTTTAAAACAATGATCTATATTATACTGGCAATAGGGCCCTGCCTCATTGATTTCAAAATGAAGCATTGAGAGATCATGCTCATGAAGATGATAGTGTTTCACTACAAACTTATCCCTTCACTTGAAAGCATTCAGCCCTGTTACATCCATACCTGTAATCAATAAATGAATATCGTGCGTGCCTTCATAAGTTACCACTGACTCCAGATTCATCATATGACGCATGATGGGAAATTCTCCCGTAATGCCCATCCCACCCAATATTTGCCGTGCTTCTCGGGCAATGATAAGTGCTGTTTCCACACTATTACGTTTAGCCATTGATATTTGAGCTGGAGTAGCCTTATTCTCATTGCGAAGTACCCCCAAACGCCATACCAATAGTTGTCCTTTGGTGATTTCAGTAATCATTTCTGCTAACTTTTTCTGCTGCAACTGAAATCCACCGATTGGTCGATCAAACTGTACGCGCTCTTTGGAATAACGCAAAGCCGTATCATAACAATCCATGGCAGCACCCAGGGCTCCCCAAGCAATGCCATAGCGCGCTTGGTTTAAACAACCTAAAGGGCCCTTCAAGCCTTTCACACCAGGGAAAACGTTCTCCTTAGGAATTTTAACCTGATCAAACACCAGTTCTCCGGTAGCCGATGCGCGCAAACTCCACTTATCGTGCGTCTCGGGAGTGCTAAAACCCTTCATTCCCCGCTCCACAATCAAACCGCGAATATCTCCCTGTTCATCCTTGGCCCAAACCACAGCAATATCTGCAAAAGGCGCATTGGAAATCCACATTTTAGCGCCATTCAATAAATAATAACCTCCCTTATCTTTGATATTGGTGACCATTCCAATCGGATTCGAACCAAAGTCTGGTTCCGTTAATCCGAAGCATCCCATCAGTTGTCCAGAGGCTAACTGGGGTAGATATTTCTGCTTTTGCTCTTCCGAGCCATAGGCATAAATCGGATACATCACCAAAGACCCCTGTACAGAAGCCGTGGATCGAATGCCCGAATCACCACGCTCAATCTCTTGCATGATTAAACCATAGGAAATATAATCCAACCCAGCTCCTCCATATTTGGTCGGGATGGTTGGACCAAAAGCACCAATTTCACCAAGACCTCTAATGAGTTGTTTAGGGAATTCTGCACTTTGCGCATAACTCTCAATAATGGGACTTACTTCTCGCTTGACCCAATCACGTACACTACTTCGTACGAGTTTATGCTCATCGGTTAATAGATCATCTACCTGATAGTAATCGGGAGCTTCATAAAGGTCTTTTTTAGCAGATTTTTGGCTTTTCTTATCGTTCATTAGCGTTGTCATAAGGAGTACGTCTGATCAAACGTAAATATAGAGCACTAATCTTTATCTTTTTCTATCCGAATCCCCACATCTGAAATCTCAAGAAGCGGGTTATCACGCATATTCTGTTCCAGCTCAAAAGTATATGTGCCTTTTTGAGAGAAGTGATAATTTTTGCGAAAGCAAATTTGATAAGCATATAGACTTCCTGAGCCCTTTCCGAGCCATTCCCCGTCTTGTAAGGCAAGGGTAAATTCTCTACGCTCAGATATCTTTTTACCCCCAGGACCAATTTGATGGACGAGAATAAAAATGTTGGAATATTTATAATCACCCGTATGCCGAAGGTTGAGATAAAAGGAATACCCAGTTTTGGTATCGGCTACCTTAATAGGGATACGAACCTTATCTGAATAATTCCATTTAAGCTGATCTATTTTCTGATTCACATCCACCAAAACAGCTGTATTCTGGCAAGAAAAAAACAAAAGCCCAATTAATCCAAATGCGACTGAAAGATAAAACTTAGTTTTTCCTTGCTTCATCATGCTTTGGTTTAGAACGATCTTTACCATTTCTACTTTTACGCCGCGTATTATTTCGATTGTTTGAAGACTCATTCTCAGTCGATGCCTGAATTTGTTTCAACTCGGCTGATTCTACAGCAACCTGTACAGGATTGGCCGTTGCCGTAATCGCAGCAGATGCACCTTTAGGCTTTTTATTTCGCTTTTTATTTGCCCGCTTACGAGAGACTTTATCGTCTAATCGTGTTAAACTGTCTTGCCCAACCACATTTTCGTAATCGGGTTTCTTTATACTGGATTTTTTTTCTGTCTCAAGGGTCTCCTCATTTAAATCAGGTGGCTTCACGCCTTTTTTATTTAGTTGTTGTACCTGTTTGACACGCTCAACTTGCAAGGGAATCCATTCTTCAACATCGGCATAGCTGTACCACATCACTTTTTTGAAGATATCTGTCTTCTGAAGCTTAGCCACTCCCAGGACCGTCTCGAGCTGATCGGCATGATCTGGGATACCTTTTAAAGCATCCATATAAGTATCTAGCTCGTAATTTAAACAACACTTCAGTTTACCACACTGACCAGCTAACTTCAACGTATTTAACGACAAATTTTGGTAGCGAGCAGCAGCGGTAGAAACCGTCTTGAAATCAGTTAGCCAAGTCGAGCAACATAATTCACGACCACAAGAACCTATTCCGCCCAAACGACTGGCCTCCTGTCGCATCCCTACTTGTCGCATCTCGATTCGAATGCGAAAGGTCTCTGCCATACGCTTAATGAGCTCTCTAAAATCAACCCGCCCGTCAGCGGTATAATAAAAAGTAGCTTTCGTTTTATCACCTTGGTAATCGACATCACTAAGCTTCATATCTAAACCCAATTCTTTAGCAAGCACCCGCGCACGGTGCATGGTATCAAATTCCAACTTTTTGGCTTGATCCCACTTATCAATATCAGTAGCCGTGGCTTTACGATATATTTTTTTGACCACATCGTCCACATTGACACGCCGTTTTTTCAGCTGCATACGAACCAGTTCCCCAGTAAGAGAAACATGGCCCACATCATAACCTCCAACGGAAGTCTCCACAGCTACAAGCTCTCCCGCCTCGAGATAAATATTTTCAGGATTCACATAAAACTCTTTACGTGATCCCTTAAATCGAATCTCGACAATAGGAAAAGGCCTATAATTAGATGGCATGTCCATATGAGCCAACCAATCGTATACTTCTAATTTACTGCACCCACCGGTCAAGCATGAACCATTGCTTTTACAGCCCGCAGGCACACAGGAACCTGTTGAACAACTTCCACATCCCATAATTTAAGCAGATATATAACGAGTCCCTTGCGGGAGCGTATGAAATTTCAAAATCTTAACAAAGTGTAAAGATACGTCTAAAAATAAGATCTTAATGTTAACATTCCTTTCCAAATGATAATGTGCTTTTTCCAACTCACCCACAATAGCTTCCGCCTGATCGAGCTGAATGAAACTGCTGAATTTGGTAATAAACGTTAATTCGACTGAAGGTAAACGCACCAAATTAGACGCTCCAGAAAGCAAGAGAATACCCTCTCGCATCAACCGAATACCATACCTCAAAAAATGTTTCTGGTTCTCCCGTCCCATCTTACCTACCTGCTCCACAAAATCAATGATTTGCACACCTTTATCCGCCGTAGCAATCCTCATCCAATTGGAAAATAAATTAAAGTAATCGCTCTCCGCTTCATTCAAAAGAGACAGAGCCACTTGCAAATTACCTTCACTTAGATAAGCTATTTGCATGGCCCTAGTCTGCAAAACGCCATGCTGCACAACTAAATACCGTTCAATATCCTGATCACTTAAACGACCTATTTTCACCAACTGGACCCTAGATAGCAAGGTGTTTAACAGCTGGTCTTGATCCTGAGCAACAAGAAGAAATAATGTTTTTTGTGGAGGTTCTTCAATAATCTTCAACAAAATATTGCCTTCCTTGTCCAGATACTCCGGCAACCACATAATTAACACTTTGTATTCCGACTCAAATGGCTTTAGGCTCAGCTTTCTAATGATCTGATGACACTCGGCTATATTGATATTGGCCTGCTTGTTATCGGCATCAAACTGAGCACGCCATTCCTCAAAGTCCAGATAAGGATTTTTTAAAAAGACCTGACGCCACTGAGGTAAAAAATTAACCGCAATATCATCTTTATGCTTGGCAAAAAATGGATAAGAAAAGTGTAAATCCGGATGAATGAGTTTAGTATACTTTCTACAAGAAGCACAGCTGCCACAACTATCGTCGTGGCCTCGATCCTCACAAGAAATAAATTGTGCATAAGCCAATGCAAGTGCCAAACTCCCTGATCCCTCTGAGCCTAAAAATAATTGCGCATGACTTACCCGACCCTCCAGCACGGTTCGAACCAAATCCTGTTTGACTCTTTCTTGACCAATCACATCCCTAAACTGCATATCGAACTTATTTAAAGTTTATTTGATTTGATTCTTTCGGTTCTTTTTGGCCATAATTTCATAAGATAAACTTTAAACGAGCTCATCACAAAATAAACAAAAAGTCTACAAGCACTCAATCTGAATAAATAGCCCGAACACGGTCACGCAAGTTATAGCTTGAGGCCAATACCTGGCCATAAGCCCCCGCAGTTCGAATAACTATCAAATCTCCACGATCTGATCGGGGCAAGGATAAATTCTGCGCAAAGCGATCCGTACTCTCACAGATCGGTCCAACCACATCGTAATTGACCATCCCCAGCCCCCCAACACCAGACTTAGTAATATTTTCAATCTGATGATGAGCTTGATACAATGCCGGACGAATGAGTTCCGTCATGCCTGCATCCAGAATTATAAAATTTTTCTTTTGACCATTCTTGATATACAGCACCCGGCTAATCAAATAACCACATTGCGCAACAAGCGATCTACCCAACTCAAAATGTATTGCCTGCCCCGACTTACGCTCGAGATAACGATCGAATAACTGAAAATATTCATCAAAATTAGGTATGGGCTCATCTCCAGGATGATCATAGTTTACACCAAGCCCACCACCAACATTTAAAACTTTTGGGGGAAGCCCTTTCTTATCAAACCAGCGATGAATTTCATTAATCTTTACACACAAGTCCTTGAATACTTCCAAATGCGTAATCTGTGAGCCAATGTGAAAATGAATACCAACAAAAGTGACATACTGCAATTTTCGGAGCATATTCACACAATCGTCCAGCTCCCACTGATTGATCCCAAATTTATTTTCATCTAGTCCTGTGGTAATGTTTTCATGGGTATCCGCATCGACATTTGGATTGATCCGAATAGCCACCCTAGCCCGTTGGTTCTTTTGCCCGGCCAAAACATTAATCACCTCAAGCTCTTGCAAAGACTCCACATTAAAACAAGAAATATCTAGTGCTAAGGCTTCCAAAATCTCTTTATCAGACTTTCCAACACCCGCAAACACCACTTGATTAGGATCAAAACCAATTTCAATCGCTTTTTTTACTTCATTACCACTGACACAATCTGCCCCAAACCCCTTTTGCTCAATCGTCCGTAAAATAGGCTCATTAAAGTTTGCCTTTAAAGCATAATGGATATGAAACCCATATTTTTCAGCTGCACTTTTACAGGCTAGCAAAGTTCGATCCAAAAGTGCTAAATCGTAGTAGTAGAAAGGTGTTTCCAAACCTTGAAAACGCGATACAATATTCTGACTGAACATATTCAAAAGGAAGACCTATTTAGTTGAATAAACGACTATGTAGCGAGCGAAGCACCTCCGTTTTATCAGCCGTTCCCACTAACAAGGATATATTATAGTTACTCGCTCCATAAGAAATCATGCGAATGGGGATATGCTTTAAGCTTTCA
Source organism: Pedobacter sp. (assembly GCA_008015505.1). Lineage (GTDB taxonomy): Bacteria > Bacteroidota > Bacteroidia > Sphingobacteriales > Sphingobacteriaceae > Daejeonella. The sequence continues at coordinate 118,064 of SSFR01000004.1, forward strand.
AGTACGCGCGAAGCATATCCATGCTGGTCAGCAGAAAAATCACCCACCACACAAACAATAGTCTGATTTTGTTCCACCTCTACCAGACCAAAAGCTTTCAGTTCCGTTAGTATATCAGGGAGTTTCTGGATATCGTCAATGGTCAAAGCAACAGCTACCTCTGAAGTGGTAATCATATCAATAGACGTTTTATGGCGCTCAAAGATCTCAAAAACTCGCCGCAAAAATCCATAAGCCAACAGCATTCTACTGGAATGTATTCTGATTGTGGTGATTCCATCTTTGGCTGCTATTGATTTGATTTTATTGCGCTCACTTACCGCAGAAATCAAGGTCCCTACTGCACTGGGCTCCATCGTGTAAAGTAAGCGAAGCGGAATAGCATACTTTTGCGCGGGAAATACGCTCTGTGGATGAAGAATTTTCGCCCCGAAATAGGCCAATTCCGCAGCCTCCTCAAAAGATAACTGGGCAATGGGTCGGGTACCTTTAACAATTCGTGGATCATTATTATGCATACCATTGATATCCGTCCATATTTGGATTTCTTCAGCCCGAATGGCAGCCCCAATGAGTGATGCAGTATAATCGCTCCCTCCCCTACGTAAATTGTCAATCTCACCAACAGCATTCCGACAGATATAGCCTTGCGTGATAAATAATTTCTGATTGGGATATTGCTCTAAAAGTACCTGCAAATGCTCGCCTATATAATCGATCATTGGCTCATGATCTTCATCAACCTTCATAAAGTCAAGCGCTGGTAATAGCACCGAGCTTACTCCTAACTCGCTCAAATAATATTGATACAGGGCTGTAGAGATAAGTTCCCCCTGAGCCAAAATAACCTTTTCTTCGATAGAGGTAAAAACATCTTCTTTAAAAGAAGCAAGCAATGAAAAATGATAATCAATCAGATCCTTAGCTTTATTATACCACTTATCAGTAGCAAATAACTCACGAATAAATACATGGTAATGTGCATGAATTTCGGCAATTAAAGTGGCAGCCTGAGACTTATTTTTAGCTAAAAATGCTTCTGCTATTTCCACTAAATGATTAGTTGTACCCGAAACAGCTGATAGTACAACCAGTCTCCTTTCTTCTAACTGCCCATCCACTAGTTCCGGACTAATGATATCCAGTAGATTTTTCATTCGCTCAGGACTGCCCACAGAGGTCCCCCCGAATTTTAATACCTTCATACTGTTTTTAAATTGATTTCTCCGATGCACACACCCACCGACACATGGAACAAAACTCAAATGTCGAAGCAAAATACCGAATTTATGCGCTAAATCAAACAAAATCTAAACTAGTTCTAATATATGCGACTGTCTTTTCTTTCTGTAATCCTTTTTTGGAGTATCATAGCATCTGCTCAGAATATTAATCCAATACCAGATCGTATTCCTCATCCCGGGTACATCGATGTGAACACCATTAATGGTCCACCTAAAGGCCCGATTCAAACAGGCGCCGATCAAACCGAAAAATATATTCCTTATTTACAAGGCAAGAACGTTGGGATGGTGATCAATAAGACCTCAATTATTGGTAGAAAGAATAGTGTAGATAGCCTGCATGCTTTGGACATTCGTATCGTGAAAATTTTTGGTCCCGAGCATGGTTTTCGCAGTAACGCTAGCAATGGCACACAAATCGCTAATAGTGTAGATCCCCAAACAAATATTCCTGTCATTTCCCTATACGGGAAAAAGGTAAAACCGACTAAAGAAGACTTGAACGGTATTGACATTTTGATTTTTGATATACAAGATGTGGGGGCTCGTTTCTACACCTATATTTCCACGCTCCACTATGTGATGGAAGCCTGTGCCGAAAATAAATTGGAGTTAATGATACTAGATCGCCCTAATCCCAATGGATTTTATGTCGATGGCCCCGTGTTAGATCCTAAGTTGAAATCTTTTATTGGGATGCATCCAGTCCCCATTGTTCACGGAATGACCATTGCTGAATACGCACAAATGATTAATGGAGAAGGGTGGTTGAATAATGGTGCTGTTTGCAAACTAAAGATCATCAAACTAAAAAACTACCGCCATGACAAATTTTATGAACTACCCATTAACCCATCACCTAACTTGAATAGCCAACGGGCGATTTTACTCTATCCATCACTTTGTTTGTTCGAAGGCACAGTCATTAGTCTAGGAAGAGGTACTTACACCCCTTTCCAACTATTGGGTAATCCAGAACTAAAAGATCAGTATCGCTTTAGCTTCACACCAGTTAGCATTAAGGGAATGAGTGAAACACCCCTTCATCAAAATATCACTTGCTACGGAATCGACTTGCGCCGATACAGCATGAATAAACTCCAAAACGCAACCACGCTAAACTTAAACTGGTTAATCGAACTTTACCAGGCCTACCCCTTCAAGGAGAAATTTTTTGATTACAAACAAAATAACCTAATGGGTAATTTCGATCGATTAGCAGGAACGGAAACACTTCGAGAACAAATTATAAACCATAAAACCGAAGAGGAAATTCGCCTAAGCTGGGAACCTGCACTTTCGCAGTATAAATTGATGAGAAGGAAATATTTGCTGTATCCGTAACAATCATCTCTCCCTGACTAAAATCTGTTCTGCAAAACTGCTTAACCCTACTTTTTTATCCTCACTTACTCGGAGCTGATCCAACGATAATAAAGCACGATCCATAAAACTATTTCTAGCCTCCTCAACAATACAACGAATATTGAGCCGATTGTAAATAGCCGTTACTGCATTTATTTTCTGCTGGGAATCTGCCTGAGAATTGACTAACCAACTATCCAACTGTTCCTTTGTTTCACCATCGGCAAGTTCCTGAGCTTTGATCAACAGGAAAGTCTTTTTATTGGATAAAATATCCCCCCCCACTTGTTTACCAAATTTCTCCGGGTCACCATACACATCCAATAGATCATCCTGCAATTGAAAAGCAATACCTATCGTCTCTCCAAAATTGTATAAAAGCGCAGCATCTTCCCCACTTCCTCCCCCAATAAGGGCCCCAATCTTCAAGGCCCCCCCCAATAAAACCGCTGTTTTAAGACGAATCATCTCCAAGTAGTCATCCACATGGATATGATCCTGTCTTTCAAAATTCATATCCATTTGCTGACCCTGGCATACACCAACAGCAATATCGTTGAAAATAGAAAGGATACTCGGTAAGATGGCAGCATCCACACACATTATTCGCTTATAAGCCTCAATCAACATCACATCACCTGAAAGTATGGCCGTCGTATCCGACCACTTTTCATGGACAGCAGGCTTCCCCCTTCGAGTAGGTGCATGATCCATGATGTCATCATGCATTAAAGTAAAGTTGTGAAATAGCTCAATACCTACGGCTGGATCCATTGCTTGTTGCAAATCATCCGAAAATAAGCTACAGGCCATTAATAATAGAATAGGGCGAACACGTTTCCCCCCTAAATCCATCATATAGGTAATGGGCTCATACAATTCTTTTGGACCCAGTGTATAAACTGACCGAGCTATTGCCTGATTGGCAAGCTGGTACAAATCATTTACTGCATGCATTAATTTAAGCTTGTTGCACCAATAAAAAATCGATTTGCCGTTTGCTCAGATCTACTTTTCGGACTAAAATCAAAACTTCATCCCCCAACTGATATTTCTTCTTCTTCCGCTGGCCGATAATGCAGTAGTTTTTTTCGTCAAGTACGTAAAAATCATCATTGATATCACGCAAACGAATCATTCCCTCACATTTATTCTCAATGATTTCGACGTACATTCCCCACTCAGTGAGTCCAGAAATGATACCCGGGAACTTTTGCCCAACATTATCCTGTAGATATTCCGCCTGCTTATACTTGACTGAGGCCCGTTCTGCATCAGCTGCTTTTTTTTCCATCTGTGATGCATGAAGACACATTTTTTCGTAATTCTCCTCATCTACTGACTTTCCACCAGCAAGATAATGAGCAAGTAAACGATGAACCATCACATCGGGATAACGTCGAATGGGAGAAGTGAAGTGGGTATAATAGTCAAAAGCCAAGCCATAATGACTATGCTTTTTAGTCGTATAAACTGCCTTTGCCATCGAGCGTATAGCCAAGTTCGTCAATACATTTTGCTCTACTTTACCCTCTACATCGGCCATTAAATGGTTCAGCGAACGAGCCGTTTCCCGACCAGCACTGGTATCTATTTTGTATCCAAACTTCGAAGCAAACTGGGCAAAACCAAGTAAATTTTGCTCATTAGGCTGGTCATGGGACCGGTAAACAAAAGTGAGTTTTTGTTTGCCTTTCGCTTTCTTGGCAATAAACTCAGCAACTTTTTTATTGGCTAAAAGCATAAAATCCTCGATCAGCTTGTGCGCATCTTTTCGTTCTTTGGTATACACACCGATAGGCTTGCCTTGTTCATCCAATCGAAATTTAACTTCGGTACTTTCAAAACTAATGGCACCATGTTTAAACTTTTGCTCGCGAAGTTTGTAGGCTAAATCATTAAGTGCTAATAGTACTTGACTAAAGGGCCCCGTTTTTGCCTCCAATATCTCCTGTACCTCTTCATAGCTAAAACGACGATCGGAATGAATAATAGTCCGACCAAACCATTGATCCACCACACGAGCATGCTGGTCCAACTCAAATACTGCCGAAAAACAAAGCTTGTCTTCATTAGGCCTCAATGAACACACGCCATTAGAAAGGTGCTCAGGCAACATGGGAATCACACGATCAACCAAGTAAACCGAAGTTCCACGCACAAAAGCTTCTTTATCAAGCTCAGACCCCGGATTGACATAGTGTGATACATCAGCAATATGAACACCCACTTCCACATTCCCACCAGGAAGATCTCTGAAAGAAATGGCATCATCAAAATCCTTAGCATCCGCTGGATCTATAGTCAGGGTTAAAATGCCCCTAAAATCACGTCGTCCAGCAATTTCCTCCTCACTGATGCTATAAGAAATTGCATCTGCTTCTTTTTCAACTTTCTCAGGGAAAGATAAAGGGAAGCCATACTCAGCCAAAATAGCTGTCATCTCAGTATTGTTCTCCCCCTGCTTACCTAAAACGTGCTTAATCCTTCCGATGGGATTTCTTGCTCCTTCTGGCCAGTCCGTAATTTGAGCCAATGCCTTCTCTCCATTTTTTGCACCATGAAGCTCCGCAATGGGAATAAATATATCGTGCAACATCTTCCGATCATCCGGAATGAGAAAAGCAAACTTGTCAGAGAGCTTGACAATACCTGTAAATTCCATTTTGGCTCGCTGAATGATCTCAACAACCTCTCCTTCTTTATTTTTACCCTTAGTCTTAGCATAGATATAAGCCTTTACCACATCCCCATGCAAAGCGTTGCGCAGCTTACGTGGAGCAATAAAAATATCCCCCTCGAACTCGTCCTCGGTAATAATAAAAGCAGAGCCATCGGCAGTCATATCCACCTTACCTGTTACATAAGTCTTGAGCTGCTTTAAGATAAATTTCCCTCGTTCAGGTTCTGCTAAAACACCCTTTTTAGCTTCTTGTTTTAATATTTCAGCAATTACATCACGACTCTCTGTATCACTCAGATTTAATCGGGCTGCTACTTGCTTATAATTTAAAAGCGTATGCTCCGATTTTTCAAATACATCCAGAATGAGTTTAGTGAGTATTAAATGTAAATGGCTGGATTTCTTTTTCGACATGCAAAATATATTTTGCACTAAGGTAGGAAGAATAATATCGAAGGACCATCAAAAACAATCCGGAGTATTGCTTAGAGCTTGTTTAAAGTTTATTTTATTTTGCTCTTAATAAAAAAACCTGATAGGTCAGGGTTCATTATTTTCATTACTAACAAGAGCTGCCGTAATATTCTATCTTCTATCCCAATAGCAAATTGAACGGTGCAAGAGCCCCTAAAAACTACTTCAGATTGCCCGTTTGCATGGTAGCACGTCCACCCGTTGCCTCATAAAAATTATAGACTCCTGGGTAATTGTCATTATGTGCCGGATAGCGACCAAAGTTTTCGGAGGCTTGATCAAAGGCCGTCCATTGATCAGCGGTAAGTGGTGTTGGTGTAAGAATAACCAAAAGAAGCCTAAAGCTCTTTTGAGAAGTATCACTAGAAGGAACCCGAGTACCACTACCACTGGCAACAGCTGCAGCTGCACTAACAATATCCGCCTGCTGATAAATTTTACGTGTGCCACTAAACTGAACACCATTCGTTACATGACTTGGATTTCTCACATTACTGAATACACTAAAAGGCTGTACACTTGACAAGGGAATCATACCCATCAAATAAAGCTCCATCTGTGAGTACCCTCCATCATTACCTCGCGGCCCTCCTATAAGCTGGTAAACACCTGAACCTAAATCTACAATGGCGCTTTCTTTAGCTCCACCTAATCGAGGGTTCACATCGGCTCCAGAGATACCCCAATGAGGCATACCAGGTATGGTATTCCCAGACGCATCAAGATCTTGTGTTGGAATAATAAAATTACCCCAAGTATGCATGATCTCATGTAATGAAGGGCCATAAGTAAGTGCTCGTGTATTACATAAAGACATCACCGACTTGAGTTTGCCAGCAGATCCATAAAGTGCACACTGACTATTATCAATAGATAATCCAATGCCACTCACATTATTGGAAACTCGAAGTAGCTCACCATATGGCCAACTATTATTTGGTGGATTAGTTGAGGTATTATTAATCATCAGGAAAATAAAATCGAAAGGATCCTGATGATTAAACTTAGCATAAATATCATTTATCAGCGCCTCACGTTTGGAATTGTCGTGATACCCCCCTGTACCATAGTAATTATTAATCCAGCTGTTATATTCATTCTGATCCATTTGCAGTGAGATACAATATCCCCCCGGAGATACATTGATGGTATGTGTACTTGCACACGAACTACAGAAAACAGTTCCACCGCCATTCGTGCCAGTAAGACTGCCCCCTCCTGTACCTGTCAGACTACCACCACCAGTATCCCCACCACCAGAAGATGCTGGCGAATCTTTCTTACACCTCAAATAACCCATCAACATCACAAATAACAGCGTTATTGATAATACCCAAATCTTTTTCATCTTTCCTCCCTAACTCCAACGAGACTCTTCTATTTAGAAATTTCAATTCTTAAACATAAATAACAATAATATATTAGATTTAAATAAATTATTTTTAAATAAAAAATTTATATATATAAAAAAATATATTTTCTTCTTTAAAAAAAAAGTATCAGATTTATACGATTCATCCTGCTATGTATTTTAATTGGCGAACATGCCAAATACCTGGCAAAAGCCAACCATTAATTTTGAATCATTCTATGGCTACATTGATGCTCATCGTCCTCACACTAGTGCTGTTTGGTATTTGTTTCAAATCAGTTGATTTCTTCGAAAAATTCTAACCACTTATGGAAGCACTCCTTATTTTATCGTTAGTAGTTTTTGGCTACTTGGTTTATGTACTACTCAAACCAGAAAAATTTTAAATCGATCAAAACAAAATGAATACAGAAATTCTTGGTATCGTGGTCATGTTTTTCATGACTGTTGTCTTGGCAGTACCTTTGGGAAAATACATTGCCAAAATTTATGCTGGTGAGCAAACCTTTTTGGATCCTATTTTTAACCCGATCGAGCATTTTTTTTTCAAGATCAGTGGCATCGATCCGAGTGAGGAAATGAATTGGAAACAACACCTCTATGCCCTCCTAACAATTAACCTGCTCTGGTTCTTTCTCTGCTTCTTTATTTTAATGAATCAAGGTTGGCTACCACTCAATCCAGACAAAAATCCATCTATGTCCCCTGATTTGGCTTTTAATACAACCATTTCGTTTTTGGTCAATTGTGACTTACAGTCCTATTCAGGCGAAACAGGAATAAGCTATCTCGGACAAATAGCCGGACTTATGTTTTTCATGTTTGTCAGTGCGGGAACAGGAATGGCTGCTTGTGCCATGGTATTTAACGCCATGAAAGAAAGACAAACTGAGCAATTAGGCAACTTTTATAATTATTTCCTAAAGAGCTGCACCAGAGTCTTATTTCCTATTTCCTTTATTGCAGCCATTGTATTGATATTTAATGGAGTTCCAATGACTTGGGAAGGGAAAGCACACCACACCAGCCTACAAGGAACTTCTATGGATGTGTCCCGAGGCCCTGCTGCAGCATTTATCGCTATCAAACAATGCGCTACCAATGGGGGTGGATTTTTTGGAACCAATTCGGCACACCCCCTAGAAAACCCAACCTACCTGACCAATGCAGTCGAGTGCATACTCATCTTTCTAATTCCCATTGCTATGGTTTTTGCTTTAGGCCATTATTTGAGTCGCAAAAAGCTAGCATGGATGGTTTTGGGAGTGATGACCATTGGTTTTATCATTTTAGTCGTTCCTGCCGTGGTCCAGGAGATGAAGGGGAACTCTGCAATTACTAGTATGGGCATCGACCAAACAAGAGGAAGTATGGAAGGTAAAGAAACCCGTATAGGCTCCGCCGCATCTGGATTCTGGACTATAGTCACCACAGTTACGTCCAATGGATCGGCCAATTGCATGCTCGACAGTTTAACACCTCTAACAGGCGGGCTAGCTATGCTGGGTATGATGATTAATTCCCTTTATGGTGGTGTTGGCGTAGGGTTTCTCAATTTCTACGTCTTTATCATCTTGGCTGTATTTATCTCGGGGCTAATGGTTGGCCGAACCCCTGAGTTTCTAGGCAAAAAAGTAGAAGCAAGAGAAGTTAAGATAGCGGCTATTGTAGCGATTCTTCATCCACTAATGATTTTGACAGGGACAGCTCTAGCCTCCTATTTTACAGCACATGACACGGCAATGGGGTATTGGTTCAATGGAAAAGCAAGTGGATGGCTTGGGAATCCTGGCTATCATGGCTTTTCGGAAATGTTGTATCAATTCACGTCCAGTGCAGCAAACAATGGCAGTGGATTTGCTGGTCTATCAGCCAACAACCCGTTCTGGAACATATCTACTGGAATCATCATGATTTTCACCCGATATATCCCCATCATTGGGCCACTAGCCATTGCAGGCTTACTGGCACAAAAAAAATATATTCCAGAAAGCTCGGGTACACTGCAAACAGATACATCAATCTTTGGAACGATGGTATTTGTTGTCATCCTTATTATTGCTGCCTTGTCGTTTTTCCCTGCCCTGGCACTAGGTCCGTTTGCTGAGTATTTTACGTTAATTTCCTAAACACTCCCCATGAAAAAAACTCCTTTAGCGGATAGCTACATTATCAAAGATTCAATCAAACAATCTTTTATTAAGCTTGACCCCCGTTTGCTGATCAAAAATCCGACCATGTTTGTCGTCGAAATTTGTACAGCTGTGATGCTTATCGAAACCATTTGTTCTTTTTTTAACACGCATAGCACACCTGGCTTTTCATACAACTTGAGCATCCTTCTAATTTTATTAATTACTGTATTATTCGCCAACTTTGCAGAGGCTTTAGCCGAAGCCAGAGGTAAGGCACAAACCGATAGCTTACGCAAAACCCGAGAGGATACCCCTGCCAAAGTAATCTTGGAAGATGGAACCCAGCTCACCAAACCGTCATCTCAGCTAAAAAAAGGAGATGTTTTCTTTTGTGAGGTGGGAGATACTATCCCTACAGATGGTGAAATTCTGGAAGGCTTAGCCAGTATAGATGAAAGTGCCATTACAGGAGAATCAGCACCCGTAATCCGCGAAGCTGGGGGAGACAAAAGCAGCGTCACCGGCGGAACTAAAGTACTGTCAGACAAAATAAAAGTTAGCGTCACCAGCCAGCCGGGAGAAAGCTTTTTAGACAAAATGATTGCACTGGTGGAAGGTGCAAGCCGACAAAAAACCCCCAATGAGATTGCCTTGACCATTTTATTAGCTGCTTTTACGCTGATTTTCATTATTGTTTGTGTAACCCTGGAACCTTTTGCTGCTTATGCCAAAACGCCCATTAGTATTGCGGCCATTATTTCCTTGTTCGTCTGTCTTATTCCAACCACGATTGGCGGCTTATTATCAGCCATTGGCATTGCTGGAATGGACCGCGCCTTGCGAGCCAATGTTATTACCAAATCAGGGAAGGCGGTAGAAACAGCAGGCGACATTGATGTATTACTCCTAGACAAGACAGGCACCATTACCATTGGAAATAGAAAGGCAACAAACTTTTATCCCACCAACGACGTGGATGAAAAACATTTTATTCAATGTGCTGTTTTAAGCTCCATCGCCGATGAAACACCCGAGGGAAAATCCATTGTTGAATTGGGGCAGCAACACGCTGTAAATGCTGAACAACTAAAAAAACAAATTACCTCCTCTTCTAAATTCACTTTTATTAAGTTCTCAGCAGAAACAAGAAGCTCAGGCATCGATTGTGAAAGTGGACGTATTCGTAAAGGTGCATTTGACACCATCAAAAAAATAGCTGAACAGGCCGGCAATAGCTTTCCAAACGAAGTAGTGGAACGCGTAAATACCATTTCGACTAACGGTGGGACCCCACTCGTGGTTTCTGAAAACGAGAAAATTGTAGGTGTAGTAGAATTACAGGATATTATTAAAACAGGTATACGAGAGCGTTTCGAACGTCTCCAAAAAATGGGTGTCAAAACAGTCATGGTGACTGGTGACAATCCACTAACAGCCAAGTTTATTGCTGAAAAAGCTGGTGTGGATGACTTTATTGCAGAAGCAAAACCGGAAGACAAACTCGAATACATCCGAAAAGAACAACAAAGCGGGAAACTAGTAGCCATGATGGGTGACGGTACCAACGATGCCCCCGCCCTAGCTCAAGCAGATGTAGGTGTAGCCATGAATAGTGGAACACAAGCGGCTAAAGAAGCAGGAAACATGGTCGACCTAGATAATGACCCCACAAAACTCATCGAAGTAATTGAAATTGGCAAACAATTATTGATGACCCGGGGTACACTTACCACCTTCTCCATTGCCAATGATGTGGCGAAATATTTCGCCATCGTTCCCGCTTTATTCATTGCTTCTATTCCTGCTTTACAGGGCTTGAATATCATGAAATTGCATAGCCCAGAAAGTGCTATTCTTTCGGCCGTTATTTTTAATGCAATCATCATCCCAATACTCATCCCAATTGCGCTAAAAGGCGTTGCTTATAAACCTATTGGAGCTAGTGCCATTCTACGCAGAAACTTGCTCATTTATGGCTTAGGTGGTATCCTAATTCCATTCGTTGGAATCAAACTCATTGATCTTATCGTATCAGCATTCGTATAAAATAGTCTGAGCTATGATTTATTTGATCTTTATGATTAAAAAAGTAAATCGTAGTCCAAACAATAAGTAAAACATAGCGATCACAACAATCTAATAAAATCACAGTTCAGACAATAAACAGATGAAGAATATATTCTCAGCAATCAAGCTAACCACATTGTGCCTGATCTTTTTTTCTGCTATTTACCCCCTAGCTATTACCGTTATTGCCCAATTTGCTCCAGGTAAAGGGAGGGGAGAAACAGTCGAACTAAATGGCAAAATAGTAGGCTTCCAAAAAATAGGCCAAACCTTTAACAATGAAAATTATTTCTGGGGTAGGCCATCTGCCGCTGGTTACAATGCGGCAAGTGGTAGCGGGAGTAATAAGGGGCCTAGCAACCCCGATTATCTTAAGGACGTGCAAGTCCGAGTGGACACTTTTCTGCTGCGTCATCCGTATTTGTCAAAGCAAGAGATACCTACCGAAATGGTCACGGCCTCAGGTAGTGGTTTAGACCCCCATATTTCACCTCAGGCAGCATTAGTTCAGGTTAAACGCGTTGCCCAAGCAAGAAATATTCCTGAAACGCGACTCATCCGGCTAATTGAACAACACACCGAAAAACCACTACTGAGTCTATTTGGACCATCAAAAGTGAATGTATTAGAGCTGAATATTGCACTGGATCAAGCCTCACCCCAGCCCTCTCCAAAGGAGAGGGAGCAATAGCTCCATAAAATCATATATCCGTTAATGCTCTTCATTTATGCAAAAAATAATCTGTCTTTTGTTCGTCCTCAGTTTAATGCGGGCATATGCGCAAGATCCAGCAAAGCCTCTGAGTTTCTCAGGCTATGTGGAAACTTATTACAGCTATGATTTTGGGCACCCAACTAGTCATGAAAGACCACCCTTCTTCTATAGCTATAATCGCCATAATGAAGTCAACTTGAATCTCGGCTTTGCCAAAGCCAACTACAACACGAATCAAGTACGTGGTAATTTTGCCCTCATGGTAGGGACTTACCCCCAGTATAACATGGCTGCTGAACAAGGCCTACTGAAAAATATTTTTGAGGCCAATGCCGGAGTAAAACTCTTCAAGAGACATAATGTATGGCTTGATGCAGGAATTATGCCTTCCCATATTGGTTTTGAGAGTGCCGTCGGCAAAGATTGCTGGAATCTAACTCGAAGTATTCTAGCGGAGAATTCACCTTATTATGAAACTGGAATCAAATTGGGTCACACCTCCAAAAATGAAAAATTATACTTAGCAGCCATGTACCTCAATGGTTGGCAAAGAATACAGCGCATACCTGCTAATCAAACACCTGCCTTTGGAACCCAAATTACCTATAAGCCCAATACAAATACAACTTTAAACTGGAGCACCTATATCGGCAATGAGCAGCCTGATAGTCTAAAGAAGTGGCGTTATTTCAGCAATCTTTATGGCATTTTTCATCTGACCAAAAAAATCGATTTAATAACAGGATTCGATTATGGCATACAACAACAAAGCACAAGTAGCAATCAATATAATCCTTGGTACTCACCTGTTTTGATTATTCGCTACACGTTAAATGATCAAATCCGAATAGCTGCTAGAGGAGAATATTATATGGATCGAGCCGGAACAATTATTACCACAGGAAGCCCGAATGGCTTTCAAACCCTAGGCTACTCACTAAACCTGGACTATTTACCCACCTCGAATGTGATACTTCGCATCGAGGGTAGCGGCTTAAATAGCAAAGACGCTGTATTTGCTTTGAATAATCACCCCTGCAATCAAAATTATTTTATTACCACTTCAATGGCGATGTCTTTCTAAATGACGGAAAAAGAAACCAATGTGCAACATTTTCTTGATCTCATCCAAAAGTCAAGAAAAGGAAAGTTTAAGATCTATATCGGTATGAGCGCTGGTGTAGGTAAAACGTTTCGTATGCTCCAAGAGGCTCATGCCTTATTAAAAAGTGGAATTGATGTAAAAATTGGCTTTATTGAAACCCATAACCGAGCAGAGACTCAACAATTAGTAGATGGCTTGCCCATTATTCCGCGACGTAAACTCTTTTACAAGGGAAAAGAATTAGAAGAACTAGATCTACAAGCCATTATCAATCTTAGACCAGAAGTTGTCATTATTGATGAGCTGGCCCATTCCAATATAGAAGGCAGCAAAAATGAGAAGCGCTGGCAAGATGTAGTAGAAATCTTAAATGCGGGGATCAATGTCATTAGTGCAGTCAATATTCAACATATTGAAAGTCTCAATAATGACATTAAAGCAATCACAGGAATCGAGGTCCAGGAGCGTGTTCCTGACCGAGTATTGCAACTAGCCGATGAAGTAGTCAATATTGACTTAACTGCTGGGGAACTCGTTACCCGACTAAAAGAAGGCAAAATTTATACCAAAGAAAAAATCCCGATTGCACTTGACAATTTTTTCAAAACGGAAAACATTCTGCAATTACGCGAACTGGCCCTAAAAGAGGTTGCAAGCCAAGTAGAACGAAAGGTAGAAACAGAAGTACCCAAAGGTATTGCTATGCGCCACGAACGTTTTATGGCCTGTATCAGCAGCAATGACAAGACTGCAAAAAATGTCATTCGAAAAACCGCCCGACTAGCGAGTTATTATCACAGCAAATGGTCCATTTTATACGTGCAAACCCCTAGTGAACGCGGGGATAAAATTCCCCTTGATAAACAACGCCACTTAATTAACAACTTCAAATTAGCCACTGAGCTTGGAGCGGAAATACATAAGATAGAAGGCCAAAATGTATCCAAAACAATTATGCAAGTAGTTGAGCAAAAAGGAATCACAACACTTTGTATAGGGAAACCGCACCTAAGTTTATTCCGGATCATTTTAGCAACCCATACGTTTAATCAGCTACTCAATAAGCTATCTTCACTAGATATTGACCTGGTGATTTTAAGCTAGAAATATCACAATCGCTCATCACCCCACCATAATTAGAATATAATACGTTTCTATATCTGGAAAACCAGAAGCTTGTGTATAAACTAAACAAACATGAAGATTAAAACGAAGTTGACTCTAGGTGTTGGATTACTTTTTATTATGATCATTCTACTGTCATTGATCAATGGAGCCTACATCAATGCAGTAAAAAATGATACCGAGAATGTTTTAGTGGCCAACTATAATACCCTGGAGTACGCCAGAAATATGCTTTTAGCCTTGGATGAAATTTCTACGCCCAATAGCCCCGCCACGAAAAAATTTGAAGACTACTTAAAAAAACAGCAAAAAAATATTACCGAAAATGGCGAAAAAGAAATCGCCGATAAACTGGCTAATCATTACCAACAACTAATCGCTCAACCATCAAGAAATGGCTTATATCCGACATTAAGACATGATATTGCTGATATTATGCAATTAAGCATGGAAGCCATACAACGTAAAAATGAATTAGCTAAGAAAACAGCATTATCAGCCACTGTATGGATTGCATTAAGTAGTACCATTTGTTTTTTAATTGCCTTTACCTTATTGGTGAATCTACCAAGTAGCATTGCTGGACCGATTAAAGAATTGTCGGACAGAATCAAACAAATTGCAGCAAGTAATTACCATCAACGTGTTCATTTTGAAAATCATGATGAATTTGGGGAGTTATCCAAGTCCTTCAATACGATGGCAAAAAAACTGGAGGAATATCATGATAGCAACTTACATCAGCTCTTATTCGATAAAAAACGCATTGAAACCCTGATTAACAACATGCGTGACCCAGTTATCGGCTTGGATGAAAAACACATAATACTTTTTGCAAACGATGAAGCCTCAAAAGTAATTGGCCTTTCTACAAATGATCTGATTGGAAAAACTGCTCAAGATGTTGCCGCAACTAATGATTTAATGAAACTACTCATAAATGGCTTGACCAATCCATCGAAAGAAGCTGAAAAACAGATAAGTTCACCGTTAAAAATTTATGCTGGTGGTAAAGAAAGTTTTTTTCAAAAAGAACTCATTGAAATTGATATTACCCCTACGGGTGAAAAGGAGCCTCAACATCTCGGACATGTTATCATATTAAAAAATATCACTCCATTTAAAGAACTGGATTTTGCTAAAACAAACTTTATGGCAACTCTTTCTCATGAACTGAAAATGCCCATATCATCCATTCAACATACTACGCAACTACTCGAAGAGCAAAAAACAGGTTCAATCAATGCCGAACAACGAAAATTAATAGACAGTATCCAGAAAAGTAATGATCACCTTTTAAAAATCACCAACGAACTACTCAACCTATCCCAAGTAGAAACAGGTAATATTCCACTCAATATCCAAAAAAATAACCCTAATGACATTCTAGAATATGCACTGCAAGCAGTAAAATCTCAAACTGATCAAAAACAAATCTTAATCCTGACAGATACTGATTATCAATTACCCGACATCAAAACAGATATTGAAAAAACCATCTGGGTATTAGTTAATTTTCTAACCAATGCCATTCGTTACTCCCCCCAACAAGGTAAAATATTCGTCCAAGTCAGAAAGGGAAAAGATTATGTTTCTTTTTCGGTGAAAGATGAAGGCAAAGGAATTGATCAGCAATATTTGGACAAAATATTTGATAAGTATCTACAAATACCCAACACCAATAAGGCAGGCATTGGCCTAGGCCTTGCTATCAGCAAAGAATTTATCGAAGCCCAAGATGGTCAAATCGGTATTGAGAGCACCATCGGTGTTGGTAGTACATTTTATTTCAAACTTCCTATATAGCAGCCTATCTTTTCTGATTTGCAATCTGCTTGTTAGGATAAATTAGGTATCCATAAAGCATCTCTCAATGGCTGAACTGTCTTTTCGAAAATCCGGCTAACTTTTTCTTGCCCATTGTTTAGTATTTCGATGATCTGCTTGTTGGTCAGTTTGTTTTATCGAAAAGGTTTTAACTCTTCCACGAGAGTTTCTGACATTTCTATTTTGTCGTATACATCCAATGTTTTGTTAACTAACGCCGCTGCCTTTTGTTCAAAATGCATTGATTTGTACCATTCCATGAACACTTTTTTATCTTCTATTTCATGAACTTTTTTATGGATATTTTTTTCTTCTTCCGAAAAGAAAAGACAGTTTTTTTGGATCATATAACGCCCATCTGTGCCATCTACTTTAGGGGGAACATTGTTTTTTTAGCTCAGAAATAATAGATAGTATACTCCATAGAGAGAGTTCATTTTTGTTTACAGGTTCCCTTTTTAGCTATAACAAATGCTCAATCAAAAGCGCCAACTAGAGGAGATTATTTTGTTGAAAGAGCATGTAAGGGTCGATATTAACTCCCAAATCGTGGTTAATGGCATTAACTAATCGAGTGCTTTTAATGAATCGACTCCCAGTTGGTTCAATTCCATTGAATTGAATCGAATTGAGTTAAGTTTTGATAGATCAGATGCCACAACTTAATTCGAGTATTTTTTGTAGATAAGTTTCAATGTTTTCGTGATTAGGTTCCTTTTTCACTTTTTCAATCCGTATATCAAGCGTTGGTGTTGTCTTTTCACTATGTAGGTCGTTCAAAGAAGATGCAATTGGCTTTAATTGCCCCGATAGATATAAGTCAGCACAAGTTTTCCGTCTTAATTTACCGCTTGAAGTACGTGGATAGAGAAGGGGCTGACTAAAAGACATTCATAAGCTTGTAATCCAGTTTGTGCAAACATATTTTTTTATATGAGCGTAGGAATACGGGCAATTTCTGGCTGATTACGCGCTGATCGTTTCACTTCAGCTAGCACAATGAAGTGCTCTGCATTGTTTATTTCTGTCGAGAATGACACAATGCCGCTTGTATTCACTCATTCATTATATGGTAGAACCAGACTTTCGATATCGAATGGATAAAAATTCTTCCCATTGAAAATCTACCAGGTCAATAAATAAATCTTCATTATTTCTGTTCCAATACCCCTTGGACACACTTGGTACTGCGATACGGATTTCGCCTTGCTGCAATTCTTTTAGAACGTTCTGCTTTGGATAGAGTTGGATTAGACTAACGATTTTCACTTTTACTTCTGGTTGGATATGTCCAGAGCTTATGTGGTTTTTTGCTGACGAAAGCAATTTTAGCAGCATCTGTTCTTCCAGAGGAAGCACACTGAGATCGCATACCAGCAAGGTAGCTTCTGCCAAGTCATAACAAGGGGAAAATGATGATTTTGAGAATCATGCAACTAAAAATTTAGATGAAAACTTTTTGATGGTTTCATACCGAACAGGTTCAGATCTATTGTAGGCTACCTGCCATGTGGATAAATCTAGTTTTGCTATTTCACTTTCTCCTACTTTTTCCACACATAATTCGTAGGCAAAATTGGGTCCTCCCGAATGGGTGACTTTGTAAGATGAAATGATTTTTAGCCAACGGACGTATATTGAATGAAACTGATATCATCTTCAAGAGTTATTACAGGTGATAAAAAATCGCGGATTTGCAGCTCGGACGTACTATTGTCCAAAATGAGAATGGGCTGCTTGATAATTAGCATACTTATTTCATTGACTTTACTTCTTTCCGTAATGATTGGAGCTGGATCAGCATCCTTGATAATATGAATTAGCTGCTCGGTGTGTCTTTTCTCACTTTGAGGAAACAACGGAACAGCGATAGCTCCAGCATACTGACAGGCTAAAAATGAAGTGATAAATTCGATACTATTCGTATGTAATAGTAGAACCCGTTGCTGTTTCAGTTTTCGATGAATGAGTAAAGTACCCATGTCTCACTTGGTTAGCTAATTCAGCATAACTTAATTTAATCTCCTTTGCTTCTCCATCTTCTAAAAAAATATAGGCGGCCTTATCCGAATAGATCTCTGCACGATCAAACATATAAGCGCATATATTAGAATAATTGGCTGGAGCTTGGGTGTGCATGATATGGTGTAATACTCCCTATCTAACATTTTGTCTTTAGCTAATCTTGTGATAATTACTTCGTCCAAACGTCATTATCTGAGTTAAAATCGGGAAAAACCAAATCTGGATCGAGTGTTACTGAGGCCAATTCCTCAGTGGAGGGATACAAGAAAGTCCATTTGCTATTTCGTTCCCATATTTCCACTGGAAGATTAATGCGTTCTTTTTTACCACCTATTGTTTTGATTTCCACAATACAAGGCATGGTCATTTTTTCTAGATTTTCTAAGGTAATTAATGCACCTTGTTTGGGATCATCTTTGACATATTTAACACCTGTTACAGCCTGATCCAGTTTCCAACTATTGAAAAACCATCCCCGCCAAAACCAATTTAAATTCTCTCCCGCCACATTCTCCATGGTTCTGAAAAAATCATCGGGGGCAGGGTGTTTAAAAGCCCAATTATTAATATAGGTTTTAAATGCCTTATCAAAACGGTCTTTCCCTAAAATTTGTTCACGTAATAATGTAAGTCCTACACTTGGTTTGAAATAGCATAATATACCAATATTTCGCTCCTTCATATTGTCTGGAGTACTCATGATTGGCTCAAGCGCCTCATTGGTCAATGCCTTAGCAGCCGCATGCATATTCGCTGATTTTCCACGATACTCACCTTGATTAAATTCATAAGTCGAAAGCGTATTGATAAATGTATTGAACCCCTCATCCATCCATCCATATAAGCGCTCGTTAGAGCCCACAATCATGGGAAACCAGGTATGACCAAACTCGTGATCAGTCACCCCCCATAAATCTTCTTTTTTACTGTTAGAACCACAAAAAACAATACCTGGATATTCCATACCCCGCACATTGGAAGCCACATTAGTTGCTGCTGGATAAGGGAATTCAAACCATTTTTTAGAATAATGCTCAATGGATGCTTTGGTATATTCGGTAGCACGCGTCCAAGCATCATCACCTGCACTTTCTATCGGATACGCAGAAATAGCCAATGAGGCCGTGCCGCTAGGGAGATTGATTTTTGCCGCATCGATGATAAAGGAAGCAGATGATGCCCAAGAAACGTCCCTGGCATTTTTAATGACATAGTGCCACGTCAGTTCGGACTTTCCCATTGGCCTAGAGTCAGGCTTAGTGACCTCATAAGCTGAGCGAATGATCACTGTCTTATCGCTGTTCATGGCCTTACTCCAGCGCCTAATTTGATCGGTCGTATATACATCTTTCATATTGACCAATTCACCTGACCCAACCACAATATGACTGGTTGGCACCGTGATCTTAACATCAAAATTGCCATATTCTAGATAAAATTCGCTAGGTCCTGTATAAGGAACGGTATTCCAACCTGATAAGTCATCATAAACACACATACGTGGATACCACTGGGCCACACAAAATATTTTTCCATTTTGCGTATCCAAAATCCCCATCCTATCCGAACCATAAATCGGAACCTCAAATGTATATTCTATCTTAAGTTTAACTTGCCCACCTTGAGCACGAATTGCCGCCGGTAAAAAGATCTGCATACGGGTGTCTTCAATCGTATAAGCTATGTTTCTTTCTGAGTTCCCAATCTTATCTTTCGTTAGCATCTTGACAGATTTGATTTTAAACCCCAAATCCGACTTTTGTCCCCCCGAACCATTACGGCTGCCTGTTACCGGAATAATCGCACTTCCTCGTGAATCCGATTTAAATAAATTCTGATCCAAACTCATCCAAATAAAAGATAGTTTGTCCGGGCTATTATTCGTATAAGTTAATATCTCAGTCCCAGTGATTACACTATTCCTTTCGTCAAGTCTTGCTGTCAGTTCATAATCAGCCCTATTCTGCCAATACTTGGGTCCCGGCTGACCACTTGCAGACCGATATTCATTTCCATTTTTTGTATAAAATAATGGAGCAAAAGCATCATGATAGTTATACTTATTCAGCGACTGCGGGTTAGAGATGTTTGAAACAGCTTGACCTTTAGAAACAGACGATAATGCAAGCAGACTTAATGATAAACCAAGGATTAGATTCAATTTCATATTTATAAATTTTCGCTCAAATTAATTAATTTAAGCACAAAATCATGATTGCATAATAAATATAAATCGATTTTTAAAAACTGAAATCCATACTTTTTATTCTTAAAAAGGCTCCACAGCTAATCAAATTTTATTTTTTGTATTCTGACAGCATTAAAAATGGCTACTAAAGCTACTCCTACGTCTGCAAAAACTGCCTCCCACATGGTTGCTAGTCCACCTGCTCCTAGTACTAGAACAATGCCCTTTACTACAAATGCCATAGATATATTTTGCCACACTACTTTATTAGTCTCACGGCCTATTTCTATAGCTACAGCAATTTTAGAAGGCTGATCAGTTTGTATAATAACATCTGCTGTTTCTATTGCAGCATCGCTACCTAAACCGCCCATAGCTATTCCTACGTCACTTAAAGCCAGGACAGGTGCATCATTGATACCGTCGCCAACAAAAGCAATAATCTGTTTAGAATCTTTTTTCAATTCCTCAACTTTTTGAACTTTATTTTCTGGTAACAGATCACCATATGCTTGGTCAATTTTGAGTTCTTTGGCCACTTTGTTAACCACAGTTTGTTTATCACCAGAAAGCATTATAGTAGTGATGTTTTGTTTATGTAGTGCAATGATGGCCTCTTTACTATCTTCTTTGACTTCGTCTGCAATAGTGACGTAACCAACCAACGTTTTATCTATTCCCATCAGAACTACCGTATCTGAGAGTTGTTTTACTTCATCTGGGACAGTAATGCCGAATTTTTCCAACATTTTCACATTCCCAGCCAGTACTTCTTCCCCTTCTATAATCCCTTTAATTCCGTGTCCACTTATTTCTTCAAGATTATCTATAGCAATAGTTTTACTTTTATTTTTAACGTAAGCTACAATTGCTTGGGCTACTGGGTGAGTAGATTTTGATTCTAATGCCGCAAGCTTTCCAATCCATTCGTTTAAATCTCCTTTAAAGCTTTTCACTATCTGAACTTTAAAAACTCCTTTGGTTAAAGTTCCTGTTTTATCCATTACAACAATATTCACTTTTGTCATCAAGTCTAAAAAGTTAGAGCCTTTAAATAGAATTCCTACACGAGAAGCTGCACCAATTCCTCCAAAATATCCCAAAGGAATGGAGATTACCAACGCACATGGACATGATACTACTAAAAACACCAATGCTCTATAAAACCAATCGCGAAAAATATACACTTGCATGAATAACGAAGGAACGAGTACGATACCCAGGGCAAGAAAAACAACAATAGGGGTATATATTCTTGAAAACTTGCGAATAAATTGTTCTGTTTTTGCTTTACGGGTAGTAGCTTCCTGTACTAATGTTAAGATATGAGCAAAGGAACTATCATTAAACAACTTGGTGACTTTAAGTTCAACTACCTTATCTTGATTGATCATCCCGGCAAGAACAGTTTCTCCTTTGTTAAAGGTTGAAGGTTTACTTTCGCCTGTTAGAGCAGCAGTGTTAAAAGAACTTTTTTCGCTAAGCATTTCTCCATCAAGCGGAACCTTTTCTCCCAACTTAATTTGGATTATCTCTCCAATCTGAACCTCAACTGGTCTTACTGACTGAAAAGAACCATTACGCAAAACATTTGCTACATCTGGTCTAATATCTAGTAGTACCTTGATATTGCGTTTGGCACGATTTACTGCAGCATCCTGAAAAAGCTCTCCAATAGTATAAAATAATATTACTGCAACTCCTTCAGGATATTCCTTAAGACAGAAAGCTCCAAGAGTAGCTATCGTCATCAAGATAAATTCTGTAAATAGATCACCCTTAATAGCATATCGAATCCCACGTAATGCAACTGGCCAGCCAACAGGAATATAGGCTAAAGTATACCAGCTAAAGCGCATCCATCCAATAAAGTAACCCTGCTCGAAGCAATTATCGGCAAGAATACCTATTAATAACATAGTGAAGCTTATCCCTACTGGTAGATATTGCTTCCATCCTTCAAGATTATGTCCATGATCATGGACATAATCTTGACTCTTGATATGTTTTTCTTTAGTTATTTTTTTACGAAAGTTAATTTTTAATTCTTCGCTGCGTTCATCTTCGGGTATTTGAAAAGGAGTAATTACTTTAAGATCATTTTCTTGGATAGCTGACAGAAGTTGTTCTTTACTTGTTTTTGAATGATCATATTCTATACGAATGGTTCCAGTTCCTCCTACCGCAACATCTAGAACACCTGGTGCTTCTTTCAAACTATTTTCAATAAGGTTGGCCTGGTTTATATCGCTTAACCCTTCGGTATCGACTAATAAATGCCCGTACTGCTCAGAGATTGCTGCTCCAGCTTTTTCTGCATAATATTTAACCTGTTCAAGAGAAATTAGATCTGAATCATAATGAAGGCATAGCTGTGAGGGTAGCGTCTTTGCCTTATACTGAAGATGCACCTTCAGTATACCTTTGGTTCCTTGTAATTGTTTAATTAGTCTACCTATGCAGGCGTCTCGTTCATCAGGAATTGTAGGTAATAATATGTCTAAGCTGATCTGCGTCTTTTCCATTGTTTAGTTGAGGATACTATTTATTCCTAGCCACTATTATATGGGATATAATAAACTTTAAACAAGCTCAATGATTTATGATTGGAATACCTTCTCATAAACTTCTGCATCAAAACCCAATATAATTTTCTCGGCTAATTCAATCACCGGACGTTTGATCACACTTGGATAGTCCTTCATCAACTGAATAGCAGCAGCTTCACTCTCAGCTGCAGACCTTTGCAAATCTGATGACAATGTCCTCCAAGTAGTTCCCCGCTTATTGATTAATTTATCCAAGCCTAGCTTATTCACCCATATTTCCAGCCGAGAACGCTCAATACCTAATTTCTTAAAATCATGAAACTCATACTCCATTTGATGTGTATCGAGCCACGTAAGTGCCTTTTTAACAGTACTACAATTTTTTATTCCGTAAACCTTCATATCACTGATTTATTAAATCGGGTCATGGTTAATCCAGCCCCTACACTAACAAAACTGCGTATCATTTCGACTGAATGCGCAATCAATGCGGGAAGCTCTGGTTGTTCATCCTCATCAAAACCACTTAAAACATACGATACCTGCTGACCCTTTGGGAAATGATCCCCTATGCCAAAACGTAACCTGGGATAATTAGAACTACCCAACATCGCCTCAATACTTTTTAATCCATTATGACCAGCATGACTTCCCTTTGGCTTTAAACGAATAGCCCCAAAAGGCAAGGCTAAATCATCTACGATAATCAACACATTCTCTATGGGTATTTTTAGTTGCTGCATCCAGTAGTTAACCGCTTTACCACTCAAATTCATATAAGTAGTAGGCTTGATCAAGTGTATTTTCTGGCCCTTATAATTTAGTTCTGTATAATAAGCCAAACGCATATGATGAAACGAAACTTCTACCTCCTTAGCCAGTGCATCTGCAATCATGAATCCAATATTGTGTCTGGTATCGACATATTCCGGCCCAATATTACCTAAGCCTACTATTAAATATCTCATTTCCTCAAGAATAAATACAAGATGTAGGTTACTTCATCTACTCATAACCATTGATTAAACTGCTTAATAAACCACATTTTAACCAACTGAATGAGTAAACAATAACCTATTAAAATTCCCAAAAGCCACGGAAAAAACCCGATCGGCAAGGGCTCCATTTTTAGTGCAGATGCAAATGGAGTAAATGGAATCAATATGCCAATGAGCATAATAAAAGATGTTAATGCCACAACAGGAGTTGCCGCCCAACTTTGTAAGAATGGAATTTTTCGGGTACGTATCATGTGCACGATTAATGTTTGGGATAGTAATCCTTCGACAAACCAGCCACTTTGAAACAAACTCTGGTGTGCAGGTGCGTTCGCCTTAAATAGAAAAAATAGAACCGCAAAAGTAACATAGTCGAAGATAGAACTAATAGGCCCTATAAATAGCATAAAACGGCTGATTCCATCTGCACTCCATTTTTGCGGTTTTTCGAGGAAATCCCTATCCATACTATCCCAAGGAATGGAAATTTGAGACACATCATACAACAGATTCTGTACCAACAATTGGATAGGCAGCATAGGTAAAAACGGAAGAAGTATACTAGCTCCTAGCACACTGAACATATTGCCAAAGTTGCTACTGGCTGTCATTTTGATGTATTTAATAATATTTCCAAATGTGCGACGCCCATAGATCACCCCCTTGCGTAATACCACCAAATCTTTTTCCAACAAGATAATGTCAGCACTCTCTTTAGCAATATCTACAGCCGTATCAACTGAGACACCCACATCGGCATCACGCAAAGCTGTGGCATCATTAATACCATCTCCCATAAAGCCTACTGTATGTCCTTTGACTTGTAAGAGCTTAACAATTCTTGATTTTTGCAATGGACTCAATTTGGCAAAGATGCTCGTCTCGTCGATTTTTTCGATAAGATCCGCATCACTCATTTGTTCAACCACACTCCCCAGCAATACATGCTGAATAGGAATACCCACATCACGGCATATTTTCTTAGTTACAATTTCATTATCCCCTGTCAGTACCTTAATATTAACACCTAGTTTTTGTAGCCCTACAATCGCTGGTTTAGCTGTTGGTTTAGCAGGATCTAAAAAACCAATAAAACCCGTTAATATTAAATTACGCTCATCAGAAACAGAATAGGTCAGTGGTCTTTCTTCGTATTCTTTAACCGCAATGAGCAAAACACGTAATCCATCTTCATTCAGCTTTTTGGTTGATTGCAAGATTGTCTGACGAATACGATCATCCATGGGCACTATTTTATCGTGCTTGATCTGAAGCTTCTTGTCCTCACCCGGATCAAAAGCATGCGAACAGATATCCAACATTTCTTCCACGGCCCCTTTACAGATTAAGAGATGCTTCCCATTTTGCTCTTCTAGGATGACACTCATCCGTCTCCGTTGGAAGTCGAAAGGTATTTCATCTATCTTTTTATATACCTCATCAGCTCGCAAAACGCTATTAATCTCCTCGATACGCTCTAAAACAGCTACATCCAGCAGATTATTTAGCCCCGTCTGATAAAAGCTGTTTAAATAAGCCCATTTCAACACTTCAGCATCATCGTTTCCGAAAATATTGAGATGACGCTCTAACACGATTTTATCCATCGTGAGTGTACCTGTTTTATCAGTACACAAAACATCCATCGCTCCAATGTTCTGAATAGCATTCAAGCGCTTCACAATCACTTTCCGCTTACTCATATTTACCGCTCCTTTGGCCAGGTTAGCTGTCACAATCATGGGTAACATTTCAGGCGTTAAACCTACTGCTACAGAAATGCCAAACAATAAAGCTTCTAACCAGTTTCCTTTGCTAAGCCCATTGATAAGAAATACCAAGGGTACCATCACCAACATAAAACGTATCAATAACCAGCTTACTCTGTTAATTCCCTTGTCGAAGCTTGTTTCAGCACGTTTTCCAGTGATTGCCTTCCCAATAGATCCAAAATAGGTTGCATTCCCAGTCGTTATAGCAACTACTTTGGCTGTACCACTCACTACATTAGTACCCATAAAACAAATATTGTCTAGCTCAAGTGGAGATTGCTTGCCTGTGGCTTTTTGCTTAGATTCATTTTTTTCGATGGGAAGCGACTCACCGGTGAGCATCGCTTGGCTCACAAATAGATCCTTTGAATGGATCACACGACAATCAGCAGGAATCATATCTCCTGCACTAAGAAGTGCAATATCTCCAGGCACAATAGCCCTCATATCAACCTGGGTTTCCCCTCGTCCATTTCTCAATACCGTTACAGTAGTTTTAACCATGCTTTTCAACTGCTCCGCCGCTCGATTACTAGTATACTCCTGCCAGAAACGAAGTAATGAGCTTAATAGCACCATCACACTAATGACCACCACTGTTTTATAATCGCGATTCCCTGGCGTGGCAAGTAGTACATCCATTACCAACGAAATGACCGCAAGTGTGACCAGTACTGCAATAAATGGATTCACAAAAGCCATCATTAACTGCTTGTACCAGGCAGGAACTTTTTCATGCTCAATCTCATTAGCACCAAATAGCCGCTGCTTCTTATTGACCTGAGCCGTCGTTAATCCGTCGATATGACTATCCAACATCTGCAAAAAAACAGTACTGTCAACCAACGAAATGTCGCGCAATATTTTTGCCGCGGCTTCGCCAAAGCCAACCGTAGTCATTTTGAGTAGGGGTGCTCTCTTTCTCCGCTTTGATACAGATGCTTCCATAATAGTATTGAGTATTGAGAAAAGTGGTATAAAACGATCAGTCTCATTTTAGGCATCAACATCGTGCCATACGCAGACATATTTAAATACGTGCATGCACACGTACTGAAAATACATTCACAGGCCCTCTATCTCGATTATAACCTGGATTAACCAAAAATTGATAGGTACCAGAGAGATAGATACTATTTTTTATCATTTCTGCAGCATAATATAATTCTGCTACGTGCTCCCAACCGTAATTGAGATTCCCATCACCAAGCATAAACCCTTTTCCCCCTGCTTGCAAATAGCTTCGATGAGGCCTAGAAAGGCCAGAGGCCACATAAGCCAAACCAAAATGATCTGCTGGCCTTTTCCACAAATTTCCACTCAAAGAGACACCTCCACTAATTGACCGATCAATTTCAGTAAAGGCCCAAGTTTCATGATGGCCATCATCCCAGCTCGCACGAAAAAAAGCACCTAATGTTTTGCAGATAGCCTGCTCAGCATTAATACCAAATCCATACTTCGTATTTCCATACGCTCGAGTATCTGTAATATCTGGTGCTTGGGGATTAAGTGCAATACTTTGATTGTAATCCCCCATGTTAGCAGAGGTAAAATAACCAAGCAATCGAATAGCTCCCGACATCCCTTTAATTGTATATCGTTGGGTATATTCCAAAGTATGTGAACCCGCTTGCCTTATTCGCCAATTAATATCATTACCATTGGCCTCCAAAGGCACCAACGACAAGCCATAACGGAGCTCATTTTTGGGCGTAACATATTCAAGTATTATACTGGGTGTATAACCTCTTGTATTAGCTGGATAGTCCCATGCTCCATGATCCTTAAACCCCCAGGCTATGAACTGTGTTCGCGGATTATGGCTATAAGTATTATTATCAAAAAAATCTGAAACATCTACTTTACCAACTGTAATAGCTACATAATGCGTTGGTATGCTACCAGCCAATTGATTGAAATCCATTGACAAATAAGTGCTTGTTTGCTTGAGTGGGAATAATTGTCGAATAAAAAGCCTGGCCAAATATAATTTGGGATCATGTGTTCCCACTCTGAATGTTTCACCATTGGTCGAACTAGCCACCCCAAAAGCATCACTCAAGCCAGAGCCTCCAGACACCTCTGGATTAATAAAAACACTAGCGTTTTTCCATAATCTTGCCCCAGCATACCAAGTAGCCGTAAGCGATATCTGATTTTCCTCCAGGGGTAATAAGCTATTAGGCCCCGAGTAGCTTGCCCTGAAAGAAGGCTTGTATTGACCTAAAAGGGTAGTTTGCGTATGAAAAGAAAATTTCTCGACGAAAGTAGTATCTAGTTGCTGTGCACTAGCTTCTTTACAGTAGATAAAGAAAAAAGCCAGGGATAAGCTTATAATGATCGTTTTTCCAGGTAGCATGGTGTTCCCTAATTGCAACAAAAGGCAATCAGAATGGATTGCCTTTTGTTAATAAATGAATTCGCCCGAATGAGATACTATTATCTAATCCTGGACGACGGGTCTCTTATTTTTTAGCTTCTTGTTCTGCTTGTTTCAATGCACGAGACATGATTACGGAAACAATGGTATCATCCACATTATTGGTAATTAAAAAATCATCAAAATTCAAATCCCCGATAGCCACTGATTTACCTACTTCTAAACTATCTAAACTTACTTCTACGTACTGCGGCATATCTTTTGGCAAGGCCTTCACACGAAGTTTACGTAGCTTTTGGATCAGTTTCCCCCCCGATCTAACTCCTGGAGAAACACCTGTCAATTTTACAGGAACTTCCATCACAAAAGGCTTACTTTCATTCAACTCGAAAAAGTCAACATGTAAAGGAAGATCAGTTAGTGGATGAAACTGTAAATCTTGGATAACCGCATGTGCTTTTATCCCATCAACATCCAGATCAACGAATTGAACATCTGGTGTATACACCAAACCTTTCAAATCAGCTGCGGATACTGAAAAGTGAACCTGATTTTGGCCCCCATAAAGAACTGCAGGCACTCTACCTTCATAACGCAGCGCTTTAGCATCTCTTTTCCCTACGTTCTCTCTACGAGAACCGCTAATAGCAATTGATTTCATTTTATTGTTATTTATTAAATTATTGATTCCGACTCAAGTGCTCATTCTACTTTGAACAAATCACTGATGGATCCATGCTCATGGACAGCAGTTATAGCTCGAGCAAATAAATCGGCCGAAGATAACACTTTTATTTTAGAATTAGGGTATTTCAATGGGATGGTATCCGTTACGATAAGCTCTTCTAACACAGAGCTTTCAATGGTTTTATAAGCATCTCCAGATAGAACGGGATGTGTACATACAGCCCTGACACTATTTGCTCCATTTTCCATAATAAGTGCTGCCGCCTTTGCTAAAGTACCTGCAGTATCACAGATATCGTCAATCAATACGATATCCTGCCCTTTCACATCGCCGATAATCGACATAGATTCGATCTCATTAGCTCGCTTTCTACGCTTATCGCAAATGATAACCTCGGCATTAAAAAATTTAGCAAACATCCTCGCTCTATAAGAGCCCCCCATATCGGGCGAAGCAATCGTTAAATTGGACAGATTCAGCGCCTTGATATACGGAACAAAAATTACCGATGCATCCAAATGATCCACAGGAATATCAAAAAAGCCCTGTATCTGTGCAGCATGTAAATCCATGGTCATGATCCGATGCGCACCTGCTGCAGTGATGAGATTAGCAATCAATTTTGCCCCAATGGCAACACGTGGCCTATCCTTTCTATCCTGTCTGGCTAATCCAAAATAGGGAATGACAACAGTAATATAATGTGCCGATGCCCGTTTAGCAGCATCGGTCACCAGGAGCAATTCAACCAAGTTGTCATTTGGCTGGTTCGTAGATTGTATCAGAAATACATCACAACCTCGAATAGTTTCATTATAGAAAGGCTGAATTTCGCCATCACTAAATCGAGCCACTCGAAGGTCTCCGAGTTCTTTTCCATAGGATTTCGCGATTTTTGTAGCTAAATCAACTGTTCCCGATCCTGAGAATAGTTTAACTGGATTAAATGAAGGGGGCATCTAAATTATTAAGAATTCGGAATTTCTGATATCAACCTGGATATTTAATGAGATATAAAATCCATTCATTTTTATGTTGCCCAACCAGGGTTCGAACCTAGACTAACTGAACCAAAATCAGTTGTACTACCATTATACTATTGGGCAATCTAAAGAATCAAAAAGCGCCCCCGAAGGAGACCGCAAATATAAGAATGTTACACGACAATCTGCAAATCCATTTTTAATTTATCACCAACAAATTCGACGCACAAATTTCTCCTTTATCTATTTAGCTAAGAACCTGTTCATACTACATATTGATCATAATTCACTATTTTCGGCGTGCATTTTGGCATTGTCACGCATCATGAATTACTCAAAAATCAACAATATTATCGGATGGCTTAGCTTTATCATCGCTTCCATAGTTTACATTCTGACTTTAGAACCTAGCGCCAGTTTTTGGGATTGTGGTGAATTTATTTCGGCCGCATACAAGCTACAGATCGTTCACCAACCCGGTGCCCCGCTCTTTTTGATGGTTCAAAAAATGTTCTCATTGCTTGCAGGAGGCAACATCCATCAGATAGCTTATTGGATGAATATTGGTTCAGCCTTGTCCAGTGGTGCTACCATTCTCTTTTTATTTTGGACCATTACTATGCTAGTCAAGAAAGTAGTTTGGAAGGCAAATGAAGCGCTTAGCATAAGCAAATTGATTATTATTATGGGATCAGGATTTGTGGGCGCCATGGCCTATACTTTCTCCGACTCCTTTTGGTTTTCGGCCGTGGAATCGGAAGTCTATGCGATGTCATCCTTATGCACAGCAATTGTTTTTTGGGCCATACTCAAGTGGGATGCACATGCCGATAAGCCTAACGCAGATAAATGGCTAATCTTCATCGCCTATATTATGGGATTATCCATTGGCGTACATCTTCTGAACTTACTAGCCATACCAGCTATTGCACTTTTATACTATTTCCGAAAAACCAATCAAGTAACCCGTCGTGGAACATTCATGGCTCTGCTAGCTGGCATATGTATTTTAGCCTTTATTCAGTATGGAATCGTACAATACCTGATCAAATTTGCAGCCTATTCCGACCTCTTCTTTGTTAATACCCTTAAACTAGGCTTCGGAAGCGGCATCATCTTTTTTGTCACCCTACTCATCGTTTCACTAACTTCAGGCGTCCTCTATACACTTCAAAAGACACGCATCACACTGATTATAGCGGTTGTCGCTTTCTTACTTTTGATGGCCGTTGGGGGGGGGCTGAGTGGATTAGTTGTTGGTCTTGCTTTGCTGGCATTTTTAGAGTATCTGATTAAGATTCGTGAAAAAATGAGGATACTCAATATGGCCCTGGTCAGTATTGTGTTTATCATTTTTGGTTATTGCTCATTTGCGATGATCGTCATACGTGCAAAAGCCAATCCCAGCTTAAATAATAGCGATCCAGATAACGCTTTCTCCTTACTAGGCTATGTGAATCGTGAGCAATACGGCGACCGACCTTTACTTTATGGCCAATATTTTGACGCCAAACCCATCGATAGCAAAGAAGGTGATTATATCTATCGAAAAGGAAAGGACAAATATGAAATTGCAGGTCGAAAGTATGAGCGTATCTATGATCGTTACACCCTCTTCCCAAGGATGTATAGCGATGACCCAAACCATGTGGAATATTATCGAGACTGGATGAAACTCGGCCAAACCCAGTCACCCACTTTTGTCGACAATCTGGGCTTTTTCTTTAGCTACCAATTGGGCTTCTCCTACGCCCGCTATTTTGCTTGGAATTTTATTGGTCGACAAGACGATGAAAAAGGCGACGGGAACAATACAGATGGAAACTGGATAAGTGGTATTAAATTTATTGATCGGCTACACCTTGGCCCCCAAGATCAACTCCCAAAAAGTATTACAGAGAATAAAGCCTACAACCGCTTCTATTTTCTTCCCTTTATTATTGGTTTAATTGGATTAATATGGCATTATAAACGCAATCGACAAGACGCTAGCATTGTAGGACTCCTATTCTTTTTCACGGGAATAGCGATTGTAATTTATCTAAATCCTACACCTTTGCAACCCAGAGAGCGGGACTATGCCTATTCAGGCTCCTTCTATGCCTTTGCCATTTGGATTGGGCTTGGTGTTGCCGGTTTAGCAGAATTTTTCCACAAAAAAACCAATGCAACTAATAGTGCCATTTTAGCTACACTAATTGCCCTATTTGCTGCACCTGTAGTGCTTGCCAAAGATGAATGGAACGATCATGATCGATCCACTAAATTTACAACCCGAGATATTGCAACTGATTATTTGGAATCCTGTGCGCCTAATGCTATTCTGTTTACCTATGGAGATAATGATACGTATCCGCTATGGTATGCCCAAGAAGTAGAAAATATTCGTCCAGATGTACGTGTGGTTAATTTGAGCTTACTCGGGACAGACTGGTATATCCGCCAACTGAAAGAAAAAACCAATAACTCAGCACCTTTACCCATTACCATGCCTAATGAAAAATTTGTTCAGGGCGTTCGCGATGTAATGGGTTATCAAGATTATCACATCGAAGGAAGTACCGAGTTACGAAATGTGTTCGATATTCTAGTCTCTGACCATGCCGAAGACAAAGTTTCTTATCAAGATGGATCAGAAGAAAATTTTCTTCCGACCAAAAACCTAAAAATCACGATTAATCCAGATGAAATAATCGCGACCAAAACGCTCCCTGAAAAGCAAAAATCCCAAATCACACCAGCATTGGAATGGAAATACAACAAAAACTATGTTTCGAAATCAGAGTTAGCAATGTTTGACATCTTAGCTCATAATAACTGGAAACGTCCTATTTACTTTGCTATAACAGTTCCATCCGACAACTATATTGGGCTAGACAAATACTTGTACAATGAGGGATTCGCCTATCGTTTATTACCACTTAAAAATGATATCCCAGATTCCGTATGGAGAAGATCTGACCTAACAAACACCCCGTTGATGTATCATAATATGATGAATAAATTTAAATGGGGGAACATCAAAAATGCGCGCTATTTAGATCCTGAATCTATGCGAATGGTGCTAACTATCATTAATAATTTTAACATTCTTGCGGAAAACCTTTACAAAGAAGGAAGGCTTGATGAGGCACGAAAGGCTTTAAGAAAATGTCTCGAAGTAGCGCCAGATAAAATTTACTCGCTCAACTTTAGTATTCGTAGATACGCCATGGCTGATCTATTATACAAGCTACAAGAATTCCAGCAGGCTAATAAAATCGTAGAGCATACTGCTGACTTTGTTGAAGATCAGCTTAACTTTTTGTATTCCGTCTCAAAAGATAGTCCCGCCGTTAATGCGCGAGATATACAAATGGGTTTATCAATTCTAAACGAGTTAGTCAAACTATCTGCTGACAATAATCAAACTAGCTTGAATAACAAACTAAAAACTGAATTCAATAGCATCAAAAATAAATTCATGTCCTTGAATTAAAGGGGAGTGTGCCCAAAAGAGTGATAAGATTTTTTCAAAAAGAAGAAGTCAACAAGGGCCTAATTTTGTTTTGTAAAATAAGAGACTAGAGTGCCCCTATTGCCTTGGCTCGAAGGTCGTAAAAAATGGAACAGAAAAGAACGGAGTACAGGTTTAACTCTGCAAAAAAAATCTCTAAGATAAAAGAACAATAGATGAATTCTTTAAAGCTTGAAAAGTTTAGTTTTCGAGAAGCCATACCTCATGCTATTATCTCAGTAACAGCTGCAGATACACATAGACAAGGGGAGCTGCTAACAATAGACCATCAAAACGATCTAATATCCCCCCATGTCCAGGTAAAAGATACCCTGAATCTTTCGTAGCTAAACTTCGCTTAAGCATTGACTCCGACAGATCCCCAAATGTCCCCACAAGCCCTGTAATAAATGCAATGATCAGCCAATGTATGTTGCTGAGCTCCTGAAAATAATAGCTAATGATTAAGGAAACCAACAGGCAGCTTAATATCCCCCCAAAAAAACCTTCCCAGGATTTTTTAGGTGAATGTCGCTCAAATAGCTTGTGCCTACCCCATTTAGAACCTATCAAATAAGCCCCAGTATCATTAGCCCAAAGCAAAACCAGAAATCCCAATGGATAATGTGCATTATACCCCCCATCAATAAAAGCTAAAGCATAAAAAAAATAAAAAGGAGCAGCAGCAAATAATACCCCAAATAGCGTATATGCAATACCATGAAAAGCCATTTGACACTTTCTGTAAAGCTCTACAATGAAAATAGCAACAACTAAAGGGACACATAAAAGCATATTTTGTAGTGATTCCCCTTTAGATAAATGCTGATACAATGGCAAATAAATGCTTATAGCCAAAACAATCCCCATTATTTTCTGAGGTTTAATCATAGGACTACTGACCAAATGATAAAACTCATCCATTGCTAGAACACTCAAAATCAACACAAACAAAGTGAATACATAGGCCCCCAATAGTAAAGAAGCTGTCATCACCGCCACGAAAAAAAAACCAGTAATTGCTCGAATCTTCATGAATATAAGCCGCCTAATATCCCCCTACAGGTCATTTTTAACAATAATTTCTAACGCTTCCTGAAAATCATCCTGATGAATGTATATCTCTACGTCTCCAATTTGATAGGGATTCTTTTTGTTTATAATCACCGCTACGATCTGATACTCGGCCAAAACCTGACGAACCATTTCCGATTTAAAAAAATCAGATGAAGTATAAATTTTTACCCATCCCTGTTCCATTATTACATCGACTACTTTTTGCTTCGAATTGAATTTCTATAAAAACTATATAATAATGCAAACGTCAACACAAAACTAATTAAATAAATATACCAGGCATTAGGTTCCAAGCGATCAATTTGGCCGACAGGTAAACCTTTTCGTTGATCATAATAAAAAACCATAACAACTAGCGCATTATTAATGAAATGAGCCAGAATAGATACATACAAACTCCCACTCCAAAACAATAAATAGCCCAAAAGCCCTCCTAATAACATCCGCGGCAAAAAACCAAAAAACTGGACATGTATCGCACTAAAAACAATGGCTGTTAGCCAAATACCTACATGGTGGCTCTTAGTCCACTGGCTCAAAATACGCTGCACACATCCCCTAAAAATAAACTCTTCACCAATAGCAGGAAGCAGCGCTAGCATCAATAAATTAATGAAAAGCATACCTAGATTAGGCATAATCAACAACTTCCTAGTCAACTCACTAGCTAAGTCTTCTTTGTGATGCATCCACTGCTCAATACCCTTAAACCCATCGGGTAAATGCATTTTTTGATTTAGTATGACCGTCCATTCCAATGTAGGAATCGACACCAACATGACAAGCAAAGTGGTCCATAGAAAAAAATTCGATACCGGATTTAACTGTAAATAGTTTGCCCAACTTTTCCCTCCTATTTTAGCCAACAATACTGGCGGCAATACAAACATTCCGAAAGAGGAACTCATCTGCAAAATTCTTAATCGGCCAAGATGCGTACCTGTGTCCAACAAAAAGTCAGAGAGCTCATTAAAGCCATAAACAAACCCTCCAATAACCATCCCTAGTGCAGTAAAAATTAACCCATTGATCAGAACTAACACTACCAATAGAGCTAGTGTAAAAGCGGGCTGACGCTGCATTTGAAACATAATATTTTATTATCTGTAAATTTGCAAGGATTAAATCTTGTGTTGAAGGTAGTTAATGTCTGTTAAGATTGGAAATATAGACCTAGGGAAGTTCCCGCTCTTACTTGCGCCCATGGAAGATGTGAGTGATCCTCCGTTCCGTTATGTGTGTAAACAAAATGGGGCGGACATGATGTATACCGAATTTATCTCATCAGAAGGATTGATACGAGATGCTGCCAAAAGTATTCAGAAATTGGACGTTTATGCGCATGAACGTCCAATTGGCATACAGCTATTTGGCAGCGACATTGAGACCATGCGCGAAGCCGCTTGTATTGCTGCTGCAGCAAAGCCTGATCTAATTGACATTAACTATGGTTGCCCTGTCAAAAATGTGGCTTGTCGTGGGGCTGGCGCAAGCCTACTTCAGGATATTGACAAGATGGTAAAAATGACCAAGGCAGTGGTCGAGTCTACAACTTTACCTGTCACAGTAAAAACACGTCTGGGCTGGGATGATCACACCAAAAATGTCTATGAAGTGGCTGAGCGATTACAAGACATCGGTATTCAGGCTTTAACAATACATGGACGTACGCGGGCTCAACTATATAAAGGCCAGGCCGATTGGACCTTGATCCGAGAAATTAAACGTAACCCCCGCATTCGAATTCCTATTTTTGGCAATGGCGATGTGGACAGCGTTGAGAAAGCCATTAATTGGCACCTGGAATATGAGGTCGATGGTATCATGATCGGACGTGCAGCAATTGGTTATCCTTGGATATTCCGAGAGATTAAACATTTTGTCAAAACTGGAAAACATCTACCTGGTCCCACTCTGGATGAACGAATCATGGTTTGTAAAACTCACTTAGATCGATCTGTAGCATGGAAAGGAGAGAAAACAGGAATTTTTGAAATGCGCCGCCACTATGCGAGCTACTTTAAGGGGATTCCTAATTTTAAGACCTATCGAATGAACCTGGTATCCTTGGAAAATATTTTGGATATCCATTGCGTTTTGGAAGAGATTGGCTCACAACTTGTACCTCAGGTAACTTAATCTGTGTGAACCAAAATCTTCATTTATGTTTTATTAAAACACGTTGCTATGACAACTGAAATCACAGATGGGGTGAAAGTATCCGTCGAGTCCATTTATCAACCTGAACACTCCGACCCAACGAATAGGATTTTTATATTCGCATACCGGGTGACTATTCAAAATTTAAGTGATTACACCGTGCAACTTTTGACCAGACAATGGCAAATTTTTGACTCTAGTGGTACACACCGAATTGTAGCAGGTGACGGTGTTATCGGCATACAGCCTATCATTGAACCTGGGGATGACCACCAGTACACCTCAGGCTGTAGCTTAGAAACAGATATTGGTACAATGACCGGGTTCTATGAAATGCAACGATTGGTTGATGGAGAACAATTTCAGGTGAGTATTCCAAAATTTCACTTGATCCCTTTATTTAGATTAAACTAAAAATACCAATTGGCTTCATGGGATTAAATATTGAATCAATACGAGAGTATTGTTTGGCTAAGCCCGCCGTACAAGAAACATTTCCTTTTGACGAAAATACACTCGTATTTAAAGTATTCGACAAAATGTTTTTACTCATAAGACTTGATGATCCAAGCTACTTTAGTGTAAAATGTGACCCCAAACAGGCTGTCCTACTACGTGAAAAATACACCGAAATACGGCCTGGATATCACCTGAACAAAAAACACTGGAACACCGTATGCATTATTGGAAGGTTCAATGATACGCAGTTACTCGAAATGATTGATCATTCCTACCAATTGGTTCTGCAGGGGATACCTAAAAGCAAAAAATCAGGATAGCTGATGACCTACTTTTTCAGTTTTTCATAAGCTGATACTATGGTGCTAAAAAGCCTTCTTCTACTCCGATTCATAAATAAAGCTATTCATCTCTCGAAATAAGACAACTTCACCAAGGCCAAGTAAGGCTTATTTTCTCCTGCTTCCATATCGACAAATATTTCTTATCAAAAAACCTAAATTTGCAGCCTTAGTAAAATCCATCCGCATGACTTACAGAATCGAACATGATACCATGGGCGAAGTACAAGTGCCGGCCAATAAGTATTGGGGTGCTCAGACTGAACGCTCACGTAATAATTTCAAAATAGGGCCTGAAGCCTCTATGCCTACCGAAATTATTGAGGCTTTTGCCTATCTTAAAAAAGCCGCTGCTTATACCAATAGTGATTGTGGCGTTTTGCCAACTGAAAAACGTGATTTAATTGCCCAAGTTTGTGACGAAATACTTGCTGGTCAGTTGGCCACCGAGTTCCCTTTAGTCATTTGGCAAACTGGATCTGGAACCCAATCAAACATGAATGTGAATGAAGTAGTCGCCAATCGTGCGCATGTATTGCAAGGGTACACATTAGGACAGGGAAAAACATTCATCCACCCCAATGACGATGTCAATAAATCACAATCGTCAAATGACACCTACCCCACAGCCATGCATATTGCTGCTTATAAATTACTCATGGATGTCACCATCCCTGGAGTCGAAAAACTGCGTAATGCTTTACAAAAAAAATCCGAAGAATTTAAAAGTATCGTCAAGATTGGCCGTACCCATCTCATGGACGCTACTCCCCTAACACTTGGTCAAGAGTTTTCGGGTTATGTGTCTCAACTCAATCATGGCTTAAAGGCCTTACACAATACCTTAGATCACTTGGCAGAGCTTGCATTAGGCGGCACTGCGGTAGGAACAGGCATCAACACACCTAAAGGATATGATACAAAAGTAGCAGCATATATTGCGCAGCTTACTGGCTTACCTTTCCGTACTGCAGAAAACAAATTTGAAGCACTCGCTGCCCATGACGCCATCGTTGAAAGCCACGGCGCCCTGAAACAAATTGCTGTTTCACTCATGAAAATTGCCAATGATATTCGCATGCTAGCTTCTGGCCCTCGTTCGGGAATTGGTGAAATTCATATCCCAGATAATGAACCCGGCTCGTCCATCATGCCTGGTAAAGTAAATCCAACACAAAATGAAGCAGTAACCATGGTTGCAGCTCAAGTGATGGGAAACGATGTAGCAATTTCAATCGGTGGGTCCAATGGGCACTATGAATTGAATGTATTCAAGCCAGTAATGGCTGCTAATTTCTTGCAATCTGCCCGACTCATTGGAGATGCTTGCGTATCATTTACAGACCATTGTGTGGAGGGGATACAACCCAACCATGAGGGAATCAAAAAGCATCTCGAAAATTCATTAATGCTGGTTACTGCCCTCAACCCACATATTGGTTATGAAAACGCAGCAAAGATTGCAAAGAAGGCACTCAAAGAAAATACATCGCTTCGCCAAGCAGCAATTAACCTAGAACTACTAAGCAATGAACAATTCGATGAATGGGTACGTCCCGAAGAAATGATTGGCGGCCTAAAATAAGATGTCAAAACACAAGCACTTTCACAAACTTACCAGCGCTGGCGTACTTATTAGCTTGGGGATCATCTATGGTGATATTGGAACTTCTCCGTTGTACGTATTTAAGGCAATTATTGGCACTAGAACAATCACCCCCGATTTAATACTTGGTGGCTTATCGTGCATCTTTTGGACTTTGACACTACAAACCACAATCAAATATGTGATTATTACCCTCAGGGCAGATAATCGAGGCGAGGGTGGGATTTTTGCGCTATTTTCTTTAGTCCGAAGAAAATCTCCTTGGCTCGTCATTCCCGCAATGATTGGCGGATGCGCATTACTAGCAGATGGCATTATCACCCCGCCAATTACTGTATCGGCAGCCATCGAAGGACTGGATATGATTTATCCAGGGTTACATACCATGCCTATCGTGATTGTTATTTTGAGCATGCTGTTTATTATCCAACGATTTGGAACTTCATTAGTTGGGAGAGCCTTTGGACCCATTATGCTTGTCTGGTTTACCATGATGGCTGTACTTGGAATAAGCTTCATTATTCAATACCCTGAAATACTCAAAGCGATTAACCCCTATTATGCCATTAAAATACTCGCCACAAGTCCAGATGCCTTTATCATCTTAGGAGCTGTATTTCTTTGTACGACAGGAGCTGAAGCACTTTATTCCGATCTGGGGCATTGTGGTAGATCTAATATTCGTCTCAGCTGGACTTATGTCAAAACCTGCTTATTATTAAACTACATGGGGCAAGGGGTATGGTTGTATCAGCACCAAGGTAGTTTACTTAATGATGTCAACCCCTTTTATCAAATCATGCCTGAATGGTTTCTTTTCATTGGAATTGGAGTCGCTACAGCCGCTGCTGTTATTGCCAGCCAGGCTCTTATTTCAGGCTCATTCACCCTTATTTCAGAAGCAGTAAGGCTCAATTTATGGCCCAAGGTAAAAATTAATTATCCCACAGATCAGAAAGGTCAATTGTACGTTCCATCAATGAACTTACTACTCTGGATCGGTTGTTTAATCGTTGTTTTTATTTTCAGAGAATCTGGCCGAATGGAAGCAGCTTACGGGCTATCCATTACTGTAACCATGCTAATGACTACAATCCTGGTCGCCTTCTATCTAAAACGAAAAAAAATCCCTACCTACCTTATTGTTGTTTTTTTAGTCGTATATGGCATTATCGAGCTAACATTTTTAACAGGAAATCTGGCCAAAATACTACATGGGGGTTGGTTTACTTTGATACTTGGCTCGATAGTTTTCTCTGTGATGTGGACCTGGTCATCTGCTCGAAAAATAAAAAATAGATATGTGCGTCTTGTTGAAATAGAAGATTACTATCCGATCATTAGTGAACTTAGTGAAGATGAAACCGTACCCAAATATGCCTCTCAATTAGTATACCTCACGAGTGCCAACTTCAAATCTGAAATCGAATCCAAAATAGTATACTCTATTTTACAAAAACAGCCAAAACGTGCTGATACTTATTGGCTGGTACATGTCGATGTCATGGATGAACCCTATACCAAAGAATATGAAGTTGAGGCACTGATACCTAACAAACTCATTCGGATAGACTTTAAGCTGGGGTTCCGCGTAGAACAACAGATTAATGTTTTATTTAGATCTGTGGTTGCAGACTTAGTTAAACATAATGAGATAGACATTACTAGCAAATACCCCTCTTTGAATAAATATAATATCGTTGGTGATTTTCGTTTTGTTGTCTTAGAAAAAGTCCTCTCACGTTCCAATACACTTAGACTTATTGATCGCTTTACGATGGACTTCTACTTAATTTTAAAGAAGATGGGTTTATCTGAAGAACGCGGCTTTGGATTGGATAGTAGCTTTGTTACCATTGAGCGGGTTCCACTGATGGTTTCTATACCTGATCAAGATGGGCTCAAACGCATCAAACATAGAAACCACCACTCTTAGTAGAATGGCGAATTTAGAATCTAAAACCAAGTAACCAAGAATTTTCATAAAAAACGATTTTCTGCTTGGCAACATCCACATCGCGACCTGTAGTGGGTATTTGACTTAAACTAATGTAACCTGTTTTCAAATCGGTTCGGAAAAATAGCCATCGAAGAATATCAAAACTTAAGCCGGCCTTGGCAAGACAACCCCAACCAGATAAATTCCAGGGGTGATTATCTCCAACACCAAAAAGATGCACATCACTTCTAGGAATCATAGGCCCCAAACCTACACCTGTTACAATAGATAATCCTAGATTAGAATGCTTCCTAGACTTCCACAGCTGATCATAACGCTCAATATCCACAGTAGCTAAGTTTAATCCGTCAGTATGCTCAAACAACAGAAAATCGGGCTGTATCTCCAAACTATTTCCATTATAAACGCCCATATAATTTGCTGAAGCAATATTGGTTGAAATAGGTGGATCTGAAACAGTACTGCCTATTTGTCCGGTAATCGTCACACGTTGGGGTACATCAACTACGTATTTCATGTGATCCCAGCCAATGGAAACGCAATATTTGTCATTAAGAAAATAACCGATCCGAAAATTAAACTGAGGGATAGAGAGCCATGCCGGATCAATATATTGAAGACTCAATGGAGTTGGTCGGTCCCTTGCAATCACATCATGCAAAATGAAATCATATCCTGGTCCCATGAAGTGAATATCACTTTTATTATAACAAGAACGATTATACCCCCAAGTGAAATAGAAATTACCTCTTTTACGAGATTTTACTGGTACCTCTGACGTTCCTCCTTCATTAGGTTGCTGTGCAAAAGCACTCAATGAAATCATTAAAAAGATAAAAAAAATATTTTTCTTCATGAACATTTTTACAATAGTTTTTCGGTAGGGGAAAGACTATATATCAGATCAACCAAGCCTCCAGATT
This sequence comes from Pedobacter sp., assembly GCA_008015505.1. Classification (GTDB taxonomy): domain Bacteria; phylum Bacteroidota; class Bacteroidia; order Sphingobacteriales; family Sphingobacteriaceae; genus Daejeonella. The sequence goes on from SSFR01000004.1 coordinate 159,784, forward strand.
TTATATATATTCTACACTTCCAATAAAAGACGTGTTGGATCTTCTAACAACTGCTTCACTCGGACCAAAAAACTAACAGACTCTCGACCATCAATTATCCTATGATCATAAGATAGTGCAACATACATAATTGGACGAATGAGTACATGACCATTAACAGCCACAGGGCGTTCCACAATATTATGCATACCCAAAATCGCCGATTGTGGTGCATTAATAATGGGGGTAGACAGCATAGAACCAAATACCCCCCCATTAGTAATAGTGAATGTACCCCCACTCATTTCTTCAATACTCAGCTTATTTTCACGAGCCTTACCCGCAAGCCGAACCACTTCTTTTTCAATTTCAGCTAAGGACATTTGATCTGCATCTCGAATCACAGGAACTACCAAACCTTTGGGTGCCGATACAGCAATGGAAATATCTGCAAAGTCATTATAAACAATCTCCTCTTGCTCGATACGTGCATTCACAACTGGAAATTCTTTCAAGGCTCCACAAACAGCTTTAGTAAAAAATGACATAAAGCCTAAACCAACGCCGTGTTTTTCTTTAAACTTATCTTTGTACTTGCTTCTTAGCTCCATAATGGGTTGCATATCTACTTCATTAAAAGTAGTCAGCATCGCTGTTTCATTTTTAACGGCAACTAAACGCTTAGAAATGGTTTTCCGAAGTGAAGACATTTTTTCGCGACGAGAGTTTCGCTCCCCAGTAGTATTTGTTGAAAATATTGCCTGATCTACAGCTATTTTCGTTTTTACAGACGCCTCTACTTTTAAAGCATCATCCTTAGTAATACGTCCACCTACTCCTGATCCATTGACTGCTGAAGCACTAAGTCCTTTTTCCGCTAATATCTTTGCAGCAGCCGGAGATGGAGTCCCTGAAGCATATGAACTCGCTGATTCTTCTGATCTAGAAACAGTAGGTTGATCAGCTGAAACCGGTGTTTCTACTTTCTTAGTTTTTTCTCCGACCCCCTCCTCAATCTGGCACACAATTGCCCCTATTTGAAGACTATCTCCCTCTTTGGCTATTATCTTTAAAATGCCTTCTTGTTCAGCTGTTAGCTCAAAACTTGCCTTGTCCGACTCTAACTCTGCAATGACTTCGTCCATTTCCACATGATCACCATCCTTCTTGATCCAGCGCGAAAGTGTCACTTCTGTTATAGATTCACCTACTGGTGGTACTTTGATTTCCAAACTCATAGGAATTTTTATATGCCATTAATGATTATCTCTATTTAATTCACTGTTTGCGTTTTTCGATCTATCGATGAATGCTTCTTTTCTACCAGTTCAAATGCTTGATCGATAATATGCTGTTGTTGCTGCAAATGCTTTTTCGCATAGCCCGTCGCTGTACTACTACTCTCCTCTCGTGAAATCACTCCCAAATTGAAGTCGGAGCTAATGAACTTACGACACATATATGGCCAAGCGCCCATATTTTCAGGTTCTTCTTGCACCCAAATAAACTCCTTGGCCTTTTTATATTTTGTTTTAATAGCTTCCAGCTCCTTATGTGGTGTTGGATACAATTGCTCAAGACGAACGATAGCTATCTCCATTTGCTTGTTGGTTTGTTGTTTGGCTAACAAGTCGTAATAGATTTTTCCAGAACATAACAGTACACGTTTTACCTCACTAGCCTTTACCTGTTTATCGTCAATCACTTTCTGGAAATCGGCCTTGGTAAATTCCGTCATATTACTCACACATTGAGGATGCCGAAGCAAGCTTTTGGGAGTAAACACAACAAGAGGTTTGCGAAAACCTCGCTTTAATTGACGACGTAAAGCATGAAAAAGGTTTGCCGGTGTAGTACAATTAGCTACTTGAATATTATTCTCGGCACATAACTCCATAAAACGCTCGATCCTTGCCGAAGAATGCTCAGGACCCTGCCCCTCATAGCCATGAGGTAGCATGATAACGAGACCATTCGATCGCTGCCACTTCGTTTCAGCACTTACAATAAACTGATCGATAATAATTTGCGCACCATTAAAAAAGTCTCCAAATTGAGCCTCCCAAACTGTTAGAGACATTGGATTGGCCAAAGCATATCCATACTCAAATCCCAAAACGCCATACTCAGATAAATGAGAATTATAAATATCAAATTTGGCAACATTTGTTGCCAACGATGCAAGTGGTATAAACTCCTCCTCTGAATTTTCAAGCTTTAGAACGGCATGACGCTGCGAAAATGTACCACGTTCAACATCTTGCCCACTCATCCGAACACGAAATCCTTCTTGAAGCAACGTCCCATACGCCATTAGCTCACCCATTGCCCAATCAAATGTTTGGGTTTCAAGCATTTTTTTGCGCTCATCAAATAGCTTTTCAATTTTGCTAAAAAACTTTTTCTCACTAGGAAGAGTCGTGATTGTTTTAGCCACTAACAAGAATGTTTCCTCAGTAACCTTTGTGTCTACCGGTTTAATAATATCTTCCGCAGAAGCCAACTTCAAACCAGTCCAGGCACCTGCAAATGTTCGATCGGCCGAGACTCCTCCTTTTTCTTCCTTTGACTCATTGAGTCGACTCTGCAGCATGGACCGGAAATTTTTTTCCATTTCTTTGGCTAAACTGGCATCCACACTCCCCTGATCAAGCAGCTTTTGATTGTAAATTTCCCTCGGATTAGGATGCTTTTCAATGGCCTCATACAAAAGTGGCTGCGTGAATTTAGGCTCATCTGATTCGTTATGACCATAACGGCGATAACACAAAATGTCAATAAATACATCATTATGATATTTCTGACGATATTCCATCGCCATATTAGTGGCATAAATCAAGGCCTCTACATCATCTCCATTAACATGAAATACTGGTGATAAAGTCACCTTTCCCACATCAGTACAATAGGTTGATGAACGCGCATCCTTAAAATTAGTCGTAAATCCAACCTGATTATTAATCACTAAATGAATCGTTCCCCCAGTCCGATACCCCTCGAGCTTAGACATCTGTAATACTTCATACACAATACCCTGCCCTGCAATCGAGGAATCACCATGAATTAAAATGGGTGCAATTCTTCGGTAATCACCGTCGTATTTAAAATCTATTTTAGAACGAGTGATTCCCTCCACTAAAGGATCTACGGCTTCCAGATGAGAAGGATTAGGACATAAGCTCAAATGAACCTTTTTACCCGACTCAGTCTGGATATCTGTGGAGAAGCCCAAGTGATATTTCACATCACCTCCAAAAGGGGAATCCTGGTCGTAACCTTTTCCTTCAAACTCAGAAAAAATATCTTTATAAGTCTTTTGCATGATATTAGCTAGCACATTCAATCGCCCCCGATGAGCCATACCAATGACAAATTCCTCAATACCTAAGTCTGCCCCCCGCTGAATCACAAAATCCAAACTTGGGATCACAGACTCCGCCCCCTCTAATGAAAAACGTTTTTGTCCAATAAATTTGGTCCCGAGAAAGCTCTCAAAGACAACCGCTTCATTGAGTTTTTGAAGAATACGTTTTTTTACTTCGATTGAAAACTTAGGCGTATTGCGCTCACGCTCCATGCGTTGCTCGAACCACTGAATTTTATCTGGGTTTCGAATATATTTGTATTCTGCACCAATAGATTGACAATATGTCTGTTCAACCAACTCACGAATTTCTCGTAAAGTCGCTGGGCCTAAACCAACCTCCACGCCTGCATTAAAAACCGTATCTAAATCTTTTTCGTCCAAGCCAAAAGTTTCCAATTCCTTGCCTGGGAAATACCTGCGACGCTCACGTACCGGATTGGTTTTTGTAAATAGATGGCCCCTGGTTCGATAGCCATTGATCATATTGAGCACCTTAATCTCCTTCAAAAAGTGTTCTGGTGTTTCTGATCTGGGTTCAGCACTTAAGCCAAAATCATACCCTTCAAAAAACTTCTGCCATCCAAAATCCACGGATTCGGGATCTTCTTTATACGCCTGATAAAGTGAACTGATGTAAGCCGCGTTTTCGCTTCCGAGATAGGTTAGTTTGTCCATCCTTTTGAAAAATATCTGAGCTTGTTTAAAGTTTATTTGATTTTATTATTTCGGTTCTTTTTAGCTGCAAATTCGTTGAATTTTTTCACCATAGCGCCCCGCTATGGTGAAAAACCCGAGCGAAGCGAACAGTTGAATGCCTTTGAAAAATAAATTAAAGGCATGAAAAATCTGCCTCATTCCACTCAAAAATAACCTGCAATATTTTTATAAAATAAAATTTAAACAAGCCCTGACAAAAGTACAATTTATAGCTAGAAAAATGATCTTTCAAAAACCTTGTTTACAAGCATACTTCATTTAATTCTTCACGTTAATTTAACACGCTATCTAGTACCTCTCGATAACATAAAAACATCGAGTAGCACCCATACTTCCTCTTCAACAAGCCAAAATATATTTTTTCAAATTAATTAAACATGAAATTATAATTAATATTTATTAAATTAGAGTTACATTAATCATAACAAAAATGAAAGCATTGTACATCGCATTGCTGTCTACACTTTTGTTCTCAGCATGCAAAAAAAACAATCCTAGCTCGGATTCAAATGGGAATGGTAGCATAGTCAACACCGCTACTTCTTTAATTCCTGGTTTTTTTAAATCAGGCAATAGTAGCACACCAACATTCACCACAATCTCCAAAAGTACAGATCAACTAGACCACCCTTGTGATCTTGACTTTAATCCCCAAAATCCCGGTCAACTTTGGGTAACAACCATGGGACAAAGTGGGGCTACAGTGCGCAATATAATCCGGCCAGGTGACGTAGTGATATATACCAACCCTGGACAAAGCAGTCAGAGCAGTCAATCTATTCCAGAAATGATGAAACAACACTTTATTGGGAACCCCACCGCAATTTCTTTTGCTAGAGAGCAAGTCAATGCACCTATAGGGGCACCGCTTAATCCAGCACCCACCGATCCTACTATCCCCAGCAGAGCACAAGAATTAACAACTGTTTTTGCCATGAGTAATGACAACGACATCTGCCCTGAGGGTCTTGGCCCTACGCTTTGGACTGCGGATTTATCTATTTATGACCCAATGGCTAATAATCACCTAGATATGCTTCATAATAGTCCTTATTCTCTAGGTATCGAAGCTGATTCGGAGTATGCATTTTGGACATATAGTGGATTTGATGGCTGTGTCGTTCGCTTTAACTTTTTAAATCCGCACGTCCCTGGGGGTAGCTACCACGCCGGTGGAGAAATCAATAAATACCCTGAAGTACAACTAACCAAATTCAACAGACCCGGCAATGTACCTGCTCACTTAGTGAAAGACAAGGCAACAGGATGGCTTTATATTGTTGATGGCGTTGGGAAACAAATTCTAAGGATGAATACGCAAACTGGCACAAGAAGTGCGAACACTGATGGCGGACAAAATGATCCATTCCCCAACCCAGCCACTCAATACACAAAAACCACAGGTGTGACCTGGGAAGTATTCAATAATCAAAATTTGCAAAAACCTTGTGGAATAGAACTAGTAGGCAACATTTTGTATGTTACTGACAATGCTACTGGAGAGATTATTGCCTACAATAAGAATACTAAAAAAGAACTTGCTCGTGTAAATACTGGGAAACCAGGTATCATGGGTATCAAAGCAGATAATAATGGACAACTGTGGTACGTTAATGGCACAACTAATGAAGTGGTACGGGTAGATCCTCAATAATCCATACAAAACCTACATACAGACCCCTATTCAGACCTCTTTAAGCTATTGCCTAAGTAATGCACGACCAATTTCGCTACCCTATTGGATGCTCCTGGCTCACCCATACGCTCAACTAATTGATCGTAATGACCAAGCATCTGGCCACGATAGAACGAATCTTGTAAAAGACGCTCGAGTTCCATTTTAATCGATTTCGGGGTACAATTTTCTTGGATCAACTCTTTGACTATTTCTTGCCCCATGATCAGATTCACTAACGAAATAAATTTGATCTTGACCAACAAACGGGCTATAGCAACAGATATACGCCCTCCCTTATAAACCACCACCTGAGGAACCTTAAAGAGTGCTGTTTCCAGAGTAGCCGTCCCAGAGGTGACGATGGCAGCCTTCGCGTGTAAAAGCAAGTTATATGTTTGATCAAAAAGGACGGGAATTTGCCGCCCACCAATAAATGGCTGATAGTCATCAATAATAAATGATGGCGCTCCCGCAATAACGAACTGATAGTCTGGAAAATCATCTGAAACCTGAAGCATATCAGTCAATAATCTTTTCAGCTCCTGCCTGCGACTGCCCGGCAACAAAGCAATGATCTGCTGCTCGCCAAGCGCCTGATTAACCCTAAACTGAGAATCAGTATGGTGTGCAGCAATTGCATCTAAAAGCGGATTACCCACATAATGAACATCCATCCCCCATGTCTTATAAAAATCGACCTCAAAAGGAAAGATGCAGAATAACTGATCGACATTTTTTTTTATCGATAAAACACGTTTCTGATTCCAAGCCCAAACTTTTGGGGAGATATAATAAAAAACCCTGATTCCATGCTTTTTCGCAAATGAAGCAATTTTGAGATTGAACCCTGGAAAATCAATCAAAATCAATGCATCTGGATGATAATCTAATATCGCTTTTTTTGCCTGCTTGAGATTTCTAAAAATGGCACGCACATGGATAAGCACTTCCAAAAAGCCCATAAAGGCCATTTCGGAATAATGCTTTTCTAATTTGCCTCCTTGAGCTTTCATGAGGTCTCCCCCAAAAAATCGAAAATCAGCTTCAGCATCTTCCTTTTTGAGCGCCCTCATCAAATTAGCTCCATGCAAATCACCCGAAGCTTCACCAGCAATGAGATAATATTTCATAGCCTCTAAAAAGACCACCCATTCAGCACTGGAATAGCATGATGTGCAGTCATATCAAACTGAACTGGAACAATAGAAACAAATCGATTCTCCAAGGCCCATACATCGGTATCCTCTCCATGATCATTATTTTGAAATACCCCTGTGAGCCAATAATAGCTACGTTTATGCGGATCTAAACGCTCATCAAATTCCTCAGCCCATTTGGCATTGGCTTGACGACAAATCTTAACACCTCTGATATCTGCCCCATTAGGGAAGTTAACATTCAATAATGTCCCTGTTTGCAAGCCCTCCTCGAGCACTTTTTGAGCAATCGACTTCACATAACTGGCACAATGGCTAAAATCAGCATTCAGTGTAAAATCATCTAAAGAGAATCCAATGGAAGGAATACGCTCAATGGCTCCTTCTACAGCTGCAGACATGGTCCCCGAGTACAGCACATTGATTGAATTATTCAACCCATGATTAATTCCAGAAACGCATAGATCTGGTTTTTTCCCCTTAAATATCCGATTAACTGCTAATTTGACGCAATCTACCGGTGTACCAGAGCACTTATACATTTCAACCCCCTCATACAAATCAACTCGATCTAGGCGCAAGGGTTTGGCAATTGTAATTGCATGCCCCATTCCGGACTGTGGGCCATCAGGTGCCACAACCACCACATTCCCAAGTTCTTTCATGATATGAATCAATGCTTTGATTCCTGGAGCAGTTACTCCATCGTCGTTGACAACCAAAATAGTTGGCTTTGTCGTTTTCATATATTTTTAATTATTCGTTACGATTCAATGACCCCGAAGTTACAAGTTAGTACCTAGGATTGTTCATTTGGGGCGTGCCCCTTCGGGTCGGGCTATCCGCTACAAGTCCTCGCTTCGCTGTGGGCTTTTCGCTACTATCCCTCACGCAAATGATCAATAAAACCTCAATTCGGACTAAATTCATTGCTCTTTTCCCGTCTTGATGGCTAATTGCCCACAAGCAGCATCGATATCTTTTCCTCTGCTTCTGCGAATATTCGTCACGATACCCTGGCCACGCAAGTAATCAGCAAATGCATCAATTTTACTGGCCGCTGCATTTTGAAAGGCAGCGAAGGAAATGGGATTATACTCAATCAGATTTACCTTACATGGAAGATGCTTGCAAAACTTAGCCAATTCTGCAGCATCTTGCAGGGAATCGTTAAATCCATCAAACACGATATACTCGTAGGTAACCGGATTCTTAGTATTGGCAAAATAATACTTTAATGCATCGGCTAAGGCCTTCAATGAGTTTTGTTCATTGATAGGCATAATCTCGTTCCGTTTTTGGTCATTAGCTGCATGTAATGAAAGTGCCAAATTAAAACGAACTTGATCATCCCCTAGTTTTTTGATCATCTTAGCAATTCCGGCTGTTGAGACCGTAATTCGCTTTGCAGCCATATTGAGCCCATTTGCTGCCGTGATACGTTCTATAGACTTCAACACATTGGCATAGTTAAGCAATGGTTCGCCCATTCCCATATACACAATATTGGTCAAGGGGGTTTGGTAGTTTTCCTTAGCCTGCCGATCGATTAGTACTACTTGATCAAAAATTTCATCTGGATTTAGGTTTCTTTTTCGATCCATATACCCTGTTGCGCAAAATTTGCAAGTCAAACTACAACCTACTTGGGAACTCACACAGGCTGTCATCCGATCGGGAGTTGGGATCAATACTCCTTCAATGCTATTTCCATCATCTAGTTTAAAAATGCTTTTGATGGTTTTATCTGCACTCCACTGCGATTGTTGAACCTTGACAGCCCGAATCACAAAAACACTTTTCAATTGCTCACGCAAAGCTTTCGACAGATTACTCATCTCGTCAAAACACGTGGCTGCTTTTGCCCAAAGCCAGTCATAGATTTGCCCAGCACGAAAGCTCGGTTCTCCCAAAGAAGCTAACTGCACCTTTAGCTGATCGAGCGACAAGCTCCGAATATCCACTTTTTCCAATGAATTCCTCACGATGTAAAGTTAAGCAATCCCTGGCGAACTGATCCAGCACCATTAGAGCGATCAAAATATAATGCGAGCTTGTTCAAAGTTTATTTTATGAAGAGGCAATCCAAAGTTTTCAAGTTAATCTAATTGGCTTATTAATTTTTTTGATGAGCTTGTCTAAAGTTTATTTTATGAAGCTATTGCCGGTTATTTTTGAGCGAAATGAGGCGGATTTTGGAGCCATAGCAGGGCACTATGGTGAAAAAATTCAACGAAATTGCAGCCAAAAAGAACCAAAAGAGCAAGATAAAATAAACTTTAGACAAGCTCGATAAGAAGGGTAGAAGGAGTAAAGTATCGAATCGGTATTTGATGCCATTTACACCCAGAATCTAGGCGGGAAAGAACCAACCCAACTATTTGATATAACGAAAGTCCTAGCTTTGGACCTTGACTTCCTTTACCTTAAATAAGGTATGATATATTTTTCAATTATATCTTTAGTCAGGATTCCCAGTTCAGGTATTGCGGCTTCTTGTTTCACACCACAGAACTCGACATCTAACAGGTTTTCTTTTTATCAAATTAAAACCTTAGATCACACTTACAATAAATAATTAATATAATTACTTAAAAAGTAATCAATTATAAAAAAATGAAACTAAAAATGTTTGATGTCGAAGAAATGAACATCGAGGAAATGAAAAATCAAAATGGAGGGTTGGGTTATTGGATGTGTGCAGGTATACTCCTAGGAGCTTCCGCTATAAGCTTTATAATTTCAGGTGTTATAACAGCTAGCGTATTTAGGCTCACATATAAGGAATTATTCCATCCTTTTTTGACGAAGCAAAAAAATCGGGAGCTTTAGACTTTCAGTTGATTTAATGAAAATATTCTCTTAGACCCGATTCCCCTGAAAATATAATTTGCCCATTACAGATTAATTAACGAAAATTGTGGCGCTAAAACGGGGAATTAGCTCAGCTGGCTAGAGCGCTTGCATGGCATGCAAGAGGTCGTCGGTTCGACTCCGATATTCTCCACTATTCAATAGAGGTTATCTCAGAAAGATAACCTCTTTTTATTATCAGTGTAAAGAGATAGGGGGAATACCGACCACAGTATTAACACACCTACATTATCTAATAATGGAAACTGTCCCAGAAATAATTTTACGCCTGTGTTTCGGATTGATGATGTAATGATAGGCCCCAACAGGAAGAATTTCCCCATTCTTCATTTTACCGTCCCAGGGAATGTAATGCCCTTCTGAATGAAAAACCACATCCCCATACCGATTAAAAATATCAACAATAGCCCCTTCATAAAGGTCTAAGTTTTTAATGACCCAAACATCGTTTATACCATCCCCATTAGGCGTAAAAACACTTGGAACTTCAATCTCTGGCAGCACCTTGATAAAGATATCATCTTTACTCGTACAGCCTTCTTTAGACGTTACAAGCAGAGTATAAGTTATATTTCGATGTGGGGAAGCTATAGGATGCAATATATTATCATGATCTAAATCTGTTGCTGGTGTCCATTTATAAGCTAAATGATCTCCATGTGCTGTAGCTTCTAAACGAATATGTTCTCCCTGCAAGATAACCCGATCTCCACCCGCATTAACTTTCGGAAGCGGATGAACAGTTATCATTTGTGTTTTTACAACAGAGCAACTATTTGCACCTGTAAATGTATAAGTTAACGTATGAGTTCCAACCCCAGCTACTGCTGGATTAAATACACCCTGGATGGATACCCCCTTTCCACTAAACTGCCCCGTACCTGTCACTGATCCGGTAAGCGAGCTTACAGCCGAACCTGTAACAGCACCACTTACATAGGCGACTAATGAGGTGGGGACAGCATCCACACAAATACTCGATATTGCATCAAATATCACATCGGGAACCGCCCTGAGCTCAACTGTTTTTGTGACCTCACCGACACAAAAATCCGCTGTATACGCAACCATTTTCACTGTAACCGTTTTGGTCAATGGTGCATAAAACACAGGATAGGTATGTACATATTGTTTCAGGGGGTCACTTCTCAAATGGGGTTTATGATCTTCCACCCGCACGGCAGGATAATGAACATCATCAAAATACCAATCAATACGACTGATTTCACCAAAAGAACTAAATGTTTTATCCTCAAAAACAACGGGCTCCGAACTACAAAGTTGATTCTCATTTAAAACCCCAAAATCAGGTTTCGGTTTAGCATGAATAAGCACGGAATGCTCGGCTTGTTGGGTACAGCCATCGTGCGTTACCGTCAGTTTAACAGTATAATTGCCTGGCTTTGAATAATCGTGCGATGGGTTTTCTTGACTAGACTCATTTGCTGCACCCGAACCTGAGTCTCCAAAATCCCATAGATAAGTAGATCCTGCCTTATTCCCCCCGGGAATTATTGTCTCATTAGTGAATGGAACAGTAAGCGTAGGATCTTTTAAGCATAAGTCTTCGGGAAACTTAAAATCAACTTGTGGGAATGGTTTAACCACGATATTCTCTGTAAAAACAGGGCTCTTGCACCCTTTATCTGTTTCGACAGTGAGTCTCACTGTATAAGTACCCACGTTTACATAGCGATGTGTGGGAAATTGATCTGAAGACGTGTGGCCATCTCCAAAGTTCCAATCCCAGTGAGTGATTAAACCATCTGCAGAAACGAAAGTACCAATAAACTCGGCTAGGCTATTTTGACAAACTGGCGTGTTACATGTAAAAGAAGCACGGGGCTCCGCCAAAACACGAACAACTTGTTCAACAAAAGAACTACAACCCTGCGACGATTTTACAGCTAACCTAACCGTATAAGGGCCTGTAGCATCATAAGTATGTTTCGGATTTTTATCTGTAGAAAAATTCGTATCCCCAAAGTCCCAAAGCCATTCTTTAATGGGAGAACCGTCAGCACCCATACTCTCATTTGTAAAAGCAACTTCCTGATGAACACACGCCTCACTTACGACTTTGAATTTAGCTTTGGGAGGGTCTTGTACCTGAATATCTTGCTCAAAGTATTTATATCCACTAGGAGGTGCACACTGGTCTTCAGAAGGTGGAAGCTTAACCTTAATTTTTATCTTTTGGCTACCACTAGTACCATAAACGATATCCTCTGGAAGTGTGCAGATATAGTATGTCTTTCCATTCTTGGCCACAGATATATAATCATCTTTAGTAAGGGTATAAGTTCTTGAGGCTCCCCCCATTCCCCAATCACAATAAACCTCTGTAGAAGGGAAATTCAAAGACAGTTTAAAACGAAAGGCCCGGTCCTTGCAAACTACAGGTACATCTGCACCCGTTACTAGATCTATCACATCCAACGATACATCTGTTGACAAATGAGTCCCAGCAGAATATCCATAAGATTCAAAATCACCAAAACCATAACAAATGGCATTAAAGCCTCCCTGGGCTGTTAAATTAAGGCTTGATTGATTTCTGTAGGGTGGCTCGCCTACATTTAATTGCATGTACGAATAACCACTGGTACCAATAGGAGTAAATGTGGCATTAGCTGTGGGCACAGGGATCCCACCTATCTTGAAGGTACTAGCATCCTTACCTTCAAGAATAATATTAATAAACCTCTTTTTAATATTTTCTTTAGTTGATGAAAAAACAGTAATATTCTTAGTTTTTGATTCGATAGGGTTAAGCATGACCATATCTGGATCACTAGGCTCCGAATACCTAAAAGCACCACTATTCTTACTATCGGCATAACCCTGTGACAAAGCAAATTGAGCTACTGATATGGGTTTATTGGCCTGAATAATTTCTGTGGTAGTAAGAAGATCTGAGGTATAAAACTCTCCCTTGTTCAAATCTATTTTTGGTCTATTCCCAATGGTCACCTCGGTACCATCCGCCATGGCAATTATGCGCAGGTAATTTCCTTTATCGGGTCCTTTAAATGGAACATAGGCATACGTCTTCCCCCAATAATTGGTTGCATAAAGTTGCTGAAGTAAAGGATCGCCAGTATCTGCCCCCTCCGGAATATAAACAAGATTATCTCCGGAAAATAATGCGAATGTTTTACATAAGCTTGTGATGGGGTCTGCTTCTATATAAGTGCCTGTATAATCTTTACCCGCCTCTCCCACAAATTGATATACCTGACCAATCTGATTCAATACAACTTTTTCTATTGGGCCAGGACGATTATCTATTCGCATATGTATGTTCACAGTAGTTGTTTCCGTGATAGCCACAACATTGAATACAAAGCGCGCATCAGTCCCCCTTGTCGGCTTCCAGCCCATCGCATAATACGCCGAACCATAGCTTTCAACAGGTAAAAGCAAAGTAGCTTCTGATCGTGCATTGGCATAAATATGTGCATATGCTACAATAGGAGGATCAGCATCATCCACCAGTATTTGTATTCCTTTGGTATCAGATTGTGTAGTTATATCCCCCAGATTAGCCATATTATAAGGAATATCAACTTCGGTAATCTTAGTGGCCTCTACTTTAAAATTTTTATACTTAATACCCCCTATCTTAATCTCCCCCTTGGTGTGCTTCGTTGAGGTAATAAATAATTTCATTTTAGCCAATTTGTCTTTACCCGTTGGTACATGAGAAGGAAACACTGCCCAAAAATCCCTTCCCACATTGGATACATCTTGAGCAAATCCCTGAAATGAAAAGATGAGCATAGTCCCGATTAGTCCTAGCACGCTGCGTTGAATAGTTAATATCATATAAAATGCACGTTATCTAACTACTACAGAATTACAATTAACTATAAATTAAATATACATAAAAAAATTACATTTAATTACAATTAAATTAATAAAAAATAAAGAGAAACAGTATTTAGCCAGAACAGCTATCTCAGAATTGTAACATATCCAGATATGGAATTACGCCTATTTTTAGGATCGATGAGGTAGTAATAAGTGCCTGTTGGGAGATCTTCTCCATTTCGTTTACCATCCCATGGAATATAATTACCATCTGAATGATATACCCTAGAACCATATCGATCAAAAATTTCAACAGTGGCTCCCGGATACATATCCAAATTTTTAATCACCCAGATATCATCAATCCCATCTCCATTAGGGGTAAAGACATTTGGCATTCTGATCATTTGTAGGATCTTCAAAAATACCTGGCTTATCTTGGCACAACCATCTGCTGAAGTAACCATTAGTGTATAAGTGGTATTGTATTCTGGACAGGCAATCGGATTAGGAATATCATCTCGGCTTAAACCTGTGGACGGAGACCATTTGTAAGTTAAATTATTCCCCTTTGCATTAGCCTCCAGCTGTACAGAATCACCACGTAATAAAACCCAATCTGGCCCAGCATTTACTTCCGGAAGAGGGTATACCTCAATCGTCTGCGCCTTCATCATCGGGCAACCGTTCAAACCAGTAAACGTATAAGTAATCGTATGTTTCCCTACTCCCGCTATTGATGGATTAAATAAACCATTAGGAGAAACACCCGGCCCACTAAATTGTCCACTTCCTGCAAACGAACTTGTTTCACGTGCACTCAACCAAAGAGGACCCTTATCCACACAAACATTTGAAATGGCCTCAAATATTACTTCTGGTACTGCTTTTAATACCACAGTCTGTGTAATCTCACTCAGGCAAGCATAACCAGAATAAGCCACCATTTTTACAGTATAAGATTTGGCGGGTGGCGTATGAAAAACAGGATATTGGTGGGTATACTTCTTAGGCTCCGATTCCCGTAAACTGGGGTTATCGTCTATCTCCCCAGCAAGGGGATCATTATCCAAATCATAAAACCATACTGTACGGGCAAGCTCTCCAAAGTCGAGAGTAGCTTGATCTTCAAACACAACGGGGTCTGAACTACAAAGACTATCTGTATTTAAAACCTTAAAACCTGCTTTTGGACTAGCCCCATTGACCAAAAACGGCTGACTGATTGTTACAGCACAATTATTAGTTGATTTTACCGTCAACGTGACCGTATAGCTACCCTGTGTAGAATAAGTATGGGAGGGGTTTCTCAAAGTCGACGTCACGGGATTACTTACACTAGTATGAGAATCTCCAAAATCCCATAAATAGCTTAACCCTGCATCAGTACCATCTGAAATTGTTGTCGTATTGGTAAATGAGGCAACAGCATCCAAATAGCATATCTTAGGGGCCTCAAAACCTACTTGAGGTAATGCATGCACAACAATTTGACTAGTAGCAGTAGCGCCCTTACACCCACCACTGGTAGCTACATTTAATCGTACCGTAAATGGACCTTGCTGCGTATAAACATGTGTAGGATTTTGCAACGAAGACGTTTGTCCATCTCCAAAGTCCCAGAACCACTGAGTGATTGGATCATCCACAGGGGTAGAAGTGTCTGTAAAACTTATGGAGCTATTTTGACAGATCGCCGAACCACTTGTAAAAGAAGCCAACGGAAGTGCCAAAATTTTAATCGTCTGAGTAAAAGAAGCCACACAACCCGAAGCTGCTATCACATTCAAGGTAGCTACATAAGCACCTGGCGTAGTATAAGTGTGTGTTGGACTACGTGTTGAGGTAAGCGAGCCATCTCCAAAATCCCAGGACCACTGTATGATAGGAGAATCAGTACTATTACTTGTATCACTAAACACAATCGCATCATTCACACAGGACTGTGTAAGTGCGCCAAAGCTGGCTTGTGGAATATCATAAATGCGAAAATCGAAAGTAAAATCCTTGTATCCATTATTACAGCCTGCTGTGATTACTGGAAGTTTTGCACTTACCTTGATCTCTTTATCTCCAGAACTACTGAAGCTACTGGTCGGTAAAAGGTATTCATAAAGTGTGTCACCGTCCTTTACGAAAGAAGTATAACCAGGATTGCTTTGTATGATTATTGGAATAGTTGAATCTAACGTCCACCTGAGCTCCGAAGTGAGGTACGGCAATGTTAATTTGAAGTCTAATAATTGATTTTTACATCCGGTTAATACCTGCTGCTGCCCCACATGATCCCTCGCCGTCAAAAATATATCGGATGAAAGATTAGTTCCCGCAGAATAAGTATAGGAATCAAAATCAGCCAAGCCATAAACAAGTGCATTAAATCCTTCATCGGCAGTTAATCGAAGAGACGATAATAGACCAATATCATAAGGTGCAATACCCACATTGAGTTGCATGTAAGAATAGTCACTGGCACCAATGGGCTTAAATACGGCCCCAGCCGGAGCAGCCCCATTAACCTTAAATGAAGCACAAGCCGATGTTTTCATCACCACATTAATGAATCGATTGGCAATACCTACCAACGAGGTGGAGTAAACCGTTATATCCTTCGTGCTCAATGTTGTTGGGCTAAGAATTGCCATATTGGGGTCACTATAGACGGGAAACTGTCCATTATAGTTAGGGCCTAGAGCAATATTTCGACTATCTGCATTCCGCTCTGATAATGCAAACTGGGCTACCGATATGGGTTTATTAGCCGTAATCATACCTGCTGTCGGGATGGGATCCGAAGAATAAAAAGATCCCTTATTGAGATTGATTGGCATAACAATGCCATCAATCGTAACCACCGTATTATCTTCTTGTGCAATAACGCGAATCATGTCTCCCCGATCCGGACCACTGAGTGGTACATAAGCATAGCTTTTGCCCCAATTATTAACTGGATACAGTTGCTGAAACAAGGGATTTATTGAAGCATTGATAGCAAAGGGAATAGAAATCCCTGAACTTCCGGAGAATAGGGCAAATGTTTTACATGCAGATATTGCCGGATCAACTTCCACATAGGTGCCCGTATAATCATCTGGACCTAGAAACTGATACACATCCCCCACATTAGTTAGGGTAACTGTCGTCGTTGGCCCCGGTGATTGGTTTACCTGCTGATGAATCAAAACTGTTGTATTAGGTGCTGTGGCAACAATACTGAAACTAAATAAACCATCTGCTGTAGTCCCATGCTGATCATAGCCCATCACATAGTATTTTGAACCAAGCGACTCTACTGGTAAAACCAAGGTAGCCGCTGAACGATCGAATGCATAAATATGGGCATAAACCGAGACCTTCGGCTGGTTAGCATCAACCAGTACATGAATTCCCCGATTACTAAATAGCCCTGCTAAATGAATATAAGCCAATGCCCGCGGAACATCTACTGAAGTTACTTTGCCAGCAGTCACCGTAAATGGGATAGACGTATTCCCAATTTGAACGACCCCAGTCGAATTATTTTTACTCGTAATGAACAATCGAATATTTGCTAAAGCCTGATTACTAGCCTCATGACGAGGGAATACTACCCAAAACTCTCTTCCATCATTGGATGTATTTTGAGCCAAGCCAACTGACACAAATAAAAAAGCAAATAGTATACAAAGTAAACCACAACCTTTCTTTCCGCAGAATATCATGGATAGCATGTTTTTATTAGACCTCGGCAACACATAACAGCCTAACGTCTATTCATTTTAATGAAGGGTAGATTAAAACGGTACCTTGGGAAGGTATAAAATATTTTTAGAAACAAAAATTATCCCAAAATGAACATTAAGGGGAGATATGACAATAACTAGTAATACCTATTCTTTGAGCAATGATTGAAGGACTTGTTCCACTTCGGAAAAATTAAAGTGGGATAATGTGATATCAAATAATTCTGAAATAGCTTGATTGCACAGGTTCCCTATACTTCCCTCATGGGTATGGTGCAAGGTCGTATCGGCTAGATATTCTCCCTTTTCAATTTTTAAACCTACCTGGTGATAAGCTTCTCGAAAAGGGACCCCTTGTAGAACCTGTTTATTCACAGCCTCCACACTAAACAAATAGGCGTACTGTTCGTCTTCCAGAATGTTCAAGCGAATGCGAATATGCTGTAGCATATAGGCTGTCATAGTTAAACATTCATTTAAGGACTCAAATGCAGGGAAAAGACTTTCTTTTAATAGTTGCAGATCACGGTGATAACCTGATGGCAGGTTATTTGTCATCAACACGATTTCATTGGGGAGAGCTTGTATTTTATTGCAGCGAGATCGAATAAGCTCAAACACATCTGGATTTTTCTTATGCGGCATGATGCTCGAACCTGTCGTGAGCTCATCAGGAAAACCAACGAATGCAAAATTTTGATTCATAAACAAGCAAACATCCATTGCCAATTTGGACAAGGTAGCCGCCACAGAAGCCATAGCCTGAGCTATAATACGTTCCGTTTTTCCTCGAGCCATTTGCGCATAAACCACATTGTAGTTCAAACTATCAAATCCAAGTAACTGGGTAGTCATACTGCGATTAAGCGGGAATGAAGAGCCGTAACCCGCTGCTGAACCTAATGGATTTTTATTGCATATCTTCCACGCAGCCAGCAGAAGATGCATATCGTCGGACAAACTTTCTGCATAAGCCCCAAACCATAGTCCAAAGGACGAGGGCATGGCCAATTGTAAATGCGTATAACCAGGAAATAACTTATCCTGATGCTGTTCACTTTGCTGGATTAACTGCCTAAATAAAGTATCAATATTCGCAACAAGCTGCTGGATTTGGTATCTAAAAAACAGTTTTAAATCAACCAGAACTTGATCATTTCGGGAACGGCCACTGTGAATCTTTTTACCCGTTTCACCAATACGCTTGACCAGTAACAGCTCTATTTGAGAATGAACATCCTCCACGCCATCAGCTATGGTAAAGTGTCCATCCCGAATAGATTTATAAATATTCTTTAGCTCTTGTTGTATCGCTTTAAGCTCATCGGAGGTCAATAAACCAATACTTTGAAGCATTTGAGTGTGCGCCAAGGAGCCAAGTACATCAAAAGAAGCCAGTTGCAAATCTAGTTCATGATCTTTCCCAATGGTAAATCGTTCTACAGATTTCTCAATTTTTGTATTTTTCTCCCAAAGCTTCATGCAAAAATTTTAATTGCTCAATAAGTAGAGTCTGTATATAGTTTTGTTATTCCTCAATCACTTCACTGTTCAGATAACTTTGATCTCCTTCTTCTTCGCGATAGTATTTTTTTTGAAAAATTAGTATCAGTCCAACCCCGATAGAAATAGCGGCATCGGCCACATTAAAAACAGGTCGAAAAAAAACAAATTCTTCGCCAGCCCAAAACGGCATCCATCGCGGGAAAACGCCATGCAACATTGGGAAATAGAACATATCCACCACTTTGCCATGAAATATGCCCGCATATCCATGAAAAAGAGGAACTAACTTGGCTGGAGTAGAATAAGTACTCTCACTAAAGAAAACACCATAAAAAGTAGAGTCTATGATGTTTCCCGCAGCACCAGCGAAAATAAGTGCCACACTAACAATCAAGCCAGAATGAAATCGATTTTTGATGAGGTAAATCAGGCCATACCCGATACAAAGAATGGCTATAATTCGAAATAATGTTAAAACAAGCTTGCCAATTTCACCACCGAATTCCATGCCATAAGCCATTCCATTGTTCTCTAAAAAGTGGATAATGGCCCAATTACCGAAAATTTTATATTCTTGACCTAAAGTCATGTGGAGCTTAACCCAAAACTTAAGAACCTGGTCAACAAGTAAAATAAAGAATACAAGAAAAAATGGTTTAGTATATTTTGTCCTCATTTACGGTTGTTTCAATTTAGCTTCCATACTTAGCGTAGTATGTGGTACTACACGCAAACGTTCTTTTTGGATCAACTTCCCAGTTTCACGACAGATACCGTAGGTCTTGTTTTCAATACGTATCAGAGCAGCTTCCAAACTTTCGATAAATTTTTTTTGACGTGCTGCAAGCTGATTAATAGATTCCTTTTCGAGCGTTGCTGAACCATCTTCCAAGGTTTTGTACGTACCCGCAGTATCGTCAGTGCCGTTGATATTAGGATTACTTAACGAGAGCGCTAATGCACTCAACTCTTCTTTTGCTACCCGCAATTTCTCTACAATGATTTCTTTGAACTCATTAAGTTCCGAATCAGAGTATCGTGTTTTTTCATGGTTTTCCATTTTTAAGATTTTTTAATAGATATGATTAATTGATTGTCATTAATTTCTATCATTTCTCCCACAACAGGTTGATTTATATCATGCTCAAAATCAAATGAATCAGCCAAAACTTCCGTACAAATATAGGGTAAATTATTTCTCACCGCTTCGGCAATATAAGGGTGATGCTGAGCCCGTACATCAATTTTATCCGTCACCTCAAGATTCAATTCCTTCCTTAAATTTTGAATTCGATTGACGAGTTCACGCGCTATTCCCTCTTGCTTTAACTCTTCCGTTAGGGTAATATCTAAAGCCACGGTAAGTCTCCCCAAGTTAGCCACTAGCCATCCGGGAACGTCTTCAGCGATCACTTCTACATCTTTCAACTCAACTACATGGGAAGTACCAACTATGGCCAACTGGCCTTCTTTTTCAAATTGGATAATTTGATGTTGATCCAGCTCAGCAATAGTGTCAGCCACTAGCTTCATATCCTTACCCACTTTAGGGCCTAAAGTTTTGAAATTAGGTTTAATTTTTTTACGGATAATACCCGAAGTATCACTGATATACTCAATTTGCTTAATATTAGTTTCGGATAGGATCAAGTCTTTTACTTGCTCAATTTTGGCTTGAAAAGAATGATCCAATACCGGTAAGAAAATCTTACTCAACGGCTGCCTGACATTAATACTCACCTTTTTCCGTAGCGATAAAACCATAGAGGAAATGTCTTGTGCCAGGGCCATTCGCTCTTCTAATTCTAAGTCAACGCAAGCCACCTGATAACTTGGAAAATCAGTCAGGTGAACGGATGCTACATTTTCTTTCTTCGTTACACTATTTAAATCCAGAAACAAATGATCACTAAAGAAAGGAGCAATAGGCGACATCAATCTAGCAATTGTATTCAAACAGGTATAAAGTGTTTGATAAGCCGAAATTTTATCCGTACTGTAATCGCCCTTCCAGAAGCGACGACGGCATAAACGCACATACCAATTACTCAGATGTTCATCTACAAAATTTTGGATGGCGCGAGCTGCTTTAGTCGGCTCAAAGTCGGAATAATATTCGTCTACCTCCTTAATCAAAGAATTTAAAAGGGATAGAATCCAACAGTCGATTTCCGGACGCTTGCTTAGCTCCACATCAGGCTCCTGATAACTAAAGCCATCAATATTGGCATATAAAGCAAAAAAAGCATAGGTATTATACAAGGTCCCAAAGAATTTGCGACGAACTTCATCTAGACCCTCCAAATTAAACTTAAGGTTATCCCAAGGAGAAGCATTACTTACCATGTACCAGCGGGTAGCATCCGCACCGTACTGTTCAATGGTACTAAATGGATCAATGCCATTACCCAGGCGTTTAGACATCTTATTGCCATTTTTATCTAATACGAGGCCGTTTGATATCACATTTTTGAATGCTATACTATCGTTCAGCATCACGGCTATGGCATGAAGCGTAAAAAACCAACCCCGCGTTTGATCCACACCTTCGGCGATGAAATCGGCAGGATAGGCTGATTGGAACTGATCTTTATTTTCAAAAGGATAATGCCACTGCGCATAAGGCATAGCTCCTGAATCGAACCAAACATCAATTAGGTCTGGCTCACGGAACATTTTTTTTCCTTTAGGCGATATCAGAATCACTTCATCCACATAGGGACGATGTAGGTCGAAGCTCGATTGATCCAGCGACTGGATAATCGTTGTAGCTTTCGCACGTTCTACTTCCGAAAGCGTGGTACTTGCAAGACTAATTGCTAGTTTTTCTTTTAGTTCAGAAATGGAACCAATACAGACTTCTTCTGAGCCATCAATAGTGCGCCAAATGGGCAACGGGGTTCCCCAGTAACGTGAACGTGATAGATTCCAATCCACTAGGTTTTCCAACCAATTCCCGAAACGCCCTGTTCCAGTGGCTTCAGGCTTCCAATTGATGTTTTTATTTAGGGCTACCATCCGATCTTTTACAGCCGTTGTTTTGATAAACCAACTGTCGAGTGGGTAGTATAAAATGGGCTTGTCAGTACGCCAACAATGCGGATAACTATGCTCATATTTTTTGACCTCGAAAGCTTTGTTCTCTTCTTTCAATTTAATGGCAATCAGCACATCGGTGGACTTAAACCCAGAGTCTTTGCGTTCTTCATCTGTATAGTACTCTTCTTTTACAAACCGGCCCGCGAAGTCTGTTACTTCATTTACAAATCGCCCTTGTTTATTAACAAGTGGATGCTGATTTCCTTGATCGTCAGTAATCATGACCGAGGGCACCCCATTCTCCCGACAAACGCGAAAGTCATCGGCACCAAAAACAGAAGCTGTATGAACGATACCTGTACCATCTTCCGTGGTTACAAAATCTCCCGCAATCACCCGAAATGCATTCTTCTCCAAATCGGCATTAGTCACATAAGGCATCAATTGGTGATAATGCAAGCCCAGAAGATCTTCCCCCTTGAATTCAGCCACGATTTGCCAAGGGATGAGTTTATCACCTCCTTGATAATTTCCTAGAGTTAAATCCTTGGCTTCAACTTTGAAATATTTATGTACCAGATCTTTCGCCAAGATTACACTTACTGGAGCAAATGTATAAGGATTGAAGGTTTTGATTTTAACATAGCGAATAGATGCGCCAATCGCTAAGGCACAGTTTGCCGGCAGCGTCCAGGGGGTAGTTGTCCAGGCTAGAATAACAGTATCTTCAATCTCATTTTCGAACAATACAGAAATCAATGGATGCTTTTGATCTTTTTTCAGGCGAAACTGAGCCACAATCGAAGTATCCTTCAGCATCTTATAAGTTCCGGGCTGGTTCAATTCATGCGAACTCAATCCCGTTCCTGCCGCAGGAGAATAAGGTTGTACAGTGTAGCCTTTATATAAAAGGTCTTTATTGTAGAGTTCTTTCAGAATCCACCAAAGGGTTTCGATATACTTATTTTCGTAGGTGACATAGGGATGATCAAGATCTACCCAATAGCCCATTTTCTCCGTCAGGTCATTCCAGACGTCTGTATATTTCATCACCTCTTTCCGACAAGCGGCATTGTAGTCCTCGATACTTATTTTCTTCCCAATATCATCTTTGGTGATTCCTAATGTTTTTTCAACAGCGAGCTCAATGGGCAAACCATGAGTATCCCAGCCTCCTTTACGTTTTACTTGGTAACCTTTGAGTGTTTTATAGCGACAAAAAATATCTTTAATCGAACGCGCCATCACGTGGTGGATGCCCGGCATTCCATTGGCTGAAGGGGGCCCCTCATAAAAGGTATACGACTTTGAGACAGATCGGTTAGCAATACTTTTCTCAAAAATGTGATTTGATTTCCAATACGCTAAAATATCCTTTCCGATTTCTGCCAGTTGAAGTTGTTTATATTCTTTGTACATCACCTTAAAATTCCCAATAGTTTAAAGATCACAAACTTAAGGAAATGAGACGAATTTGACACTTATAGACTCTTTGTGATTAGTGCTTTGATATATATTTCATATACCATACTCTTTTGCGCATTGCCACCATTATCTGAATTATGATTTGCTTGAGCTTGAATAGTTGATCTGATTCTTCAAAAATCTATCCTTGACCATTAGCGATCAAGATATTACATGTACATTTTCCATCATTAAAGCAACATTGCATTTATCGTAATTTATTTTTATATTCGAAAAATATTTAGTCAATTAATTCTGTTTAATGAAATTTTAATAAACATGAATACATTTCATCATCAAGCAAATAATTGCACACGAGTTGCTAGCAACTACGTGATTTGCTTTCTTGTTGAAAAACTTGGCGACGATATATACCCTACTCCATTTCGACGACCACTTATGCCTCAGGCTTAGACCTCGAGGCCACCTCTCATACTCAACTAAACAGGAGCCCACTTCCCAAGTTTAGAATAATCAAAATAATTTTACCGAGTCAAAGAAAAAATACTTTGGCCTTCTCGTTTAAAGGGTGCCAAGATTTTATCTATCAATCATGAAGGAAAATACATTTATTGTCATTCAAGCAACACTAGAACACATCGGATACGCAGACCAAATTTGCCATGAAATGGCCGAATCTGCCAAAGCCAGAGGGACAGGTATCGCCAAACGAGCACCTGAATACGTGGCAAATAAAATGTTAGAGGGCAAAGCTGTTATTGCGCTACATCCAGACGGCACATGGGCTGGGTTTTGCTATATTGAAACCTGGAGTCACAACAAATTTGTGGCCAATTCAGGGCTAATTGTGAATCCCATATTTAGGAACTGTGGATTGGCTAAAGCCATTAAACGGACCATATTTGATCTTTCTTGCACAAAGTATCCTGAGGCCAAAATTTTTGGTCTGACTACGGGCCTAGCCGTCATGAAGATTAATTCAGAACTAGGGTACGAACCTGTGACCTATGCCCAACTAACCCAAGACGAAGAGTTTTGGAAAGGATGCCAAAGCTGTGTCAATTATGAAATATTGATGTCAAAAGATCGCAAAAACTGTCTTTGTACTGCTATGCTTTGGGATCCAACTGATAAAAAAAATCAACCAACACATGAAGAAAAAAAAAGTTGTTTTAGCCTTTAGTGGTGGGTTAGATACCTCCTTTTGTGCTATTTATTTATCCAAAGATCGTGGTCTAGAAGTACATGCTGTACTGATCAATACAGGTGGTTTCTCCGATGAAGAATTAAAAATCATTGAAAAACGAGCGCATGAGCTTGGTGTAGCTTCCTATACATCAGTCAATGAAATTGAAAATTATTACCAAAACAATATCAAGTACTTGATCTTTGGCAATGTCTTAAAAAACGCAACTTACCCGCTCTCTGTCAGTGCTGAACGAGTAAGCCAAGCAACTGCAATTGCTCATCACGCCAAAAAAATAGGTGCCGATTATGTAGCCCACGGAAGCACAGGCGCAGGTAATGACCAGGTACGCTTTGATCTAATTTTTAATATTCTGATACCAGAAATAGGAATTATTACCCCGATTCGCGATTTAAAATTGAGCCGAGAAGCTGAAATTGCTTATTTAAATCAGCATGGCATCAACTATGCAGCTGAGAAAGCGCAGTATTCCATCAACAAAGGGATCTGGGGGACCTCCGTTGGCGGCAAAGAAACATTAACGGCTAATCAAGCCCTACCCGAAGCAGCATGGCCAACACCTGTCACTGCATCTACACCTCACAATATTGAACTCGAATTTGAAAAAGGGGAACCCGTAACATTGAATGGAGAAAAAGCAAATCCAGTTAAAATCATTCAAAAACTACAAGCAATTGCCGGGCCTTATGGTATCGGCCGCGATATTCATGTGGGAGATACCATCATCGGCATTAAAGGACGCGTTGGGTTTGAAGCTGCTGCACCCCTGATTATTATTAAAGCACATCATCTTTTAGAAAAACATGCCCTAACCAAATGGCAACTGAACTGGAAAGATCAATTGTCCTCTTTCTACGGAACTTGGCTCCATGAGGGTCAATTTCATGATCCTATCATGCGAAATATTGAAGCATTTTTGACCGATACCCAACAAACTGTTTCAGGAAAAGTAATTATTAGGCTATATCCATATCGTTTCGAGCTTATTGGCATTGAATCGAAGTACGATTTGATGTCGAGCAAATTTGGCAGCTATGGTGAAATGAATAATACTTGGTCTGGTGAAGATGTCAAAGGCTTTTCGAAAATTTTTGGTAATCAAACCATGATCTACCATCAGGTTAATCAGAGTAATCATGAGTGAAGACGCAACTAACAAACATAAAATCGTCCATGTAGGAATTATTGGGGGAGCAGGTTATACCGGAGGTGAACTACTTCGCCTACTAGTTCATCACCCACATGTTCAAATTAGCTATGTACATAGCAATAGCCATACAGGGAGCTTTATTTACGAAGTACACAAAGACCTCTTGGGTGATACAGACCTGCGATTTACAGATCAATTTAATCCAGATATCGATGTCTTATTTTTATGTGTTAGCCATGGTGATGCGCAAAAGTTCTTAAATGAGCATGCCGTTTCAGAATCTATTCGAATCATTGATCTCAGTCAGGATTTTAGACTCAAAATTAATTCGACATTAGGCCCACGAAATTTTATTTATGGCCTCCCTGAGCTCAACAAAGAGCAAATTCAGTTAGCCCAAAACATTGCTAATCCGGGTTGTTTTGCCACGTGCATTCAACTTGGATTATTTCCATTAGTCAGTGCTGGTCTTTTGCAATCAGAAGTGCACATCCATGCCACCACAGGATCAACAGGTGCGGGCCAAAGTTTGAGTTCGACCTCCCACTTTACCTGGCGCAATAATAATGTATCTATTTACAAAGGCTTTGAGCATCAACATATCCACGAAATCCGAGAATCATTAGAAAGTGTCAATCCCCTGAAAAACGAACAGCTACCACCTATTCACTTTATTCCCGAACGAGGCGATTTTACACGTGGTATTTTTGCAAGCCTATATACCCAAAGCGAACTATCATTAGCAGAAGCCAAACAACGCTATCATGACACTTATCAAGACCATCCATTTACCCATATCAGCGAAAAAAGTATTAGCCTAAAACAGGTTATCAACACCAATAAATGTATCATTCACCTCGAAAAGCATGAGGATAGATTATTGATCACTAGCATCATTGATAATCTGCTCAAAGGAGCTAGTGGCCAGGCCGTTCAAAACATGAATCTTTTATTTGGCTTGGATGAAGATGCTGGATTAAAATTAAAAGGAGTAGCTTTTTGATACTGAGCTTGTTTAAAGTTTATTTTATGAAATTATTGCAATTTATTTTTGAGCGAAATGAGGCAGATTTTCTATGCCTTTAATTTATTTTTCAAAGGTATTCAACTGTTCGCTTCGCTCGGGTTTGGAGCCATAGCGGAGCTTCTATGGCTCCAAAATCTAACAAAATTGCAGCCAAAAAGAACCAAAAGAATAAAATCAAATAAACTTTAAACAAGCTCATTACCTTTAAACCCATGAAACTCGCTCAGCTCAGCACGTTCTTGGAAAGTATTGCTCCCTTGAGCTACCAAGAAGACTATGATAATTCCGGCCTTCTCATTGGTGACCCTCAGAAAGAAATTCATCAGGCGCTTATTTCATTAGACTGTACCGAAGCAGTGATTGAAGAGGCCATTGAGAAGAAGTGTGATCTTGTCATTTCTCATCATCCCATTGTTTTCCGAGGCTTAAAGAAGCTCAATGGTAAAACCTATATAGAACGCGTAGTCATAAAAGCCATTAAACATGATATTGCACTTTATGCCATTCACACCAATTTTGACAATGTGCTACATGGGGTAAATGCTAAACTATGTGACCGAATCGGGCTAACACAATGCCGCATTCTCTCACCCAAGCAGCATCTTCTAAAAAAACTAGTTACTTTTTGCCCACATACACATGCCCCCGAGGTACTACGGGCACTGTTTGAAGCAGGGGCTGGGCATATTGGAAATTATTCGGAATGTAGTTTTTCCGTGGACGGGATGGGAACATTCAAAGGGAATAAGTCGACCAAACCATTTGTTGGTAAGCCGGAAGAGTTGCATCATGAGCCTGAGGCTCGAATAGAAACCATCTACCCAGCTCATTTAGAACAGCACCTAGTCAAAGCATTGCACCATGCACATCCCTATGAAGAGGTCGCTTACGATTTATATACGCTTGATAACCATTTTGCCATGGTGGGCTCAGGTATGATTGGTGTTCTAGAGAAGCCAATGGAAGAAGAAGTATTTCTGAAACATGTAAAAAAACAACTCCATACTCTGGTAATACGTCACACAGCATTTAGAAATAAGCCAATCAAGCATGTAGCTGTTTGTGGTGGTTCAGGTAGTTTTTTACTACCCAAAGCCATAAAAGCGGGCGCTGATTTATTCATTACGGCCGACTATAAATACCACGAGTTCTTTGATGCCGAAGAACAGATCCTTATTGCTGATGTGGGGCACTTTGAAAGTGAACAATTTACACAGGAACTGTTACAGGAAATCATTACAAAAAAATTTCCTAAATTTGTCACCCATTTGACCTCAAAAAACACGAACCCCATCAATTATTTGATTTAATGGAACAAACCATAGAACAAAAGCTAAAGGCCCTGTATAGTCTACAAACTTTACATACTCAGATTGACAAAATACGTCAAGTACGTGGTGAGCTCCCAATAGAGGTGGCCGACTTAGAGAACGAAATTACAGGTCTAGAAACACGCATTCAGAAAATAAAAGCCGAGTTAGATGAACTTGAAGATGCCATTGTAACCCGTAAAAACAATATCAAAGAAGCCCTAGCAGCCACCAAAAAATACGACGCTCAACTGAGTGAAGTAAAAAACAATCGTGAATACGATGCCTTATCGAAAGAAATTGAGGTACAGGGACTTGAAATCCAAGTATGTGAAAAGAAAATTAAAGAGTATGGCTTTGAAATAACCAATAAAACGGAGGTATATGAAAAAGCAATAGCACATTTGGAGGAACGAAAAAAAGATCTTACTGCTAAGAAAGGGGAACTTAATAGTATTACCTCCGAAACTGAAAAAGAGGAAGAAACGATACAAGCTAAAGTGGTCAAAGCAGAACAGCATATTGAAGATCGTCTTCTTTCCGCCTATAAAAGATTACGCAACAACGCCAAAAATGGCTTGGCCGTAGTAACAATCCAGCGTGATTCATGTGCTGGATGCTTCAATCAGATTCCACCACAAAGACAACTAGATATTCGTCAGCGCAAAAAAATTATTGTTTGCGAACACTGCGGCCGTATTATCGTCGATGAGGGCTTTGCACTTGAAGAAGAAGAAAAGGCACACGTATAATTAATTAAAGCAATAAAAAAGCGACCTTAATTAAGGTCGCTTTTTTATTAACTGATACTAAACAATCATTTAAATGATTGATATGATTGTTCAATCACTAGAGCCCACGTTAAAAAATTAAGAATAATATGTACTCATTCCTATTAAACTTACACTCGGGATTCCGCTACGTTGTATTAATATTACTTGTTATCGCATTGTTCAATGCAATAATTGCTTGGACTAGCAAGAAGCCCTATACCGAAGCTCATCGAAAACTAAACTTATTTACGATGATATCAGCTCATATTCAGTTTCTATCGGGCTTAATGCTATACTTTTACAGCCCTTGGGTGAAGTTTCAACCCATAAATGAGACCATGAAAGACCAGGCTTTACGCTATTGGACTGTTGAACATCTAGCCATGATGCTATTTGCCATTATACTAATCACTGTGGGACATTCCCGCTCAAAAAAAGCAGCAGGCCCTTCCAATAAACATCGTGCTATAAGTATCTTCTATGGTTTGGCCGTATTGATTATTTTATCTGCCATTACACAAAGTGGAAGGCACTTATAGAGAGCTGGTCTAAAGTTTATTTCATTCTTTTGGTTCTTTTTGGCTGCAATTTTGTTAGATTTTGGAGCCATAGAACCCACGCTATGGCTCCAAACCCGAGCGAAGCGAACAGTTGAATACCTTTGAAAAATAAACTAAAGGCATAGAAAATCCGCCCCATTTCGCTCAAAAATAACCGGCAATTATTTCATAAAATAAACTTTAGACTGGCTCGGATTAAAATCGTCTTCGGTCATAGAAAAATAGAGCTCCAGTTTTCTATGACCGAAGACGAAAACAGCTACAATTAAAACTTATCCCAAAACAATTTTGTTGAAACCAAATCTCCACCAATAGCTGCCGCCGCTTGACCAGAGTTAGA
Organism: Pedobacter sp.; assembly: GCA_008015505.1. GTDB lineage: Bacteria > Bacteroidota > Bacteroidia > Sphingobacteriales > Sphingobacteriaceae > Daejeonella. Next base: position 189,428 of record SSFR01000004.1, read on the forward strand.
GCCATTTAGATTTTGTTCCTTAATTGGGTAAGTAAAGCGAACAGGAATAGCAGTTGTTGCATTTAATGCCGGGCTAAGTACAGGGTAATCTAGTCTTCTCCACTCTGTCCAAACATCAAACCCCCTATTATAGAGTGCAAGATACTTTTGCTGACCAATTTTTTGTTTATACGTTCCCCCACCTACGGCTGTAGCATAGGCTACCGAAGGTTGAGCAAGATAGGTTGTGGCATCTCCAGCTGCCCCCCCCCAATATAAAATGGAAGCAGTAACCGCATTATTATAATGCGTTGCAGCTGTTCCTGCTACAAAGCCCCTTTCTACAGCCTCTGCCAACAAAAATTCAGTTTCTGAATAATCCAAAAACACATTAGCCACTGTTGGGTCTTCAATTATACTAGATGGCCCCGAAAAAGAGCTAAAAACATTACCCTGTCCATCCACACCACCACTATAACCACCTGACACTTGCGTAAAATAGAATGTTCTCCTTGGATCATTTAATCCATTCATCATATTAACAATGGTTTGAGAGGCCACAAAATCATTTCTACCTGATTGTACCAAATCGACCCATAATGGATTCGTATTCGGGGTGGCACTCAAATATTTGAATAAAGCATTATCCGAATTGGATGTAAAAACGCCTGCAGTCACAGCCGCCAAAACATTTGCTTGAGCAACCGCAGGATCACTATCAGCAAATAGCATACCTATCTTCAACTTCAAAGTATTTGCAAACTTGATCCAAGCAGAAACATTGCCCCCATAAAGAAAATCTGAACTGCCATAGCTTGGTGAAGAAATATTAGCATTTAGAGCAGCTATATCTGTATTTAGTCTAGCCAACAAATCCAATTCTATCGTTTTAGCATCATCGTATTTAGGTGTAATGTTTGCATAATTTAACGCTTCTCCATAAGGCACATTGCCAAAGGTATTCACTAGCATATGGTAGGCATAAACCTCCATAATGTCCGCAATAGCTATTTGATTAGCTTTAATACCTGCACTTTTTCTAGTGTCGCTTCCTATAACCCTTTTGGCATCAGCAAAATCTTCTAACACATCCCGATATAAAGTTTGAAAGAATCTATCTGGGATCAATCTTGTTCTTAAATCATACCTGCTTTCGTCCGTATAAACTGTTTGGGTCCAATGCTGGACAATTAATCTAAATATGTTGGTATTAACATTTGTAGATGCTAGTTGATCAGATAAACTCCGCTGTGCATTGGCAAATAAGCCTTCAGCAGGAACCACAGTTGCACTTTTTGTGTCTATATTTTGGTCTGTGATACCCTTTTTACAAGAAACTGTTGCAAACGCAACAATAACTGTTGTTAATAGTACTCTTTTCATAATCCCAATTAAAATTTCAGTTTAACATTAAACCCAAAAGTCCTCACACTAGGATAAGCCCCTCCTTGAAATCCCTGTGCATTACCTACACTCACCCCCTCTTCGGGATCAGCGTAGGGTACATTTTTGTGAATGATCCATAAGTTGTTCCCAATCAGAGATAAATCTGCACCTTTTATTGGACCCATTTTTGCTAAAAATCTTTTTGGTAAAGAATAGGTGATAGCCACAGACCGCAACTTAACATAGCTAGCATCATATACAAAAGCTGCATCTGGATTTCGTCCATATCCGTAAGCTTGAAAATTATTCTCAGTCCTGATGTTATTTGGTTGACCATTGGCCAATACCCCTGGTCTAATAAATCCACCTCCTTGAGAAATAGGATTACGAGATGGATTACCTAAATCATTCAAACCCACCGTTTCAGGATATAAACCCGTTGCCAAACCATAGTATTGATCTAGTGAGAAAACATTTCCACCATGCCGAATATCAACTAAAAAGCTAAGCGATATATCCTTATATCTAAAGGTGTTATTTATCCCAGCAGTCCACTTCGGAGTTGAATAGCCTATGGTCTGGTCCGATGTAGCTGTTTTCAAATAATCCCCGTTGGAACCCACTACTCTTTGCCCGTTTCTATATACATAGTCAGATCCTGTAATAACACCAAAAGGCTGCCCCGCCCTAGCACTGACATTAATACCCCCCTGATAGGATTGAAGAACCAACGTATTTAAGTCCCCATATAATTCATTAACCCTACTCCGATTTGCAGTCCAGTTAATGTTCACATTCCACGAGAATTTATCTGTCTTAACAGGGCTTCCAGTCAGGCCTAGTTCAACGCCTTGATTAAGTACACTACCTGCATTAACATATGCAGAAGAGTACCCTGAAGCTGTTGATACAGCCAGCTTAAATATTTGATCAAATGATGTTGCACGATAATAAGTCGCATCTAATCCAATCCGACCACTAAGAAATGTCAATTCTGTTCCCAATTCCCAGCTACGCGTACGCTCTGGCTTTAGGTTAGGATTATTTTTTGTGGTATTCACAGCAAACAACGGAACACTACCAAAAGGTGTTGGCTTACTATAAGTATCTATTATACTCTGAACAGGTGCATCATTACCTACCTCGGAATAATTCAATCTAATCTTTCCATTAGATAGCCAAGACCAATTTTCGAGCAGCTTTGAAAATTGGAAGCTCGTTGAAATAGCCGGATAGTAGTATACATTATTCCCTTGTGGTAGGGTAGATGAATAATCTCTTCTGGCCGTGAAATCAAGGGTCAACATCTCTTTATAGATAAATGTCGATCCAACGAAAATACCATCTATCTCATTTCGTAACACTCTTTCTGCCGGAGCCTCTATCTGATTGATTGAGTTTCCTAATGAATAAAGATTCGGTACGACTAAACCTCCATTAGTTTCTGCAGAAATGTCCTGAAAAGTTCTGGAACGTATATTAGAACCTATTAAGCCTTTAAAGTCCCAGTTGTCATTAATTCTTTTATCAAAACTTAGCAACAAATCGTAGTTGATCTCATACAAACTCCGATTATATCGCCGATAGTATGGGGGATTCGCACTAGTTGTAGTGCCTATTGCTTGCCGCTCCTCTTGCATTTCATTATAGGAGTCCAAGGATACACGACCTAAAATATTCAACCATGGGGTAGCCTTATAGTTTAAACTCACATTTCCCAAGTATCGGTCCCGCTGATCTTGCTCAGCATTTTGATATCTAACGAAGTAAGGATTATCCCAGAATATGGCATGGTAGTCTCCATTAACTGGATCTGCAAGATTCCAGGTCGTATTTTGTCCTGTTCTAAAATAGGCTGCCTTGAGCTGCTGAACATCTGCGTTGGTTTCAAACCATTGGCGAAAATTGGTCATGGGATTATTATTATCATATCCCGTTCCATATCGACCCAGTCCCTTGGTTTGGGTATAATTAATTGAACCACCTGCTGTCAATCGATCTGTAATATTCCAGGTAGCACTAAAGTTTAACATATCCTTATTGATTTTACTATTGGGTAAAATTCCCGTTTCATTACTTCTGGTATAGCCCATTTTAAAGGTACTTTTATCTCCTCCCCCAGTAATAAATATGCTGTTATTAATAGACACAGGGCTTTCAAAAAAAGTAACTGGGCCATTAGCTGCTGGAACCCAAGGTGTTGGTTTGAGATAATTAGGAGAAGTTGGGTCAAATGCATCCCACTGATATACCAGTTGATTGGGATTAAATCTAGGGCCATAAGATGCATCATCTCCTGTATTGGCAACGGGATAAGCAGCATAGGCAGGATTAATGCTAGCAGAAGGAACAAGAAAATAGTTTTGATAGCCAGCACCATATTGCGTTTGATATTTAGCAAAAGTGCTTCTATCTACTCCACCGACAGTAATTCCTGAGTTTACCATAATACCAAGCCCTCTAACACCCTTTTTTGTTGTAATTAAGATGACCCCATTAAAACCTCTGGAGCCATATAGTGCTGAAGCTGCTGCCCCCTTTAAAACACTAATCGAAGCAATATCATCTGGGTTAATATCGGATACTGGATTACCATAGTCATATCCACTAAGCCCCCTCATCTGATCAGTACTATTGGAAACGGTATTATCAATCGGAACCCCATCCACTACAAATAAAGCTTGATTCGACCCGGTAAATGATTTATTACCACGTAAAACCACGTTCATTGATCCGCCTAGTGTGTTGTTTTGTCTGATTTCCAAACCAGATATTTTACCAGACATCCCCGAAATAAAGCTAGAATTCCTAGACTTACTCACCTCCTCTCCAGAAACCTGCTGCACAGAATAGGGTAATGTATTCTTAATTCTAGTTTGGCCCATTGCCGTCACAACTACTTCACTCAGCTGTTTGGTATTAGCCACTAACACCACATTAATTACACTACTAGAGCCAATAGAAACCTTCTGCTTGACATAGCCTACAAACTGAATCTCTAATTGCCCAGCCGAAGAAGGTACTGTAATTGTAAATTTTCCATCAGCACTAGTTTGAACACCAGTTTTGGTTCCCACAACAATGACACTAGCTCCTGGAAGAGGCAAACCATCCTCCTTTGCGGTAACTATGCCTGTTATAGTACGATCCTGAGCAAATACGCTTGTGATAACAAATACTATTAAAAGTAAACTGTAAGGAATTTTTTTCATAGATACGCAACAATTAAAGTGAATAAATAAATAAATAAATGATAAAAATTGGGTTCGCAATATCAAAATAGTAAACCCAAAATCAAAGAATTTCTTATCAATTAATTTTGTTAACATATGTTGATTTTACAAATACCTGAATTATAGGTCACTAAAAAATAAGAAAGTGTACTTATCGAGCCACAATGCTAATTTTACACCGACAAGTATTCTGTATCACTTATTAATTTCGTAGCCTGTGATCACCACCAAAGAACTGTATTCATTTTATCTTCAACATCCAACTATTTGTACAGACACGCGCGCCATTACTACTGGCTGCTTATTCTTCGCCTTAAAGGGGGAACATTTTGACGCCAACCAGTATGCTGATCAAGCCATAAGCTTTGGAGCGGCTTACGCCATTGTGGATCAGGCACAGTACTGTAAAAATGATCGCTATATTTTAGTAGACGATACGCTAAGCGCACTCCAAGATTTAGCACGTATACATCGAGGGAAACTCACCATCCCTGTAATCGGAGTAACAGGGAGTAATGGCAAAACGACTAGTAAAGAGCTAATAAAAGCCGTATTATCTCAACGTTATAAAACCTTTGCAACACACGGGAACCTCAACAATCACATTGGTGTGCCTTTGAGCATCCTTTCCATTCATTCTGATATAGAGATGGCTATTATCGAAATGGGCGCCAATCATCAAAAAGAGATCGAATTTTTATGTACCATCGCTCAGCCTAGCCATGGAATCATTACCAATGTGGGCAAAGCACACTTGGAAGGCTTTGGTGGATTCACTGGCGTGATGGCTGGGAAAAGCGAACTCTATACACATCTCCGAAAAACAGCGGGCATTGCTTTTATCAATCGCGACAACTCTTTGTTAATCGAGATGAGCCAAGCTCAAAACCTAGAACAAAAACAAATCATCTACTACGGTACAGATGCCAGCGTTTACGTAAACGGCAAATTAGTGAATGAAAGCCCATTCCTAACCGTACAATGGCAAGCCATGCAATCAACTAATCCGCACATCACATATACAGCAAAATCTAGTCTGACAGGCGCCTATAACTTTGAAAATATTTTGGCCGCAATATGTATCGGACACTTTTTTAAGCTGAATAGCGAACAAATCAATACAGGCATAGAAGCTTATACCCCTACTAATAACCGATCACAGCTGACCAAAACAGACTCCAATACGCTTATCTGTGATTATTACAATGCCAATCCGACCAGCATGTCCTTTGCACTGGATAACTTGGCACGGATCGATGCACCTAAAAAAGTGATCATCTTAGGCGATATGTTTGAGCTAGGAGATGAGTCAGAAAAAGAACACCTGTATATCGTCCAAAAAGCTGGTCAAATTGCTGCAAATCAGCGCATATTTATTGGCAAAGCATTTTATAAATGCAAAACGGATGGAACCGACCAGTTCTATTACAACATTGAAGAAGCTCAAAATGCTTTAAGAAAGCATCCTATTCAAGACGCAATCATTCTACTCAAAGGTTCTCGCAGTATGAAACTGGAGGCTTTGACCAACTTACTATAAATTTTACTATTAGTAGAATTTATTTTTTTTCATAAATCTACTCCCCTCAAATGAAAAGATCTATTTTCAGAGAAAAATAGACTAACTCGTTTGAGCTATGAAGCAATTCATTCTAACTGGAACCCTCCTTTTATGGGGCTTTGTCGGGCTTACACAAAACCATCACCTTATTCAAGGCACCGTGCGAGATACACTTGGGAATAGCCTTATCGCCACCACCGTCCGGCTAACTTCAGCCCAAGATACACTCATGACCCGTACCGATATTGATGGAAATTTTATTATCCGTGATATCAAGTCTACTTCCTTCATGATTTCAGTGACTAGCTTGGGGTATAAGCCCTTCTTCAAATCATATTCTTTTCAGGATAAAGGCCCAACATTCATGCTACCCATCATCATTCTCCAAAGCCAGGCCAAACAACTCAGCGAAGTGGTTATCTCAGGCACACCCCCGATCACCGTTAAAGAAGATACTTTGATTTACCATGCGGGAGACTACAAACTTAAGAGTGATGCAGTCACCGAAGACTTACTTAAAAAGCTCCCTGGTGTATCCGTCGATAATACAGGTAGTGTAACCGCACAAGGCCAAAATGTAACCAAAGTGCGCATCAATGGGAAGGATTATTTTGGAGGTGACCTCAAAACAGTGACACAAAACATACCCGCAGATATGATTGACAAAGTACAAATCATAGACGATTATGGGGACCAGGCCAATATCACCGGCATCAAAACGGGAGATCCAGATAAAGTACTCGACATTCACATCCGTCCAGATAAAAACAAAGGCTATATGGGCAGGGGCACACTTGGACAAGGAACAGATGGCCGATACCAAGCTTCCGCAGCCGTCAATTACCTCAATAACACCCAGCAAATTTCCTTTCTTGGCAATTTTAATAATACGAATACATCAAGCTTCAACCTAGGCAATGGTGTCAATATTCCTCATCTCCAACAACTTTTTGGGGGTGGGAACAGTGCTGGGATCTCTAATCTCAGCTCCGTAGGTATCAATTATCGCGATGATTGGAGCAAGAAACTAAGTTCTTATGGAAGCTATAGCTATGCTGATAACATCAAACACTTGCTCAACAGTAGCGTTCAGCAAAACAATTATCAAGGGACATCTGTCTTAAATAGTCAAGAAATGAATAACCAGACAATTACCAATAGCCATCGTCTAAATTGGAATCTGGAATATAAAATAGATACCCTAAACTACTTAAAAATCTCACCCACCTTTACTTACGATAAAAGTACCATTCAAGCTTCCGGCAGCTCCATATTACAAAATAACGGGATTCAACTACCCTCTATAATTAGTAATAGTCAAGCAGAAACCGGAACACCTAACCTAGGAGGCAAACTATTGTTTAATCATCGTTTTGCTAAACATGGAAGAAATATTTCCTTAGCCCTTTCTCTCAATACCTCGGCGAATAATCAAGATCAAGATGTAACAACCAATTCGACTAATACCTACCAACGACAAACTCAACACATCGATAGTTATACCCCTAACTATACTGCCAATCTATCTTATCTGGAACCTTTAAGTTTAACCTCTCTTTTAGAGTTCAATTATGCTCGATATCGTGCCACTTATGACAACAGCCGAATCTCCTACAACATTAACCCTGCAGGTATAGTGACACTTAATGGTGATTTAAGCAATAACTACGATTATTCATTCACAACAGACCGCATTGGGATTAATTATCGTGTCAATCAAAAGAGATACAACTATTACATTGGAGTTGCTGTTCAGCCCGCTGTTCTAAAGGGTGAATCGACAATCTTAAATACGCCTACGCGAAATACCGAATTTCGATTTATACCGGGAGGACGATTCTCTTACAACTTCTCTAAAACGCGCGCACTAAATGTGGGGATCTTTGGCAAAAGTATTGAGCCAACTTATGCCCAACTTCAACCAAGCATCGATAATTCTAATCCATTATTTCCAATTCAAGGAAATCCAAATTTAAGTGCTCAATTTAATCAGATGCTTCGCATCAAATACAATAATTTCCATTTTGATACCGGCGATCTTCTCCTAACAACCTTATCAGCTACGTACATTGGCAATAAGATCGTCACCAATACCATCAAACTCCCTGGAACTGGGGGCAATATCGTCCAGCAAACAAATTATTTAAACGCTGACGGTTATTATACGATCACTGGTTTGTATTTGTGGTCCAAGCCTTTTGCAGAAAAAAAATATGTTCTTTCTTTCAATGGATCTATTAATTACAATAACAATATATCATACAGCAATGGAGAACGGAATACAGGCAAAAACTGGGTCTTCACGCAAAGCATCTATCCGCAAATCAACCCCTATGATTGGCTTGAACTAAACCCAGGTGCAACATATAGCTATAACACAACCGCCAATGACCTACTGGCACAAACAGATACCAGAGTATCTACCTGGACATTCTCTTTCAATAGCAAAACCTATCTCCACAAAACATGGCTTATTGGTACAGATATGAACAAAGTAATCAACCAGGGATATAACAGTATTGGTCTAAACCCTTTTATCCTCAATCTTTACTTAGAAAAGCAGTTTCTTAAAGGGAATCGAGCATCCCTACGTATCCAGGGATATGATTTGTTGGATCAAAACACCAGTGTTTCGCGCGCTGTAACAGCCAACTCCATTACCGATAATCGAAGCAATCAATTGGGCCGCTATTTTATGCTGAGTTTCACCTTACGCCTACAAAAGTTTAATGGGATTAATGCAGCCAATCTATTAATGCCCAGCGAACCAGCAAAAAACAAAGAAGGAGGACCTTTTCGATAAACGTTTGAGTTAAATGTTTGTCATCCCTCTTTCTATCCCCTAACTTTGCCTAAATTTTTGATTATAGTTTAGTAAGGGAATGAAGGTTAAGTATTTACCGATTATTTGTATTATTTATTTATTGATTGCTGTTGGCTGTAAGGTTACCCGCCATCCCAAAATTGTGGCTACTCATGGGGACAAACCCAATAAAGCAATTAACTATAAAACATATCGCTCAGCGAAGGGTTTTAACTCTCGGATCCATTTTCTGGTGATGCACTATACAGCGTGTAACTTTGAAAGGTCAGTCAAACTTTTAACACAGGGAGGAGTAAGCGCGCATTATCTTGTTCCTGATATTTCAGATTCCACTTTTATAGCAAGGGGCTATAAAGAGCAAGAAATATTTAATCTTGTTGATGAGCAGGACCGAGCTTGGCATGCTGGAGTTAGCTCTTGGGGATCTCGAACCAATCTGAATGACACTTCTATTGGGATAGAGATTGTAAATACAGCTACTGAAAAGGACAGCATTTTCTATTTCCCAGCTTTTCATCCTGAACAGATCAAGGCAGTAAAAAACTTGGCTACTCACGTCTTATCTCGATACCCTGACATCAAGCCCATTCATATTATAGGCCATTCTGACATTGCCTGGGACAGAAAAACTGATCCTGGACCTCAGTTCCCTTGGCATGACTTATATCTTGCTGGTATTGGTGCTTGGTTTGACGATGAAACAAAAAATTGTTACGCGGAGGAATACGCTTGTAATGGTCTGCCTACTCAAGATACCATATTGAATTTGCTTAGTAAATACGGCTATAATACCTCATTAGCTACCACAGATATAAGTTATCAATTACTAGTACGTGCTTTTCAACTACACTTTTATCCCCAGAAATACGATGGGGTGATGGATATAGAAACAGCCGCACGATTAACTGCCTTGGTCACAAAATACTTTCCAGCAAAGGGATAACGCTCAATTTAGAGCCGGACTAAAGTTTATTTTATTCTTCGGGCGTGTCCCTTCCGGCCGGGCTGTCCGCTATTAGTCCTCGCTCGGCTACGCCTCACTGTGGGCTAACCGCTACCATCCCTCACGCAAACCAAGAAATTTGAATTTTACCTTTGAACAAGTTCTTTATTCACATCTCTAAAAGTTATCTACACACTGATTTTAATGCTTTTGACGGGGTTTTTGAGTTAAAAAGCCGCTTATCAACAGAAAGATGTGAATAAACGCTATTGATAATGAATTGACTATCAGAAGTTCTATTTTGACACTTATTGGGGTGTGAGGAACTAAAAAAAATACGGCTTTTTTTTTGTATATTTTTGCTGGCATGAACATGGACGACAACCAAAATTTGAGCCAAAAAACCATCACCAAGATGGAAAAAAGAGGTAGATCAACAAGCAAAATGATCAGTGGTTTGGGCAAATTACCACCTCAAGCCACAGACTTGGAAGAGGCCGTTCTGGGAGCGCTGATGCTAGAAAAAGACGCACTTTCTGCTGTGATCGATATTCTCAAGCCCGAAGTTTTTTATGTAGATGCGCATCAGAAAATATTTCGAGCGATTCAAGTTTTATTTCAAAAGTCTTCCCCTGTAGATATTTTGACCGTTATTGCCCAGCTGCGCCAACAGGGCGACTTAGAGCTGATTGGAGGAGCCTATTATATCACTGAGCTAACCAATCGGGTGGCTTCAGCAGCAAATATTGAATATCATGCTCGGATTATCTCACAAAAATTCATCCAACGTGAGTTAATTCGTATCTCCACTGAGATTAGCAATAGTGCTTATGAAGACACTACGGATGTCTTTGACTTATTGGACCATGCGGAGAAAAACTTATTTGATATTGCTCAGAACAATTTGCGCCGCGATTCTCGAAAGATGAATGATATTATTCGTGAATCTTTGGATACACTAGAAAAGATGAGAGACCGTGCCGATGGCCTAACAGGTGTAGCCTCCGGATTTACTGCACTCGACCGGATGACATCAGGATGGCAACCTTCGGACTTAGTTATTGTTGCTGCTCGACCGGCTATGGGTAAGACTGCTTTTGTACTTAGCTGTGCACGTAATGCTGCTGTAGAATTTAATAAACCTGTTGTTGTTTTTTCACTCGAAATGTCCTCGATACAATTGGTCAATCGTCTGATATCTGGTGAAACTGAGATTGAACAGGAAAAAATACGTAAAGGACATTTGGCTGAATGGGAGTGGACCAAATTGCATTCCAAAATTGGCAAATTATCAGAAGCTCCTTTGTTCATCGATGATACGCCAGCACTAAATATTTTTGAGTTTCGTGCTAAATGCCGTCGTCTCAAGGCGCAATATGATATTCAAATGATCATTATTGACTATTTACAACTCATGCATGGCAAGGGTGATGGGAAAAACACAAATCGAGAGCAAGAAATTGGCAGTATCTCACGCGCACTTAAATCGGTGGCTAAAGAGCTCAATGTTCCAGTTATTGCACTATCGCAGTTAAGTCGTGCAGTTGAAAATCGCCCTGGAGCGAGCAAACGGCCGATGTTATCCGATTTACGTGAATCTGGCTCTATTGAGCAGGATGCCGACATGGTATTGTTTCTCTATCGGCCTGAATATTATGGGTTAACAGAAGATGAAGAAGGGCGATCAACAGCAGGTATTGGAGAAGTAATTGTAGCCAAACATAGAAATGGTGAAACAGGCACCGTACCACTTCAATTTGTTGGCAAATTTGTTAAGTTCCAAGACTTAGACGAAAGTGCAATAAATACTTCATCTAATGGCAACTCGAATGCTTTTTCGGGTATTACACCTTCTCAAGAAGGGCGAGCAAGCAACGTAATCCGCCTGGAATCGCGAATGGATAATCTTGATGAAGAAACCCCATTTTAAACTTTAAAACAGGCTCTAAAATGGGGGGGCATTAGGCTCTAACCCAATATCAATTATTAAGCTCATTTACTAGCAATCAAATGAATATTTAGTTCAAATACATTATCAATAGCTTTATCTCCAAGACTGGCAAAAAAACTTTTTGATCCATATCGAATATCATATTTCGTCCGATCTACTTTGATATGATCGGCTATAGCTGTTAGCTCATTATTTTGTTTGATAATTTTCGCCGGAAAAGTTAAAGGATGAGTAATTCCTTTAATGGTTAAATCACCATTTACTTGAATGCGATTTGCGCTTATTGTAGTAATTTTCTTAATGTTAAACTTAGCTACTGGGTTTTTCCCAACGGCAAAAAAATCATCTGACTTTAAATGGTCAATCAACTTTTTATTCCATTCTCCTTCCAAATCTGTGCAGGACATCGAAGCCATATCAATGGTAAAAGAGCCATCTTTAATGGAATTTTCACGAATAATAAGTTGACCCGATGCCAGATTAATTCCTCCACGATGTTCACCACCCACTTTTTTAGCTAACCATTGTACAGATGAACGTTTAGTGTCGATGACAAAAGTTTCATCATTGGTCGACTTAGTGAAAGAAGATAATAAGAAAATCATACCTATTAGGAAGATCAAGAAAGAAAAACGTTGTTTATTCATGGCTATTTGATTATTTATAAAATCAAAACTAGCAAACATTTAGCATTTTTGACCTGCATTTACCATATCTTATTATTTAAAAAATTTACCATTATTCCCAAGCTTCATGAGTAATTACAAAAAGTATGTGCTGCTTCTCATTGGAATTTCTTTTTTAATCAAACTAATTATAGCACAGCTGATTGGGCTTGGGAATGATGAGGTATATTATTGGACCTATGCCTTGCACTTGGACTGGAACTATTTCGATCATCCACCTTTTGTGGCTTGGTTAATTCGTGCAACGACGCTTAACCTATCATTACACCAGGAACTATTCGTACGTTTTGGTGCTTTACTGTCTTCAGGGTTGAGTACCTGGCTTATATTTCAAATAGTAAGTATCATCAAGGATGAAAGAACAGGATGGTATGCTGCATTATTATTTACGACGAGTATTTACAGTTCTATTATTGCGGGTCTGTTTATACTACCAGATAGTCCTCAAGCTTTGTTCTGGTTTTGGGGCATACTGCTGTTGGTTAAATTGGTTCAAAATGACAGTAAAGATGACCCCTCATCTTCGATAAAATGGTGGTTGTGGTTTGGATTAACTTCGGGGCTTTGTATTCTATGTAAGATTCACGGTGCTTTTTTATGGTTGGGGGTAGGTTTTTATACGGTTTTATTTGCGCATTCTTGGTTGAGAAATCCCTGGATGTATCTAGGGGGGGTAGTTACTTTGGTGCTTGCTTCTCCTATTATTATCTGGAATTTCCAACACGATTTTATAACCTATACCTTTCATAGTAGTCGGGTAGTACTTCATGATCATTCTCTCAATTTTTTGAGTTTTTTCAGGGAAATTTTCGGGCAAATCTTTTACAACAATCCAATCAACTTTTTTTTAATATGGATTGGAGTTTGGTATGTAATAAAGAATAGATATAGTGCTCAGCAATCTTATATTCGTCTTTTGCTATGTTGTTTTTTGCCTTTGATTTTTACGCTATTGTTTTTAGCGCTCTTCAGAGATACACTTCCGCACTGGTCGGGGCCGGCATATAGTGGACTACTTATTTTGGCAGCACTTCGGCTTTCGGCTATCAATCAGGATAGTCCACGATTAGCCCCCCAAGTTTTAAGATATAGTTTTGCACTTATTATTGTGGTGCTGATTGCAGGTGTTGCTGTGGTTAATTTTTATCCAGGAACCCTATCCTCCGACAAGGTCCATATTGGAAATGGAGATCCTACTTTAGACATGTATGGTTGGGATCAATTTGGCTCGCAGATGGACTCGCTCTATCGTGCCGACAAGGATTCAGGTAAAATGCCTCTTAATTCAAGACTGATTATCTCCAAATGGTTCCCTGCAGCACATTTAGACTATTATGTGAGCTCTAAAACACATCTGAGTACTTATGCTTTAGGCAACCCTTTTGATTTACATCAGTATTTATTAACCAATCACTTTAAACAGCCCTTACGTCAAGGAGACTGCGCCTATTTTATTCAACCTTCCAATGCTTATCAGGATGGATTTCCTGATTTTTTTAGAACCTATTTTGATGAGGTGAATGAACAACCTATTCTGTTGAAACAATATCGAGGGGGTAAAGTATGTAGGGAATTTGCTGTCTTCGTGCTGAAGAGCTTCAAAGCCTCTCCCAGTCAGCGCTGAAATTGGCTTGTTTTCTTCTCGGGTTTGAGCCATATGCCCTTAGCCACATCCAAATAAATACTTTCAAAATATTCCCTTTTATTGGTGAACCGCTTTCCACGGGCTACTGTATCCTCATGGGTTTGTTTATTAAAGTCGCCCCAGTTTACTCCTTCAAAGTGATGCGTAAAAAATGCTTCGTTGATTTGCCAGATTCCAGCTTTATTCTTTTTTATATAGCCTCGAAGCATTTCCTCCATTGCTAGTTCATGTAACTTTTCAAAGTTTACAGGAATACGTATATCCGATTGATAATTTTCCCGAAGAATAGCCATTGCCCCCCCTCCCCTGAAAAAATACCATTGCCCTTTGATTTTGGCTCCGTAGAAATAGTGTACATCATCCATTTCGCAAGTAAGCCTATCACATTGAACCAAAATTGCCGTAACCATTCGATCCTTTTCAGTGTTGAAACACAAAACACTATCCAAGCGATAGTTGAAAGACCATACTGATCGATAACGTGACAGTTGTGCTAAACACCAAGTATTCAAGCTATCTAATGTTTGCTGATAAATGCTATCATATTCCTGTTTTCCAATTATACTTCTGGATAGCTCTAAAATCTTTTGATTTCGCTCTTTGCTTTCTTTCTCTCGCTGATTACAGGCAACAAAAAGGACAAATAATATCAGAGAAACATATTTAGTTACGTGGTTTAACATATCCAATAGCATCTTTTTCTTTCTTAAATATCCATTTATAATTTCCAATCGCATGGCTCTGTAAAAAGCCTTTCGACTCTCCTTTAGGAATAAAAGCTCGGCCTTTCTTTTCAAGAATTGGGTTTCTGATCTTATCTAAGCCTCTCACCGCACATTGCGGCGCTACCCCATCCTGCTGATGAATCGGATCCGCATTCGGTTCGCCTAGGTTACTCCCGTACTGCCATACTTCCTCGAAAGCATCTAGGTCAATTTCCCCACTACAGGCATTCTCCGGAGCAATAACATAAAACCGACCAAAGGGCACTTTAATCCTGTGGTTTATTTGCCTTCTTTTCTTCCTTAATCCACTTATCATTCAGCCCCCTGAGGTAAATACTCTCGTAGTATTCTTTTTTATTGGTGAAACGCCTTCCATAGGCTGCCGTATCCTTATGCGACTGCTTATTAAAATCTCCCCAGCCAACGCCTTCAAAATGATGTGTAAAAAAGGCTTCGTTGATTTGCCAAACTCCGTCTTTGTTTTTTTTCAGATAACCTCTAAACATATTGTTCATGGCCAATTCATGGAGTTTTTGAAAACTTAGGGGAATATGTATGTCCGACTGATAATTTTCTCTGGGAATAGCCATTGTCCCTCCTCCAAAGAAAAAATACCATTGACCTTTGATTTTAGCTCCGTAGAAATAATGCACATTATCCATTTGGCAAGTAGACAAGTCACATTGAACTAAAATAGCCGTAACCATTCGATCTTTTTCGGAGTTAAAGCACAAAACACTGTCCAAACGGTACGTATAATACCACACAGACTCATAAGCAGGTAATTTTGCCAAACACCAGGTATTCAAACTATCCGAAACCTGCTTATAAACCCTATTATACTCCTGCTCCCCAATTGTACTCCTCGATATTTTCAAAATCTTATTATTCCGTTCCTTATCATCTTTCTTTTTTTGATTGCAAGCGATTAAAAAAGAAAACACAATCACTACAGCATATTTAGTTACGTGGTTTAACATAGCCTATATCTTTTACCTCTTTTTTAAATATCCACTTATAGTTTTCAATCGAGTGGCTCCGCAAAAAACCTTTAAGCTCCCCATCAGGAATAAAAGCACGGCCACCTTTTTTCGCATTTCTTTTTTCTAACTCCGGCAACCCTCTCACCGCACACTGCGGCGCCACCCCATCCTGCTGATGGATGGGATCTGCATTCGGTTCGCCTAGGTTACTCCCGTACTGCCATACTTCCTCAAAGGCATCCAAATCAATTTCCCCACTGCAGGCATTCTCCGGAGCAATAACATAAAACCGACCAAAAGGTACTTTACCTTTCAGCGCATCGGTAATTCCAAGTGCATAGGCATAACCCATACTGTGCGCCACAATATCCAGCGTGTCAATGATATTGTCCCCGGTATCTCTTCGGGCTCGTATTTTCTGACTTTGGATATCGGCTAGAAGCGCTTTCCCTGCTTGCTGGCCATTGCTGCGACGCTCATTGAAGCCTGACTCATTGGCTTCCGTGTTCAACTTGGCTTCTGCAAATGGCCCAGACCCACTGGTATCAAACGTGTATAAAACTGCTTTTCCTTGTACAGGAATCGTCATTTCTCTGATCGCCATTTCGCCCATGCCAACATATTTTATCGCTATCTCTTTACCATCAGAAGGAAAAGGTCCTATCGCACTTTTGGCACTATGATAGAATTGCAGCATATTTTGATGATTCGACGTACCAATACCATGA
>SSFR01000008.1 GCA_008015505.1 Pedobacter sp.
CTCAGCGTTTAAATGGCGCTTCGATTCGTATGAATACGCACGAGGCCATCAGAGCGGAACGGATGTTTAGGCATGGTGGAGTAGCACCTACTACAGTCAATAATACCTACCAAACTGTTCATGATTCATCGGTTGATTTATCAATTTTGATTCATGAATTGCGCGACCTTCAACTTGCGGTTCGGGAGGAAAAAGCCCGACCAGTAGAGTTTAACTATCGAATGTTTGAGGCTTATCGAGATCGGATTGATAACATTAGGGCAGGGGTAAATGTATGATCTATTTTTGGTCTCACCTTGGAAATCAAAAAGTTTAAATAATAATAAAATTAAAAAAAAATAAAATAATGAAAAAAAACAGGGCTTAAAAAACGATCCCGTGTCTAGTCGTGTCTAGTTTTTAGGCCTAAAATGGCTAATTTTTCATGGCTTTGTCTAGTAAAACAATATGTATTATATTGATAATTAGTTATTTATGATTTTACTAGACAGACTAGACGCACTAGACACGGAAAAATGGATGGTTTGTCAAAAACGTGTTTTTTCATTCATCTAATTTGTCGAAGTTCATCATTAGTTTTTCTTTGCGTTGCTCGGACATTTTTACATAGATCATTGTGGTTTGAATTTTTGAATGTCCCATCAGTTCTTGTAAAGATGCTATGTCTCCACCAAGCTCCATAAACAGTGTGCCAAAGGTGTCGCGACTAACATGGAAGCTTAAGTTCTTTGTAATGCCAGCATGGGCTGCTATGACTTTTAAAGCTTCATTGACTGTTTTATCGGCGTAGGGACGAAAGAGCAGACCCTTTCTTCCATCAATAAGATCCCTGGCATATTTCGGTAATGGTACTTTTATTTCTTTCCCAAATCGCTCCCCCTTTTTCATCTTCATTTTGATTACTCCATCCTTTATTTGGGAGGAAGATATTAGAGCACTGTCGCTGATTCTAATTCCTGTATAACAACTGAATAGAAATTTTCGCAGGCATTCGTTTTCAAGCTCATTTAACACTTTGCTATTTAGAAGCGCCTTTAAACTTGCTAATTCATCCCGATCTAAAGCTTCTCGGTCAGCATCTCGAAACGAGATAGGAAAATTATCATATGGATTATCTAAATAATAGCCATCCTTCAAAGCATAATAAATATAGGTCTTAATGATTTTATGTGTACTCATAATCGTATTATACTTATACCTCTTACTTTTACGAAGCCAAGCGTCTAATTGTCTAACCAGTTCAAGGCTAAAATCCCTCATTAATAGCTGCTTACCTTTCATAAAACTGCCTAAGCAGTTTAGCGCAGTTTGATGCCTAAGTCTCGTCCTATAAGTGTTAATGCCTTTTTCGTACAGAGAGTTATTCTTCGAAGTCGCAAAAAACAAGAAACAATCCCTGGATGCAAAGTTGTTATACTCATGTACAAATAGTTCTAAAGTAAGTACTCGAAGCTGTAAGCGGTAACTTCTAATAATCTCGTTGGCTCTGGCTTTAATAGTACCGATAATAATATTAGTATCGACAGCCTCTTGATCATTTTTATAGCGAGGTAGTACTGCCTGAGCTTTTTTATCAAAAAAAATGGGAGGCCAATAAAGTTTCAGTGCTATCTGCTTTTTCTTTCTCTCATATACCAATAACAATGACAAAGGAGCATTCCCGTCCTTTCTTTCTTTATTACTGTTAATTATCACCGTAGCAGAAAACAAACTAGGCTCAGAATAAGGTGCAGTTAGGTTTTTTAATGGTTTTTTCATCTTCAAAAAAATGGGTGGAAAAATGGGAGCAAATTTTAGATAAAAAGCCCCTGAAAGGCCCATATTTACACACAAGGAAGAACATCCGCAGAACAAAAAACCCTCCATACTTATCGCAAAGAGGGTTTTCTATTTTTTTGGTAGCCTCGACGGGAATCGAACCCATATCAAAAGTTTAGGAAACTTCTATTCTATCCATTGAACTACGAGGCCAGTTTATCAGGCAATTACGCTTCCATTCAACGTCGATTTTGCCGGATGTACAAAGGTAAGCTTTCCATCGCTGTTTTTGGCCATTAAGATCATCCCTTGAGACATAATCCCTTTGATCTCCCGTGGCTCTAAATTCAACAAAATAGAAACTTGCTGGCCAACAACCTCCTCAGGAACAAAGTATTCCGCAATTCCTGAAACAACCGTACGCTGATCAATACCTGTGTCGATAGTCAATTTGAGTAATTTTTTTGTTTTGGCTACTTTTTCAGCACTTAGGATTGTTCCCACACGAATATCCATCGCTGAGAATTGATCGTAATTAATATTTGCCTTGGCCTCTACCACATGGCTTAGTGCTGTTTGATTCGACTCCTTAATATCCATTAGTTTTTTTATTTGAGCATCAATCACTGTATCTTCTATTTTCTCAAAAAGTAACTCTGCTTCGTTGAGCTGTTGTCCCAAAGGAAGTAGATCGGCCCGACCAGCATCATCCCAACCCAAATGTCGTAAGTTGAACATGCGGACTAGCTTTGTCGCTGTAAATGGCAAAAAAGGCTCAGAAAGTATAGCTAAATTCGAAGCAATTTGTAGGGCTACATTCAAAATCGTTTTAACACGTGCCTCGTCTGTTTTGATCAACTTCCAAGGCTCTGTGTCTGCTAAATACTTGTTTCCCAAGCGAGCTACATTCATCAACTCTGACAAAGCTTCTCGAAAACGATAGTGTTCAATAGCTTCTCCTATTTTAGCTGGATAGCCCTTAAGCTCATCGATCACTTGTTGATCCACTTCCGTCCAGCTGGAACCCATCACGACCTTTCCTTCAAAATATTTATGAGATAGCACCATTACCCGGTTCACAAAGTTTCCAAAGATGGCAACTAACTCGTTATTATTTCGCGATTGAAAGTCCTTCCAAGTAAAGTCATTATCCTTAGTTTCAGGCGCTGTGGCTGTTAGCACGTAGCGAAGTACATCTTGCTTCTCCGGAAAATCTGCCAAATATTCATGCAGCCAAACTGCCCAATTACGCGAAGTCGATATTTTATCGCCCTCCAGATTTAAAAACTCATTTGCTGGCACATTGTCAGCTAGCGCAAAGCTTCCATGAGCCATCAACATAGCAGGAAAAATAATACAGTGGAAAACAATATTATCTTTTCCAATAAAGTGAACTAACTTGGTCCCATCTGCTTGCCAGTAAGCCTCCCAATTAGATGCATATACTTGAGGGGCTGTATCTAAAAAATATTCATGCTTTTTGGCTTCACTCAGGTTAATATTAAAGAGATCTTTCGTGGCTGATATATAGCCAATAGGTGCATCAAACCAAACGTAAAGGACTTTACCTAATGCATTTTCCAATGGCACTTTTACACCCCACTCTAAATCGCGTGTCATTGCACGTGGCTGCAAACCTGCTTTCAACCATGATTTACACTGCCCAAAAACATTCGACTTCCACTCTGAATGAGAATCAATATAAGCCTCAATCTGAGCTTGCATTTTATTAAGAGGCAAAAACCAGTTTTTGGTTTTTCGCAAAACAGGGGACTCTCCAGATAAACTTGACCTGGGATTAATTAAATCAGTGGCATTTAATGTAGAGCCACATTTTTCACACTGGTCTCCATAGGCATTTTCATTGCCACAGTTCGGACAAGTACCCGTAATATATCGATCTGCTAAAAACTGATTCGCTTTTTCATCAAAATACTGCTCAGTCTCTTCTTCTATAAAAACGCCTTTATCATATAGGTTTTTAAAAAAATCAGCAGCTATTTGATGATGAGTAGCCGAAGAAGTGCGGTGATAAATATTAAATGAAATTCCAAAATCACGAAAAGAGTCCCCAATAATTTTGTGGTATTTATCCACCAGTTGCTGCGGACCAATTCTCTCTTTTTTAGCTTTCAACGTGATGGGAACACCATGTTCATCAGAACCACAAACAAAAATCACATCCTTGCCCTTGGCACGTAAATAGCGCACATAGCTATCTGCGGGAATATAAACCCCCGCCAAATGGCCAATATGTACCGGGCCATTCGTATAAGGGAGTGCTGCCGTTACTGTGTATCTTTTAATCGTATCGAATTTCAATTTTGTACCTTTAGTGAGCTCGCTAACAAGCCTGCAAAGATACTGCTTTTATAAAATGATCGATCAACCTACACCTTTAAAAAAAGGCGATAAAGTAGCTTTTACCTGCCCCGCTAAAGAGCTTCCTCATGAGCCTATCGATGCCATTAAACTACTAGAGTCCTGGGGGCTATGTGTCATTCTTGGCGATACAGTTAAAACATCCCATCATCAGTTTGCAGGAAATGATACACTACGAGCTCAGGATTTTCAGCGTTTCCTAGATGATGATTCCATTAAAGCTATCTTCGCCGCACGGGGAGGATATGGAACAATTCGCATTATTGATCAGCTTAATTTTTCAAAATTTATTAAAAACCCCAAATGGGTCGTTGGATTCAGTGATATCACTGTACTTCATAGCCATATTCATACAAACTATCAAATAGAAACGATTCATGGCCAAATGCCCCTGACCATTTCTAATGGCAGTACAGCTTCATTAGAAACATTAAGAAAAGCACTTTTTAATGAACCTTTGCAATATCAGTATCCGAACAAAACAATAAGTCAATATGGTATTAGTCAAGGGCTGTTAATTGGTGGTAACCTAGCCATATTGGTTTCCTTATTAGGCTCATCCTCTGAGATAGACTATCGGGATAAGATTCTCTTTCTTGAAGATGTGGGAGAATATCTATATGCCATCGACCGAATGCTTTGGACGCTCAAACGTGCAGGCAAATTGGCACACCTCAAAGGATTAATTGTCGGCGGATTTACCGAATTAAAAGACTTTGATCCTCCCTTCGGGCAAACAGTGGAAGAAATGGTCTTAGAGAAAGTGAAGGAATACGGCTATCCGGTTTGCTTTGGCTTCCCAGCAGGTCATATTTCTAATAATCAAGCACTAATTTTTGGAAGACAAGCTCTCTTACAGGTGAATGAGCAAGAAATAAGATTATCCTGAAAGCACTATTTTATTTCATTTTTTTGGTTCTTTATCGTAGATCGCCAACCCAATCAGCTTTTTTATCAGGAGCTGTATAAATGGGTCCATTCTGCCGAATGTAAAGTACGGGAACCCTGTTTAATATAGCAAGTTGGTTTATCAGTCGATAATGACGAACCCTTATATAGTCAGAATTATTCATCACATATATACCTTTCACATAAACTCGCTTTGTTGCTCCTATTAATGCCAGGGGTTGCGGATGGATTACCACGCCTGGCCTAGACACAATCACAATCTCATTATATGAACTTCTACTGGCTATAAAATGATTTGGAAAGCTCTTACCAGGAAAATCCTTGTTTAATCGTACAACGTCATTTAAGTGCGAATCAAAATCTCCGGTTCTAGACAATATGTAAGCTGGATTCTGTATAAGCCTATTGGTCTTCTCATTAATGTGATGCACAAGGGCATTTTTATCTTTAACTACCGGTGTGTTATTAACCCAATCTATCCCCGCATGATTATAAAATCCTATATCCTTATAGTTGGTTGATAATATATTTTCAGGAGGTACATCCAATATGAATCCAAAATAACCAACTGCACTATTTTTCTCATTTGAAACAAGTGAGGTACTCATTACATCCCATTTTTGAATAATATCTTCAAAACGAGTACTAAAAAACTCTGGCCTCAACTTGTCTGGGTCCCTCATCATATGAACCAAATATTTCCAATGTTGACCTAAACGAGTATCAACAGCATTATTAGAACGACTTAGTTCAGGTTGATCAATAGGTTTATACCAATACAATTCCTGCCAAGCGAAAAGCTCTTTTACATTTATAATATCTGTATACTGATTCGTAAATATGTCTGTATTTAGATGATGTAAGCCTGTTCCTGGTAAAGTTGGTTTTTTATGAGGTATCTGATATTGAAGGATACCTCGCTTAAAGATTTTCTTATGATTAGAAGATGGTGCCATTCAAGATTTTTTACTGTGTATTGCTCCACAATGATACCTATAACACATTAATCACAGTGTTAACAAATTCTAAAATTCAATAACCTTTATATAAACGCAGCTTAATTAGACGAAAAAATTCTTTACAGAAGTACAAATAAAAAGCCGTTCCTTTTGAGAACGGCCTTTTTATTGAGCTTATTAAGGAAGCTAGGAATAAATTTACATCATTCCTCCCATACCACCACCCATTGGAGGCATACCCGCAGCAGCACCTGCTTTTTCATCTTCAGGATTATCTGCTAATACACACTCAGTGGTTAGTAACATGGCAGCAATAGAAGCTGCATTTTCTAGGGCTACACGACCCACTTTAGTTGGGTCAATTACACCCGCTTTGATTAAGTTCTCATACACATCAGTACGTGCATTGTAACCAAAATCAGCTTTACCCTCTTTTACTTTTTGTACCACGATAGACCCTTCGATACCCGCATTTTCACAGATCTGACGCAGTGGCTCTTCAATAGCGCGTTTAACGATTTGAACACCTGTATTTTCGTCTTCGTTAACACCTTTTAATGTTTCCAAAGCTTCAATAGCACGAATGAATGCAACACCCCCTCCAGCTACAATACCTTCTTCAACAGCCGCACGTGTTGCATGTAATGCATCATCCACACGATCTTTTTTCTCTTTCATTTCTACTTCCGTAGCAGCACCTACGTATAATACAGCAACACCACCGGATAATTTAGCCAGGCGTTCTTGTAGTTTTTCTTTATCGTAGTCCGAAGTAGTTGTTTCGATCTGTGTTCTGATTTGATTAACACGTGCTTTAATGTCTTCTGTTTTACCAGAACCGTTGATCACAGTGGTGTTATCTTTATCAATCACAATTTTTTCAGCCTGACCTAGGTAAGAAAGATCTGCGTTTTCAAGCTTATATCCTCTTTCTTCAGAAATCACCGTACCACCCGTTAGGATAGCGATATCTTCAAGCATAGCTTTACGACGATCACCGAAACCAGGAGCCTTAACCGCTACTACTTTCAAAGAACCACGAATCTTGTTTACCACTAAAGTCGCTAATGCTTCACCATCTAAATCTTCGGCAATAATCAATAAAGGTTTCCCAGTCTGTACTTGTTTTTCCAAAATTGGGAGCAACTCCTTCATGGAAGAGATCTTCTTATCATAAATCAAAATATAAGGATTCTCTAATTCAGCTTCCATTTTATCAGCGTTGGTTACAAAATAAGGTGACAAGTAACCACGATCAAACTGCATACCCTCTACTGTTTTGACTTCAGTTTCAGTTCCTTTTGCTTCTTCTACCGTAATAACACCATCCTTACCCACTTTAGCCATCGCATCAGCAATTAGTGTACCGATCACTTCGTCGTTGTTAGCAGAAATAGCCGCTACTTGCTTGATTTTGTTATTATCTTCTCCAACAGTTTGTGACTGGGTCTTTAGATTAGCGATAACAGCAACAACCGCTTTATCAATACCTCGTTTTAAATCCATTGGATTGGCCCCAGCCGCTACGTTTTTAATACCCGCTGTCACAATAGCCTGAGCTAAAACAGTTGCTGTAGTGGTACCATCACCTGCTTGATCAGCCGTTTTAGAAGCCACTTCTTTCACCATTTGAGCACCCATATTTTCCAGCGTGTCTTTAAGCTCAATCTCTTTAGCCACTGTTACACCATCTTTAGTGATCGCTGGAGAACCAAACTTTTTATCAATGATTACATTACGACCTTTTGGGCCTAAAGTTACTTTTACCGCATTAGCAAGTGTATCAACTCCTCTTTTTAAGGCGTCACGAGCTTCCACATTGTATTTAACTTGTTTTGACATTTTTAAGACTTTTTTAAGTTAATGATAGAATAATTTTGTTTGATGTGTTTTTACAGAACCGCAAAAATATCTGATTCACGCATAATCAGATACTCTTTCCCCTCGTAAGTAATTTCTGTACCAGCATATTTACCGTATAAAACCTCATCTCCAACTTTAACCGTCATTGGTTCATCCGCTTTGCCATTGCCAACAGCAATTACTTTACCTCTTTGAGGTTTTTCTTTGGCTGTATCAGGAATGTACAATCCTGAAGCTGTTTTTTCTTCTGCAGGAGCAGCTTCCACGACTACTCGATCTGCAATTGGTTTGATTGTTAATGCCATAAACGTAATTCTATTTTTTATTAAAGATTGAATTTTAATAAACTGGTATGAACAGGAATTATGCCAAAACGTAATACCACATTTTTATTGCCAAAATTTCACTTAGGCTTTGGTTTTTATCAGGAATAAATTTACACGAAGTGCCAAGCTGACAGCCCTTGCCAAATGACTAGCGGGCTTTCCGACTAATACTTCTCAGGATTAACTGCAAAAACAAAAAGGCTTCCCTAATGAGGGAAGCCTTTGAAAAAAACAGTTTGAATTTATTTTTTCGTACTATCGCCTGGTAACGGAAGTACTGGAGGTGCCGACACAGGGGCCGTTGAATTAATTTGCTTTTGAATATCAGAAGCCTCCTCAGTTGATGTTCCTCCTTTAGGAATGGTCACATTAATTAATAGTGCAAGCACCATCAATGTAGCCGTCAATACCCAAGTTCCCTTTTCAAGAAAATCTCCTGTGCGTTGCACGCCCATAATATTATTTGAACCCGAAAAGCCAGATGAGAGCCCCCCCCCTTTTGGATTCTGCACCAAAACAATCAACACCAACAACACGCAAACCAGTATAGCCAAAATCACTAAAGCGTAATACATATTCTATTTGTTTAATTTCTCTTCTAAAGCATGAATTAAGTCAGCAAAATACGCGCTTTTTTCGGGAAGTTTCAAACTTAATTTTTTATAGGTATCAATCGCTTTATCCAATAACATTTGTCTAGTATAAATGCCCGCTAAAGTTTCGGAAACCAAATCATTCAAATCTTGAGCACTCTGACGAGCCTTATTCTCCGCACTTAAGTTCCCTGATTGGGGTGGTTTAATCTGAGGATCATCTTGAATAAATTTATCCAGAATTGCTTCTTCCGTTCTTTTAAAAGTTAGCTTGTTTACTCCCCTTTCCAAAACTTTCAAAGGGGGTAACTGTTGATGAAATATATGCTCGACGATTTGATGATTTAGTCCATCAACCGCATTATTTTTTGCACTTACAGTCGTATTTGACTGCGCATAGGGTTGATACACATACGCTTCCCTCGTTTGATTAAGCCACCATAAGAATGAATAAGGCATCGTATCGTCGTCATATTTGGACACCTCATGGACAATCCTTGATTCATCTAATGCACCTAAATGCTCCTGAGCAATTGATTCTTCTTTAGCAAGCACTTCTTCTACGGATAATGCCTCAATAGTTACGTCACTTGAACTCATTTGAAATTCAAGCGAACTCGGGATTATCTCCTCTTCTGTAACCAATACCTCTACTTCTGGATGCACTACTAGCATCTTCTGACTAGACTGATTACCAGCAATATCTCTTGCCTGAGACAATGCTTCTGGATGATGCATTACAGTATAAAGTATATTTCTATTAGACGAATACAGAGCCGCCTTAGTCAAACTTTGGCTCAGTTCTCCACCTTTTTCATCCAAAGCCACAGCCCTACTAGCAAAAGCATGCAGAATTTGACAGTAAGGAAAATCCCTCAGCAAAGAAGCTAATTGAGCTGTATCAGTGGCACTAATTTTTGCCGGATTCGAAATATAGTCCGAAAAAACAGAAATGGTGGTCGAATTTTGATTTGCTAACTGTTCCAATTTTTCATGTATTTAATTTGTTTTCTAATGGCCATGAAACAACCAAGGCCTAAATCAAATCATTTAAAGTTTATGAGCGGTGGCTCATGGTGATTCTATCCGATCAGATGCGTTAAATACTACCAATTGGCAAAAGCCCTATTAAAAATATCTTCTGTCAATCGCTGATTAATATCAGTAATTAAATCCTGCTGCTGAGCTTCTAAAGGTTTCCCAACAATTGAAAAGTCCTTAAACTGAGTGAAATCTTGCTCAAAACTCAATTCAGGTTTTAGATTGTTTTGATACTTCACGTGAACCGTGATTGTTAACCTACTCGTTGTCGATTGATTATTCCCCTGCACAGCAGTAGCACTAACATTGTAGCCCGTGATACGCCCTTCAAAAATTGCATCTGCATCTGATCGTATCACACTCAACCGTGAATTATTACGAACACGATCCTCCAAAGCTTTGGTCAATTGCTGGCTCAAATAAGGGATCACTAAAGGCGCTGTATTCTCGAAGTTCCGTATCGAAACAGTTTTCATTGTCTCTGGAATAGATGCCCCAGAAAAAGAATAGATCCCACAACTCTGAATCGTCGAAAGCAAAGAAACGACAAATAAGACCCCTATTTTTTTACTAATAAACTTTATCATACACCATTAAGCCCTAGTCCATCCCTAAATCCTTTATTTTTCGGTACAATGTTCGCTCAGAAATGCCCAACTCTTCAGCCGCTAGTTTACGTTTACCTTTATGCTTTTTGAGTGCTTTCTTAATCAGGTCAGATTCCTTCTCTAAAAGAGATAACGACTCGTCCTCCACTTCCTCAGCAGAATCCATCATGCCGAAGTCTTTAGCCGGTTGACGAATCGTTAACGTAGGAGAAGCTTCAACTGCTTGGGGTAACTCAATATCCCGATAAAGCTGATTAATCACTTGTTGATTTTGTGCGTAAACTACCGCATGATCGCTACTTTGAATCATGTCAATAACCAATTTCTTCAACTCTGTCATGTCCTTCTTCATATCAAAAAGAACCTTATATAAAATATCACGCTCAGAAAAATCATCTTTTTGGGAACCCTCCAAACGCATTGGCAAGGAACTGCCCATTTCACTTGGAATATATTTTGCCATACTCGACGCATCCAAATTTCGATTTTTCTCTAGGACAGCTATTTGCTCAGCAACATTCTTTAACTGACGGACGTTTCCCGGCCAACTATAATTCATTAGCAAGGCCTGTGCTTCCTCATCCAGCTGAACTGATGGACTACGATACTTGTCCGTAAAATCAGCGATAAACTTGCGGAATAACAGATAAATATCCTCTCGACGCTCCCTAAGAGCAGGTATTTTCAATGGAACTGTATTTAATCGGTAATATAAATCCTCACGAAATTTGCCTTCTCTAACCGCATCAAAAACATCTTTGTTCGTTGCAGCAATCACACGAACATTTGTTTTTTGCACCTTTGATGAACCTACGCGGAGGTATTCCCCCGTTTCCAAAACACGTAATAGCCGAGCTTGAGTCCCCAAAGGAAGTTCGGCAACCTCGTCCAGAAAGATCGTACCACCATCCACTACCTCAAAATAGCCTTTACGCGCCTCGTGCGCACCTGTAAATGAACCTTTTTCATGACCAAAGAGCTCTGAGTCAATCGTCCCTTCAGGTATAGCTCCACAGTTAACCGCAATAAATGCGCCATGTTTACGCGCACTCAAATGATGAATGATATGAGAAAATACTTCTTTCCCACTACCACTCTCTCCAGTGATCAATACGGAGATATCTGTAGGAGCTACTTGTATGGCAACATCAATAGCACGATTCAACAAAGGCGAATGACCGATAATGCCAAAACGATTCTTTATATCCTGTATATCCATATTCTTTAATATTAAGTCTAACTCTCTCTAAAGGGGAGTGAACCCCTATTCAAAACCCCTTTTAGACTAAAATTGCCGATAATTTATCCAAAAACGTTCCCCTCTCCTCTGCAGAGGGCTGAGGCGAGGCTCTAAGACACAATCTTTCCAATCAAAGTGGCTGGCGTGCATCTTTCAATTATTACTTGTACATAATCTCCTGGTCGGAAATGATCATCCACAGGAAATACCACTGTGGTATTTTGTGAATTTTTCCCTGAATAATCTTGATCCGATTTCTTTGAAAAACCATCGATCAATACTTCATAAATATGTCCCACCTGTTTTTGTAACTGCTGATGAGAACAAATTTGCTGTTTGGCTACTATTTCATTAAATCGACGCTTTTTTACATCCTCCGGAATATCATCTGCATAACGCTTCGCTGCTAACGTACCCGGACGCTCAGAATAGGTAAACATGTAAGCAAAATCATATTGGACAGCTTCCATAATGCTTAAGGTATCTTCATGCTCTTTTTCTGTTTCGGTACAAAATCCCGTGATGATATCAGTTGAAATAGCACAATTAGGTATGATTCTTTTGATAGCTTCGACCCGATCTAGGTACCACTCACGTGTATACGTACGGTTCATCAGTTGCAATACACGTGAATTACCCGACTGAACTGGCAAATGAATATGCTTACAGATATTATTGTACTCAGCCATCACATATAATACTTCATCTGTGATGTCTTTGGGATGAGAGGTCGAAAACCGTACACGCAATTGGGAATTAATTCGCGCAACTTGCTCCAAAAGACCAGCAAAACTCACCTGGCCCTCTTGCCCACTGGTTCCTTTCCATTTATAAGAATCTACATTTTGGCCCAATAATGTCACTTCACGATAACCCGTATCAAACAAACTTTGAGCCTCCTGAACAATCGATTTTGGATCTCGACTACGCTCTCGCCCACGTGTAAAAGGCACCACACAAAATGAACACATGTTATCACAGCCACGCATAATAGAGATAAAAGCACTTATTCCATTACTGTTTAGCCTAACAGGACTAATGTCAGCGTAAGTTTCCTCCCGAGATAGAATTACATTCACAGCCCGGTTCCCCTCATCTACCTGACTCACCAAATTAGGCAAATCACGATAAGCATCCGGACCTACCACCACATCTACTAACTTCTCTTCTTCTAAGAACTTTGATTTTAAACGCTCGGCCATACAACCCAAGACACCCACTGTCATTCCTGGACGCTTTTGCTTGACGGCCCCAAATTCTTTCAACCGATTCCTCACCCGCTGTTCAGCATTTTCTCGAATAGAACATGTATTGACAAAAACCAAGTCTGCTTCTTTATAATCGGCCGTGGTTTGATAACCCACTTCCGACATAATAGATGCCACAATTTCACTATCAGCAAAGTTCATAGCACAACCATAGCTTTCAATATATAGCTTGCGGCTGATCGTGTTCGAGGGTATATTCAACATGACAGCCTCTCCCTGACGAGATTCGTCGTGTTGTTTGCTTAGGTGATCGAAATCAGATGTGCTCTTTGAGTTAAACATACGTTCTAATACTGGCCTGCAAAACTACGACTTTTGCGAACAAATGACAATTTGTCAGCATTTATTCAAAATAGCTTCGTTAAAATAATGTACTTTTAAAAAGCGTCCATCTTTTTCGAAAACTAACCTTCATAAACTTTAAACAAGCTCAATATCTCACGAATAAAATAATGGCGAAGAAAAACAGAAAAAAGCTTTTCTCACGACAACAACTGTTCATCTTATTGACTTGCACTATTGTTATCAGTAGTATAGGAGTCTGTTTACATCATTACGCGAAAAATATAGTTACTAAGTTTATCAAGGAGACAATCATAAAATCTACCAATCGCCTCTATTTTATTGATTTTAAAGATATCCAAATCAATCTCTTTACGGGGAGTATTGGTTTATCCGAAGTAAACTTCAAAATCAATTCCATTATTTATAACCAAATGGCCGCGCAACAGATTCTGCCAGAATATGTATGTGATGCCCAAGTCACTCAACTCAACCTCGAACATGTCCAACTTCTAAATGCCTATTTTAATCACTCCATAACTGCTCAATCCATCTCAGTGGAACAGCCCACTCTCAAATTGATTCACCTCGATACCTCATTATCTGCCTGTGCTTTGCCTGATGATCGAACAGCTTACCAACGAATCTCTGCACACTGGAAGTCCATCCGAGTTGACGAAATTGAACTACAGCAAATAAAAATCAGATACATTAATCAAAGAAGCCCTAACTGTTCACTAACAGCAATCGCTAACCTTCAAATCAACGTCACCGATTTACTAATTGACTCACTTTCTCAATATGACAAAAATCGCTTATACTATACCCAAGATATTACCGCCTCCCTTAAACATTATCATTTTGAAACCAACGATAAGCGATATACCATTCAGATAAACGAAATAGCTGGTTCTACCTCCAAACACGAGGCAAGAATTCTTGGGCTACAGATCACCCCCAGATATCCCGAAATGGAATTTTCCACCCAATTCAAGGAACAAAAAGCTCGGTATAATATTTCCGCTGAAGAAATTGTTCTAAGCAAAATCAATTACCACTTATTAAAGTCTCAAGGAAACCTTCTTGCTTCAACTTTAGACATCAGAGGTGCAGATATAGCAATCTTTCTAAACAGGGAGATGTCCTTTACACAAATAGACCGATCACAGAATTTTCCCAGCTTGGCTTTAAAAAGACTTCCTATAAACATCCAGCTTGATACGGTTAAATGGAACGATTCCAAAATTAGTTACTCGGAATACAACCCCAAGTCGCAGCGTAAAGGAACGGTCTTTTTTGACCAGTTAAACGGCAAAATAAATCATGTAACGAACAACATCACGGCCCTACAACATGATCGATTTTGTAATGCGACAACGACTGGACTACTCATGGGTATCGGACGAATGAACACCACATTTCGATTCGATTTACTAGACCCCAAGGGGGCCTTTGTTTTTTCGGGTGGTGTAGGAAAAATGAATGCTCGCATTCTAAACCCTGCACTGCGTCCCCTTGCACTTATTAAAATCAGCAAAGGCTTTATTGATAGTATCCATTTTGAAGGAAACGGGAATACAGATCAATGCAAAGGCAAACTTATAGCAAGATACAGTCAGCTTAGAATTGGTTTCCTTGAAAAGGATACAATTAGTCCAAAATTAAAATGGAAAGCACTTGCTTCAATGTATACCAACATACTTATTATCCGAAGTGAGAACCCAAGTAATGACGATGGTTTATTACAAACCTCAAGTTTTCTATATAGACGCCCCATGCACGCTTCTTTTTTCAATACTATTTGGAAGGGAATTTCTATGGGTTTAATGGACAATATAGGCTTAGGACCGACCACACTACAACAAATGCAAGATCTGGCTATTCACATGCAACGAGTCAAAAAGGAGCATCAAATACGTCGAGAAAACCGAATTAAACGCAGACTAGAACGCAAAGCACAAACGATCTTGAAACAAAATGAAGCCTCAACCTATTAAAGCAAAACACCTCATCTCATTAGAGACAAGGTGTTCAAATCAAATAGACAAATAAATCAGGGACAACCCTGAGTATTCTCATCCACGATATATTAGTTTACAGTTTGTTTTGTTTGAGTAAGAGCAGATGTAGTCGTACCATTGCCATTGGTCGCAAATGATTGTACATACCAAGTGACTGTTGTACTACCACTCAATGCAGCAATTGCTGTTGTTGTTAATCCTGTTGGGGTTATAGCACCCAGGCTTGTACTAAACGCCCCTATTTGAACTGTAGTCCCTGTTATTGATGCCCATGAAGACGTATTGGTCATACTAGCAGTAGCAGGAAAGATCGTTGGAGTAGCACCACCTGATACAGATCCTACTGCCATAAAATAAAAACCCACTGCCGTCACAGAGGTACTTCCCGTAGACGCTACCCAATCAGTAGCATTTATTGTATTACTAGCGCCCCCAGCAAGTAGCGGATTACTAGAACCAGTATTCAAAACAGGCTTAAAAGCGGGTGCAACATTAGGATAAGTAGCTGGTCCAATAGTAGTTTTCTTACAACCTATTGAAAAAACAAGCGCTGCCCCTGTCAAAAACAGCGAGTAAAACAAGAATTTTTGAGTTGATTTCATGAATTTAGATTTACAATGTTTAATTAAACTATACCTTTTTTAATTTTTGCATCCTCACACCCATCATATATTAATTA
This sequence comes from Pedobacter sp., assembly GCA_008015505.1. GTDB lineage: Bacteria > Bacteroidota > Bacteroidia > Sphingobacteriales > Sphingobacteriaceae > Daejeonella. The sequence goes on from SSFR01000008.1 coordinate 15,930, forward strand.
GTTTACAGTCTGTATCGTTTGAGTGAGGGCAGATTTAGTCGTTCCTGCGCTACTGGTCACATAAGATTGCACATACCAAGTGATCGTTGTACTTCCACTCAATGCAGCTAGTGCTGCTGCAGTGCCTAAACTTGAGCTAAATGCCCCTAATTGTACTGCAGTTGCTGTTACTGCTTGCCATGAAGCTGTATTAGTCACACTCGCAGTAGCTGGATATACGGTTGGTGTGGCACTACCTGAAGAACCTACTGCAATGAAGTTAAAACCTGCTATGGTCACAGAAGCAGTTCCTGCGGACGCAACCCAATCAGTAGCATTTATTGTACCACTAGTGGTCCCAGTAAGTGCTGGATTATTAGAACCCGTATTCAATACAGGCTGCTGAGTAGCTGGAACAGGATAAACAGGACCATCAACAGTGGTCTTCTTACAGCCCATCGAAAAAACAATCGCTGTCCCTGCCAGAACCAGCGAATAAAGTAAAAATTTTTGAGTTGATTTCATGAATTTAGATTTAAAATGTTTAATTAAACTATAGTTTTTAACACCCCGTAAAGATATATTTTTTACAAAAAAAGAAAAAAAATATTATACTTTTTACAATACGTAAATTAAACGCAAATCGTTGTCCATCACTACATCTTGGGCATAAAATACATTGGCACCATTTTCTACGAAATAAAAACTGCAAATATTCCTTTATTCAATCACAAATCTTTTGATCCTAACATTCGAAAAACAAATGATACACATGAAAAATGTACCTTCGTTATCCCTTACTCACTAAGGCACACAAACATTTAAACTAGAATCCTTGCCCACTCAATGGAAGACTTTATTATACAAACCCCTGTTGCCTCGATCATATTCCTAACTACCATTATGGTGAGTTTACTCACATTTTCTAATACAACACTTTATGGGAAGCTCATGCTTCATCCTTATAGTGTAAGTCGAGGGAATAAATTATATACCATCATCACAAGCGGCTTTATTCATCGCGATTGGATGCACTTATTCATGAATATGCTGTCCTATTATTTTTTTGCATTTCAACTAGAACGCATCTTGGTAATGGCTAGCAATTGGGGACATATCCAGTTTGGCATGCTCTATCTCGTTAGTTTAATTCTAAGCGATATGGGTTCCATCATCAGGCATAAAGATCACTTTTGGTATCATAGCCTAGGCGCATCAGGAGCCGTCTGTGCCGTGGTTTTTAGCTATATCCTATTTTATCCCTTAGCCAGCATGCTTATTTTACCAATTCCTATCCCGATTCCTGCAGTATTATATGGAATACTATTTTTAGCCTATTGCATGTACGCCACTAAGAGCGCCAATGACAACATAAATCACGAGGCCCACTTTCTGGGTGCATTAGCAGGAATGCTTATTACAATTATACTATACCCTCATATCATAAGCCACTTTATTACACAACTTACAAGTGGGCTATAAAAACACATAAAATCATTAACATGAAAATCGAGCTATCTGAAGAGCATATCCTCATCCAGCAAGCAGCAAGAGACTTTGCTACCAACGAATTAAAACCAGGAGTTATCGAGCGCGACGAACACCAAAAATTCCCCGCAGAACAAGTCAAAAAGATGGGAGAGCTCGGATTTATGGGTATAATGGTATCTCCAACATATGGAGGTTCAGGCATGGATACCATTTCATATGTGCTAGTCATGGAAGAGCTCTCCAAAATAGACGCATCTGCATCTGTAGTGGTTTCTGTAAATAACTCATTGGTTTGCTATGGACTAGAAAAATATGGCAACGAAAAACAAAAAGAAAAGTACCTAAAACCACTAGCAAGTGGAGAAAAGATTGGCGCATTTTGCTTGTCAGAACCAGAGGCTGGCTCTGATGCGACATCACAACAAACTACAGCCATAGATATGGGTGACCATTATCTCCTCAATGGAACCAAAAATTGGATCACTAATGGAGGAACTGCTTCTACCTACTTAGTAATTGCACAAACGAATCCAGAATTAGGCCATCGAGGCATCAATGTCCTGATTGTCGAAAAAGGCATGAATGGATTTAGTATCGGTCCCAAAGAAAATAAATTAGGTATTCGTGGATCTGATACGCATTCATTACTATTTTCAGACGTTAAAGTGCCCAAAGAAAACCGGATAGGTGAAGATGGCTTTGGATTCAAGTTCGCCATGAAAACCTTAGAGGGGGGTAGAATCGGTATAGCCACACAAGCCTTAGGAATTGCAGCAGGAGCTTACGAATTGGCTTTAGACTACGCCAAAACACGTAAAACATTTGGGAAACCCATCGCTGATCATCAGGCAATCCAATTTAAGCTGGCCGATATGGCCACCCAAATCGAGGCAGCTCGCTTGTTATGCTTGAAAGCAGCCTGGCTCAAAGACCAAGGTTTACCCTATGCACAAGCAAGCTCCATGGCCAAGCTGTTTGCCTCTGAAATAGCGATGAAAATAACTGTGGAAGCAGTACAAATTCATGGTGGTTATGGATATGTTAAAGAATATCATGTAGAGCGCCTGATGCGCGATGCAAAAATTACCCAGATATATGAAGGAACATCTGAAATACAAAAAATTGTCATATCACGTGAGGTTTTGAAATAAAGCCTCACATCTAAAAATCTATCTCATATCGACACTCCTTCACGAGAAATATGAACAGACACTTTTAATCTCTAGCCAATTTATTCGTAAAATTGCGATTCAAATTGAAGCCCGTTTCCATGAAACCACATACCGATTTTCAAGAAAAATTTGAACACCGACACATAGCCCCTAATGAACAAGATGCGGTAGCTATGCTACAAACCATCGGAGTAAAATCAATGGATGAGCTCATCGACCAAACCATTCCCTCAGCCATCCGCTTGAAAAAGCCACTAGATCTGCCCAAGGCAAAATCAGAATTCGACTACTTGAACGACCTAAAACAAATTGCATCAAAGAACAAAGTTTTTAAATCGTACATCGGGAGGGGGTATTATGGGACTATTGTACCCGGGGTGATCCAACGTAATATTTTGGAAAATCCTGGCTGGTACACCCAATACACCCCCTACCAAGCCGAAATCTCTCAGGGGCGCTTACAGGCGCTTTTAAATTTCCAAACAATGATTATTGATCTCACTGGAATGGAAATTGCCAATGCTTCCCTACTTGACGAAGGCACGGCTGCCGCTGAAGCCATGTTCATGCAGTACAGCATGCGTAAAAATGAGTCAGCAAATATTTTCTTTGTTTCTGACCAGGTTTTTCCACAAACCATTGATATTCTAAAAACACGCTCAGCACCACTGGGAATCCAGATTCAAATCGGTAATCACCAAACTGTCGAACTCAATGAAGATATGTTTGGTGCACTCGTTCAATACCCTGCGAGTGAAGGAGCTATTTATAATTATAAAGATTTTGCCGCACGAGCACATGCAAAGGACATTCGCCTAACTGTTGCCGCCGACCTGATGAGCCTCACACTACTTACTCCTCCAGGAGAATGGGGGGCAGATATCGTTATTGGGAGTTCTCAACGTTTTGGTGTACCCATGGGCTTTGGCGGCCCACACGCTGCTTTCTTTGCAACCAAAGAAGCATATAAACGCGCCATACCTGGTCGAATCATTGGTGTAAGCATCGACTCAGCGGGTAATTATGCCTTACGAATGGCATTGCAAACCCGTGAGCAACATATCCGAAGAGACAAGGCCACCTCCAATATTTGCACGGCACAAGCACTTTTGGCGATAATGGCAAGTATGTATGCCATTTATCATGGTCCGAAAGGATTACAAAATATTGCCAAACGCATTCATGGGTTAAGTCTTTTACTTTCAAAAGCGCTTGAAACATTAGGCTACAAACAAGAAAATGAATTCTTTTTTGATACACTCAAATTAGACCTAGGCAACCTAGTCAATCCCATTCATGCCGAGGCTTTAAATGCAGGACTAAACTTGCACTACAAAGGGTCTATTGCCACCATTTCTTTAGATGAAACCACTAGTCTAGAAGATATCAAAAAGCTGATCCATGTCTTTGCCAAAATAAAAGGACAAAATGGGAATGGTGTTAATCTCCAGCAGCTGCAATCTGAAATAAGTGCTTTTGCATTTCCTAGGGAACTTCATCGATCATCTGACTACTTAAGCCATCCCATATTTAATACGCATCATTCGGAGCATGAAATGCTTCGCTACATTAAATCATTGGAGGCCAAAGACCTTTCGCTTTGCCATTCGATGATTCCTTTGGGCTCATGTACGATGAAGTTAAATTCCACATCAGAAATGCTTGCCCTCAGCTGGCCCGAGTTTAGTAACATGCATCCTTTTGCCCCTAGTGATCAAACAGGTGGTTACATGCAACTATTTGATGAACTAAACCACCAACTAAGTGAAATTACAGGCTTCCACACCATGAGCTTGCAGCCTAACTCAGGAGCTCAGGGAGAATATACTGGCCTATTGGTGATCCGAGCTTATCATGCCGACCGGGGAGAGTCACACCGAAATATTGTACTAATTCCATCCTCAGCACATGGCACAAATCCTGCATCTGCAGCCCTGGCAGGGATGAAAATTGTCGTCGTTAAGTGTGATGAACAAGGGAACATCGACCTAGTTGACCTAGAGGATAAAGCGAAAACACATGCCCAACAGCTTTCCTGCTTGATGGTTACCTATCCTTCCACTCATGGGGTATTCGAGGAATCAATTATTGAAGTTTGCACCTTGATCCATCGTTATGGTGGACAAGTTTATATGGATGGGGCTAATATGAATGCACAAGTGGGATTAACTAGCCCGGCAACCATTGGTGCGGATGTATGCCATCTCAACCTCCACAAAACATTCTGTATCCCTCATGGAGGAGGCGGTCCTGGCATGGGCCCGATTGGTGTTGCCAAACACTTAGCTCCGTATCTTCCAGGACATGCTATTGTTGGCATAGGTTCTCCAAAATCTATTCATGCCGTATCCGCAGCTCCTTGGGGATCGGCTTCTATTCTGCTAATCTCTCACGCCTACATTGCTATGATGGGGCCCGATGGCCTAACCAATGCCACTAAATATGCCATACTTAACGCCAACTATATCAAGACCCGTTTAGCAGAATCATACCCTATTTTGTATGTAGGAGCCCATGGCCGTTGTGCACATGAAATGATTTTAGATTGCAGATCATTCAAAAATTGGGGGGTTGATGTTACTGATATTGCTAAACGTTTAATGGACTACGGCTTTCATGCACCCACCATTTCTTTCCCCGTTGTGGGGACACTAATGGTAGAGCCTACGGAATCTGAACCTAAGCATGAACTCGATCGATTTTGTGATGCCATGCTCACTATTCGGGCTGAAATCAACGACATTCAAAATGGATTATTCGACAAAACAAGCAATCCATTAAAAAACGCACCTCATACCATCTCCATATTGACAGCCAATCAATGGGACTATCCCTACACACGTCAACAAGCTGCTTTTCCACTACCCTACATAGCCGCCCATAAATTCTGGCCCGCAGTTGGACGTGTGAATGATACGCAAGGTGATCGGACCTTAATCTGCGCTTGTCCACCCATCGAAAGCTATCAAGAAAGCCATACTACGTAAATTGATTTTATATTAAGCCATGAGCCAATTTGTGATAATTTTTTTATTAAAAAAATAATTAAATTGCACAGTAATTTAGAACTTACATTCGACAAATACTATTTAAAGGATCACTTATATTTTTTAAACATGGGGCAGCAATACAAATTTTCGATGTTATTTCTGGGATTAATCCTCTTTCTTATAAGCTGTGGACCAGCGGCGTATCGCGGTAAATCGAACTTTGAGACAACGATTATAAAAGGGCGCAAAACCCTAGCTGTTTTACCTTTCAATATAGTTACAGAAAGCAAACCAATTGATGGAATAGCCTCTCAGTCACAGGAATACTCGAATAGACAATTGGGATATACTACACAAAAAAATGTTTACCTATCCTGCTTAGACCAATTTGGCAAAAAGAAGTATAATGTTAGCTTTCAAGATATTCTGTACACAGGCGAAATATTAAGAAAAAATCACATTCAATACGAAGACATCCCATTACAAGATAAAGCAGAGTTATGTAACATGCTCGGTGTTGACGGGGTGATCATCGGCGATATTCACTCAGCAACACCCCTACTTGATGAGTCCGAAACTAAACCCGATAATCAAAGACGCCCTATTCCTAATAAAACAAATGCCAGCTTGAAAATATATGATCAACGTGATGGCCAATTAGTTTGGGATTATAACTATGCCACCCCAAATGTTATTGGCAACAATGTTCAATCAATAACAAAAGCTATAATGGAAAATATTTCACTAAAATTCCCCTATAAAAAGAAATAAGACTTCCCCGGAAATTAAAAAAAATCAAAAAGTGAATCAGAATAAAACAGATTCGTTTTTTGTTGCCTCCGCTTGATCTGTTCAAAAAACGAACCTAATCACTCAGTGAAATTAGCACTCACAAAAGTGCACCAAATGCATTCGGCTTTACCACAACCCACAGTAAATTCATGATTCATGATTCGACTATAAGTATTCTTGATCTGAGCCTTTACTAACGTTAAATCTTCAGGAGTAATGACCATCTTTTCTTTAAAGTAATTCCCTTCCTCAGATTCTACAAAATCAAATTCAGCACTAACTACTTGCCAAGTTGTAGTCCTATCGTGATCCACCAATAATTTATAAAATACTGCCTGACGCCAATAATCACCCCCAAGTGAATCCATTTCATCAGGTCTTTTAAACTTAGCTTTTGCTTTTGCATAACTACCCGTTTTGTAGTCAACTACATTGACATCTTTACCCTTAAACTCAATTTTATCCAAAACTCCCTTAATAGGAACCCCATCTACTTCCACATTTTTAATGGTATACTCCGTTAATACAGCCTTTTCCCAGGTATGGATATAATGCTGGTAATAGGCTGGCAAAATCTGATCCCCATATTCCATCCTTCGTTTGAACTGCTCAGCTGTAAAGGCTTCACGATTACGGCGCATATACCAGTAAAAATCATCCATAAAATGTTTCAGTGAGTGAAATTGATTGTCATTATTTTTTAGTGATAGGAATAATTTATGCAAAGCCGAATGTACAGCAGACCCAAAAGTCAGCGTATCATTTTTCCCTTTTGGAACACGAATTAGATTCTGGAAATAGAATTTTAATGGGCAGTCCAGATAATTATTTAAGTGAGTTAGATTCAACACATAGCCCTCCAATAAAGAACTCACATACTGCTCATCAATAAGCCCCAATGAAGGCGATTCAGTTGCTGAAAACTGCAATGCAAAGAAATATGACAATACAGACTCTGCTATCTGCTGATCCTGAATTTGTAGGTCTGTCCCAGCAAGTATTTCTCCTATGAAAACAGTTGGCTCTAACACTTTTCCCTGCTCATTTTGCTGAGCAAAAGAGATCCAAACCTGCTTTTTAGCTCGTGTCAATGCAACATAGAATAAGCGTCGGAGCTCTTCTTCTTCACTAGCATGTGGCAAAGAAGAAAACACCGTATCTGGCATTTGATAGCCCGATTGATTTTTACGCTTTTTCTCCCATACATTTTTAGTAGCCCCAATCAGATACACATAGTCGAACTCCAACCCTTTTGAACCGTGACACGTCAGAAAGTTAACTCCCTGTTGATTAAAAATATACTGATTGAGCTCCAAAGAAAGATCATTCTCTTGCAGCAAATCAAGCAACAATACAAATTCCTTTAGCTTGAGATCAGGTTTTTTCCCCGATTCTTCTTTCAAAAAGCTAAATAAGGAAGTAAGAACCTGCATCAGCCACGTTTTGTCAGGCGATTTTAAAATATAAGCCAATATTCCCCCCTCGCCAATCATGCGCTCAAACAAATTCTGAATGGTCCAATTATACGCACCTTTAATCCAATACTCTAGGTGCTGGCTTAACAATTTAATTTGCTGATGACTTTCTGTATCAAATAGGGAAGACTGCGTTTGTGCAGCTAGCTCACAAATACGAGCCCGAATGGAGGTTTTTTCCTTATGCTGATAATTGTACGCATTGACTTCTACACTTAGTTTGGCAATATCAATAGATGCTATATGATAAAAATCGTAATGCATGATTTCGAACAACAATGGGTCACCTGTATAAGGAGATTCACTTTCTAAGGCTAAATAGCGTAATAAAGTGATCAGCTTTTGCCCAAAAGGATCCTTCAAAATATTGACCTTGCGCTTAGTCTGAATAGGGATTCCTTTTAATTGAAAATAATGAGCTAAGGCCTCTCCCGAACGGTGTTCCTTATAAATAACGGCAATATCCTGAGGCAGTATTCCTTGTGCTATTTGCCTACTAATCTCATCGGTGATTGCTGCAAACTCATAAAATGGAGTTGGATAAGCCCTAATCTCCGGTTGAATGGGAAGATTAGTTTCATTCTGAGCAAATAGTGTTTTGCTCAAGCCAGGCAAGTGAATTCGCTCCGTATTATGGTCAATTAACACTTTAGCCACATCTAAAATGGGTTGTGTAGAACGATAATTATCCGTCAACATGACCCGGCATAGATCATGGGCATATCGCGCATGATACTCCTCCATATTTTGAACGTTCGCTCCCTGAAAACGAAATATCGACTGATCATCATCCCCAACCACAAAAATGTTCGGCTGGTCCCAATAATTCATCAACAGCTGAACCAATTCATTTTGCGACCCACTGGTATCCTGATACTCGTCCACCAGCACATAGAGGTAGCGCTCTTGATAGTTTAGCAGAAACTGTTCATCGGTTTTAAAAGCATGAAGAATCCACAAGATCATATCATCATAATCATAGCGCCCCATTTCACGCATCATTTGCTGATATTTTGGGAACTCATATGCAGCTGCACGAAGCTTCTCTAAGCGGTCTTTGAGTGTGATAAAAGCTGGTTTGAGTGAACCAACCTCTCTGTCTCTATATTTTTTGGTGTATTTATATTCTTTGTAATAGACCGAATCGGCATCGCAGTCCCTAATCAGATTTATAAATTCATCGATTTTCTTATCAATATATTCCGGCGACCAATCCTCACGCTTCATCACCGAGAAAAGCTGCTGCAAACGACCTATCTCATAGTACACATCTCCGTGATAACGCTTCAATGGATGATTCACTTCAAACTGATCAATCAACTGACGCAAAACAGACATACGTTCCAAATCAGAGATAGCCTCCAACTCCAACTTGCCAAAATAATCCAAGTTCTCTTGGATTATATCGTTACAAAAAGCATGAAACGTATAAATATGCACCCGATACGCTTCAGGCCCAATAAAATCAAAAAGTCGCTTACGCATAGCTACAGCCCCAGCATCCGTATAGGTAAGACATAGGATATGATGAGGCTGTGTATCTGTATCCAGCAAGATTTTCCCAATGCGAGCTGCCAAAATTTGTGTTTTACCCGTACCCGGGCCTGCAATCACCAAGACTGGCCCTTCAATAGCCTCCACGGCTTTACGCTGGCTCTCATTGAGGCGAGCTAATGCTTTAAGAAAATGGTCGTTGTATTTCTCCCTAATTACTCCCATCCCCATACTTAAAAAAAGTATTGATCGTAACGGGCAATTTACCCTGCGCCTTTAACTGACCTAAAATCACTCGAGCTGCTGCTATTTGCATTTCATCGCTTTGTTGATAATTCATTAGTATTGTCTTGCATTGCTCAATCCCGGGTAAACCAGTAAGTACATATGGATTAGCAAAAACACTAATCACGCTATTATTCATTTTAGCTAAATCAGCAATAAATAGGTTTAAGTCGATACTGTAATCTAGTTTACTCCAGGGACGCCTGCGCATATCACTAATACTCACAATCACTTGTTTGAAATCCTTTAACTGACCCTTCAAACTAGCAATATCTACTGAAGATGCATTTTTAGGCAAAATAAATGTGACTGATTTTTTGAAACGAGGCTTCAACATGGCTTGAAATAGATTTGATGATTGGGTCCCCAAACTAATGATAGCCGTTCGCTTGGAAAAGTCTAAAGCCTTTAACAAACTATCCCCCAATACTGTTACAGCTGCATCTGCTAATTGCTGATTGAGCTCAAAGGCCTCCTGATGATTTAGATCATCCACTATATTTTCTACTTGAATAGGCTTAAAAGTATTTAAACCGAGCCAATACTTGGCCGCTAGCACTTTCTTGGTTCGCTCATTGATCCAATTCCAAGTAAGCTTTCTTTGACGAATGGCTTTGCGGATGAGTTTGATAGCTCGCTGGGTATCCTCCGAAAGCTCAATTAAATCATTTCCAGCTATAATCGCTCGCACATCTGCCTCTCCGTTTGGGAAGTATTTAACAACCCCCTTCATCTCCATAGCATCTGAAACAACCAAGCCCTTAAATCCAAGCTCTCCACGAAGGATATCAGTAATGACTGGCTTAGATAAAGTGGCTGGGACATGCGCCGTTGTGTCTAGTGCAGGAATATTTATATGTGCACTCATCACACCAGAGGCTCCCTGCTTAATCAATTCTCGAAAAGGATATAACTCTAATGAATCCAAACGCTTACGATCAAAAGGAAGCAATGGCAGGTCTAAGTGGGAATCGACATCCGTATCTCCATGTCCAGGAAAGTGCTTTAGGCTAATCAGTACCCCTTCGCCTTGCAAACCTTTCATATAGGCCCCAGCTTTTGCTGTTACATTATACTTGTTATCACCAAAGGAACGAAAGCCAATAACTGGATTTTTGGGATTATTATTAATATCCACAACAGGCGCAAAATTGACATGTACCCCCATTCTCTTGAGGTCAGTAGCAGTTTGCTGTCCCATTTTTTCGATTAAGACATTATTCTGAATAGCCCCTAAAGTCATTTGATAGGGATAGGATATTGTACTATCCAAACGCATCCCTAAACCCCACTCAGCATCCATAGCAATGAATAATGGGACTTTAGATAAAGATTGATAACGATTAATCAGCGCAGCCTGTCTAGCAGGTCCTCCTTGAAAAAATACCAAACCACCGATACGCTCTTTCTGAATCACCTGAGCAATAGAATCTTCAAATGCTTGACCCTTATCTGTATGAGCACGCACCATAAACAACTGCGCAATCCGCTCTCGACGACTCATCTTTTTAAAGGTAGCATCCACCCAAACGTTTTTTGTGCCAATGGTTTCTATAAAAGAGGAGCGGTCTTGCGCAAATACCCCCAAAGAAGATAGTGTAAATAGTAAAAACAGCTTCTTAGTCAATGTATTCATAGATTCATTTTTAATGACGTAAAGCTACTTATCTCCGATATAATCTACCGGCTTTTATATGCAGATTTAATATTTTACATCAAATTATAATTTAATTATATTTATATTAATATAGTTATAACAATTTGTCGATATGAAAATATCAAGCTACTTGGAATTCAAACGCGACTCCGCAAAAGGTATTTTTGATCATCGTAAAAATCCGCTATTACTAATCATTGACCAGCAGTTACAAGTGTATGAGAAGGTGGAGAAAGTGGCTAGCAATGAATTTGAAGAGCAAATCGTAGTCATTATTATTTTGTGCGCGTGCAATAATTTTCTCGAATCTAAACCACATGGCTCAAAACGATCACTAGCTGTCGAAAAAATAAAGTATCAAGCACTGTATCGATTACAGGAAATTGACCAACTAAAAGATCAGCATCGTGTAAAAGCCCAAAAGAACTGGGATAAATTACGTACCATCTTCAAGGGCAAAGGTGCTCGACTCGGGGAAGAGTACTGGCCAGAAACTATTACTCCACACTTTGCTGGTGTTCATACCAGCTCTGCTTTTAAAGAATGGTATACTAGCACTTCTGATGAAGACTTTATAACATGGTTACAGTCAACCTATATTCCTCGCGAACTTCATTCTGCCAACAATCTAAATAAGATTACAGCAAATAGTCTACTGACTAAAAGAGTAACATACTTGGATGAATCTGAGCGACAGATTTATAAAGTCACAGTTATCAATGGTCTATTTCAAGATCATATGGGAAATATTTTCGATACAGCTACCCTACAAACCAACTTTTCTGGAAAAGGATGGGGGATTTTTGTACTAAGTCAAACCCATGAGCTCTATGTTGCATCACATAAAATCGCTGAGCTTCATCACTCTAGCCTTTCAAATGGGGCTCCGGTACTGGCCGCGGGTGAAATCGCTATAAACCAAGGCAAATTAGTATCCATGAGCCCTAAAAGTGGACATTATAAGCCTGACTATGATAGTATATATCGGTTTTTATATTGGCTTAGCAAGAAAGAGGTAGATCTTCATGGAATACCTGTAATAACATCCATCGAACGGAATAATAAAACGTATTATGATGCCTATGAAGTCATGTTGCAAGGTGGGAAATCAGATGGGCTAAAGGCTATATCCGAGCCTAAAATCAAAAATGCACTAGCGACAATGATTAAGCGGCCCGCACCTGCACCCCCCACAGCAAATAATTCACCCCAAACTACCCCATCAGGATACTTGGAGCCTAAGTCATTTACAAACCCTACTCCTAACCTAATCCATCGCCCGGCTCCTTTACCACCAATAACCAAAAATGTAAAAGACAACAGCGGGTATCTGGAACCTAGGCCTAGATATAAACCACCTATTATCAAGCACTATATTGCTCCTACCCCACCACCAGATCCTCGAGTAATCCAGGCTAAAAAGAATAATCCAGATATAGAGGATATTCATTTCTTTTAAGCCCTACTTCCTTTATTCCTCATATAGCGGTAAATACGTTTACTCTCAACTACACCCCCCCTGAGTACCACAATTCAAACATTTATAGCAGGTACCTGAACGCACCATAATATGACCACAGTTAGGGCAAGCGGGTGCATCCGATTGAGCCCCACCCGAAATATCCAATATCGGCTTCAAGGCCTTTCCTGAGCTTAATTTCGATACAATAGGTACTGTCTCTTCGATAGAATGGTTTTCGTCTGGATTTACATCTTCATCGCGCATCTGAGGGTTGCCAAGAACCGCTTTTTGATTACTGAGCACATGAACCAAATCTTCCCGGCCTAAGTATTCATAACCCAACATGCGGAAAATATAATCGATAATGGATGTTGCTGTCTTAATGTTTTGGTGACCCGTAACCGCCCCGGATGGCTCAAAACGTGTAAAAGTAAATTTATCAACAAACTCTTCTAGAGGCACCCCATATTGTAAACCTACAGAAACTGCAATAGCAAAGCAGTTCATTAGCGACCGGAAAGTAGCCCCCTCTTTATGTATGTCTACAAAGATTTCTCCCAATGTACCATCCTCATATTCCCCTGTACGCACAAAAATAGTCTGCCCACCAACTCTGGCTTTTTGCGTAAAACCACCTCGTCGGGCAGGCATATTCTTCTTCTCAATAACCGATGATAACTGACGCTTAAAATGTGTATCTGTAGATCGCTCCAAAATGGCACGAGCTGCCTCCAAAACTTGCTCGGGCGTAAGATCGCTCAGCCGAATATTAGCCGCTTCACCTAAAACTTCTTCAATGGTTTCCAGTTGATCTTCCTTCACATCCGATTTCGTAGACAAAGGTTGGGATAATTTGCAACCATCTCGATACAGGGCATTGGCCTTAAGTCCGAGTTGCCAGGATAGTTCGTAACAATCCTTAATTTCTTCCACAGTAGCTTCATGAGGCAAGTTGATAGTTTTGGAAATAGCCCCCGATAAGAAAGGCTGTGCGGCTGCCATCATCTTGATATGCCCATGTGCATGAATGTAACGTTCACCCTTAGATCCACATTTATTGGCACAATCAAATATGGAATAATGCGCTTTCTTTAGATAAGGCGCCCCTTCGATGGTCATCGTACCACAGATGAATTCGTTTGCCTCGGCGATTTGCTGGCGAGAAAAACCCAAAGCCCGCAGTAGATTAAAGTTTGATGCACGATAGCGCTCTGGCTTAAATCCTAAACGCTTTAAACAATCTTCACCCAACGTCCATTGATTAAACACAAAACTGATTTCAAAGGCCGTATGCAACGACTGATCTATTTTTTGCAACTCAGACGGACTTAAACCCTTAGCACTCAAACTTTCAAAATTGACATGTGGCGCTCCTTGTAAAGAAGCTGATCCCTTAGCATAGTTCACAATTGCTTCCACTTCATGCGCTTGATAACCTAGGTTACGCAACGCCTTTGGCACACTATGATTAATGATTTTAAAGTATCCACCACCTGATAGTTTTTTAAATTTTACCAAAGCAAAATCAGGCTCAATACCTGTTGTATCACAGTCCATCACCAGGCCTATGGTTCCCGTAGGCGCAATCACTGTAGTTTGTGCATTCCGATAGCCATATTTTTCACCGAGCTCTACAGCCCGATCCCATGCATTACATGCCGCTGCTAACAAATAGTCCGGACAGGCTTTTGGGTCAATGCCGGGAGGCGCTATTTGTAGCTCCTCATATGAATTAGTATTATAGGCCGCATAGCGATGATTACGCATCACCCGTAACATATGGCGCTTATTTTCTTCGTATCTACTAAATGACCCCAACTCTCGAGCCATCTCTGCGGAAGTTGCATAGGCTGTACCGGTCATGATACCTGTAATAGCCCCACCGATGGCACGTGCTTTATCACTATCATATGGAATACCGGCAGTCATCAAAATAGAACCCAAATTGGCATAGCCCAAACCAAGCGTACGGTAGTCGTAAGATAACTGAGCCACTTCCTTCGAAGGAAATTGTGCCATCAATACCGAAATTTCCAAAACTACAGTCCACAAGCGGCAAGCGTACTCAAATCCCTTCACATCAAATACCAGTGTTACTGGGTCAAAAAAATGAGCTAGGTTAATTGAAGCCAAATTACAGGCTGTATTATCTAAAAACATATATTCTGAGCACGGATTTGATGCATTGATACGTCCACCTTCTGGACAGGTATGCCATTCATTGATCGTGGTATCATATTGTACTCCAGGATCAGCACAAGCCCATGCAGCGAAAGCAATATCTTGCCATAGCTTACCAGCAGAAATTGTTTTTAATATGCTCCCATCAGTACGCGCAAGCAAATTCCAATCCGCATTTTTCTCTAAAGCATGGAAAAAAGTATTGGGAATGCGTACTGAATTATTCGAATTTTGACCCGATACCGTGCGATAGGCTTCCCCCTCATAATCGGATGAATAACCTGCAGCAATCAATGCAGCCACTTTTTTTTCTTCTTCTACCTTCCAATTTATAAAGGATTCAATCTCGGGATGATCCATATCCAAGCAAACCATTTTAGCTGCCCTGCGTGTAGTTCCACCAGATTTGATTGCTCCCGCTGCACGATCTCCAATTTTAAGGAATGACATCAACCCTGAAGAATACCCCCCTCCAGAGAGTTTTTCACTTTCGCCACGAATGGTCGAAAAATTGGTTCCCACGCCCGAACCATACTTGAAAATACGGGCTTCTCGAACCCAAAGATCCATAATACCCCCTTCATTCACCAGATCATCTTTCACTGATAAAATAAAGCAAGCATGGGGTTGTGGACGCTCATAAGCCGAACTTGACTTTTCTAACTTTTCTGTCAACGGATCTACGTAATAGTGCCCCTGTGGACTACCCGAGATTCCGTAGGAACTGTGCAAACCCGTATTAAACCACTGGGGCGAATTCGGTGCAGCTAGCTGACCAATGATCGTATATACCAACTCATCATAAAATACAGCTGCATCTTCTGAGCTTGCAAAATAACCATAACGCTCACCCCATATTTTCCAGCAATTAGCCATACGGTGGGCTACTTGCTTGATACTATTTTCAGATCCCAACGTTCCATCGGGCATGGGAACCCCCACTTTACGAAAATATTTTTGAGCTAAAATATCGGTTGCTACTTGGCTCCAGGTTTTTGGGACCTCAACATCATTTTTTTCAAAAACAGCATCCCCCGCTGGATTTCGAATAACCGACGAGCGCTTCTCATACACAAACAAATCGTATACATTCCGTTCTTTTTTTGTAAAATGACGATCGAACGTCAAACCCTTCTGAGATCCCTCTAGGGGGGTTTTGGTAATTATCTTACTCATAAGCTGTGTATTTAATTTAGAACTTAACGTAGCGCTACCAAAGGCTCTAAATCAAATTTATCTAAAATTAGGCACTGTTGATTCAGGAGACTTTTCCACAGTATCCATAGAGGACAAGTTTCAGCCCCAACCAAATCAACTAAACAACTTATTATTAAATAGTTAGCAATGTTGATAAATCAGCACAACAGCTTCACCTCCGACGCCCCTCCTTCCAAGGAGGGGCGTCGGAGGTGAAGCTGTTACTCGATCAAGGTTACTTTCACCATATTGGTTTTACCTTTTTTCTCAATTGGGGTAGCTGCTGTATTGATCACGACCTGACCAGGTTCAATTAGTTTTTCAGCTTTTAGAATATGATTCACATCACTGATTGATTTATCTGTACTGTCAAATTTATCATAATAGAAGCCACGAACTCCCCACAACAAGCTCAACGTACTTAGCAAGCTACGATTACTTGTAAAAATAAACGTAGACGCTTTGGGACGATGACTAGATATTTCAAAGGCCGTATAGCCCGAAGATGTCATCGAAACGATGCCTACTGCATTTGTCTTTTCAGCGAGAAAAATAGCCGAACCACATACTGCATCTCCCATATAGGTAGGCGAACTTTCATTCAGTTCTTTATGCATATTGAATGGATAACCATTTTCTTCTATGTTATGAATAATTTTCCGCATAGTTTCAATCACAATAAGAGGATATTCACCTACTGAAGTTTCCCCGCTTAGCATTACTGCATCTGCACCATCAAGCACTGAGTTAGCCACATCATTCACTTCGGCACGGGTTGGGCGTGGATTGGTAATCATGCTCTCCAACATTTGCGTAGCAACAATCACAGGTTTAGAAGCATCTCGACATTTTTGAGCAATAATTTTCTGTAAAACTGGGACTTGTTCCATCGGCATCTCAACCCCTAAATCACCCCGGGCAATCATCACTCCATCCGTTGCTGCAATAATATCGTCGATATTATCCACAGCCTCAGGCTTTTCAATTTTTGCAATCACTCGGGACTCCTTACCACTCCGACCAATGATGCGCTTCAATTCAATAATATCTTCCGCAGAACGAACAAAGGATAAACCTATCCATTCCACATCGTTTTGTAAAGCCAGCTCAAGATTTGACAGATCCTCCTCTGTTAAGCTGGGTATAGATACCTTCGTATTAGGCAAATTCACACCTTTGCGTGAAGTCAGCACCCCACCGTAGATCACCTCACAACTTACTGTATCTTCATGATTGGTCTCCAATACCCTCATTTGTATCTTCCCATCATCTAGCAAAATAGTTTCTCCCACACGTACATCTTTGGGGAAATTTTGATATGTGATGTAGATCTGCTTGTCATCCCCAGTCAGTTCACGGGTCGTGATATCAATTTTATTTCCACTAATGAGATTAACACCTCCATCCTTAACCAGTCCAATACGAATCTTTGGGCCTTGCAAATCAGCAAGAATCCCGAC
The DNA here is from genome assembly GCA_008015505.1 of Pedobacter sp. Classification (GTDB taxonomy): domain Bacteria; phylum Bacteroidota; class Bacteroidia; order Sphingobacteriales; family Sphingobacteriaceae; genus Daejeonella. The sequence goes on from SSFR01000008.1 coordinate 33,565, forward strand.
ATTAGTTTTATACCGCTGGTTTATTTCACGAATCAGGTCAATGGTTTTCTGATGATCTGCCCGGCTACCATGTGAAAAGTTTAATCTACAAACATCCACTCCCGCCTTAATCATTCCAAGTAATACTTCTTTTTTTGTAGAGGCTGGGCCTAAAGTGGCTACAATCTTTGTTCTGACGTGAACACCTTTCATTTAAATCCTTGTTATATAAATCAATTGTTTAGTTCTTTTGCTTCCGGTGCACTAAAAACACCCATAAAAATACGTGTATTCCCCTAGATTTATCTTTTTAGATACGAATTCCTAACAACAATATATTAAGCGTTGGGCGTGCCCCTGCGGGTCGGGCTATCCGCTACAACTCCTGGCTTTGCTGCGGGGTTTTCGCTGCTATCCCTCACGCAAATCATTAAAAGCAGTTCGTAATTTTTACACAAAGCTCTAGATTCAGCTACGTTTTTCCATCACAGCCCGTGCATGAGCCAGCCTAAAATCGAGCTTAAGGCACCGCATCAAAGCTATGAACTAAAAAGGGTTTGAGATATGCCAGAATTTATTTTTCTTTGCGCAGAATTATTTAATCATTAAAATCATAAAGATCATGTCTGATATCGCTTCAAGAGTTAAAGCAATTATCGTTGAAAAATTGGGTGTAGACGAAAATGAGGTTACACCAGAGGCATCATTTACCAATGATCTTGGTGCTGACTCATTGGACACAGTAGAACTAATTATGGAATTTGAGAAGGAGTTTAACGTGGCTATTCCTGATGATCAGGCTGAAACCATCGGAACTGTTGGCCAAGCTATTGCCTATTTAGAAAAAACCGTGAAGTAAATTTTACGAAGATTGAATAAATGGAGCTAAAAAGAGTTGTTGTAACCGGACTTGGTGCCCTTACTCCCATTGGGAATACAGTACCACACTATTGGAATAATTTGATTAATGGTGTAAGTGGAGCAGCTCCCATTACCAAGTTTGATACAACACACTTCAAAACTAAATTTGCGTGCGAAGTAAAAGGCTTCAATCCAGAAGACTTTATGGACAAAAAGGAAGTGCGCAAGCTCGATCCTTTTGTCCATTATGCATTGGCCTCAACAGATGAAGCCGTTAAAGATTCCGGACTAGACTTCACTAAATTCGACACAAATCGTATTGGAGTAATCTGGGGGGCGGGCATTGGCGGTCTAAAGACCTTTTTAGATGAAATAGGCAACTTTGCAGGTGGCGATGGATCTCCCCGATTCAACCCATTTTTCATCCCAAAAATGATCATTGATATTGCTCCAGGTCATATTTCGATCAAATATGGTCTGCGAGGCCCTAACTTTTCTACCGTTTCTGCCTGTGCATCCTCCAGTAATGCACTCATTGATTCTTTCAATTATATTCGGCTTGGGATTGCAGACATTATTCTTTCTGGGGGATCAGAAGCCATTATTAACGAGGCTGGAATAGGCGGATTTAATGCGATGCATGCCTTATCAACTCGAAATGATGACCCCGCTACTGCATCAAGACCTTTTGATAAAGATCGCGATGGTTTCGTTGCTGGAGAGGGCTCTGGTACAATCATTTTAGAAGAATTGAGCCATGCAAAAGCGCGCGGTGCTAAGATATATGCCGAGCTGGTTGGTTGTGGGATGAGTGCTGATGCCAATCACATCACAGCGCCACATCCTGAAGGACTCGGAGCTCGCCTAGTGATGGCTAATGTATTACGCGATGCTAATTTAGCCCCTATTGATATCGACTATATTAACGTACACGGAACTTCTACACCTCTGGGAGATATCAGTGAGATCAAAGCAATCGTTGACCTGTTCAATGAACACGCCTATAAACTAAATATCAGTTCAACGAAATCAATGACGGGACACTTATTAGGAGCAGCTGGTGCAGTAGAGGCTATTGCAGCTATTTTAGCCACTAAGTATGACATCATCCCCCCAACAATCAATCACTTTACCGATGATCCTAATATTGATCCAAAACTGAATTTAACCTTTCATAAAGCTCATAAAAGAACTGTTCGTGCTGCATTAAGCAACACTTTTGGCTTTGGTGGTCATAATGCATCTGTTATTTTCAAGAAATACGAAGAGTAATTGGATAATATCTTACCGGCTTCTTAGTAAGTGTATCGGGAATAACGAATTGTCTCGTTATAGCGGATTGGCAACTTGTAGATTTACTCGATGTTTTTTTTAGTAATATATCATCTTTACCTATCTCCTCATCGTAAATACGTTAGGTTACTAAAAAATCTACTTGGCTTTGTACCTCGTAATATTAGTCTCTATAGAATGGCTTTTAGGCATCGTTCCGCAGCGATCACATCAAAAAATGGATCAAAAAACAATAATGAACGACTTGAGTTTTTGGGAGACGCTGTCTTAGGCTGTATCGTAGCTGAAGAACTTTTTAAATTATATCCCTATAAGGACGAAGGCTTTCTAACCGAAATGCGCTCCAAAATAGTCAGCAGAACCAGCTTAAATCAGCTGGCCCTACGTCTAGGCCTCAACGAAATCCTTGAATTTGACAAACAGATACTCCATCATACTGCTAAAAGAAGTTCCATGCTAGGTGATGCATTTGAAGCACTTATCGGAGCCATCTATATAGATCAGGGCTATAACTTTACCCATAAATTGGTCACTAATCGAATTATTAAACCTCATATAGACATTACTGCATTGGAGCTCACAGAAACAAATTTCAAAAGCAAACTTCTAGAATGGTGCCAACGCCAGGGTAAAACCATTCGCTTCGATTTAATTTCCAATGAAGCTGGGGAAAGTAATCGGCTCTTTACCATTCAAGTAGTTATAGCTGATGAACCCTACGCCATTGGGCGAGATTACAATAAAAAAAATGCAGAAAAAATTGCTGCAGAAAAAACCTATGAACAACTCGGAATCACTAGATAATTATGGCTAGGCTCTATTTTATCATTAAGAAGCTATTTTCTATTCTATTTTTGATCTGGTGCGCGCTGGTGTTCAGCATCTTCATGATCGTTCTACTCCCTTTTATCCTTTTACCAACCTGGATCTTAAAGGGGAAAAAGATGCAGGATACCTGCTTTATCTTTATTAAAATATGGGCTTGGCTATTTTGTACACTCTGCTTTTTCCACATCAAGGTTAAGGGGAGAAAGCTGATCAATCCGAACAAAGCATACATCTATATTTCTAATCATAATTCCTATTTGGATGTTGTAGCAGCTACTCGGGCTATCCCAGGGTCTTTTAAGCCTCTAGGAAAGATTGAAATACTGAAAGTGCCCATATTTGGTCTTATTTATCGGAAAACAGTCGTTCTCATTGACCGGAAAAATGCTGAAAATAGAGCCAAATGCATCCAAGATCTAAAAGTTGAACTCGCTGGTGGGCAATCCATTTTAATTTTTCCAGAAGGAACGATGAACCGCACAGACGCTCCACTAGCCCACTTTTATGATGGCGCTTTTCGCATTGCAATCGAAACACAAACGCCTATTGCTCCGATAGCTGTTATTAACGCCCGCAAATTACTCCCTCGGAGCTATCCCTTAGATGCCAAACCAGGCTCTATATCTCTCATTTTTGGAGAGCCAATAACCGTAACAGGATTAACAGAAGCCGATTTGCCCAAATTAAAAGAACAAGTACATCAAGTATTGGAAAGCTTAATTGTAAATAACTCTTAAAAAGAGAGCTAGCTTACTCATTTTTATTTATTACGAGAAGCCATGTGCTGCTTCAAAAACTTTCCCGTATATGAATTATCACACTGAATTAAATCTTCCGGCACCCCCTCAAAAACAATTTCACCTCCTTTTTCGCCCCCTTCTGGCCCGATATCAATCACCCAGTCAGCACATTTGATGACATCCATATTATGCTCAATTACCACGATAGTATGCCCCTGCTCCAATAAAGCATCAAATGATTTTAGCAATTTTTTAATATCATGAAAATGCAATCCGGTAGTGGGTTCATCAAAAATAAAAAGTGTCTTTTTCGTACTATTTCCCTTCAGTAGGAACGAGGCCAGCTTAATCCGTTGCGCTTCCCCTCCCGATAAGGTACTAGACGACTGTCCCAAATGAATATAACCCAAACCAACATCTACCAAAGGCTTCATTTTAGAAGTAATTTTAGCCTCCCCCTCAAAGAACAGCATGGCTTCATCTACCGTCATCTCCAGAATCTCATACACATTTTTACCCTTATAAGTGATATCTAATACATGTTGCTTAAAACGCTTCCCCCCACAGGACTCACAGGTCAAATAAATATCAGCCATGAATTGCATTTCGATCTTCACCAGTCCCTCTCCCTGACAAACATCACATCGCCCACCCTCTACATTAGTTGAAAAAGCAGCTGACTTTAAACCCATCAATTTAGATGCCTGCTGAGCCGAAAATAAAGCCCGAATCTCATCCCATGCCCCAACATAGGTTACCGGATTGGACCTTGAAGATCGACCAATGGGATTTTGATCCACTAGCTCCACCTGTTTAATCCGACCGATATCCCCTACAAGCGCATCATAAGCCCCTGTTTGCTCCCCCGAATAGCCTCCAATCACTTTCTGTAGTGCTGGCTGTAGGATTCGCTTCACTAAAGAAGTCTTTCCTGAACCCGAAACACCAGATACCACCGTTAACACATATAGTGGAAATTTGACATCTACATCTTTCAAATTGTTTTCCCTAGCCCCTTTAATCTCAATAAAATCACCCCACTTACGACGGTTCTTAGGGATTTCTATTCGTTCAAGACCACTCAAGTATCTACCCGTCAAACTCTTCTGATCTTTACATACTTGATCAAATGTTCCCGAAAACACCAGATGTCCACCATGAGTTCCAGCTGCTGGACCAATATCAATGAGATAATCCGCAGCTTGCATAATTTCTTCCTCATGCTCCACCACAAGCACACTATTACCCGCATCTCGCAACGATTTGAGTACACCGATCAAACGATGAGTGTCTCTAGGGTGTAGCCCAATACTCGGCTCATCCAAGACATAAATAGACCCCACAAGCGAACTACCCAAGGAAGTTGCCAGATTAATACGTTGCGATTCCCCTCCAGAAAGGGTATTGGACAAACGATTCAAGGTAAGGTAGCTCAGGCCAACATCATTCAAGAACTGTATTCTGCTGATGATCTCTAACAACAAACGCTTACTAATTTGCTGCTGCGCAGCAGAGAGTTCTAATTTTTGAAAAAATTCAAACGCTTGATCCAGAGGCATCAACACTACATCCGTAATAGACTTATCCCCTACCTTGACATAGGAAGCATCCACTCGAAGACGACTTCCTCTACAATCAGGGCAGTTAGTCTTTCCACGATATCTGGATAGCATCACCCGATACTGGATTTTATGTGTCTGCTTTTCCAACTCGTCAAAAAAATCATTTAGACCAGTAAAATGAGAATTCCCAGTCCACAGTAATTCTTTTTGTTCAACACTGAGCTGATTATATGGTCGATGAATTGGGAAATCGAAGCTTAAGGCACCTTGAATCAAATTTTTCAACCACTCGCCCATCTTTTCACCACGCCATGGTGCAATCGCCCCATCATATACCGATTTGCTTTTATCCGGAATGACCAAATCCGGATCAATACCAATCACTTTACCAAGGCCCTCACAGCGCTTGCAAGCACCATAAGAATTATTAAAACTAAAAAAATTGGGGTTTGGTTCTTCAAACTGAATACCATCTAACTCAAATCGATCGCAAAATAAATGTCTTAAACCACCTGCGTCAATAATGCAGTCCCCTTTTCCTTCAAAAAAAGCAGTTTGAATAGAATCCGCTAACCGACTTTGGGTTTCCTCATCCGCAGCTGTAACCACCCGATCAATAACAATTTCTACCTGATCTTGTACATCAACCTGCTTATTGTTGACAGCTTGATCCTCCAAAATGACTTCAATTTTATGGAACTGATTATTCATCCGTATCCGCGAAAATCCTTTTTGCAGTAACACAGCTAGTTCCTCTTGGAGCAAACGCTTATTGTGTGGATTTAATGGACAAAGTATAGTAATGGCTGTTCCCAGTGGTAATGTTGAAATAAAATCTACAACATCCGTAACCGTATGTTTTTTCACCTGACTACCAGATACCGGAGATATTGTTTTTCCTATTCGGGAAAAAAGCAGTTTTAAGTAGTCATAAATCTCTGTAGAAGTCCCAACAGTCGAGCGAGGACTCCCCACAATTACTTTCTGTTCGATCGCAATGGCAGGAGCAATGCCTTTGATATAGTCCACATCCGGCTTATTCATACGCCCCATAAACTGTCTGGCATAGGATGAGAGACTTTCTACATAACGGCGCTGCCCTTCTGCATACAACGTATCAAAAGCCAAAGAAGACTTGCCAGAACCAGACACACCAGTAATCACTACCAGCTTATTTTTAGGTATTTCTACATCAATATTTTTTAGATTATGAACCCGCGCACCCTTGATAAGGATATATTTTCGAAAATCTTTTATTACTGTTTTACCCATGACACAAACGAAACATCTTCATTAAGCAAAATTAGGAGGGATTTAATATTAAATCTGAGATAATTTCGAAAATATTCTTTGATTTTGTCGATAGAATCACTTCATTTGGGAATTGATCAGAAATATTATTAACCAAAACAAAAAGAGGGCCATTTATTGAAAGAATTCTACTTGCAAAATAAAATTTTAATCTACTAACCATTTTACAAAATTTTCAAGTATGAGTTCTATAACCCTCCAATCAAAGAGTGATCAGGAATTAGTTTCTGATTATGTAAATGGAAACGAAGCTTGCCTTGAGGAGCTCATCCGACGAAACAAGGCGAAAATATTTACAGCCATTCAACTTCTAGTTAAAGACTCCTATCTAGCAGAAGACATTTTCCAGGAAACGTTTATCAAAGTGATCAACACATTAAAAGCCGGAAAATACAAAGAAGAAGGTCGGTTCTTATACTGGGTGATGCGTATTGCGCACAACTTAATCATTGATCATTTCCGCAAAGAACAAAGAACTCCCCTAGTAACAACAGTGGATGGCTTTGATATTTTCGACGTCTTACAATTCCATGACGATAACGTAGAAGACCGTCTCATGCGCGAGCAATTGAACAAAGATTTAAGAACAATGATCTATCATTTACCTTCTGAGCAAAAGGAGGTACTTATCATGCGTTATTATGGGAACCTAAGTTTTAAGGAAATCGCTTCTATTACAGATGTAAGCATCAATACGGCTTTAGGAAGAATGCGTTACGCACTTGCAGGCATTCGAAAAATGATGCTATCGAACAAAAACTCACTTAAAAGTTTAGCCTAATCGAATTACTTCTACTCTTCTTTCTTCTTAATCTCCCGCCCTTAAACCTCGAAGGGCGGGGATTTCTGACAGATTACTCTCAAAATCACCTGAAATGAATGCTTCTCCAATTACCCACCTGTAATTATATCAAAACATGACCATTTTATAACATTTAAAAGTGTTGATAAATAATGATTAAAAATAAATGAAAATTCTTTTGACTGGGACAACGGGCTATATCGGGAAAAGACTTTTACCTATTCTATTGGCACAGAATCATGAAGTATTTTGCTGTTTAAGGGATAAAAATAGATTCTATTATCCCAAAATGTTAGAAAACAAGATTCACGTGATTGAAGTTGATTTTCTAAAAAAAGAAACCTTAAAAGTAATTCCAAAAGACATAGACGCAGCTTATTATTTAGTTCACTCTATGTCTGACTCTGTAGACAATTATGATGAATTAGAGCACACTTCAGCTAACAATTTTGTAAAAAAAATAAATCAAACAAATGCAAAACAAGTAATTTATCTAAGTGGAATAGTAAACAGCAACTCTCTTTCTAAACATTTATCATCGAGAAAACATGTTGAAGAAATTTTATATACCGGAAAATTTGCTACTACTACCCTTAGAGCTGGAATTATCATCGGTTCAGGAAGTGCTTCTTTCGAAATCATCCGAGATTTGGTTAATAAACTCCCTTTTATGATTGCACCCAAATGGATAAATACAAAATGTCAACCCATTGCAATTTCGGATGTATTAGAGTTTTTATCAAAATCTTTACTAAATCCGCTAACTTACAATCAAAGTTTTGACATTGGGGGAGCTGATGTTTTAACTTATAAAGACATGCTAATGGGTTTTGCTAAAGCAAAAAAATTAAAACGGTGGATTTTTAGTGTCCCAGTCATGACACCCAAGTTATCTTCTTATTGGTTGTATTTTATAACATCTACCTCCTATAAACTGGCTTCTGCATTAGTCAGTAGTATGACAGTAGAAGTCATCTGTAAGGATAGTAAAATAAATATGCTTTTAGATATAAATCCTATGTCCTACAAAGAAGCCTTATCAAAAGCATTAATAAAAATAAATGAAAATAATGTTGCTTCAAGTTGGAAAGATTCACTAATTAGTGGTCTAATTAATGGCAACATTACTGAATATTTAAAAATTCCTACAAAGAACTGTTATGTAGACAAACGAAAAATAGAAATCAATGATCGAGAGTTCACTATCAAAAGAATATGGTCTATTGGTGGAGAAACTGGCTGGTATTACAGTAATTGGCTTTGGAGTTTACGCGGCTTTATTGATAAACTTTTTGGTGGTGTAGGATTTGAAAGAGGGAGAAGAGACAAATATGATATTCATGCAGGAGATACCTTAGATTTTTGGCGTGTAATATATGCAAACAAAGAGGAAGGAAATCTAATATTATTTGCAGAAATGAAATTACCTGGGAAAGCATGGCTAGAGTTTAAAATTATAGAAAACATACTTTATCAAACTGCAACATTTAAACCAAAAGGCGTTTGTGGTAAATTATATTGGTATTCTGTTTTGCCATTTCATGGACTTATTTTTAACGGAATGCTGAAAAGACTTATATAAACAAAAACAATTAAGTTGAACCCCTAAATACAGAATATCTCCCGTAGAAAATAGGCCGAAAGTTAGGCAATAGCCTAGGTAGTACATATTTTCGTATACAGTGATTTTTTGATTTTCCTTCCAGTTCCCCACGCTAAAGTTGACTCCTTCGTCAGTTGCCTATGAATATGTCTAATATTTGGCTATGCACGCGTCTCAACAAGCCGACAGTCTCTATATATACAAAAAAAGCACTTCAGGAGGCTGGAGTACAATCTCATCGAATTTTCACTGACATAGACAGTGGAAGCCATACAGAGCGTGAAAGACATCATTTGCTTCGCTTGAAAGTATAAGCAGCCGACCTAATAATTGTCAAAAAATTAGATCGGTTAGGTCGTGATACGGCAAACATGATCCAGCTTATTAAAGAATTTAAAGGCCTAGGCGTACCTATTCGATTCCTTGATGATGGCATTAGTACCTAAGATATTATGGGAAAAATGGTTGCGACTATTCTATCTGCAGTAGCTGAAACCAAAAGACTACACATAGTCGAACCCACCAACGAAGGTCGATTAGAAGCAAAATCTAACGGTATTAGGTTTGGGAAAAAGCCAAGCGTAGATAATGAAAAAGTACTTGAACTTCGTGACAAAAGTATCGGAGCCACCAAGATAGCCAAACAGGTGGAAATTGGTCGCTCTGCAGTATACAAAGTTTTGAGGTCAAACCACTTCAAAAGCAAAAAATCAATTCTTGAATCCAACTAACAAAGCCATTTAGTCTAACCAGAATTTTCTTTTTTCACTCCAATGAACTGCCGACAGAAATTTTGTTTTTGATAGTTTTATGCTTGACCACCATTTGCCAATATTCATTTAGTTAAACTGCCATATGTAAAAGTTTAAGTAGCTTGCGAACAGAATCCATAATAAATATAGAAGCATCAGCAGCGATACTGCCCTCATTTTTTGGTAAGTAATGCAAATTATCGTGCCGACCAGAATATCCATGGCGACCAAAACTATGAGAGAAAGACCCGTTAAGTGATAATGGAAAAACAAAGGAGTCCAGCTCCAATTTAAGATAAGCTGAGCCAGGTATAAGGTCTTGATAATACTTAGCCTGGGAAATGCTTTAGGTCGCCAAATGAGCCAGCCGCAAACGCCAATAATGCCGTATAGAATAGTCCATGCTATTGGAAATACATAATTTGCAGGCGTCAGAGTTGAACGAATTAAAGTGTTATACCAAGTACTAATATCCGACTTGGTTAAAGAGCCTATAACTCCGCCAATTGCGATTAGACCTAAGGTCCAGATGATTAAATAGAGGTGGCTTTTATTTCCTAAATTCATAAACGGTAGACTCATCTTGGTTAGTGGCTTGCCTAACTTTGGATAGGCTTTTTGCATTTAGGGCTGAATGGATTAACTGATTTATGTATGTAATTCTGCTGACATACACTCCAGCCTAAAGGCATTGGAGGTTCTGCTACCTCCGCACAGGCTAATGCCTTACGTTGACCATAGCGAGCAGTACCCCCCTGCTCAAAATATTCTTAGCCGCGTTCACATCTGCATTTGACGTATTGGAGCAGCTGGTACACAGAAATCTGCTTTGTAAAATTATGCTTTTGGTATCTCTTTGTCAACAACAGCTGCAAATCTGACCAGTATGCTTCGGATTCACCCTCACCGGTTTGGTTTTGTGCTACAGCATCATTCCGAAATTACCACAGCCACAATCTAAAATAGAGCGATTCAAGCCTAACTTTGCAGCTACATTTTTGCCATGCTCTTATGCAGTACCTTTGGCATTTTTACTCATATTTTTGATCTTCAAATCTTCCATATAGACTATGAAGTTTTGTTTAGCAATCCGTGTACTTTCTTTATGCAGAAAGTCTTTGCGAACGTTGGCAATCGTATAATGCAACCCAGCGAGTTTTTTAGCCTGTCGTGTCCATCGATTAGATTCTTTCTTTTTTCTTGCTAAAGACCTGTTTTCGATACTTAGGTGACCTTCATTACGTTTGAAATGTTTTGAATTGGCAACAAATTGACCGTTGGAATCTATACAGAAATAAGCAATGCCCATATCAATTTCGATAGCTTGGTTCTCGCTAACAAATTTGACAGGATATTAATAGCTTCTATACTACCTTATTTTTTTTACAAATTTTTCAGATTAATTGAAATATTTTGGGTATAGATCACGTTATTTGCAGTAAAAAAACATGCTTATGACAGATCTTTACCCACAAAATCCAAGTTCTTTATCCGATGATAAGGTAAAAAAAGATAATCCTGCAAAGCCAGAATTGTCTAAAGAAGATGAGCTTTTCTTCAATGCAATTAAAAAGGCATTGTATCAAATTGAAAAAGAACCTTCTTCATCAACTATTAAAAATATCTTGAAGCATTCAAAAAATTCCAAGTCCTAAAAACCAAGTTTTTATTGTAGCAAGTTAACTTAACGGGCTCTAAGCTCTTCATGAATTCGGCAGTTTTATCGCTTCTAAATGCATGTGTAGTTCTAAGAGCCCGTTTAGCTTATGGATCTTTTTGGCTTCAATTTTGTTCAACTTTTTCGCCATAGAAGCCCCACTATGGCGAAAAAATCTGCCTCATTTTGCTCAAAAGTACCCTATAATAATTTCACGAAATAAAATTTAAGCGGGCTATAAAAGATTAGCTCTTATCTTTGTTTAATGCTCAAAAAAGATCGATATAAAGCCTTTGTTGATTATTTCTCTATACATCAGCCTCAAGCCGAAACTGAACTACATTATCAAAACCCCTATGAATTACTAGTGGCTGTTATTCTATCTGCGCAATGCACCGATAAACGCATTAATCAAGTAACACCCGACCTGTTTGAGCGCTTTCCAAATCCCATAAGCCTAGCACAAAGTCCACCCGAAGAAATTTTTCATTACATCAAAAGCGTAAGCTATCCAAACAACAAGGCAAAGCACTTAGCCGGAATGGCGAAAATGCTCGTGGATCATTTCGGAGGTCAAGTCCCCGCTACCGTCGAAGAGCTACAGAAAATGCCTGGCGTTGGACGAAAAACAGCCAATGTTATCGTATCCGTTATTCATCAAGCCCCAGCAATGGCCGTTGACACACATGTTTTTCGCGTAGCTAATCGACTTGGCCTCACACAAAATGCTAAAACCCCATTAAGTACCGAAAAACAATTGGTCAAAAACCTCCCAGAAGACAAAATTCATCTGGCACACCATTGGCTCATTTTACATGGACGATATATCTGCATCGCCCGAAAACCTAAATGTACAATTTGTCCACTAACTAGCTTCTGCAAGTATTATGAACAAAATTACCCTATGAGTAAATAATAGCTACTATTCATTCCATAGGCTGACGGCCCAAAGGGCTTTCCGGCAGAAATTCGTAACTTCGTGGCCTTGTTGACTTTGCAAGCATGCCAAGATTCATTTAGTGGCAGCCCGCACTGTTGATTATGCTAAAAAACGAATTACTATGCTAGGTTTTCTCAGTAAATTATTTGGAAGTAAATCAGACCGTGATATCAAACTCATTCGACCTTTAGTCGACCAAATTAAGGTGGCTTATGCTGAGCTATATACACTCAGCAATGATGAACTACGCGAAAAAACACCCCGCTTCAAAGCTCAAATTGCTGCTCATCTGGCTGATATCGACAATGAAATCGCTGATATCATCTTTAAAGCCGAAGATCCAAAGCTCACTATACACGAAAAAACGGCCTGGTACGACCAACTAGACAAACTGCGAAAAGATCGTGACAAGTACTTAGAAGAAATTCTTTTGGTGATCTTGCCCGAAGCCTTTGCAGTGATGAAGGAAACTGCTCGCCGATTTACAGAAAATAAAACGATTGAAGTAACAGCCACCCCATTTGATCGAGATTTAGCTGCCAAAAAATCGAACGTACTCATCCAAGGCGACAAAGCCATCCATCACAATACTTGGATGGCCGCTGGAAACGAAGTGGTATGGAATATGGTTCACTATGATGTTCAATTAATTGGGGGTATTGTACTTCATCAAGGAAAAATTGCTGAGATGGCCACCGGAGAAGGTAAAACATTAGTAGGAACACTACCAGCTTATCTCAATGCCCTAGCAGGACAAGGAGTTCATATCGTTACGGTAAACGACTACCTGGCCCGACGCGACTCGGAATGGAATGGACCACTATTCGAATTCCATGGCTTGAGCGTCGATTGCATCGATAAACATCAACCCAACTCCGACGAGCGCCGTAAAGCCTACTTGGCCGACATTACCTTTGGGACCAATAATGAGTTTGGATTTGATTATCTGCGCGACAACATGACCTTATCTCCAGAGAGTTTAGTTCAACGCAAATTACACTTTGCCATGGTGGATGAGGTCGATTCGGTATTAATCGACGACGCCCGTACCCCACTTATCATCTCTGGACCAATACCTAAAGGCGATGAACACGAATTTTATGACCTAAAACCCCGTATCGAGCGCCTAGTCAATGCACAAAAAAACTACATCAATACCGTACTTAATGAAGCCAAAAAGCTAATCAATGACGGCAAATCAGGTGTGGAAGAAGGTGGACTAGCACTACTTCGCGCTTATCGAGGTTTGCCAAAAAACAAAGCACTCATCAAATTCTTGAGTGAGTCAGGCATCAAACAAATCTTAATCAAGACGGAAAATAATTACATGCAAGATCAGGGCAAAGAAATGCCTAAAGTGGATGCTGAACTATTTTTTGTCATCGACGAAAAAAATAATCAAGTAGAGCTTACTGAGAAGGGTATTGAGCTAATCACTGCTTCAGGAGAAGACCCCCACTTCTTCGTCATGCCTGATGTGGGAACAGAAATTGCTGACCTGGAGAAGTCCACACTTTCCAACGAAGAAAAAATAGCCAAAAAGGATGAGCTCATGCGCAATTTTTCGATCAAATCGGAACGTATTCATTCTGTCAATCAGCTATTGAAAGCCTACACTCTTTTCGAAAAAGATATTGAATACATCATCGACGAGGGGAAAATCAAGTTGGTTGATGAGCAAACGGGACGTATCATGGAAGGACGACGCTATTCTGATGGCTTGCATCAAGCAATCGAGGCCAAGGAAAATGTCAAAGTGGAAGATGCCACGCAAACCTATGCTACCATCACCCTGCAAAATTACTTCCGGATGTACCATAAGCTCTGTGGAATGACAGGTACAGCAACCACCGAGGCTGGAGAATTATGGCAGATCTATAAACTAGATGTGGTTGAGATACCGACTAATGTACTCACACAGCGAAAGGATCAAGAAGATATGGTATACCGCACCGTCCGTGAAAAGTACAACGCCGTAGCTGACGAAATCACCAAACTTACCCAAGCCGGGCGGCCAGTGTTGGTAGGTACAACTTCAGTCGAAATATCCGAACTCTTGAGTCGTATGCTCAAACTACGTGGCATTAAACATAATGTATTAAATGCCAAGCTCCATCAAAAAGAGGCTGACATTGTGGCCGAAGCAGGTCAAGCAGGAACAGTAACCATTGCAACCAACATGGCTGGTCGTGGTACCGATATCAAACTAGGAACAGGCGTACGAGAAGCAGGCGGTTTAGCTATCGTAGGTACTGAACGTCATGAATCGCGCCGTGTCGATCGCCAGTTGCGCGGTCGTGCTGGTAGACAAGGAGACCCGGGGTCTTCTCAGTTTTTTGTCTCCCTAGAAGATAATTTGATGCGACTGTTTGGTTCGGAGCGAATCTCAAATATCATGGTCCGGATGGGTATCGAAGAAGGCGAGGTAATTCAGCATTCAATGATTACTAAATCAATAGAACGAGCTCAACGCAAAGTAGAAGAGAACAATTTTGGCGTACGTAAACGTTTATTAGAATATGACGACGTAATGAATGCACAACGCTCAGTTGTTTATGCCAAACGTAAAAATGCCCTATTTGGAGAACGCTTAGACGTGGATTTGAGTAATACCATTTTCGATGTCGTTGAAGATATTGTTGCTGAGTATAAAGAGGAAAAAAACTTTGAAGGATTCAAACTAGAAATTATTCGTATTTTCTCTGTTGATCCGGAAGTATCGGACAAAGATTTTTCCGACAGCTCAATCCACTCTTTAACAGATCAAATTTTCAATATAATTAGTGCATTTTATCAACGTAAATCAGAATCTATTTCCCAGCACGCCCTTCCCGTACTAGAAGATGTATTCAAAGAGCGTGGTGATCAGATTGAAGAGATTATCGTTCCTTTTTCAGACGGAACACGCGTGGTGCAAATTTCAGTTAACTTGAGAAAAGCTGTAGAAACTAGGGGACGCGAAGTATCCAAAGTTTTTGAAAAAACAGTGATTTTATCTCTTATTGACGAAGCATGGAAAGAGCATCTGCGGGAAATGGATGAATTAAAGCAATCGGTACAAAATGCCGTTTACGAGCAGAAAGACCCTCTGATTGTCTATAAAATGGAGGCTTTCGATTTGTTCAAACAAATGTTAGCAAGTGTAAATAAAGAAGTAGTTAGCTTTTTGTTCAAAGGAAGTTTGCCGAATCAACAACCGGAACATATTCGTGAGGCACGGCCCAAGCGTGTTCAAGACCTAAGCAGACTGAAAACATCGAAACCCGAACTAGCACAAGTGGTCACCAGTGTACTCGAAGCCGATACCCGGGAACTACAAAAACCACAGCCTATTCGTGTAGAAACTAAAATTGGGCGAAACGATCCTTGCCCATGCGGAAGTGGGAAAAAATATAAAAGCTGTCATGGAATGTGATAAGCCCTCTTCCTACCTTGTAAAGGATTAGGCTTCAATACTATAAAGCATATGCTCAAACAAAAAATTGCTGATCTAGCCACTGCCATCCACAATGAGGTTGTAGCAACCCGACAGCATCTGCATGCCAACCCAGAGCTATCCTTCCACGAGACCCGAACAGCAGCTTTTGTAGCATCCAAGCTTGATGAACTTGGTATCCCCTATCAAACTATGGCTAATACCGGACTGGTTGGCTTAATTAAAGGAGATAAACCTTCAGAAGCAGTAGTGGCTTTACGTGCCGATTTGGATGCCCTACCTATCAACGAAGCCAATAATGTTCCTTATAAGTCCAAGGTAGAGGGGATAATGCATGCCTGCGGACACGATGTGCACACCTCGTCACTATTAGGAACTGCCCAAATACTGTCCAAATTAAAGAATGAGTTTGGAGGAACAGTTAAACTGATTTTTCAGCCTGGTGAAGAAAAGCTCCCAGGAGGGGCTAGCCTAATGATTAAAGAAGGCGTATTAGAGAGCCCCAAACCAGCAGCCATTATTGGCCAACACGTGATGCCTCTGATTGAAGCCGGCAAAGTTGGCTTCCGATCAGGTAAATACATGGCCTCTACCGATGAGATTTATGTCACGGTGCGTGGGAAAGGTGGACATGGCGCACAACCCCAACAAAATATAGACCCTGTACTAATTGCAGCCCATATTATCGTTGCCTTGCAGCAAATTGTGAGTCGTTTAGCTGATCCTAGAATACCTTGTGTATTATCCTTTGGCAAAGTAATCGCTAATGGGGCTACCAATGTTATTCCGAATGATGTGTATTTGGAGGGGACATTCCGCACACTAGATGAGGTTTGGCGAAAACAAGCTCACGAGAAAATGAAAAAAATGGCTGAAGGTATTGCCGAGGCAATGGGAGGCAGCTGTGAATTTAAGATTATTAACGGTTATCCCTTTTTAGTCAATGAGGAAAAACTAACGGCACAAGTACGCGCCTATGCAGAAGAGTATCTTGGCAAAGAACAGGTAAAAGATCTAGATATTTGGATGGCTGGGGAAGATTTTGCTTACTATTCACAGGTCTCAGATGCCTGTTTTTACCGCCTTGGAACACGAAATGAGACCCTCGGTATCACATCAGCAGTACATACACCAACCTTCAATATTGACGAAAAAGCACTGCAAGTAAGCACCGGACTGATGGCCTATATTGCAATTAGATACTTGGGCAACTGAGGCATTATGAAAGGAGTCCTTATTATACTAGTACTCTCGATAGCCTTGCTGACTACTGCCAAAGCTCAAAAAATACCCCGATTTAATCCAGATACTGTTTTATCAGTAACTATCGACTCACCGATCATTATTCGATCCACTCGACTAACTGCCCAATCATTCATCGATGCTATTATGAGTGATACCAGCTTTTATAAAGCTTTCCGGGAAATGAGTAAGTATAGCTTTATTGCAGAGAACCGACTTTTCACCTATAACAAAAAGAATCGAATCAATGCTAAAATCTATCGCCAAATATATCATGACAACAATAACACCAAACACCAAATGAAATATCTGACCAAACAAGATAGTGGTCAAGTATATCGACATAATGGCAAGTATCAGCTCTATACGGCTAAAATGTTTGATTATATTTTCATGAATGCCAATAATACGGACTTCATTCCCCAGGCATCTGAGAAAGCTACCCTAGATGAATCCTATAAAGACAAACTTAAAACACTCATTTTTAGTCCGGGTAAACCCATTAAAGGCATTCCATTTATTGGCAGCAAAACACAAATCTTTACCCCTACAATGCGCCAGTACTATAATTATTCATTTGACCGAGGCATGTATTCAGACTCGATCCCTATTTATCGATTCAAGATTAGCCAGAAACCCGAATTAGCTAATTCCACCAAAAATGGACTCATGATCAAGGAGCTCACCACCATCTTCGATCTACGCAATTTTCAGATACTCGGTCGATACATCGATATGAAATATGATAACCTCCTGCTCAATTTTGATGTGCAGATGAATATCGAACTAAACTATTTTGGCAATGATCAAGCACTGCTTCCCACTAAAATAAGCTATCAAGGCAACTGGGATATCCCATTCAAAAAAGAGGAAAGAGCAAGCTTTTTGGTTTTGCATAAGGAATACCAATTGGCGAAATAATAAAACTTGTTCACCCTCATAAGCATTTATCTCAAGTAACACTTCTTTACTACCCTTATCATGGCGCTTGTTTAAACCTTTAAATCTTGCTCTATTAATTTAACAAATTTTAACACCTGCTAAGTATAAAAGCTGTTTATATTTATAATATTATTATTTTTTAATAAAATTTTAATAACTAAGCATGACTCCCCCCTTTAAATACATGCAAAAACCGAAAGGAGTAAGATATGCGAGCAGAAAATTTTCTAAGATATCTAAAGAACCTTTTCCCTTCCCCATCTTGGGAACCTGGCCCATGTGTACTCAATGCATTAAATGAACTAGCCGCGGCTGGTAGTCATATACCCAGTACAGATGAAGCGATTAGGATGGTCACCAATAAAGAGGTTTATATTCAAAAAGTCAAAGCAAACTTTCTTGCGAAATTTGCTCCACATCAAATTCAAACACATCGTGGTGATCTTCTACGCCGTACAGGATATAGTATGGATATGCTATTGGATAAATGCGTTACCCTTGCAATTGCCCAATGTTGCTTACTATCCGAGAAAAAGGTATTAGAGGCATTAACAACCTTTATCCATCGGCTATTTGTAGTGCCAAATATTCTATATTTTTATGATACCTCCTTCAACAAAAATGAAGAAGAAGCATACTCAGGAGCTCATAACCTCTACAAAGAAATAGCAAGTAAGGAATTACTCCACTACGCCAACCACTTACAAAAAGTCGGAAATAAGTATGGTATAAGTAGCGAACCGTTTCATATAGATCAAGTAACGTATAAAATCCATCAAATAGCAATTTCTTCATTTACCAGTACTGCTTTTACAGATGCGCATGGACCTGTTCAGACAGTGAGAAGAAACAAAGCAATTTTCAGCAGTTGCGCTGAGTATGCAAATAAGGGAATGTATGACCTATCGCAGAAAGAAGTATTAAATGCTTTAGCAGATTTTGCAAAAGAGCTGGCTATTAACGGCCTTGCTAATTGGAATACCGGTGGCACCACAATGGGAAATTTTCAAGGAAATTGGGCAGGAAATGTGTTCTTCGATTATAAAAAGTTCCCTCAAAGCTAGAAGCCTGTTTAAAATTTATTTGATTTTATTCTTATGTGTTTTTTTGGCTGCAAATTCGCTCAAAAATACCCTATAATACTTTCATAAAGTAAAATTTAAACAGGCTCATAAATTATCGGGGGAATAGCACCTCGTCATCTACCCCAGCACCTTAAAAATTCCTTTATAAACTCTTTACAAAATCCCGCATCGCCTGGTGTGGAATTTTGTTCTTCATGAAATTTTCGCCTATCAAAAAACCATGAAAACCTACTTCTTTAAGTGAACGAATAGTCTCCACACGAGAGATACCACTTTCAGCTATTTTTAAAAATTGATCGGGAATTTGATCGGCTAGCTCATATGAATGCTGAACCGATACTGAAAAATCTTCTAGGTTACGGTTATTTACACCAATAACATCCAGATCATCACAGATACTTCTTTCAAGCTCGGTTAGATTATGCACTTCTAGCAATACACTCAAACCAAGACTTTTGGCTAACCTGGCTAGATTCTGTACTTCCCTGGGACTTAGAATCGAGGCAATCAATAAAATAATATCTGCACCAATAGCCTTGGCTTCAATAATTTGGTATTCATCTAAGATAAAGTCCTTCCGTAAAACAGGGATATCATTGGCCCGTCTAGCATCAATTAAATCCTGATGATGCCCCCCAAAATAATGCTGATCCGTCAGGATGGATAAAGCCGAAGCCCCTGCCCGCGCATATCCTGTACTTACTTTTACCACACTAGACCAATCATTGATAATACCCTTAGATGGTGACTGTCGCTTAAACTCGGCTATAATACCCGTTCGAGTAGAATCAAGTAAGAATTCCCGTAAGGAGTAACAAGTGCGTTCAAATGCTTCGCTTTTTTCAAGCGTTTCCACCGGCTTTTTAGACCTAGCCAGGGCAATTTCCACACGCTTGGTACATACTATTTGATCTAAAATATTCATGAGTTTACAGCCTCACTCCAATTGGTTATCATCTGTTTACCATATTCTGTCAATACTGATTCTGGATGAAACTGTACCCCTCGTACATCCAAAGTTTGATGCCTAAGCGACATAATCACTCCATCCAAGTCTGTAGAAGTCACTTTTAACTCCACTGGTATCTTTTCATTTGAAACTGCCCATGAATGATACCTGCCAACCTGAAACGTTGTCGGACAGTTCAGAAACAATTGTTCCTGAGTATCCAACACGCGAATGGGGGTAGCTCGGCCATGAACTGGACGTAAAAGATTGTATAACTCTCCACCAAATACCTCAGCAATAGCCTGCATACCCAAGCAAACCCCTAGTATACTTTTTGTAGGTGAATAAGTTCTAATCACATCTAATAATAAACCCGCCTCTGAGGGAATTCCCGGCCCAGGAGAAAGCACTATTTTATCAAATGCATTCACATCTGCTAAGTTAAACTTATCATTCCGCCAAACAACGACTTCGTGCCCCACCTCATTTAAAAGGTGAACCAAATTGAATGTGAATGAATCATAATTATCAATTACCAAAATAGTCATCCTATAATTCCTCCGCCATTTCTAAAGCTTTTCGCAAAGCCATCATTTTATTATTCACCTCATTGAGCTCCAAATTTGGATCCGAATCGAGTACAATTCCTGCCCCAGCCTGATAATGCAACATATTATTCCGACTTAAAAAAGAACGAATCATGATCGCATGATTAAAATCACCATTGAATCCCCAATAACCAATAGCGCCACTATAAAAACCACGCTGATGATTTTCCACCTGGTCGATCAAACTCATGGCCATGTACTTAGGGGCTCCACTTAATGTTCCAGCAGGATAAGTATCACCAACCACCTGAAATGAATCCACATCTCCTTTAATTTTTCCTGTCACTTTTGAAACCAAGTGAATCAGGTGTGAATAATACTGTACTTCTTTAAATGATTGGACCTCTACTTGCTGGCAATGACGGCTCAAGTCATTGCGAGCCAGATCTACCAACATCACATGCTCTGCACTTTCTTTGGCATCATTTTTCAAATCTTCAGCCAACTTGATATCTAGTGAATCACTCCCTGTACGCTTGAAAGTACCTGCAATGGGATAAATACTCGCCTCTCCATTTTTTATTGTGAGCTGTGCCTCAGGTGATGACCCAAAAAGTTTGAAATCTCCATAATCAAAATAAAATAAATAGGGCGATGGATTGATCGAACGCAAGGTTCGATACACATTAAACTCATCCCCTAAAAATGGCCTGGAAAAAGACCGCGACGGAACAATTTGAAAAACATCACCCCTGGCAATATGCTGCCTCATCTGCTTCACTACAGCCAAAAACTCCTCATCCGAAAAATTCGAGCACTCTTCTCCATTACAAGAAAACGAATATGTCGGAAAATCTTTATTCTGAATCAAGTATTGAATTTTTTCCAAACCACTTTGGACATCTTGATCTGTACGATGCTCGAATAAATAAAGTTCATTCTTGAAATGATCAATAGCAATTAAGTACCGATATACATGATACTGCATTCTGGGAATCGTTCGCTCTGGATGCGCTTTTGCATTCAACTGAATATCCTCAAAGTGTTGGATGGTTTCATAAGTAAAATAGCCGAACAAGCCCCCAGAGGCAAATTTAAAATCCGGCTCATCTACTGACTGGAAACGCTTACAAAACAAAGACAACTCATGCTTCAAATCAACACCAATTATCGATTTATCTTCCTTCGATCCATCTGGGAAATAGGTTGTAAGCTGCTCGTCCTTGAGTTTAATCCCTGCAATAGGGTCAAAACAGATATAACTCATGCTCCCTTGCCGCCCATGATAGTCTGAACTTTCCAACAGCAAACTATTGGGAAATACATCCCGCAAGCGCAAATAAATGCTCACCGGGGTGGTCGTATCGGCCAACAAACGTTTATAGGTCGTATATAACTTAAAATTATTCATTGTAATTAAAGTACTACTTCATACATTCTTCCCGGCACAAAAAAACCCGACAGCTCGTGGGTCGGGTTTTTAATCAACATCTCTAAAAATATGCTGTCATTTATATCACCTATACACATTGCTGTTGGCCTGTTTTTTAACAGCCTGCCACCACAAATGTATATTTAATTGATTGATCATAATTTTGTAAAGGTCTGAAAGAAAATTAGAAGTACAAAATAACACTTTTTAAATTCTAACATTTGTCAAATAAAATTTTTAGTCTTGTATTAAAAAGCTAAATATCGTTATGACTTCAAAAATTTTTCACACACTATTAGCCTTGATTATATTAACATTAGGAGGATACCCAAACATTGCAAAAAGTCAACCACTAAACAATTCGAATAGCACGAAACAGGAAAAAAAACTAACTATCAACCACTTAACAGGTGATTACTACATCATTAAGACTTATAATACTTGGAAGGGGAAAAAGTACGACTCCAACTCAATGTATGTCGTAACTCGAGACGGAGTTGTATTACTGGATGGGGTCTGGGACACAACAAAATGTCAGTCACTACTAGATTATATTTTAAAACACCATCAGAAGAAAGTAGTTCTAGCCATAGGCACACATTTCCACGATGACAGAACTGGTGGATTCGACTATTTCCAAAAACAAGGCATAAAAACCTATTCCTCCAAACAAACCTATGATTTATGTAAAAGTCACCATTTTGAAAAAGCGGAATTCTATTTTAGCAAAGACACCATCTTCACCGTGGGCGAGCATACCTTCCAAACTTATTATCCGGGAGAAGGGCATACCAAAGATAATATTGTAGTTTGGTGTAGAAAGCAAAAAGTTCTTTATGGCGGGTGCTTAGTAAATAGCCTAGATCGTAATAGCCTAGGCAATATTGCTGATGCCAACCTACAAGCATGGCCTACATCAATAAAAAAGGTAACACAAAAGTTCCATAAGCATCAGTATGTCATCCCTGGCCATGGCGAATGGACCAGCAATAATGCACTAGAGCATACCTTAAAACTCCTGGATCAACACAAACCTCAAGAACCTCTCATACAACCCCTTGATAATTAAAGTAATTCAAACTATCTTTGCGCTCCCGCGTTTTTGTGGGGAAAAATTAAAAAAGTGTTTAATTTAATATCAAACAAGTGAATACGTTAAGTTACAAAACTGTCTCAGCCAACGAAAAGACCGTCAACAAGGAATGGATTGTTGTTGATGCTCAGGGCGAGATTTTGGGGCGCTTGTCTTCTAAAATTGCCAAAATCATTAGAGGAAAACACAAGCCGTCGTTCACCCCGAACGTAGACTGCGGTGATAATGTAATTGTCATCAATGCAGACAAGGTAAAACTGACTGGAAGCAAATTCGAAACCAAAGAATATGTTTCCTACACTGGTTATCCAGGTGGTCAGCGTTTCATTTCTCCAAAAGAGTTGATGGCCAAACATCCTAATCGTGTAGTCGAGAAAGCGGTACGTGGCATGTTACCTAAAAATCGTTTAGGCAGAGCGTTGTACAAAAATCTATTTGTTTATGCTGGATCTGAGCATCCACATACTGCTCAAAATCCAAAAACCATTCAGCTATAATTTAGAGGAGAAAAAGAAATGTCAACAACAAATACTTCGGGAAGAAGAAAAACAGCAATTGCCCGCATCTATTTAAAAGATGGTAATGGTGCCATTACTGTAAATGGAAGGGACTACAAAACCTATTTCCCCACATTACCCCTACAATACATTGTTACCCAATCTACAGAAGTTACAGAATCAACAGGTAAGTTCGATGTAGTTGTGAATGTATCAGGAGGTGGTGTAAAAGGACAAGCAGAAGCTGTTCGTTTGGCGATAGCCAAAGCTATTGTGGAACTAGATCCAGAGAAAAAGACTTCATTGAGAGCAAAGGGACTCATGACCCGCGATGACCGTATGGTTGAACGTAAAAAACCTGGTCGCAAAAAAGCCCGTAAGAAATTTCAATTTAGTAAACGTTAATCTCAGGAGGATCAAACAATGGCAAGAACAACCTATCAAGATTTATTGGATGCAGGTGTGCACTTTGGTCACCTTACGCGTAAATGGGATCCCAAAATGGCGCCCTACATTTTCATGGAGCGCAATGGTATCCACATCATCGATTTAAACAAAACCATTACACGAATAGAGGAGGCTGCTGCTGCAATTAAACAGATTGTCAAGTCGGGCCGTAAGGTATTATTTGTTTCAACTAAAAAACAAGCAAAAGATATCCTTGAAGAGCAAGCAAAATCAGTAAATATGCCTTATGTAACAGAGCGTTGGCTTGGGGGCATGCTGACCAATTTTGCAACAGTACGGAAATCCATCAAAAAAATGTCGAATATCGACAAAATGACCAAAGATGGCACGTTCGATGTACTTTCTAAAAAAGAAAGGCTGATGATTCAACGTGAACGTGTAAAGTTAGAAACACTTTTAGGTGGGATATCTGATCTCAACCGTTTACCTGCTGCGTTATTTATCATCGATGTAAAAAAGGAGCATATCGCTGTTACTGAAGCTTTGAAATTAAACATCCCTACTTTCGCGATGGTAGATACCAATTCCGATCCTTCAAACATCGACTTCCCAATCCCTGCCAATGATGATGCGACCAAATCAATTGCACTTATCACTGACATCATTATCAAAGCCGTAAAAGAAGGATTAGAAGAACGCAAACGCGATAAAGAAGAAGAAGCAGAAAAAGAAGCTGTAGCTGCAAAAACAAAACTAGATACTGAAGGTAGCCCAGTTGTCGAAGTGCAAGATGTTCACCCAAACAAACGTGCTCGTAAAGTAGCCGTTACAGCAGAAGATACCAAAAATAGCGAACCAGCAGAATAAAATCTGCCCAGCTACTGAGCTGTACAAAGAGAGTTTATTTTTCAACAAATCATTTGCTCCTATCATATCGTGTGAAGGAGTAGAAATTAAAAATATAAGGTATGTCTACATTACAAATTTCAGCAGCAGACGTAAACAAACTACGTGGCCAAACAGGCGCTGGCATGATGGACTGTAAAAAAGCACTAATCGAGTCGAACGGAGACTTCGAGGCTGCTGTTGATTATCTACGCAAAAAAGGAGCTAAAGTAGCCGCAAGCCGAGGGGACCGTGAATCTAACGAAGGTGTAGTTATTGCCAAAACGACTGAAAATGGAAAACGTGGTTTTATCATCGAATTGAACTGCGAAACTGATTTTGTTGCTAAAAATGCTGACTTTATCAGTTTTGCTAACCAAATCATCGACTTAGCAATCGCTCATAGTCCCACATCCACAGAAGCACTCTTAGATTTGACACTAAATGGAGTAAAACTATCCGATGCTATTCTAGATCAAACAGGAAAAATTGGCGAGAAAATTGGCATTTCTAAATACGAAGTAGTTGATGGTGAAAAAGTAATTGCTTATATCCATGGAAATTACCGCCTAGGTGTACTCGTCGCTTTAAACACTGATGTAGCTAATGCACAAGAAGTAGGTAAAGATGTGGCCATGCAAATTGCAGCCATGAATCCCATCGCCCTCGATAAAGGAGACGTAGATGCACGTACCATTGAGCGCGAATTAGAAATTGCCAAAGAGCAAATTCGGGCAGAAGGAAAGCCTGAAGAAATGGTAGAAAAAATTGCTCTAGGTAAGCTGAACAAATTCTACAAAGATGCTACATTATTAAACCAGGAATTTGTAAAAGATTCATCTAAAACCATCGCCCAGTATTTAGATGGTGTACAAAAAGGTTTAACAGTAGCTCGATTTAAACGCGCACAACTTGGTGTAGCTTAATTCGAACGAACATCATTCAAAAAAAAGCCATCTCTCTAAAGGAGATGGCTTTTTTTTGATCCCCCTCTCTTTTAGTTTAAATATGGGTTAGGTGGGATATCCACAATCTTATACCCAGCCTTTATAAGGCTCATTAAAGTAGACGTTTCTGGACGAGACTTAAACACCATAACACATAAAACCTGACTAGGAATAAGCCTTAATTTAACCAGAAAATCAAGAATACCTTTCTTAAGCCTTATTTTAAGAAATCGTGTATCACTCATTTTAGTTTTTACGCTTTCTATTCCTTCATGATAAAAGTTAGGATTAATACCCTTAAAAGCTACCACCGGACAATTTAATGCCGCAGCAAATTTTTCCAACTCACGTTCCGAAATTTTATATACGAAATTCCCAACAGGTTCATAGGAGAATCTATTCTTCCAGAGCTTATTGGCCAGTTTCGGTGAAAGGGACGTCAATAAATTTATCATAAACAACAAAAATGGCATTTTGGAAATAGGGTCTTGTGGCTCAATAAGTACAATACCTTTTCTTGACACTCGAATCATTTCATACAAGGCCGCATAAGGTCGAGGGAAATGATGATAGGCCTCCTTACAAAGCACATAATCGAAATGATCATCTCCAAAGGAAAGCATTTCGGCATTTTCAGACGAATAATCTGTAATCAAACCCTCCTGCTTGGCAACCCGAAGAAATTCGGGATTTAAATCACTAGCATGAACTTCCTGCTTCCCATGCGACAAAAGGTAATGTGCATCTAATCCATAAGCATCCCCAACAGTTAACCAACGCTGCTTAGGCACTGCTATAAGTGGCGAAAAACAAGTGAAGAAAAGATTTTGAAGCCACGTGGTTACATTTTGCTCATCGGCCGCTTTTACTTTTCGTAGATGTCTAGTTTTAGACTCATCCGTAGGAAAATGCTTATTATGCCACGCTCTATGCTTTTTATAACTCTCTTTATGATACATACAAAGATTAAATAATCATCTCTCTTCCACAAACACTCCATGAATACCTTTGAGTGCCACGATATTAAGAAAATGTTAATATTTTTGGCCTCATGAAATACAAACGCATCCTGCTCAAACTAAGTGGCGAAGCCTTAATGGGCGACAAACAATATGGTATCGATATTGACCGTGTAGCTCAATACGCCAAAGACATTAAAGCAGTGCACAACAAAGGTATTGAAATTGCCATCGTCATTGGAGGGGGAAATATTTATCGGGGACTAAGTGCTGAAAAAGCAGGCATGGACCGTGTTCAGGCAGACTATATGGGTATGCTGGCCACCGTGATAAATAGCATGGCTTTACAAGATGCACTGGAAAAACTAGCTGTAAAAACTCGGCTTATGACTGCCATAAAAATGGAGCAAATATGTGAGACTTTTATTCGCCGCAGAGCTGTACGTCACCTCGAGAAAGGACGTATTGTAATTTTTGGTGCAGGTATTGGCAATCCATATTTCACCACAGATAGTGCGGCTTCATTACGTGCAGTCGAAATCCAAGCAGATGTTGTGATGAAAGGGACGCGTGTAGATGGCATTTATTCTGCCGACCCATTAAAATATGCAGATGCCGTCCGCTATGAACAAATCACTTATCAGGAAGTATATCGTAAAAATTTGAATGTCATGGATATGACCGCATTCACACTTTGTCAAGAGAACAACTTACCTATTATTGTTTTCGATATGAATAAGTCAGGCAACTTGATGCGCATCACCAACGGAGATCCCATAGGAACCTTGGTTAAAGGCTAATACCAGAAAAGAATATTATTTTTGCCCATCGAATGCAAAAAATGAGCTTGTTTAAAGTTTATTTTATGAAATTATTGCAGGTTATTTTTGAGCGAAATGAGGCAGGTTTTGGAGCCATAGTGGGCTTCTATGGCGAAAATATCTAAAGAAATTGCAGCCAAAAAGGACCAAAAGAATAAAATCAAATAAATTTTAAACATGCTCGGTATGAACGACGCCATAAAAAAACAACTAGACGACGCCAAATCACATATGGAAAGAGCCATTGATTTCTGCGATGGTGAATTAACTAAAATTCGTGCAGGAAAAGCCATGCCATCCATGCTCGATGGCATTATGATTGACTATTATGGTACCCCTACCCCACTCAATCAAGTTGGCACTGTCAATACACCAGATGCACGCACCTTAGTCATACAACCTTGGGAAAAGACCATGCTTTCTGCCATTGAAAAGGCAATTATGGAATCCAACCTAGGGTTGAATCCACAAAATGATGGGACAATTATTCGTCTCAATGTCCCACCTTTAACCGAGGAGCGTCGTAAAGACTTGGTCAAAAAAGTGAAAGAAGAAGCCGAAAAAGGTCGTATTGCCATTCGAAATATTCGGAAAGATGCCAATGAGAAAATTAAAAAGTCAAAAGTAGATGGGACTTCTGATGACGAGATAAAACTAGGTGAAGCTGACGTACAGAAACTAACCGATACCAGCATTGTCAAAATTGATAAACTTGCTGAAACGAAGGAGAAAGACATCATGACCGTTTAAACATGAGCCAATCTCGCTCAAAAAGGAACAACGTCTATACCGCCGCTGTTCCTTTTTTATTTATGCACTCTTCACCCATTACTCGCCCCAAACATTCCCATTTCAGAGTAAAATGTATAAACACATCAAACCCTTACTTTTCAAATTTGATCCCGAACAAATTCATGACCTTATTACTAAAGGGTTAAAGCAAATAAATGCCATTGGAGGAGTAAAACATCTCATCAGAAAAAAATTTCAACTAAATGATCCGCGCCTAGAACGCCGACTTCTGGGACTACACTTTAAAAACCCGGTTGGACTAGCTGCGGGATTTGACAAAAATGCCACTTCAATAGCAGAGTTAGCTCAATTTGGTTTCGGTTTTATCGAGATAGGAACTGTTACCCCCCTACCCCAACCCGGCAATGAAAAACCCAGGCTATTTCGCCTGCCCTCTGATCAAGCACTAATCAATCGCATGGGATTTAACAACCAAGGAGTAGATGTGGTTGCTGATCGATTAAGTCACATTAAGCGAAATGGATTGATCATTGGTGGGAATATTGGGAAAAACAAGTCTACCCCTAATGAACAGGCAGTTAATGATTACCTCATCTGTTTTAACCGACTATTTGATGTGGTAGACTATTTTGTAGTCAATGTGAGCTCGCCCAATACCCCGAATTTACGCGACTTGCAAGAAAAAGAGCCACTCAAACATCTCCTCCATACCTTACAAAGTCACAATAAAAAGAATTCAATTTCCCGGCCCATCCTGTTAAAAATAGCTCCCGATCTTAACCACTCACAACTAGATGATATTATTGAAATTGTACAAGAAACTAAGATTGCAGGAATAATTGCCACCAATACCACCCTTTCTCATCAGGGACTAACTTCACCAAACGATTTAACAACACAGATGGGGGGATTAAGTGGCCTTCCGCTCAAGAACCGCTCTACAGAAGTCATCCGATATCTTTCCCAGCAATCAAATCACGCTTTTACTATCATTGGGGTGGGTGGTATTCATTCGCCCGAAGACGCACTCGAAAAATTAGAGGCTGGGGCTTCGCTTATCCAATTGTACACGGGCTTTATTTATGAGGGTCCGGGTTTAGTAAAACGGATCCTAAAAAAAATACTAAACAACATTTTAGAACAACCCAGCAACTAGCTGGATACTAGGCGATATAAGCGTATATTTACGTCATGAAAATTCGAGTAACTCTAACCAGTATCTTATTTCTCTCGATTCTATTTTGCTTCAATAAATCCCATGCGCAGTGTGCCATGTGTACATTAAATGCTGAAAACTCAGTGAAAAAAGGAAATACCCAAGGCAAAGGACTCAATACGGGTATTTTTTACCTTCTAGCTGCACCTTATCTGGCCGTGATGGGCGTGGGTTTCATTTGGTATAAAAGATACCGGAGCAGTAACGAAAGGACTTCTATTAAGCCTCCCAATTACCTGAATTAACATTTTACTAGCCACTTACACATAACCCTACGAAGTAATATGTCTGAGATCACTAAAAATAAAGCCTTTCTAAAGGCATTATGTCCCCGTTGTCGTCGTGGGCATATTTTTTTGGGCCGAATGTATGGTTTAAAGCCTCAGAAAATGCATGAGCGCTGCCCACACTGCTCAATGAAGTTTGAGGTAGAGCCTGGCTATTTTTATGCTGCTATGTATGTCAGCTATGCTTTAAATGTAGCTGAGGGCGTTAACCTTGGTATTTTAACTTATTTAATTACTGGCAGTCTCGAATTTGATGATGTATGGCTATACCTGACAACTATCATTGGAGGCTGTTTGCTACTTGCTCCATTTAATTTTAGATATTCCAGAGTGGTGCTCTTATACTGGTTGTCTCCTAAAGTTAAATATGATCCGCATTATAACAGTGACAAGGCTTGATATGGATGGGTTCTCCGTGCTATTTTCCTCAGATTTTGATACTTTTCATTAATCGCCAATTATAGAGCTTGTTTAGAGTTTATTTGATTTTATTCTTTTGGTTCTTTTTGGCTGCAATTTCGCCATAGAAGCCCACTATGACTCCAAAATCTGTCTCATTTCGCTCAAAAATAACCTGCAATAATTTCATAAAATAAACTCTAAACAAGCTCATAAATTCGCTGTCACAAAAACATTGAATTTTGCCTTGTCACTGGGATTACGCAAATCTTGACTAAATAAAAAGAATTAAGGTACTCAATCATTGGATTACAATCAATTTGGTTATCTATCAGAGGAACTTTAGACTATCAATCTTTTAAGTACACAGTCCTCCGAAGTTCCCAGAAATAATTATTTAATCGAGCCCCAGAAGATGGTTTTGAACAGGAGTAGTATAGTCAACAATTTATATCACTCTATACTGATGGGCTTATGTAGAATTTAAAACTACTTCCCACAGTCTTGGTATTTGTTATTCTTTCAATTACTTATAGATTTGGCTCCATACCTATCGGGAACATAATTCTAACACAAAAAACATCTGTACTAAAAGAACTATATGACAACTATAACGCGCGTTTTTGACCTACTCAAACATATCCAGGACAACTTTCAAAAAGATGATATTATCACCGGAAAACATACCGGGGAATGGATTAAATACTC
Organism: Pedobacter sp.; assembly: GCA_008015505.1. Lineage (GTDB taxonomy): Bacteria > Bacteroidota > Bacteroidia > Sphingobacteriales > Sphingobacteriaceae > Daejeonella. The sequence continues at coordinate 64,500 of SSFR01000008.1, forward strand.
TACCAATCATTTTCTACAGCTAGTCGACCAAACAAGCTGCGGCCTAATCAAGCTGGGCATTAAAAAGGGCGACAAAGTAGCTATCATGTCTCCCAATCGACCCGAATGGACCATCTGTGACTTTGCTATCGTCCAATTAGGGGCTGTACAGGTTCCTATGTACCCCACACTAGCTGAAAATGATATCCGCTTCATTCTGAAAGATGCTGATATCAAAATCGTTTTTGTTAATGACAAAATATTATTTGACAAACTCAATCATATCTTAAAAGACCTCCATCAAGAGCTTCAGCTTTTTCTCTTTGAAGAAATTTCTGGCCTACCCAATTGGAAAGATATTCTCCAACTTGGTCTAAAAAATAATAAGGCAAACTTACAATCCTATCGAGACCAAGTTAGCCCAGAAGACCTACTTACCTTGATTTATACTTCTGGAACAACCGGTACTCCAAAAGGGGTGATGCTTAGTCATCATAATCTGGTCTCCAATGTACTTGCCTCTTCGGAGCTGTTTCCAGAACACTTCTCTAGAGCACTAAGCTTTCTTCCACTATCACACATTTTCGAGCGAATGGTAATCTATCTTTATCTCTATCGAGGGGCATCCATTTATTTTGCAGAAAATATCGACACCATCGTTGCAGATATGAACGAAGTAAAACCACATGGATTCACTACCGTTCCCCGCCTATTGGAAAAAATATACGATCGCATCGTTGCCAAGGGGAAAGAGCTTACGGGGATTAAACGTCATCTCTTCTTTTGGGCATTAAATCTTGGACTTCGATACGAACTAGAAGCAAAGAATGGCTGGTGGTATGAACTCCAGCTATGGCTAGCCAACAAGCTCGTATTCCCAAAATGGAGGGGGGCATTAGGCGGGAATATCATGGTACTGGTTTCAGGCGGAGCTGCTTTGCAGCCACGGTTAACACGAGTATTTTGGGCAGCAAAGATCCCAATTCTTGAAGGTTATGGATTAACCGAAACTTCCCCAGTAGTTGCTGCCAATGGATTGAAAAAAGGAGGTACCAAATTCACCACTGTTGGAAAAGTAATTCAAGGAGTGGAGGTTAAAATTGCCGAAGATGGCGAGATCCTATGCAAAGGCCCCAATATAATGAAAGGCTATTACAAGCACCCTAGCCTAACAGCAGAAGCTCTTGACAGCGATGGATTCTTTCACACCGGCGATATTGGCGAGCTGGTAGATGGTATCTACCTGCGAATTACTGACCGAAAAAAAGAGATATTCAAAACAGCTGGAGGAAAATATATTGCTCCTCAAGCCATAGAAATCAAGTTTAAGGAATGTAGGTTTATCGAGCAGATTATGGTTTTTGGTGAAAATAGAAAATTTCCCGCTGCACTCATTGTCCCTGCTTTTGAGGCTCTAAAAGGCTGGTGTGCTGAGAAGAATATTCCCTACACAACCCCTGCCGAAATGATAGAAAACTCTACAGTAATTGATAAATATCAACGGGAGATAGATCGTTATAATGAAGGATTTGGGAGGTGGGAACGCATTAAAAAATTCCAACTCTTAGCTCAAGAATGGAGTATTGATGGTGGTGAGCTAACTCCCAAGCTAAGTTTAAAACGTAAAGTAATTCTTCAAAAAAATGCAGACCTTGTAGATAAGATTTATCTCGATGCGACGTATGTCAATAGTTAAGAATCATTGGCTGACTTATTATACGAATACATTTCGACTAACCGTCTGCTGTATTCTTCTTTTACTGCACTCAGGCTCTTGTGTCAATGGACAGTTAGAACAAGACAATCATACGTATAAAAACGGGATGGTTGTTTCTGCCCATCCACTAGCATCAAAAGTAGGCCTCGACATCCTAAAAAAAGGCGGGAATGCCATTGATGCTGCTGTAGCTGTTCAATTTGCCTTGGCTGTTGTATATCCCAATGCAGGTAATATTGGTGGTGGCGGTTTCCTGGTTTATCGTTCTAAAACTGGGGAAACAGCATCACTTGATTACCGCGAAAAAGCACCGTCAAAGGCAAGCCATGATATGTACCTAGATACACAAGGAAACCCACTTGTGGATAAAAGCCTATATGGTCATTTAGCTGCTGGTGTACCGGGAAGCGTTGATGGCATGATCCGTGCACACCAACGATATGGCAAATTAAGCTGGGACCAGCTCATTCAGCCCGCTATTAATTTGGCAAAGAATGGTTTTTCAATTACAAGTAAACAAGCCTCGGAACTCAACCAGTATGCAAAAGATTTTAAGAGGTATAACCCAGGCAAATCATATCTACAAAAAACCAGCCAATGGACAGTTGGAGACATTTTAAAACAAAGTGACCTAGCTTACACCCTTGAATTGATTCGTGATCAAGAGCGTGCTGGATTTTATGGTGGTGAAACAGCTGAGCTCATCATCGCAGAGATGAAATCAGGTGGAGGACTTATTAGTAAAGAAGATCTTGAAAACTATCAATCCGTTTGGCGAACCCCTATTTCAGCGACCTACAAAGAATATACAATTACCACTATGCCCCCACCTTCTAGTGGTGGAGTGGCACTGATCCAACTGTTAAAATCGATTGAGCCCTATCCAGTGAAACGATGGGGGTATAATTCCGACTCCACCATCCAACTCATCACAGAGGCAGAACGTAGGGTTTATGCCGATCGAGCCACATATTTAGGAGATCCTGACTTTTACCCTGTCCCACAAAAGCAATTATTAAACCAAAACTATATCCATTCCCGGATGAATGATTTTAGTTGGAATAATGCTACTCCAAGTTCAACTATCAAAGCTGGCATTCTCCCTGTCGATGAACGGGAACAGACTACTCATTTCTCAATTGTAGATCGCTGGGGAAATGCCGTTGCCGTTACAACCACCCTCAATGGCTCATATGGGTCCAAAGTATTTGTAAAAGGTGCTGGCTTCTTATTAAATAATGAAATGGATGATTTCTCTGTAAAACCAGGAGCACCTAATATGTATGGTCTGATAGGTGGAGAGGCCAATGCCATTGCACCCAATAAACGTATGCTTAGCTCCATGACCCCCTCCATTCTCGCCAAAAATGGGGAATTATTCATGGTGGTTGGCACTCCAGGTGGTTCAACCATTATTACGTCCGTATTTCAAACAATTATTGATGTCATTGAATTTAATAAGAGCATGCAAAATGCGGTTAATGCCAAACGCTTTCATCACCAATGGCTACCTGACGAAATTTTTGTGGAGAAAGGCGCTATTGACAGTCTAACCAAAATCAAGCTCGAGCAAAAAGGGTACAAAATCACCCAGCGTGCCCCAATCGGAAGAGTCGATGCCATCTTAAAAAATCAGTGGGGCTACTACGAAGGAGGCGCCGACCCTCGGGGTGATGATACCGCACTAGGGTGGTAATTTGCTCATGCAATAGCTTTATATGAAATCCGTTAGAGAATATTTTCAAGATTTTATTGCTTTATTTTTTCCTGAACTATGTGCTGCTTGTGGCATTAATCTGGTAAAAAATGAATCTAGTCTATGCACTACTTGCATTTTTCAGTTACCCCGTACGCACTTTCAGCTAGGTGCTGAAAATCCTCTTGCTCATGAACTCTGGGGGCGATTCCCCTTTATTCATGCTGGAGCTTTCGTTTATTTTCGGAAAGGGAATAACGTTCAGCATATTATCCACCAACTGAAATACAATGGGCGGCACGATAGTGGCTTTAGAATGGGTGAACTATATGGTTTAGATCTAAAACACGCCCAACAAGGGTGGGATGTCGATTTAATTATCCCTGTCCCAATACACCCAAACAAAAAAGACCAGCGTGGATACAATCAAAGCGAGTGCATCGCATTAGGCCTTTCATCTGTCCTTAGAATTCCCGTTTCTACAAGCCATTTAATAAAACGGACGCATACTTCCTCCCAAACCAAAAAATCAAGGCTTGAACGACAACAAAATCTAAAAGAAAGTTTTATTGTTCAAAATGGAGCCGAGCTCAAAGGTAAACACCTCCTACTCATCGATGACGTCCTAACCACAGGTGCTACTTTAGAGGCTTGTGCAAAAGCACTAACCAAACTAGATCAGGTACATATCAGTATTGCCAGTATTGCATTGGCCACTGAATAATTTTCTAAAAATGTTCACTTATTTTTAATTGACGAATTTCCAGTAAGATCATTTATATAAAGGATAATTGGTCATCAGCTCATGAACTTGATGACGAACTATTTTCAACCCTGCCTCATCATCTGGTTTTGTGATGACCTGGTCAATCAATCCAACAATCTTTTCCATGTCTTCTTCTTTCATGCCACGGGTAGTAATGGCCGCCGTACCTACACGAAATCCAGAAGTAACAAAGGGAGACTGATCATCAAAAGGAACCATATTCTTGTTGACCGTGATATCCACTTTGCCCAAAGCAATCTCTACTGCCTTTCCCGTTCTATTTTTATTACGAAGATCAATCAACATCAAATGATTATCTGTCCCTCCTGAAATAATCTGATACCCCCGACTGACAAAGGCATTAGCCATGGCTGCCGCATTTTGTTTCACCCGAATAACATAATTTCTATACTCCTCACTCAAAGCCTCACCAAAAGCAACGGCCTTAGCAGCAATAATATGCTCCAATGGCCCCCCCTGTGTGCCTGGGAAAACAGCCCCATCTAGCACAGAAGAAATCATCCGTAAATCACCCTTGGGTGTTCTCAAACCCAGTGTATTTTCAAAATCCTGCCCGATCATCACCATTCCTCCACGTGGGCCTCGCAGTGTTTTATGCGTAGTTGTAGTGACGATATGACAATATGGAAATGGATTATTAAGTAAACCTTTAGCAATTAGGCCTGCAGGATGCGCAATATCAGCCAAAACAAGTGCACCTATTTGATCTGCTACACTACGAATAAAGGCATAATCCCAATCCCGAGAATAGGCTGACGCACCACAAATAATCAACTTAGGCCTTTCTTTGAGGGCAATTTCTTCTAGCTTTTTATAATCGACCCGCCCCGTTTCCCGATCAACACCATAGAAGTAAGGTTGAAAGTATTTGCCTGAGAAATTTACCGGAGAACCATGAGTCAAATGCCCCCCATGAGATAAATCAAATCCCAAAATCTTATCCCCAGGCTTGAGCAAAGCTAAAAAAACAGCCACATTCGCTTGAGCACCAGCATGAGGTTGCACATTCGCCCAACTAGCTCCAAATAACTTTTTAGCCCGATCAATCGCTAAGCTTTCAATCTCATCAATCACCTCACAACCTCCATAATAACGCTTCCCAGGTAAACCCTCCGCATACTTATTGGTCAGCACAGAACCAGCAGCCTCCATAACCTGTTTACTTGCAAAGTTTTCCGATGCGATTAGTTCAATACCTGTTTCTTGACGATTTAACTCTTTTTGGATGAGGTCGAATAGCTGCTGATCTCTGTTCATTTGGAATAATTTTAAAGTGCCTCCCAAAAGTACAGATTATCCACTTTTAAACGACAAGTACCAAACGCCTAATAATATGCATAAAGACGATGAGCTTATTTAGCCCTAGAACATACAAATCAGCATTTAAGTTCCAATGATCCAGGCTACCAGCGCTGGCATCTTATTGTATTTGGCCTTCAATCTCACCAAAGAAGAAGCAGCTCCATAAATGACAATGAAGTGCCCTACATACAGTAAGTAAAACCCTTGCAAAGAAGCAATGGTTCCTAAGAGTGGGGCTGAGATCTGATGAATAAGAAATAGATGGAGTATATAGATTGCCAAACTTGAACGTCCAAGATGAACAAACAAATTATCCCATTGAAGATAGGAAGACAAGAATAAGATAACCATTGGGAATAAGAGCAAACACATTAACAAACCTGTATGTGCCTCATAAAACACCTCTGCATAGCCTTCTGCTGCTAAGTACATATTTGGCCTCGGTAACATAATTAGGAGCAGGCCCCCCAAAATCACCATACAAAATGCATGATTAAGGAAAAATTTTCCTTGGAAAAAGTTTTCATCCTTACTTAAAATGTATAGTTTGCCTATGAGGCTACCAAACAACATCACACCCATCCATGGAAATATTGGGAAATCCCCATTCAATAACCATTGCCTTACATAAGGATACGAAGCTTGCTCAGTCCACGTACGAAGATTAAAGTCGCTATATTCCCCAATAGGCATATAGCCAAAGTATCCCCGTGCAAATTCGGCAAAAACACATATGACCAAAATTATAGCATACTGTACATAAATATTTAATCGTAACGCGAGTATCACTAGTGGCATCGAAAAACCAATTAAATACAACACATCAAATGTTTGAAATGGATATATATGATGAATACCTATATCTACACCCACAGCCACAACAACAATAAATAACCCTCGCTTCAAAAAATAACTAAAAGAATGTTTGTTGTATCCTAGTGCAAGCATAAAACCCGAAATCATTATAAACATCGGTGCAGGCAATGAAAACAAAACACGCATCATAAATGGAAATTCACCTTGATAAAGGGGGGCAGCATTAGCCAAAATCATCAACATAATAGCCAAACCTCGCATTGTGTCAAACGTTTTATTACGCATTTTTTTCATGGAATTATATGAGTAATTGAATCGCTCCTCTTCAATTCGGCAAAAGCGACAGTTGCCCCGCTTTCCTGCTTAAAGGAAGCCTTAGCTTCTACATTATTATGTGAAGACGGAAGAAATGATAAATTATTGTATAATTTATTCGCCGCAAACACTTCCTGCTATCATACTCAATAGTGAGTCTTTGGCTGGATTCAAGAACGGTTATCTGCAATCCAAAAATTATTAAATCCAAGACCAATCTGAATCGATATCAACTCCTGCTGCAACATCTCCAAGATGGCCAAGAAATTGTATACAAAATGAACTTTATTCTCTGACTGTGCCAGCAAAGTCTTAAAATCTAATCTCTTATTAATCGCAATGAGCTGCGTAATAACTTTTTTTTGATTTTCAATGGTGTAGGGATATTGAATAATGGTATGAACAGGCTCATTCTCCCTCAACTCATACCGATTGATTACTTGATGATAAGTCCGCATGAGCTTGTACAAATCCACTGAGGCAAGCTCCTCAGCAAACACTGCTGTATGGGCAATAAGATTCATGTCATAGCCTATGTTACCCCTTCGCTCTTGCTGAAAGCGTTTATCTTCCAAATCTTTCAAACCTTCTGAGAGCTGTTTGAACTTTTTGTACTCAATCAGCTTTTGAATAAGGTCTTGCTTGGCATCTAATTCAGATTCTGATTCATTAGCTCCCGGATGAGGCAGAAGCATTTTGGCTTTGATCCGCATCAGCGTTGCCGCAACAAAAATAAATTCGCTAGCAATATCGATATTCAATACTGTGAGGTGATGAATATAGTCCAAAAATTCATCCGTTATCTTGGCAATGGCAATCTCATGGATATCTAACTCATCGCGCTCAATAAAGAACAACAACAAGTCGAAAGGGCCTTCAAACTGGGGTAGTTTGATTTCGAAACTATTTTGAGGTACCATATCAAAACAATATGTAGAGATAGCTGATCACGGATCAAAATCGATGGAGCCCTTTGCTCACCACAACATAACTGATATACAGATTCTATTCCAACTCTAATTAGTTACACCCACTACATTGACCGTAAAGTCCAAACAAGAAAATGCCGGAACAGCTGCAAATGGCGCATATACGTTAGGCCTAAGCGGATCTGGAAAACCATAACCAGATGCCGAGGGCAGAATCATACGCACACTGCCCCCCTGTTGTACTAATTGAAGAACCTCTTGCCAACCAGGAATTGTTGTATTAAGCCTAAAACTGATTCCCGCGCCCGGTAATGCCTGACTGAATACCGTTCCATTAAATAGTTGGCCTGTATATTCAAGGGTTACCGTTGAGGTGAGCGTAGCTGAAACCCCCGATCCTGGATTTATTATTTTATAATAAATCCCACTCGCTGTTCGCCCAATAAAACCCGTTAGATTATTTGCCACCAAGTATTTCCGGATGGAAAAATCATCATACTGTGGCTGCTTCGTTTCGTCAAGTGTTGTTATCGTATAATCAAGTGATGCATTACTTGGAATACCATTAAAACCATTTTTCCCATACGCATACCGGGATGGAAGCAGTATTCTAATTACTCCATTCCTTTTTTGCAGCTTTTCTCCAACAACAATGGCCAAACTATCGGGCTTGAAATAACCCAAGAAGCTGGCATACCTGTTATTAGCACTAAAAGTATCTACACTAACGTACCTTCCATCTAGGGAACGTGCCGTATAAATTAGAGGAATTTTATCTGAATATAGCATCACTGGCCCTGTCCCACTATTTAGCACTTGATAATAGATGCCTGTACTATTATAGGGCTGCATTGCACTAAGATTGTTCTGCTCAATATAGGCATGTATATTTCTATCGTCCACCACATCAATTGTATCATATTCCTTATTACAGCCAAAAACAGCTGTCAACAAAAGAAATAAACCTAAGGTCCAGTTAGGAAAACTGTATTTCATCATCATGTTATTAGCTTATTTAAAGCTCCCGCAGAAGCAGGACAAAGGTAATTGAATCTGGCACAGGCTCATACTAGAAATCAGGATTCTTGCTCCCAAATAATGGCTAACCGAATAATCGTTTCAACTGCTTTTTGCATATCCTGAACAGAAACCCATTCTTGTTTGCTATGGAAAGCATGTTCACCCGCAAAAATATTCGGACAAGGTAAGCCCATATAAGACAATCTAGAACCATCCGTACCCCCACGTATGCTTTGAAGTTTGGGGACTAAACCTACTTGCTCAATTGCCTTAAGCCCAAATGAAACCACCTGAGGATATTGATCCAATACCTTTTTCATGTTGCGATACTGCGCTGTTACCTTAAACTCAAAAGTCGAATTAGGGTATCCTTGCATCACAGCCTCCACGATTGATTTTAATATTTGTTCGTGCTGCTTTAATCCTTCATCCACAAAATCACGAATGATCAGATCGATACTAGCCTGCTCTACCGTTCCCTTGATGGCAATAGGATGGATAAAGCCCTCTTTCCCTTCCGTGTATTCTGGGGATAAACTCTCTTGAGGTAAAGCCGCTATAATTTCAGATGCTATTTTAATTGCACTTTCCATTTTGCCCTTAGCAAATCCGGGATGAGCACTGACCCCATGGATAACAATCTCCACCCCATCGGCCGAAAAAGTCTCATTCTCGAGCGATCCACAGGTCTCACCATCAATCGTATAAGCAAAATCAGCTCCCAATTTTTGCAAATCAATATGATTAACACCCCTTCCAATCTCCTCATCAGGCGTGAACAGGATTTTTATCGTCCCATGCAAAACCTCGGGATGTGTCATGAAGAAATAAACAGCATCCATAATCTCAGCCAACCCTGCCTTATTATCGGCACCCAACAGGGTTGTCCCACTCGCCGTAACCAAATCATTACCTATTTGCTGATTCAAATCAGGATGATCTACCTGACGGATCACTTGTGTCGGATCATCAGGTAATACGATATCTTCACCCTGATAATTTCGGTGCACGATAGGTTTTACTCCTACTCCACTACAGTCGGGAGATGTATCCATATGTGAACAAAAGCAAATAACTGGTACTTTTTTACTCGTATTGGAAAGAATAGTACCATATACGTACCCAAATTCATCTAAATGAGCATCTACTACGCCCATTCCCTGAAGTTGTTGCACCAATAGTCTGCCCAGATTTTTCTGCTTATCTGTAGATGGGAAAGTAGATGAATGTGGATCGGATTGAGTATCGATCTGAACATATTCTAAGAATCGATCTAGAACTTTAGACGTATGTGTAACTATAGGCTGATTGTTTAAAATAGATTTCATATTGCGGACTTATCTAGAATTGACCTGATTCCTTTTAGTTACTATAATTTCATGAAATAAATTTTAAGCTACCCATGGATATGCTCTGTTTTCCCATAACGCTGAATCACGGCGGCTTCATAAGTCAAGAGTTCATCCCATCGCTTATCCACATCGATACCTTCCGCATATTGCTTAGCTAGTTTAATGAACAAAGTATAATGGCTAGCCTCGCTAATCATCAGCTCATAATAAAAATCGGCTAATTGTGGATCGTTGATGTGCTCCGACATCACCTTAAATCGCTCGCAACTCCGAGCCTCAATCATTGCCGAAATCAATAAACGATCAATCAATTGCTGCTCCCGACTACCGCCTTTGATCATGAATTGCAATAGCTCATTCACATAATGATCTTTACGTTCCCGACCTAAAGTATAACCGCGTTCGATTAGGATATCATGCACCCGCTTGAAATGATCCATCTCTTCCTGAACCAAAGCAACCATTTTTTGTACCAAATCCGTCAGATTTGGATTCTGAACAATTAGTGTAATGGCATTACTTGCTGCTTTTTGTTCACAAAAGGCATGATCCGTTAGGATTTCCTCAATATTACGCTCAACTACATTCTTTACCCATTGTGGATCAGTCGGCAGTTTGAGTTTCAACACCATCTTCTTTTTATCTAACTTCTCAACCATACAAATTTTTACTTTCAATAAAATCAATCACCGCATCTGGAACAAAAAATTGTACATTTTTCTTCTCTCGAATGGCTTTTCGAATGAATGTAGCAGATAGTTCCATCAATGGAGTTTGCGTCATGGTTACCGCGGGATGCTTAGCAAGTTCTGTCTCGGTAAAACCAGGACGCGGATATACATAAATAGAATAATCCCTTAGGATGATCTCGTAGTTTTTCCATTTTTTTAGTGAATTCAAATTATCTGAACCCATAATTAGAACAAACTGATGTTCTGGATATTTTTCATGCAAATGCGTCAACGTATCGATCGTATATGAAGGCTGAGGGAGCCTCAATTCAATATCACTCACTTTAATATTTTTTGCATTTTCCGTGGCAATCCTAACCATTTCGAGCCGATCATAGGTATTAATCAGATCGCTCTTCTCCTTTAGGGGGTTATGTGGTGATACAACTAACCAAACTTGATCCAAAGCTGTATGACCAGCCATATAACCAGCAATAATTAGATGACCTGTATGAATTGGATTAAACGAACCAAAAAACAAGCCTATACGCATGGGCTAGTAATTAATTGTTAATAAATTGGCCGACATGTTTTGCACTAGTTACAGAGTACCAAGCACTAAATATTTGCCCCAAATTTACTTTTTAATTTGGATGATGTTTCTATCTACTGGCTTACCTGCCCAAGTTACCACAACTACTAATAGGCCTTATCCTCAAAATTATTTTAGGCGCCCCCTTGATCTAAAGCCCAGCATCATTGGAACTTTTGGCGATCTAAGAAAAAACCACTTTCACTCGGGTTTGGACTATAGAACTAACCAGCGAGAAGGCTATCCAGTTTATGCTGTTGCCGATGGTTTCATTTCGCGCATCAAGGTACAAATAGGTGGTTTTGGGAATGCATTATACATTGATCATCCCAATGGCTACACCAGTGTATACGCCCATTTACAACGGTTTAATGAGCCTATTGCACATGAAATCAAAAACTGTCAATATCAGATACAATCTTTTGAAATTGATTTTCCACTTCTAAGCAATCAAATCCCAATAAAAAAAGGTGAGATCATCGGCTGGTCAGGCAATACAGGAAGCTCTAGTGGGCCACATTTACACTTTGAAATACGCGATACCAAAACCGAAGAAATCATTAACCCTCAGCAATTTGGCCTAGCTCTCCCCGATCATACCAAACCTGAAATAGATGGCTTATATAGCTATCAAATTGATAACAGTCCCTTTAACGACCGCACACCAAAGCATTTTTTTGCCACTAAAGGAACAAATGGCGCTTATCAGCTGGCACAATCATCTCCCATAATTATTAGCAAAGAAACTGGCTTTGGAATTATTGCTTATGACCGGCTATCTCCACTTGATAGTAAACACAATGTATATTCCATTCATTTACTAATCGACGGGAAACCCATTTATGCTTCCCAATGGGAGCGCTTCTCCTTTGATCATTCCAAAGCAATCAACTCCTATATTGATTATCCTACATGGATTACCTCTGGAAGATGGATACAAAAGAGCTTCGTTGAGCCTGGGAATCCACTCTGCGTTTATAAAAACCTAATCAACAATGGCCTATTTTCTGCCACAGATGACCAAGTACATCTCGTTCAATACCTTGTTAAAGATATCCAAGGAAACACAAGCACATTAAACTTTAAGGTCAAATATGACTCAAAAGCTACTCGTACCAATCAAACACAGACTAACGATCCTCATTATTTTAACTATAACCAAGCCAATAACTTCAGCACTGCCGACATTAAAATATTCCTTCCAAAAGGAGCGCTTTATAGTGACTTAAATTTCAACTATGCCGTTTCTCCGAAGCCCGCCTACGCCTTTTCCAATATTTATCATATCCATAATAAACTGACCCCACTAAATGATACCATTGGTCTTTGGATAAAATTGGACAATACCTGTCCAATGCATTTAAGAACGAAGACACTTATAGTGAATGACCAAAAAGTGGCACAACCTAGCTTTTATGGGGATGGATATGTTAAGGCCACGCTAAAAACATTTGGCAATTTTTATATCACGATAGATACAATTGCCCCAAAGATTGTACCGATCAATATTTCTGAAGGGAAGTCAATGACAGATATTCCTAGAATGGTATTCAAAATCACAGATAATCTATCAGGCATTAAAGAATTTATGGGTACAATTGATGGCAAGTGGATTCTCATGGAGTTTGACCCAAAGAGCTCCACCCTATGGCATACTTTTGACGATCGTACCACTGCTGGGAAGCACATATTTCAACTCATCGTGAAAGACAAAAAAACTAACGCAAGCACCTATCATACAATCTTTTTTCGATGAGCCGACACTTTCTGAAAAACTATGTTAAAGCGCTTAAGACAAGGTCATATACATTTTTTTGCTAAAACCAAACTTATACTATACTTTTGCGATTGACATAATATAAAAAGCGCTTAATTTATCATTATCTTAAAAATAATCAGACATGAATTATTGTAAATTAATTAAGAGGGGTATTGCATTTTCTCTGGTGGCTTCATTTGGAATGACTGCCTCAAATGCACAAAATACTTCAAGCAAAGCAATAACTCCAGCAACTAAAGTGTTCGGTGGTCGCGCTCAATATAAGACCTGGAACATTGGGGTAAATGCTGGAGTATTAGCACCTGTTGTCCCCACAGGAACAAGTGGTACTAATAATTATACAAACTGGGATCTCAATTTAGGCTATGGACTTACAATTCGCAAGCAATTAGCCCATTCTTTTGGTTTGGAATTGAGTGGTCTTCGTGGAACCTTTTCTGGCTCAAATAAAGATGCTTCTGGTGGCGTGCAAGATAATCTTAGCTCATATAAAACGAACTTAGATTGGGCTGCTAACTTAATGGGGGTAGTAAATGTTGCAACTATTGATTTCCTAAGAAGAGAAAACAATGTTAATTTTTTATTAAAGGCTGGTTTTGGTGTGTCAGGCTACTCGAATAAGGCTGTAGATGCCAAAAACAACACCATTGATAATGGTAATACAGTAACCAAGCAAATTCCTGTGGGTCTAGGGGTAAAATTCAAAATTTCTGATCGCATTAACTTTGACCTTGGCTACAACATGTACTTCCTCAACTCTGTTGATTTGGATGGCGGGGGCCACACAACTGCTTCTACATTAAGAGAAAGTGCCAAGGACAAGTATTCATATGGATATGGTGGTATTGAGTTCGTTCTAGGCTCTAAGTCTAAACCTAATCTAGACTGGGTTAACCCTGTTGCAATGATGTACGACGAACTGAAAGATCCTTCTCTCAGAAAAGAACTAGACTCATTAAAGAAGCATGTTGCTGAACAAGATAAACATGTAGCTGATCAGGATAAACTAATCGCTGACCAAGGCACTAAAATTGATGAATTATCAAAAGATAGCGATGGGGATGGCGTGCCGGATAAATTTGACAAATGTCCAAACACTCCAGCAGGAACTAAAGTAGACGGATCTGGCTGCCCAATATGCCCCACTGGCTGTGAGCAGGCTGCTGCTGTAAGCAACGGAAACATTCAATTTGAGTTTGATTCTTCCGTATTGAAAACATCTTCTTTCCCTGCTTTAGATAAATTATCTTCTGATATCAAATCTGGCGTTTACACTAAAATACGCCTGGAGGGTTTTGCCTCTATCGAGGGGACTCCAGAGTACAACATGCAACTATCTATAGATAGAGCAAATTCTGTAAAAACCTATTTGGTAAATGCAGGTGTACCTTCATCCAAATTAACTGTTAAGGGCTTTGGCACTAAGCGTCCAATTGCCTCTAACGACACAGAAGAAGGCCGTATTTTGAATCGTCGCGTGGAGATTAAGAAAAAGTAATAAATCAAATAAATTCTAAAAAAGAGCCTCGGCATATGTCGAGGCTCTTTTTTTATAATAAGCTGGTCTTAAAGTCTACTTTATAAAATTATAGCCAGACTTGTCTTTAGACTCTTCCGGAGATTTATTCTTCCTTGACAAAACTAAAGTTCCCTGTAATTCGTTAACAGAATACACTATTAACCATTTTTCTCAACTACTCACCCAAACATAGGTGCAAGCAAATCATCTTAAAACAAAAAAATAAACAGAATCTTATCTTGAGGCACTGCTGAGAAAGCCATAAAAGAACGCCCACAGCGAAAATTTATATTAGAACCATTAAAAGCAAAGTGGTTCTCACTATATATGATTAAGAATAAGTCAACATATGAAAACAATAATAGAAACACCTTTAGCTCCAGCCCCCATTGGGCCTTATAGTCAAGCAGTAAAAGCTGGAAAGATGCTTTTTATATCAGGTCAAATTGCAATTAACCCAACTACTAATGAACTCGCGAATGACGGTATTCAGGAAGAAACTATACGTGTAATGAAAAATATAGCACAAATACTTGCTGAAGCAGGTTACCAGTTTTCAGATATAATCAAAACCACCATATTTTTAAGCGATATGGCACACTTCTCGGAAGTTAACGCTGTCTATGGTTCTTATTTCAAAGAAAATTTCCCCGCTAGAGAAACAGTTGCTGTATTAGGCCTTCCCAAAAATGTTCGTGTAGAAATTTCCGCTACTGCTTATAAAGACTAAATCATGAGTTCTGCGAATCTTAAACACTTTGCTGCAGCAGTAGGTGCCACAGCAATATGGGGAACATTCTCTATTCCTTTACGAAACCTAAAAGAATACCCCCCTAATGAAGTTATTAACTATCGCCTTGGATTATCTCTTATTATTACTTGGCTGATTATTCTTCTATTTCGCAAAGATAAAATCCGACAGGATATCTCTTATATAAAGTCTTTAAGTCGAAAAAATAGAATTAAGCTACTTAAGTTCATCTCTCTAGCAGGGTTGTTTCTGACAGGTAATTGGGTGTCGTTTCTCTATGCTGTCAATTATGTTAATCTAAAATCAGCAGCATTTGGCTATATGATATGCCCGCTCATTACTGCCATGGGAGGCTTTTTCCTCCTGAAAGAGCACCTGTCAATAACTAAACTATCATCTATTGGGATTGCCCTCATTAGTGTTTTTCTTCTAGCTCATGGATCAATGTTAGATGTCTTATGGTCCATTTTTATCGCTGCTACCTATTCTTCCTATTTACTCCTCCAACGAGTTATTGTGGGTCTAGACAAACTAAATGTACTTGGGTTACAACTCATCTTATCAGCTCTTGTCATTATTCCACTGTCTAGCTATTTCTTTGGAACAATCCCCCCTCCCACAGCAACTCACTTCTGGACTAACATCCTTGTCGTTGCTTTTCTTTTTACTGTAGTTCCTCTATTCCTAGTTTCTTATTCATTAATTGGAATTCCCTCATCCACTCTGGGAATCATCGTATACCTCAACCCCATCATTGCATTTAGTATTGCCTTTCTTTATTTTGAGGAAGAAATTAACCAAAATCAACTCATAGCCTATTCACTACTCCTAGCCTCTGTTTTTCTATTTAACTGGGGCTCTATTAGTATACTTTTCGATAAACAAAGCCTCACTCCCAACTTTACGGAGGGAGAAGGGCTGATCATAAGCGATCCTCAAACTTAAAAAGTTACTGTTTACTCTTTAGCACTCATTGCCGAGTAAACTTAGGAATGCACAGTTATTTTTTAAGTTTGTCATTAATAAAATCTGTAAGTGATCTAACATTTTGAATTCAAAAAAACTCAAATATTTTTTATCCGCACTAGGAGCTATGATCATCTGGGGAACTTTTTCTATTCCCTTGCGTCATATTAAAACATATTCTTCAGAACAAATTTTATCCTATCGCACATTTATTTCTTTGCTAATTACCTGGGGGATTACCCTCTTATTCCGTAGGAAATATATTCATGCTGATTTAGCTTATCTCAAAACAGAAAGTACTATTAAACGTAAAAAAACACTCCTACTTGTTTTATTAGCAGGATTTTTACTCGGTGTCAATTGGCTTTCTTTTATTTATGCAATCAACCATATCAGTTTAAAATCAGGAGCATTCGCTTATATGATTTGTCCACTCATTACAGCAATGGGTGGTTTCTTGATCTTAAAAGAATCTCTATCTAAATTCAAGCTAATAGCCATTGGTATTGCTTCGATTAGCATATGGATATCTTCACTAGGATCATTCGAAGAGGTATTTTGGTCCATTATTATAGCTTCATCTTTTGCTTTCTACCTCATTACACAGCGCGTACTTATTAAGCTAGACAAACTCAACTTACTGAGTGCACAGCTTTTCATAATCAGCCTACTAATTCTTCCTTCATTTTTGCATCAAACTCAACTAATACCTACGGAACTTCATTTCTGGACCACAATTGTGGGTATTTCAGTTGTGTTTACCGTCATTCCACTATTACTAAGTTCTTATGCATTGATCGGAGTGCCGTCATCCACTTTTGGCATCATGATCTATATAAATCCAATCATCGCATTTATTGTTGCTTTTGCATACTTTGATGAGGGAATCAAAAAAGATCAGCTATATTCCTACACACTATTACTGATAGCTGTAATTGTATTTAATTGGGATGTGATTAGTACTATTTTTGGTAATCAAAAAGCAAAAGAACCAGACACCTCAGCATCCATTGACAACACAAAAATTACAAACCCCTATTGAGTACCTCAAGGGTGTTGGTCCACAAAGAGCTAGCGTACTAAAAAAAGAACTTGATATTTTCACCTATCAGGATTTACTACTACACTATCCTTTTCGATATATTGACCGAACCCATTTTTACAAAATCAAGGAACTACATCCAGATCTATCCTTCATTCAAATCATAGGTAGAGTTGTTTCTAAAGAAATTCTTGGAGATAAATATAAAAAACGCCTAGTTGTCCAACTAAAAGACGAAACAGGGACCATCGAACTCGTTTGGTTTCAAAGTATTGTTTGGGTAGAGAAATCACTCAAATCGGGTTCTGTCTATATAATATTTGGGCGGCCCAGTTTATTTAATGGTCGTGTATCTATTCCTCATCCTGAAATTGAATTGTATAACCCCAATGCCTCCAAACAAGGCAATTTAAGCTTACAGCCCGTTTATAATTCTACCGAAAAGCTCAAGCAATTCTCCTTGGACACCAAAGGGATACAACGTCTACAAGCCTGCTTACTTGAATTAATTACTGAAGAATTAGAAGAAACTCTACCTGAGTACTTATTGGCTAAACACCAACTTATCCCTCGAAAAGAAGCCTTATTAAATATCCATTTTCCGGAAAACAATCAGCTCCTAGCATCCGCCCAACATCGGTTAAAATTTGATGAATTCTTCTTTATTCAACTTAAATTACTCAAAAACAAACTTCTTCGAACCAAAAAGTTTAAGGGAGTCCAATTCACTACTGTCGGAGAGAAATTCACTAGTTTTTATAATAACCGACTACCGTTTGACCTAACAGAAGCACAAAAACGAGTCATCAAAGAAATACGAGCAAACACCCAAAATGGTGCTCAAATGAATCGTCTGCTTCAAGGTGATGTAGGAAGTGGGAAAACAGTTGTAGCACTAATGAGTATGCTATTGGCCATCGATAATGGCTACCAGGCTTGTATCATGGCTCCAACTGAAATATTAGCGCAGCAACACTATGATTCGATCAAAAACTTAGCTGGAGATGATTTAATACAAATCGATTTACTCACCGGATCAACTAAGAAAAAAAAACGAAAAGAACTACATCAGCAATTAGAAAGTGGGACACTAAACATACTAGTGGGCACGCACGCCTTGATTGAAGATAGCGTCCAATTTCAAAACCTCGGCTTAGTGGTGATCGATGAACAGCATCGTTTTGGCGTAGAGCAACGAGCCAAACTCTGGCAAAAAAATACCATCCCGCCACACATACTAGTCATGACAGCAACTCCTATCCCCCGCACACTAGCCATGACCCTATATGGCGACCTAGACGTATCCATCATTAATGAACTGCCTGTTGGCCGAAAGCCGATCCAAACCATTCATCTCTATGAGAATCAACGCTTACGAATGTTTGGCTTTATTCGATCTGAAATAGCTAAAGGCCGACAAGTATACATTGTTTATCCACTCATCAAAGAGAGTGAAAAACTCGACCTACTCCATTTAGAAGCGGGTATAGAGGTAATCACCCGTGAATTTCCTTTACCCGATTATCGAATCAGTATCGTACATGGGAAGCTTTCACCAACAGATAAAGCATTTGAAATGCAGCGTTTCATTAAAGGTGAAACACAAATCATGGTAGCCACCACAGTTATTGAAGTGGGTGTCAATGTACCTAATGCCAGTGTTATGATTATTGAAAATGCGGAACGATTCGGACTATCTCAATTGCATCAACTCAGAGGACGTGTTGGCAGAGGCGCTGAACAATCTTTTTGTATTTTGATGTCTGGGAATAAGCTAAGCTCGGATGCCAAAGTGAGATTACAAACAATGGTTCGTACCGCTGATGGCTTCGAAATATCAGAAATTGATTTGCAACTCCGGGGGCCAGGAGATATGGAGGGAACTAGACAAAGTGGCATGCTTGATCTCAAACTAGCGGATCTAACAAAAGACCAACAACTTTTGCAAGAAGCCAGACAAAGTGTAATCGACTTATTCAAACGTGATCCTGAACTTAATCAACCCGAAAACAAGATACTACAAGACTATTTCAATCAAAAAGAACGTGGAATTAGTTGGAATAAAATTTCGTAATTGAAGACTAAAAAGAACAAAATCCAACAACTTTAAACAAGCCCCTACTAACATGGGACAACTAATCACCTATACTCCCAAACAAATCTCCGAGATAACCAATCCTCGACCAGGAGAAACCAAACTAGGCGAATGCTTACAAGTTTTGTCCAGTTTAGATGACTTAACCGCGGCCACCAAATTTGTTTTATTGGGATTACCAGAGGATATAGGCGTTCGGGCTAATTTGGGTACTGGGGGCGCACATACAGCATGGGAGACTAGTCTAAGGGCACTATTAACTATTCAAAGCACAGATCGCCTCACTGGTCATGAGGTATCCTTATTAGGATACTTAGATCTCACCCCCGAAATGACCCTGGCTGATCTGTATGATTTGAAAACGGCCGAGGGGCTGAAATACATTCGCAATCTGGTTTCTTCCATCGACGAGCAAGTATACGACCTGATTAGACAAATCGTTCAAGCGGGAAAAATCCCCATTGTCGTTGGTGGTGGACATAACAATTCCTATCCTATTTTAAAAAGCCTGGCTAAACATCACATACAAGGAGTTCATACCATTAATATAGATGCCCATGCTGACTTTCGCGCACTAGAGGGCAGACATAGTGGAAATGGATTTAGCTATGCCATGCATGAGGGCTACCTAGCAAAATATGCCCTAATTGGTCTTCACGAGAATTACAATTCGCAACTCATTTTAGCACGCTTAAAGGAACACCCGGAACAGGTCTTTTACACCTTTTTTGAAGACTACCTCCGCAGAACAAGATCCTATCACAAAGATTTTGAACAGGCTTTACACTTCACAGCAGGCATTTGCGGACTAGAGATTGATATGGATTGCATAGCTGGTGCTTTAGCCAGTGCCGGTTCTTTAACAGGATTTAGCACTAATCAGGTTCGTGAAATGATTGCTCAAACCAAAGGCTACAAGCTAGCTTATTTTCATATCGCCGAAGGAGCACTCACTTTGACCGACGGCAGAACAAACTCTTTAACTGGTAAACTAATTGCGACCCTAATCAGCGACTTTCTCAAAGCTCAATCTTAGAGCTTATTTAAAATGTCCAAATCTGATCGGGACAGATACAGCTATCTAATTTCACATCCCAAGGATCTACATCGCTAATCTCATCTATTGGACCAAAAAAAGACAAACCCATTTTTTGCGTGTTAGGACGACACTGAGCTAAAAATCGATCATAAAAACCTTTTCCATAACCCACCCGGTTCCCCTTCTTATCAAAAGCAAGCAGGGGCACAAATACCAAATCTATTTGTTCATCGGGAATAAGTTCACCTTGGATGGGCTCTGGAATTCCCAATCGGTTCTTTTTTAGGATACTGGATTCTATTTCAAAACGTACATGCTCCATCTGTCTTGCTTTAAAATTAGTTCTAGGAACACATAGCTGTAATTCGGGATATTCTTTATGTAGATACTGAATCATAACCAAGGTATCCACCTCCTTAAATCCAGCAATTGGGAGGAAAATATGGATCATTTTATACTTGCCCCAATCTACTTGGACAACTTGTTTGATCAGCCGATCCTGAAGCACAACAAATTCATCGGGAGTTAAAGCCGTTCGCCTATCTAGATAAACCCGACGTAAAGCATCTTTATTCATGACAATCAAACAAACTTAAAAACACTATAGCCAAACTTCCTTTAAGCCGTTAAACTGAATTAAATCAATTCGGTTTCCATAAAGGTCTTTAAACACGGCCACTTTTCCATAGCCTTCCACTCTAGGCTTTTCGGTAAAAACTATTCCCTTTGACATAAACAATTCATAGTCCAAATCGAAATCATCAGTATACAAATAAAATAAGACTCTGCCACCAGCTTGTTTACCTACAAAATAGCTCTGCTCCTGGTTTTCAGCCTTAGATAGAAGGATTTCAGAGCCCATATCTCCAGGTGATTTCAGACGAATCCAACGCTTATCTGGAAGATGGGTATCTTCTACAACGGAAAAACCTAATTTATCGCAGTAAAATTCGATGGCTTCTTCATAGGCTTTCACCAATAATGCGACATGAACAATACCGAGAATCATGGATTAAAATGCTCGTCGATCAGAGTTCATAAATAAGTCTAGCTTTAAAAGCCTTATACTGCCACTGATCAATCCTTCCACCATCAAATAATTTTTTCAATTTGCGTAATTCATCCGCCGCACTAACTTCTGGCAAGCCATCATTCAAAAGTCTTCGACTATATCCCCTATACTCTAACCTGGTAATAATACCTTCTTCTTCTAAAACTTTCATTTTAGCAAGCTCATCAGCGACACTCAAATTTGAATTACTTTTTCTACATCTACTTTCATTAGGCAAAAAGTCATCACATCCCCCCCCTAAAGCTATAATCGGCAAAACCAAAAGTGCAAAAAAATACGCCCCAATTTTGAAGAAAAGTCCTTCAAATTCATCTAAAAATCAACAGGTATTTAAGGAGCAAAACAAGCCCCTTTAAACACCCTTTAAAAGGCTATAAAACATCCTACTCAAATCGGATAATTCGCCGTCAAAACTTCCACTTTTCGCTTGAGGTATCCCGACTTACTATTGACGCTTATCCCCTTTTCTACACTCCAAGTATACCAACCATTTGTCTCAGTATACTTCGATAGCAACATCGATGGATAAGAAGACAACAAGAACTTACCCTTGATACCAGACAAACATTTCAATAAATTCTCAAAATCCTGTTCACTATATCCATCATAATGGCCGCAGTCACTATTGAAATATGGTGGATCACAGTAAAAAAAGCTATGAGCAGCATCTCTACTTTGAATGATGTACAGTGCGTCAGCACACTCTATTTGACAGTTTTGTAATCGATACGCCATGTGCTCGGTGAAGCGATCTCTATTGTTGATGATCTTTTTAGTAGTCGTGTTTGTAGTTCTATCATATCCAAAACTTGAATCTAGTTGCGAACTGAAACTTTGGGTGCTCAAAACCCAAACTGACCAAGCTCGCTTAATCTCGTTAAATAGTTCGGGGTTATTGTAAATAACGCTTGCTTTCCGATGTAAATCGCGACTATGAAGCGTGATCCTGATTTCCTTCTCAAGGCTTACAAAGTCGTTTTGCACTACCTTGTAGAAATTGATGAGTTCACGGTTGGTATCATTCAAAACCTCAATTTTAGAAGCCTGCTTACTGAAAAACACCGCAGCACCTCCTAAAAAAGGTTCAGCATACAGCGTGTGTTGCTCAGGAATTAATGACAGAATTTTAGTTGCTAGCTTTTGTTTGCCGCCGTAATAACTGATGGGCGTTTTTAAATTAACTGTAGACATAGTGCTTGTGGGGCCAGAAATAGATACCCGGCTTTATAATTTTGGTGTTTATTGAAATTTAATCTACGACTGGACTTCATACCCTACATATTCGATGTAAGCCAGCGTATAATAGGGTGGCATATTATTGTGTGCTTTGTTCCCTCCTCCACGGGTTGTTGGATATGATGTAGTTTCAGTCAAAGACCATAAGCCTCTTCCATTTCCTTTCACATTATCCGAAGTACTCGTATATGAAGGAGTAGTATAGTGGTGAGTATGTTCAGGCATTTGCTCTACTGTTAATGTAACCTCCTCTGCTCCATCTTTTTTACCAACCGCGTATTTACCTCCCGCACCCAAAATAAATCGATCTTTGAGTTTTTCGCATAGTTGCCAGCCAGCTGGAATTGAGTCTATTGAACCACTCCAAGCTAAAATCATCCCTTTTACAAATTGGCCTTTTTCTAGTGTAGAAACACGGATTTTAAGTGTGTCATGAGCGGATTGCAATTCACTAGTCTGCTTAGCCATCTGTTCCTTATAGGCATCATGAGCAGATTGTAAATCGTCGATACATTTCTTTTGTTGCTGCAAATCACTTATTCGAGTCATCGAAGCAAAAGGAATAGATTCCAAGCCTGTGCCAAATATGGCCTGACGTGTAAAGTATACTTCATGTTCCGAGCCATCTTCAAAATGAGCTGTTTTCGCGGTCCTAGTAACGATTACTGTGCTTTGTTTAAAGTCGCCCTTAAATGGTAGTACTTCGCCATTGATAACTACCCAGCCATCAGATACTTTGCCATTGGTTTCGACTACGCCACTGATAATGTAATTGTTTCCACCTAATGCAGTTAATGCTTTTATGGGGTCGATAAATCCATTTTGTAAAAAATTGAGTGTGTCCGTTTCTAAAGGGAAACCACCCGAGTGTGAAAAATCTATTATGTTCATTCTTTGATTAGTTGATAACGTTTACCTGCCAGTTTATAATAATCTAATAAGGCCCGAAACTTAGCCATTGAGCTTTTATTTTCCCAAATGGGTATTTCTGATGGGATGTGGACTTGAAAATCCGCTCCTGTATCTCCATAGCTGAGATGATTGTATAGCTGTATTTTCTTTAAATATCGAGGCTTGTTTTCCTCCGTTTTAAAAACATACACCCAGTCATATTTACTACCATCACTCATATAAATTCGCTTATTGGTGCTATCAAAGCTATCGTTTAACACTTTTTGGAGGTGCACTACCTGTCCATTGTGTTCTATTTTATAGTTGACTAGGGTGCGATATTTTAAGAACTCTATGTAGAGGCATTTTACTGGAGCAAGCAAGACGTTGAGCCAAGATAACATGAATGGCTTTCGAAGCGAAGATGGCAAAAGCGTAGCAATGAGTCGTCGATAATCTAATTGAAACATAACAAATATTTTATTTAATCTTTATAATCGGGAGCTATATAATTAATTGTTAAGTCTTTGTTGTCAATTCGCAAGTATCCAGCATCGGGTTCATAGCGAACATCAATCAATTGATCTTCACGATTTCCATAAGTGGCTGATGCACGAACTATTTGAGGAATGATTACACCAGCAGTTTGTTGTAATCGATCAGTTAAAGTGGCTAACACAAACTCTCCATTAAAAGGTAAGTTTTGCAAATAGGCTTGAATCGTATTATTTACTGGTTTGATAGTCGCGTCATCCAAGCGTCCACCGTTACCATCAAGCACCAGAGGATCATAATAAATATTGATGTCCATTTTTAGCCGATCGGGCGGTAACGAGTCCACAACCAGTTTAACTCCTGCATCCTTAATCAGATGCATATATCGTTTAAAAGGTGTCAACTCATCAGGTGAAACTCGTGAAAGTGCTTGTAGTTCGCCATTTGTTTCTTTAGCAGCTTTGATACGCACCCATCCCATCTTTCTATTTTCTTCTACGGCCACATGTTTAATGATGCGACTCTTGGCTATTTCATCTGCACTGGCACCCGAATTATCGTAACGATCACTTTCAGGCATCAATTCTTTACCAAACTGAAAGGCTCTGGCTTTGGCTCGATACCAACGTAAATTATGCGGCTTTTTACTTAAAATTAGGTCATCCACCTCTTTTTTGTGTAGCTCGAATAGTGTTTCCAGCGTCCAAATAGCCGTTGCGGTGACATATGTCCATACACGCCAGATGGCCGTTTTGCTATCACTATTTAAAGATTTCAGCTCTGGGTTATTTCCCTTTTCAGTTATGATTTGTGCTTGTATTTCTGCTATTGTACGTGCCATTTTTTTAATTATCTATTGTAAGCGATTTTCCAAACTGCATATAATCAAATTCCATCCAACATATTGAAGCCTGTGCAGGGTGTGATATTTCGATTAGCTATAGCCCGCAAAACATATTTGTTGATCTGTTCTGATTTTGTAATTTTCGGTAAGGAAATTATATGTCCAGCGCGCAATTCATCGGTTAAGCCTAAGCCCGAATGTGCGGCTATTTCAAAAGCTGATTCTATCGATCCAAAGTTGTGGATGGCGATATCAAATAATGTTTGTCCTTCTTGTACTTTATATTCGTTTTGCATCGATGATTAATCCTGTTTCAGTGATTTGTAAGTTGTCTAGTTTAAAGCCGTCGGCTTCCAGCTGTACGGCGATGGTTCGTTTGATAAAGCCATCGATGAGCCCATGTTGTGATAAAGTGAGACCCACGCCTGTTTCTGGATTTTCTTTCCATTCGGCTGGCATACTGGTCAATAGTAATTGAATATGTTGTTGATCGCTATCGGCCAATAACCAATCGCCATATTCGATCAATAAATCGTTATCCTCATTTAATAAAAAGTCCTTCATTGTTAAGTTAATCTTTTAAAAGGCTGTTAAATTTTGTTTGAATGGCTGTAAAAGTCGCTGCATTCATTGGTGGGCCTGTAAGGCCACCAGTCGGAGACGATGTGACAGTTATGGCTGCAATCGCCTCCAACAATTCATCTATCAGCTTTTTAAGGCTTTGAGCTTCTGTTTTAAGTTGAAAACCACCTTGAGTAATGGAAAACTTTACTTTCCCTTTTTCAAGATTCAATCCAGCTTGATCGATTACAAACTTTACATCGTCTTTTTTGAGATTCAACTTGTCCTTATCAATCAAAAACTCCATCTCCTCATTCTTGAGCAGTAACGCATCTTTATCCACCGAAAATTCCATCTTATCAATGGCCAGTTTCAACAAATCCACTTCGCTCACATTGCAAATACAAGCATGATGCTTATTGATAAAAACCACCAGTACTTTGCTGTCTTCGGCTGGATAGAAGCATAAGCCTGTACCTTCCACATCGGCTTGAAATGGAATATCGAACAACTCAGCCGTACCATCTACCGGAATGACGTCGCAGCGTTTATTTTCCTTATCGACCCGATGTACGGTGCATACTTTGGCGTAAGGTTGTTCGCCTGTATCATTTAGCTTTTGTAGTGTTTTGATGATTTGCGTCATTTTTTGTCTTCTGTTTTTATCGTTGGCCCTAATTCAATTTTTTGTCGGTATCCACCTGTTCCAAAATTCACTTCCACCTTTTTGATCAAATAATTACCCTGTTTGCCATCACTTGGTTCTAAATGGGCCGTGTCGCATTTATTGACCATCGGCTCACCAAACGTTTCGAAGCTGCCTCGATGACCCGTGTATTTATACTTTCTAAGCGCTTTTTCGGCGAATACTTTTAAGGTATCGCGATTCACATTGTAAGCGAATACCTGAATTTCTTCACCGTCTTTATCACCCATTTCGAGTTCGCTGCGTACGTTGTTGCGACTTACCGATGTGGCCTTTACTTTCATTTTGATATCTTCCACACGGCGGTATTCTAATTCTTCGTTGATGATATTTTTACCGTGGACAAAAGATTCTTTCTTTTTTGCATCGAAAGGGTATTCATAGCCCACATACAATACCGATTTCATTTTTTCTGGGTCTGCTACATCTGGTATCAGTCGGAAATATGCCTTAAAACCCCGTTCGCGTTTCATTTCATTGAGCTCCTCGGCAACGGTTGGTCTGGTAATACGATACGGGCCTAAATCAATATCATCATCAATTAATTTGTATTCCACACCTGTACCTTCCAACAAAAAACCAATCAGTTGTTTTAATTTGATTTCTTTAAACCCTTTTTGTTTGGCTGGTGATAGTTTGAGCAAAAACATACCATCTTCACATGCTATTTTAATAGGCACTTGGGTATCCACATTGCGCACGTAACCCGAAAAACGAGTTTTTAGATCACCATCATAACCCAGTCTCACCGTAATTTTATCACCTCTTTTAATAGGGACTCCTTCCATAGGCTCTGGCTCGACTTTATTTTTTCGAGGTCGAGGATATCGTTGCCAACTAATCTTTTTGGGTAGCTCGATCACGCAGGTATCGGTTAAGTTGCCCGTATCTTCCACAATCACA
Source organism: Pedobacter sp. (assembly GCA_008015505.1). Taxonomy (GTDB): domain Bacteria; phylum Bacteroidota; class Bacteroidia; order Sphingobacteriales; family Sphingobacteriaceae; genus Daejeonella. The sequence goes on from SSFR01000008.1 coordinate 91,576, forward strand.
CAGCTTGAAAGTGCATTGAAAACCCATTTTTGTCCTCCTTTATCATTCTCCGAAGGAGCGCTAATGATCGTTACTTCACATCCTAATTTCAGCATGACTTAACCTTGTTGGAGTTTAATTTCATAAGGTGTATCACTCAAACAGCATACAGTAAATGTTTGTCGGTTGCTGTGCGTCTCTTGATTAAAACCATAGCTTTTCACCACCAGATTGCGGATGTTAAATAGATCTAGGAAGTCGCTAGCCACTTCAATCATATCATTCATTTGGATGATGTCCATTAACTTTTTGAGTTCGTCTTTTGGATAATCATCACATTCAGAAGTAAGTGCTGCAGCAATTTCTACTTGAAAATCGCCATCATTGATGTATTCTTTGATGGTTCCATTACGTCCTTGCAAGGCTGTTTGTACAATATTCTTTTCCATCGTAACCAAACAGATACATTCTCTGAGCACCATGCTTTGCCCGTTGCAACACAAGCTGAGTTCGGTAAGCGTAGGCACAGCTAACCAGTCGTTTTTCTCAAATTCAGATACTTCAGGCAAATTGGTACTCAACGGCCGTCGATATAATCCTGGTGCAAAGGGCAAAAAGGTGCGCATCACCACGCTGCTGGTGGTTAACAAGGTGTTTATTGGGATCATGATTTAGGTTGCTAGATTGTAATCGTTTACGGCAAGTAAAAGTGCTTCCGATACGGCGTCTTTAATACGTTCTTTACTTTCGGGTAAGCGTTCTACTTTGACGATAATGGTTTCCACTAATTTGTTGATGGTGAGACTGCGATTGCCGCTACTACGACTACTGTCTGAAGCTACGCCTAGTTTATCTGATTTAGACTGCGTATTTTTGGCCGAAGTTGCTGCGGCAGCTCCTAAATTGCTTAATTTGTTTTTTGCCTTATCTAACTTGGTATTATCATTAGGGGCTTTTGGAGCTTCTTCCTTCGATGACGTTTTTCCCAACTTAGTCTCCACAAATCGCTGATAAGCCGCCGACTCATTAAAACCAGAAAGTTGAGCATCAATTAAACCTCTTAGCTTAGACCACCTATCCTTAGTGATTAATGTTTTCAATTCTGGATCAGTAGCCAACTGGCGGTAGACTTCATCAATTTGTAGATTAGATGCACCTGAAAGCAGTCCTGGTTGATATTTACCAGATTTAACCATGCCTTCGGTTATTGTACTAACAGCTGTAAAGAGCTTTGCGATATTCTTATCACTCCCCCCTTTTTCAAATAGTACATCCGATATTTCTTTTTCCTTTTCCGTAACTTTTTTGACAAAAGCCTCTTTCTGTGTTTTCTCCGCTGAAAGTATAATCGTTCGCTCAAGCTCATCGTTCGCTTTGCGTCGGGCTTTTTCGATGTCTTTTTCACTAGCGGCTTCCAATTTTTGATAATCTAACAATCCTGGATAACGCGCATTCATCTCTTCGATTAGTTCCTTTCGTCGTTGTGATGCAGGATTGGTGCGCTGTAGCTGATCAAATAAATCATTAAGTCCCCTTTTTTCAACCAGTATTTGACTGTTCAGTTGATTAGACACTGTTTTTGCCATATCCTGATTTTTGGTATAGGCGGAGTAGGCTGTCGTTGCTGCAATCACTCCAGCTGTCAACAAAAGAACTGCTCGAATAATAGCTCCTATGGGGTTCGCTGCCATTACTACGTTAAACACACGTTGTATGCCTGTCCATACTTTGGTAGCCATGGATGCTCCTGAGGTTGCTGATGCGTTTAGGCCTGTGGCGACTGTGTCTGCTTGGATAGCGGTTGTTTTTGTAAAAAGGCTTTTAGTGGCGTTCCAAACAGTAGTTATGTATCGGCCACCAATAGTTTTAAACACATTTAAGCTAGAGGTCATTTGCCCTATTCCACTTGCCGCCAACATGGTAGCCTGAAATAAGGGGAGTGCATTTTGTGTTAAATTAAACAACCTGATTTTGAAATCATCAAAAATAGCTGTCACACGATTCATGCGTTCTTGATAAGATCCCATCACTACCTTAGCCTGATCGAAGGCAGTATTAGTACCCTGTATTTTGGTATTGTAATCATCAATCGCCTCACTGCCATTTATCAAAGCAATGGCTGCTGCAGCATTTTCTTTGCCAAATAGTTTAGTGATTAAAGCGGTATCATTGATAATTGGTTTTAATGCATTTAGCCGTGTCGTTAGTGGAATAGATTTATCTCCTAACTGAGCAATGCTTACACCAGCAGCTTCTAGCTCTGCTTTAGTCTGTTTCGGTAAAAAACGACCTTCACTTAAGGTACTCAGTGTATTGCGCAGAGCGACGCCACCTTCGGACCCTTTTTTACCTGCTTTATCTAAAACTTGTATAGCTGCATTAGTTTCCGAAAAGGTAACACCTGTGGTTTTAGCCACCATACCTACTTGCTCCAAAGCTGATTTAATTTGAGGCAATTCGGCTGAGCCCTCTTTGGCAGCAGCAGCCATCACATTCATCATGTCAGCCATGGTCTTGCTCGCCTGCATTGGATCATCCAAGCTGACACCATATTGGTTCATGGCCGTCGTGAGGACTTCAGTTGCAGCAACTGTATTGCCCCCCATTGTCTTGGATAATATATTCACATGGTTACCCATCTCCTTCAATGCGCCTGAATTTTTTGCTATATCGGGCGATAATTGAGAAAGCAAGAGCTTATAACTCTCTACATTTTGAGCAGCATCTGTACCAAAAGATTTTGCACTGGCACGTGCAGCATCGCTGATTTCACCTAAGGCTTTACCTGTTAAGCCTGTAATAGCTGAAAGGTCAGCCATTGATGAATTTAGAGCAATGCCTGGCTGTATCGCTCCATCTAAAGCAGACTTTAAATTACGGATGCCTTCAAATAATTGATTTGCGGACAATAATTTCTTCCAAGAATCCCCAAAATTTACAGTCATTTTTTGAGTACTCGCTGTTACTTGAGTGATATGCTGATTTAATGTGCCAAAAAAATTGATCGGCTTTACACTCAAATCAATACTGTACTGCAATCTATTGTTGTTATTCATTATTATATTATATTTGGCAATTAACACATTACCCCATGGAGGAAATTATTGCGTATTTGGCACTTTTAATAGGTCTTGTCTTTGGAGTTGCATGCTGGTGTTTTCTTGAAAGTATAGGAACAGAATCTAGCTGTGGTTGTGACTGCCCTTGCAACTGTAGTAACAAACAAAATGTCAACCAACCAAAATACACTGCCTATACTATCATAGATGGCAAAAACACATCCTCCACCAAGCTTTAACAAACATTATTCCTCATCCGCCCTAAACAACTTTACCATCATTTCCGCCTGATTTCGCAAACGCCAGCTTTCCAGCCAATGCGCTTTGGCGTATAAATCAGCCCACTCAGACAGTTGCAATTTTGTAGGATTGATACCGAATTGTGCCATAATTAATGCAGTACCCTGTCCTATAAAATTGTCTTCTGATTCGAGTAGGCTTATAAGTTTTTTGAGATGGTGCTCAAGGAATTCATCCGTTCGCCAATCGCTTTAATGACTTGGAGCTTTAGTAGCGCTCGTTTTTCGATGGCAGCATCTTTTGCTAATACACAATTATCATATAAAGCTATTGAAGCCTTCATCTCATCTGATTTTCCAATGGTTGCTGATGCTTGAATGACGTCCATACTTGGTTCTTTGCATACCGCTTTGTACTCGCCAGCTTCATCAACCACACTTACTAAAAATAGTGCGCCATGTTTAGTCTTTAGTTCATTGATTTGATCGGGCGTTAAGCCACATATTAATTCATTTTCCATACTATGATTCTTGTGATTTTTAACTGTGATTTCTATGATTTTTAACTATAACTTCTGGTGTGACTAGCCATGATTGATATGAATGCATTTTTTAAACTTCGCATCACATCAATCACAGCCAATCACAAAAACCGTGGTTACTTATTCCAAACAATATTCGAAACCAACAACTCCAGTTCCACTTGATTTTTCATATCACCCTCTTTCCAATCACGACTTTGCTTTTTGAATTCACAATTTTTAAGCACATCACGAATGATAGGGCCACTTTCAGGCTGGTACGTTACGGTGATGGTAAATGGTGCCAAACGGTGCAATTGGCCATCTCGAGCTGTGGCAGCTAAAGCCACTACTGTTTCTACTGAAAGGGTAATCGATGCCGAAGCCTTTACTCGACCATACCCACGCGCTACCGGATAACGACCTGCTCCATATACGTCTTCCTTTTCCTGATCTTCTTCATATTTTATTGCCGTAATACCTGTTACCGGTAATGCACCCACTGTTACAATAATGTCGCCCCAGCCGTACGAACGACCGTTAATTAAAGGGCTTGCTTCTAATGCTGCCATGTCTATTCTTCTATTTTAAGTGTAAAACCAATACTTACTTTAATTTCGCGCAACACACCTACTGGAATCAGCTTCACCACTACCGCTAGTTTGGAAGTGCCTAATACCGATTGGTTCGGGTCAATAATTACTTTGAAACCACTCAACTCGCCATCGCGTTCCATGCGAACAAGGGTGTCTTCGGCTAGGGTTTCTAAAAAGGTGATGTTGCCTACCGATATTTTTCCTGTGCTGGCATCCACGCGGATCGGGCCACTCAGGTGAGGCAATAAGGCTTTGTAAATTCCGCGTACTGCTTTGTCGATCGTTCTGTTATTTTCGATGTAACCGTAATCACTTTCTGGCTTGTCCGCAGTGAAACTATCGTTCCAATAGCTACCTGCTTGCCCTACATGTTTGCATAAAAACAAATACCGTTTTCGATTAATTGCATCCTGTTCAGTAGGTGTCAATTCACTCATCAAGGTGCCATCTACTAAAGCAGCTACGTCTAATTCTTTAGCTAGGTTTTGAGGAATTCTACCCATTGATGCCCCAGTATAAGTTGTACTTACCATGTTTTGCTTTTCAACCCAAGCAATACTTTCGTGCACTTTGGCGCGTGCAATGGCACCCATGCAGGCTCCAATAGCAGTAATGACAGGTTTTTCGGCACCTCCTTTTTGTAGATGAGCACCTAAACCTCCACCGTCTTGAGCAATGCATATTGACACGCGAGGATGTGCATTGTCTCCTAAATTGGGTAGAGCCTTCAACTCTTCCGTCGTTAAACGATAAGCAATCACGGCCGATAATGGCATATTCATGGCCGCTAAATCTTCACATGCTTTGTTTAAGTTTTCGATATGAACGGTATTCTTATGACCAGCCCATACACCCACCTGACGAATCGCGCCAGCAGCCTGTTGTTGCATGCTTTTTACTTCTTCAAACTTTCCATCATATTTGCTATCAGCCACCGCACGTACTAACAATCGGCTACCCGCTGCCACACGGAAAAACTCGGCAATGTGATAGTACGCAATCGGCGTTTTAGCCATTGATACTTTGTTTCGTTCCGCGTCTTCCAAACTGTATACGTCTAGCTGTTCGGGTAAATGAGTAGCCTCGGCCCCGTAAAATAGCAAGGCCGATACATGATCCTCGCCTTCAACTCGACGGTTTAAGCCGCCTTGTTCTCTTTGAAATGTGATTCCGTTCATTGATTTTTATTTTGTTTTTATTTTCCTAATTCAGGCAATTTTATTTCTGATTAATAGCAGAACTAGCCCACCCGTCAAGCCGATTAATAATACCCTTCCCAACCATAGCTGCACTTGTTGCCAAGCACTCAAAGCTTTCTCTGTGGGCACAAATACGGTTTCCTTTAACATATCGGTGATGTGCGTGTCTTTTAGTTTTAGGTAAATACTCATGCTGTCGCAAAGACAATCCACTTTCAAAACCTGATCTTTGATATGCACCTTCGGTGCTTTGACTCTTTTGCCAGTTTGCACATTTAGTACTTCTTTAATCACTGGATTACCGGTATCATTGACACCCAGTGTTGCCTGAAAGCTCGATCTATCCGCAGGAATCGCTACCACAGTATCGCGAATAGTCTCCTTAACAAAGGTTTTGCTTTCGCGATGAGGTGTGGGCGATTTAAGTGTTCGACAGCTACTGGCCAAAAGGGCTGACAACGCTATCATAATGAGGCTATATTTTATTTTCATATTTCTTTAACAATTCTTGATACAACATCCGCTCGTTCTCAAAAGCCACTTTTAAAGCATGCAGCTCCTGTTTTAGCTTAATGTTTTCGGCCATTTGATTGTCCAGAGCGATGATCACCTCGTTAAGACGATTGGTCAAACGCTCCATATTGTTCAACTCCACAACTACCTCTTTCTCCTCATTGTCGATTTCCACACCTTTCGTTTCGGCGTTGGTACGACGTCGGCCAAGAAACCAACCCACTAGGCCAGTTGTGCTAGCCGTAGCTAGTACGCAGCTCACTAGCTCATTCATGTTAGAGTTCCACATAAACACGTCCCGTTTTTTTTACCTGCTCGGCGAGCCAAGCAGTCGTTTTACCAAATGTTTTTTGGAAATGAGGCATGTCTATTTTGCCTTTTGTCCAGCGGCCGCCCCATTGCCAACCGTGACTCTCAAACACTTTTACACATTCCATCCAATCAGCTAAGCCATCGCCATCATAATCTTTGAGTGTATCCCAGCTGATAGTTTTACCATCAATCAGTAAACAGATATCCACTGCCAAACCATAATTGTGATACGATTTACCACCCTCCGCCCAAGTCACCTTGTTACCTGGCGTAGTTCGTCCTTGCGCATACAGTACGTTCTGTTCGGCTATCGAGCGAAAGGTGTTTGTAAATCGTACTTGTGCTTTTCCTGTAAGACAGCGGCAGATTTGGATGTATATTTCTTTGGCCTCTAAGCATAGTTTTGGATGTAGCGTTTCGATACGGCTTAGGGTTATTTTATCCAGAACCATCTCACTTACCACTAATAATTGCCCCCAAATACATTTGCTTCTTTGGAAGTACCAGAGAATAATGGCGGAAATTGATCTCATTTTCCTGCATCCGTGGGTTGGTTTTGGCTTCCGAGAAATACACTTTAGTTTCGCCGCTTGCCTTAGCGATGTAGGGTGCGTAAAAAGAAACACTTGCCTGCACATCCTTTGCTGTGGGTGCTACGCCAAAAGCCTTCTTCGTTTTAGCTTCCTGATCATAATACGGTGCTGCACCATATTCATACACATCAAAACCGTACAAACCAGCAATGCGACCACTTTGATAATTATAATACTGCTTCTCAAAATTTTGATCTAGCAACAACAAATCGTGGATATGATCCGCACACAATACTAAGCGTCGACCCACCATAGGCACATCCATCAAGTCATATGCCTTTTTAAGTCGGATAATATCACTTCTGGTTAGTGACTTTCGTTCATCTACATCTGGACCGGTGGTTATAAGCACAGGTGTTTCCGGGGTATGTTTTGCTGGCGCAATAGCATGCAAAGCCTTTTTAAATTTCTCCTTAGTGATGGCTCCCGCATGCATATCACGGGTTATACTCATACGGTCGGATGCGTTTGCGTGTAACTCGTCATCGGTAATTATGGTTACTTCAGTTTGGTATTTATCAAGTGATAAACCGATGTCTTCATTCGGTAAAGTGGAAGTAGGCAATGGATAAGTACTATTATTGATCAGCACTTTCGGTTCCACGCCCATGTAAGCCATGTGAATCACATTGTTTGTCGCGTAACGACTATAATCCGGCAGGCCGTCTAAAAAGGTTGCTTGCTCTAGAGAAGACACTTTGCGAAGGACTTCGCCAGTCCATATTTCGGTTTTTATTGACATTGTTTTTGTGTTTTAATGAATGTTTCAGACTTAATACCTCGGCTCAAACCCATAATGCCCATAAAAAAGCTGTTCATACCACTCCTTATGCTCCTTACGGTAAGCCTCAAATTCCTGTTCCGGAAGCTTCGTCAGTTTTTCCCAGGTCATGTCCTGTTTGGTTTTTTGGGCGATGGTTTGCTCTTGTAGGTCCTTCATTAAGTCGCGCAGGCGAGGCTCTTTGGAAGACGATTTTCCACTGGCTGATAGTGCAGCAATTTTTCGATCGATGGCATCTAGGCGTACTAGAATGGGGTCTGTTGTTTCAGCATCTAAGTCTTCTAGCGCCGCTAGTTGTTCTAGGATATCTTCATCCGCAGCCGTCTCGGGCAAGTCGAAGGAGTCAAAAGCAGGTTTCATGTTTAATTTTTTTTGGTTCTTGATTTTGGGGAGTATATGTTCTATGTCTTCGGTAGCTACACCATTCAAGCGCAAGGCATTTCTATTGCCGGGGATGCCGCAAATGCTGAGTTCTAATAATTCAGACCGGGTAACGGTTGGCCTAGTTTGGCCAGCGAGTACAACAGTTGCATCGGTACTAGTTTCCAGCACATCAATCCCCACAGAGCAGGCATTTAAAAAGCCTCGCTCAGCTTTCTTTTGTACAGCTAAGGCTTGCTCGTCTTCCGTGTCGAAGTCGATGTCGAGCGTGATCGTGCCGTCTGGTTCATGACGTAAATCTTTACCCTTACCAATTGGCAAATTGTACGTGCCGTGATTGTAAAACACTACTGGATTTTTCTCGAATGATGTAGTACTCATTCCTCTAGAAAGGATGCGGTACCCATACCTGTTTACACTCTCGTCGCTGATGATAAATCGCATATTATGGCCGTTTGTTGGCACAAAGATTAACCCTTGGTTTGGAATAAAAAATTAAACATATCACATTGATACACAATTGTATAAGGTTTATACTTTTGCTTTTTGAAGTCATTTTTTGTTCTAAGTTTTGCACCTAAATGAGCACAAACAAAGACAAGAAAATCCTCGCCCAAGAGTTATTCATTAGCGGCGCACACACCCGAAAAAGCATCAGTGAAATGGTGGGTGTCACCGAGAAGACTTTACGCAAATGGATCGAGGAAGGCGACTGGGAAAAGATGAAAGACCTCAAGAGTGTAACCCGCTCGCAGCTCTTGCGGGACAGCTACGCCCAGCTTAAAGCGGTCAACAAAAAGATCGCCAGCTTGGGTGGCGTGCCTACCAAAGAATTGTACGACGCCAAATCCATCATCGGCAAAGAAATCGAGCGCCTGGGCGAACATGCTATTGCGGTTTATATCGAATGTTTCAGTGAGTTTACTGGTTGGCTGCTGCGAAATCATCCCAAAGAAAGTCGGCTGTTTGGTAACCTGATGCTAGAGTTTTTGGAAGCTAAGCAACGAGAGCACAGTAGATAGTTTTTAAACACCTTTTAAACGCTCACCTAAACACACCAAATAAACCACATGATGTCTAACACCCCTAGAGAATGATTAGTCGTATAAAAGATCAAAAAGCATTAGACCGTTACCGGCACCTGATCAAAAGTATTTCAGAGGATAATGCCGTCAACCCATTCGAAACCCAAGCTGAGCAAAATTTGCGTATCGATCGCGCCAAAAGAGACTACGGTTTTTTTATCCACACCTATTTTAAACGCTATGCTTCATCACCTTCGGCTAATTTTCATCTCCAAACTGCTAAAAAGGTCAGAAACAACAGACACATTAAATTACTGCTGGCTTGGGGACGAGGTTTAGCCAAATCGACCCATCTCAATATTTTACTGCCCCTTTGGTTATGGATCAATGATGATTTAAAGGTGATGCTCTTGGTCGGTCAAAACCAAGAAAAGGCTTGTATCCTACTTTCAGACTTACAGGCCGAGTTTGAAGCAAATCAATTACTGGCACACGATTTTGGTAATCAACAAAGTATCGGAAGTTGGGAAGAAGGTCGTTTCATCACTAAAAATGATTGCGCGTTTTTTGCTATCGGTATGGGCCAAAGTCCGCGTGGATTGCGTCACCGTCAATTCAGACCAGATTACATTGTGGCGGATGACCTAGACACTAAAGAAGTATGTCGCAACCCAAAACGCCTACGCGAATACGCCAACTGGATTTGCGAGGACCTGCTCGGCACACTCGACGAACGTGGTAGCCGTTTTGTGCAGGTGAATAACATTTTCGCGCCTCAAACCATTTTAACATATATCCGTGATCACAAAAAAGGTTTTCAGTTTATCCAGCAAAATGCGACGGACACCACACTCAACCCACTTTGGCCCGAAAAATATAGTAAAGTCTTTTACCAAAACCAGCTCGATGCCATGGGACCACTTTCTTTTCAGGCCGAGTATAACAACGCACCTTATTTGGAGGGTAATATCTTCAAACCAGAAGCCATCCAGTGGTGCGCCATTCCCCGCCTAGATCATTTCGAGCATATCGTCGGTTACTGGGATGTGGCTTATTCCGATGCCAAAACCGCCGATTTCAATGCCATCAAAGTATGGGGCTTGAAAGAGGGGAAATTTTACCAGATCAAAGCGATGGTACAACAATGCAAAATGGAAATCGCGATCAAATGGATGTTCGATTATACGGTTGATTTGCCCCAATCGGTACGTATCAATTGGTATTTCGAAAGTCAATTTTGGAACGATGCCCTTAAAATGGTGTACAAAGAAGTAGCAAGTAAACACGAACACTCCATTAGTTTAATCCAAGCTGAACGGCCCAAAGGGAATAAGTTCGATCGTATTCTCGCCATGCTACCTTTTTATCAACAAGGGCGCATTTATTATAACCAAGCCGAGCGTGCCAATGGCGATATGCAAGTAGGTATCGCTCAATTATTGGCCATCGAACCGGGTTATAAATCACATGATGATAGTCCCGATGCAGATGCTGCTGCACTGGATTTACTGAATAAATATCAGCGTGGGGCAGCTTTTAAACCGCGGGTGGGACAATACAAAAACTTTTCAACTAGAAGAATATGATTACACGTGACGACTACTTACCCCAAATCAAGCAGAACAACCTCGAATCGATGATACAGGCCAATCCAGCCATCTTAACTAGTGCTGAAGTCATGGCTCAGGATACATTGAAAAGTTATCTGTTTGATCGATATGATACGGCCAAAATATTTGCTGCTACAGACACTGAACGCAATATGCATCTTGTACAATGTGGGGTCAACTTGGTCTTGCATTTGATTTATCAGCGCTTGCCTAATCACCGTATCGCTCCTCACGTGGAAGCAGCCTACAATGAAACGATTAACTTTTTAGAACGAGTAGCCGATGGTAAAAATGGCTTGGATTTGCCGCGACGAACGAATCCGAAGACAGGAGAAAGCCAACACACATTCCGCTGGGGAAGCCAAACAAAACGAAGCTTAATTTAAACCAACATGCGATTAACTAACTACATCACCCAACTATTTCGCGGCAGCAAAACAGCAGAACCTTTGTACAAACTTGTGAAAATGGATAAGCAAAACCGTTTATCCTATCAGCTCAAGCGTACCAACACGCCAATGGCTAAGGCCGAAATGAGCCTTTGGAAACGAGCCGTTGAAAGTGCTTCCGACCCCGAGCAGCCCAATCGAACTGACCTGTATGCGCTCTATCAGCTAGCCATCAGTGATGCGCATTTGTTCAGTCAAATCAATAGTCGTAAAATCAAAACATTAGGTGCACCATTTAGCGTAATTAAAGGCAATTCACCGAATAAAGACCTAGTCGAATTGCTTAAAAGACCTTGGTTTGGCGATTTTATGAACCTTACGTTGGATAGTTTGTTTTACGGCCACTCCTTAATCGAGTTTGGCCAGCTGGTGGATGGCCATTTTCAAGAAGTCCATTTAATCGACCGCAATTTAGTCATCCCTGAAAAGGGTTTAGTTGTTGCCAAAGTGGGCGATGATAAAGGTATACCCTTTCGAGAACCTCCATTTAACGAATATCTGATTGAAGTTGGCTTATCCGATCATCTTGGACTATTAAAAGATGCTGTACCCGAAGTCATCTGGAAACGTAACGCCCGGTCTGATTGGTCGGTACGTTCCGAAAAGTTTGGGATGCCCGTCGTAGTCATTCGCACGGCTAGCACCGATGCCAGAGAGTTAGATGCCAAAGAAATGATGGCCGCTAATATCGGCAGTAATGGCTACGCAATTTTACATACGGACGATCAGGTGGAGTTCCATGAAAGTCAACATTCAGATGCGTATCAAGTGTATCTAGAACAAGCCAAACTATGTGACGAACAGCTTTCAAAGCTCATTTTAGGTCAAACAGGCGTATCAGACAAAAAGAGTTTCGTAGGGGCTGCAGAAGTGCACGAACGACTGATGAACGAATACATTGAACGTGATATGCGTTGGCTCGAAAATATTGTCAATTACCAACTATTCCCATTCTTGATATCTAAAGGGTATTCCCTTGGTGATGCTCGCTTTGCTTTTGATCAACCCGACGCCGAAGCCAAACAGCTTGGAGGTGCTGGCGCAAAAAAGCTGAGTTCGCTTGGCAGACTGAGCTGGATGAATGCCATCGAAAACTTAGCCATACCGAATGCGAGCACTGATAAACGTCTAACCGAAATAGCTGCAGCTATTCATTCAGGAAATTTACCCAAAGAAACCATATCACCTGAGCTTGCACTTAACAACGGAGATTCACTTTGGGAGCGCATCAAGGCTAATTTTAAAAAGATGGGTTCTGTTGATAAAACACCAGAAAATGAAAGCTGGTTACGTTTACAACAAAACAATGTATATGCCTTTGGTGCAGCCAAAAGTTTTGCTCAAATGCAGGAAATGCGGGCTGTGGTGCACGATCAAAATGGGGTACAACGTCCTTTCTATGAGTTTTACAAGCGTGTCAAAAGTATTGATGAATGCTATAATCAACATTACGCTCAAGCGGAATATCAGGCGGTAGTACGCGGTACCATTATGGGACAAAAATGGCTAGAAATACAAGAGCAAAAAGATGTATTTCCATGGCTAAAGTACCAAACCAAGGCCGACAATCGCGTACGTGCTGAGCATGATCGCTTGAATGGCATTGTTCTCCCAGCAGATGATCCCTTTTGGTCGCAATATTATCCACCCAATGGTTGGCGTTGCCGGTGTTCGGTCAAACCGCTCACGGATGCACAACTAGAAAAACAAAACCTCAGGCCCGCTGACTCTGATCTAGCTCAACAAGCCGCCAAGAAGGAAGTAAAAGACGATTACTGGAAACACAATACCGGCATGAGCGAGCTGTTTGATCGCAAGGGAACTCCTTATTTTAAAGCCATGCCTGGCGAAGGTGAGTCGCCGTTAAAAGCTGTACAAAACTACGGCATGACCACCGTGGAGCATATTTACGAACGCCATGGCAGCAAATTTCCCAGTGCATTGGGCTTTGAAAGTGAAGACGATTTTAAAACATTTTGGAGTCAGAAAGCGGATTCAAACGGAGAAATCAAACTACAGGATAGTACAGGACTTACGCTTACTTTTTCTAAAGCCTTGCGCAAGCAGACCATTGAAAATGGGAACTGGAATGTAGCCAAATCAGCAGTTGTGTTGTTAAAAAATGCCAATGAAATATGGGGGGCTTTGGACCCAGAACAAAGCTTATTTAGAAAATACATTGGCTATTATCAAACGGGACCACTGGTGCTGCTAGCAGATCAAAATGGCGTAGTGCATAGTTTTTATAACTGGGAGAAATCGCTGACCGATTTGGAAAAACTAAGAGAAGGCCTATTAATCAAAAGACGATGAACAAGCTACACATCAAACACAGTGGCCTGTCTTTAAACGACTTTGAAAAGAAGCTTAAACAGGTTTTAAATGCCATGCCAACCGTGATTGGCCAAGCAGCTGTAACACATTTTCAGGAAAACATAACCAAGCGTCAAGGTGTACCAGCCGGTGGCTCTTTACAACGTTTCAAAAATCGGGTGTTTGAAGGCAGTCGTCGCAGGGGTGTTTTGAATGATACGGGCAATCTGGTGGATAGTATCAAAATGATCAGTCGGAGCTCTAGCAGCGTAAATGTGGGTATTCGCACCTCTGAAATTCCCTATGCGGAATTGCATCAGCAGGGTGGTAAAATACCTATCACCGACAAGATGCGTAAGTTTTTCTGGGCACAATACTATCAGCACGCCTCCTCAGCTGGACGCAGCAGAGGTAAACGATCAGTCTCCACCAATCAGGAAGCTAGTTTCTGGAAAGCAATGGCTTTAAAAAAAGCAAATATGGCAATTAATATCCCCAAGCGTCAATTTATGGATGTGACGCCAGATTTGGAAAAGGCGATTTTGAGGGTTATAAAAACAGAAATGGGGACTGTGATTGGTGTGATTTTTATGATTCTCTTGACCTAAACTACCAATTCTCAGCTAAAAATCATTTCAATCTTATAAATCAAAAGAATCATAGTATGTTATCACTCGCTTACAAAGCCATTAAAAAACGTTTAAATGACGCTATCCCAGAAGTTTCGGGGCGCATTCATTGGTATAATAGTCTGCTGGCCGACGACCAGGCTGAGCCCGTGTTTCAAACGCCTACACTCTTCATTGAATTTGGTGAAACCTCACTTTACGAACTGAAGGGCTATCCAAACAAGTTACAAGGTGGCCGACTGTCGTTCAGCATTCACTGTATCGAGCAATTCAACTATGATGATGATGCGGTGCTCAATGTACTCTCAATTGCTGATAAAGTTTACAGAGCCCTACATAAGCGGGATTTCAGAGTGTCGGAATTGCCTGAGTTTTCATCATTGCAAGGCACTGATAAAGACTGGCTATTGCTCTCTACCATCATACGAACTGCCGTATCAGCCGACCATAGGCATATTAATTTGACGGATAGTATTGTTAGGTTTAGTTGTGAGGTGGTAGATACGCTCTCAAAATATTGAATGCTAGAAAAGCATGTTAGTGTCTTTATGAAATCCAACATGCTTTCAAGCTTTCAGTTGATTTTTAAATCATTTAAGAGATTTTTAAGCATACGTAAAAAGAGCAACGGCTTTTTTAGTTGGGAGTCTTCATCAGCGCCATCGATAACGAGATCTACAATAATATACATCATCTTTTCAAAATCATCTGGTTCAATCCCCGTCATTTGACAAGAAATTAAAAAACAAGATAAATCAGTCTGTGTTAATTGAATTGTTCTACTGTTTGATGCAATTTGTGTTTTTTTAGACGTTAACATACGATTAATTTATAGTGAATTATTTCTGCTAAAGTAGAATGATTTGAGCCAGGAATAATCATGCTTGGACACCAAAAATGTGATTTTACGTATATTTTACGTGTTTTTTATTTTTTAAATTAATTTATTTTATTTTTTAATTAAAATTTATCTATGTTTTCCGGCATCATATTTAATTTTTTCATGAGTTTTGCTCTCATTGAACTATCATCTTTGTCTTTTTTGATATCAGCTTTTGAATATATAGTTGTCATGTGACTCTCAATTGTTCTGGTTGATCTTCCAAATTGAGCAGCTATTTCTTTGTTCTGGAGCCCCAATCGAACTTGCTTTACTACCCTAATTTCAGCAGGGGAAAATTTATATAGTTGGCAATTGAATTCAAATACAAGCGTCGGATCGGTATTGTTCTGTTTTAATGCGTTTAATGCTTTTTTGAAAGCATATCGTTGTTCCTCTTTTTCTTTTTCTAAACATGCAATGCCCTTTTCTTTATCAGAAAGATTTGTTTTAAGCCGATCTCGTTCATTATCCTCTTCTCTAGTTCTTTTTACTATTTGTCGAATAAATAACACATTTAGTATGAAGAAACCGGTGTTGAGAGAAATATCGATCACCCACTGAGGTTGCCCTAACCCAATACCATTAAATGGAGCCGACATCCACGGTACAATAGCCATTAAAAGAAGCAACCTTTCTTGAAAGGCCATTTTGTTTTTATCTTTTCTGTATTGTGAGAATGTCGACTTGGTTACATGGGTTATCATTGTTATTCCATAAAAGAATGGAATGACATACACATACTTTCTGGCCTCCATTATATCTTGATTTATCGGATAAATTAACCCATAAACGAAAATAACAGGTACGATAAGAAATAAAAAACCATAAGTCCCATGTGGTTTTAGCTGACGTAATCCCAGTGTTTTATACCAATACAATGGAAAATAGGACGCGACAATATATCCAAAACCCTGGCCTAAGAAATTTTGTAAGAGTAATGATATCGGCCAATCAGGGTTGGGGATTTGGAAGGCTCCTTCAACAGTGTTTCGAAGGATAACTAATACTAAAAGGATTAACTGCCATAATCGTTGTTTCTCCCTAGGTCGTTTTAAATATTCGACATACTGAACAACTAACAGGAATAATTCAAATAAAACAATGAAGAATGTTACAAGATGAAAAGGAACGCCATAAATGGACATGCAAACTTTTTAGGCGGGTATATCTTTTTTGAGAAAAAACACTTTGCAGTTTAAGTCGGCTTCTTGATAAACGGTAAATCCAAGTTTTTTGTACCACTCTACATTTTGTGGAATAACAGCTTCAAAGTAAAGTGGCCTTTGTTGTGAAAAACTATATTGAGTCACTTTTTCCATCAAAATACTGCCTAATCCTTTTTGTTGATACTCAGGAACAACAGCAATTTGCCAGAGATAGGAAATTGGGGTTTTTGGACGTATTTTTTTTCGAGCGATCTCTGCAAATAAAACACTTTTCAATTTTCGCAAGCCAATACACTGAACAATAATTTTGAAATCTATTATTATAGACTTGAGACCTTTCCTTTTTTCAGGATAAAGAATCAAAGCACATGATTTTTTATCCTGAGACAAAAAAACTTCACCGAATGCAAAACAAAGTTCAAAAATATATTCTACCAACTTAGCAAGTCGGTATTCCCTTTTTGCATCTTGCTTGATGATTAAATTGGGCCCCTTATTATCTGCATAAGCCCTTGTCAAAATACCTACTACTGTACTTTTCTCGCTGTATTCTGCTTTATACATAGTATTTATTTATGTGATTAGTGGGTCTTTTTCTTTGGTAAAATGATTATAGAGTAATTTATCTAACCAGGCTGGGAATATTTTATCTAAAAACACCATAAGTTTAGCTTGAGCTGTTATAACTAAGGTACGTTTACGTTGCTCAATGGCGTCTACTAATAATTCGGCAGTTCTTTCTGCAGTCATCATTTTTCCTTCCTCCATACTAGTATCGCCCTGCGGAGTCCCATCTTTTACTAGGGCTGTGTAACGAATGTTAGATGCCGTAAATCCAGGAGCAGCAATTAAGACATGTAATCCTGTTTTTAGATTTTCTATTCTTAACGCTTCCAAAAATCCATTCAAGGCAAATTTAGACGCTGAGTAACCGGTTCGTCCAGGGAAGCCATGATATGCAGCTCCAGAGGATATACCAACAACAGACCCTTTGCTTTTCAATAGTTCGGGTAGTGCGTATTTTGTACAGTATACTGTACCCCAAAAATTAACATCCATTAATTTTCGTAAAACAACCAAATCCAAATCTTTAAACAACGCTCGCATAGAAATACCTGCATTATTTACCAAAACATCAATGGTTTTGAAAGTAGAAATAGCTTCTTTGATTAAATTTTGACATTCATTTTCTTTTGAAACATCACATTGAACAGCAATGGCTTTGATTCTAAAGCGTGCTTCTAGGTCTTTAGCGATTTCACAAAGAGTAGTGTATTGTCTTGCAGCAAGTACAAGGTTTGCGCCCTTCTCGGCAAATTCTTCGGCAGATGCTTTGCCGATACCTGACGATGCGCCCGTTATAATGATTGTTTTATTTTTAAAATGCATAATGCGGTAAAAATAGCCTTAAATGGCTAAAAAGGAACATTTTTAGAAAATTATACATGCGATTAAAAAAAATATCATTAAATGGATTTTTATTTTTTATTTAGACAAAAAATATCAAATACTGAGAAGGAAGCAGGCTAATTAAAAAAGTGTATACTGCCTCGGGTCCACAGGCTTCTGTCTTTCCGCTAATTCGCGCAGTTCCTTTTTGTAATTAGTGTTTAAATAGCGGTAAAAAGTACAGCGGCTAATGTAAAAACAGGGATAGATTACATTTTGATACGTACGAATCATCGGTACGTCGGGCTTACGCATTTGTTCGTATAGCTCACATACAGCTTTGACTTTTAGAAGATGGTTTTTTCTCGTATATGCCATTTACTTGTATTTATTAGACATCCTTGATCCACGTTTCAACAATGCCTACTCGTGCTTTTTTGTATCCCTGTGCACGTAAATGTTTCCAATAGGCCTGTAACTCTTCATTGGTTTTGCATTCTTGTTCGCGTGTTTTGCTGTACCCATTGGGGAAATGCCATTTGGCAGCTGCCGAATCATTCTTGGATACGATTATCCATTGGAGCAACTCATTAATTCTGGTAACTAAGCCACTGATGTTTTTTGGTGAAGCCCACCATTCATTACATTCAAAATAAGCAGCTACAATTTTCTCAAAATCATCCTCATGGGTCAACGGAAACTGCTTTAGTAAGGCGCCCTCTTTGCCGCTTACCAGATAACTATTACCATATTTCTGTTTATAAGCCTTGCAAAACAAAGCCACTCGTTGCCCGCCACTTTTTGCATTATAAGAAACTAAATCCAATCCTATCGCAGCATAATCAAGCGCATTCACATTACTGAAATTGAATTGTAGCACCCGTTTGATTTCAGCTTCCTGAATTGCATTCAAAGGCTTTTTAAATTCGTTTACAAAGCTTTTTAAAACCCCGTTTTCATAAACTAGAATTAAAGAGCCTTGTAACTTTTTAGATGAGAGTATTAGTTTTCTCATTTGTTTATTTGCTTTTTAAAGGAATTCGGGAGATCGCTGCGCTTAGTTTTCCATAGTTTTAGTATTGTATTGAGAATAGCGTAGCGTACGGCCTGTATCAATACGCAATACGCTATTCTCAATACTGTTTTTATGCTGCCTTTACCGCCAAAATTTCCTTGATTTCTGCACTATAATCGACACATCCCATAAGCTGATGGAGTATCGAACTTTTGCTACCAGCTACTTCCTTATCAGTAAATTTTACTTCAACCAGCTCGCCGAAGCCTTCATCTATGAGCCGTTCCAGCCATTTCAGGGTCACTTTTTCTTTGGCAAATTCTGCTTTAAGTTGTGTTCTTCGCTCAATTTTGACCCCATTCGACAGAGTTAATACATTGCCCTGAAACTGGTCGTTGTTTTGCTGAGCATAGGCCACCAGTAGCGCTTTATAGCGATCTACATTCACCTTGGCTTCCTTCATTTTGTCGTTAAACTGCACGTACAAGGCTGTCAGTTCGTCGATGGTGAGCTCTTGAGCCTTGCTCAATCCACTCTGATTTTTACTAGTTTTTATCATGTTTTAGTTTCTACAATTGTTTATCTACTGCATCGATATCGGTCACACGCATTTTTTCTGCTTTTTTAATCAAGCTGATTAATTCTTGTTGCGTGTAATCGTTAAACCGCCTTTTAATATTTACATTATCGACGGTTGCGCCCTGTTTTTCTGCCCAAGCTTTCGCAGCTCGCACCCCATCACGACCCGCACAATGAAATTGAGCGATGATGGCCCTACGCATTGTGTTTCTTGCTATCTCATCTTTTGAATAATCCTTCCTGCCTTGGGCCTGTCGGAAGGCACTTTTTTGGTTAAGCTGATCAATCAAGTCCTTCAATTCTGCTTCACTTAACTCCCTCAGCGACGTAGTACGACCACCTGTAAATTCAAATACCACCTCTTCTTTGCTAGCCGTGTTGCCGCACTTCACCGATGTGTTATACGAGGCGTAAAAACGAGCATATTGATTCATCATTAGTTGATTTTATTTGGAACCCAGCTGCAGCTACGAACTGCAGCAAAGGCGCGTGCGCTGGGTTTATGGTTTATAATTTGGGTTCAATTTGTGCCATCAAGCGGCGGGCAACATTGGTTTCATAAAACCAGCCTTCTTCCACCCAATAGGTATTGAAGTGCCATTTGAAGGCAATACATTCTTTGCTGTTTAGGGTGATATCGCTATTTTTTCGATATCGAGTTTTTAGACGTTTATCCATTTTTAGAAAAATGTCGCAAAGCAATTCTTGAGCGATTGCCTCCAGATCATTTTCAGGCACCTCGCCAATTACATTGTGCTCGAAATAATTGAACATCGCTTGTAGTTGTTCGTCGTTTAGTTTGAGTTTCATTGGATTATTGATAAACGATGTGTAAAAATGCTTTCTGCCTGATTCCCAATTCCAGCATGCCTAACTTTGTATTGAAATAGTTTAAATCATAAAAATTGGCTCCCATTTGCACTAAATCACGATCGTCTCTGGCAAATTCTACTTTCCACCAAGTCCAAAAATTTCGTTTTGGATCAGTTAAAATTTCCTGGCAATCTTTTGTATTTTGAACCAATCGTTCCACAAATTGGCAGCCTGTTTCAAACAAAACCGAGCATCTTTTTGCTTCTGTAATGCACGCTAGTTCGCAAATCAATTGCTTGGCAGCCATCAGTTCAGCAGCTTGCTTTTGTGTGTGGCTATTCTGTTTTATGTAGCCATCTCGATTGGATTGGCAGGTGCTTTTTTCGACGATAGATTTCATTTTAAATAGGTATTAATTGTTATTTAAAGATGCTTGAATACGTAAACCAATAATCCTGTTGTACACAAAGCGCAATGATTTGCCTGTTTCGATCACTTCGCTTTGCACATTTTTAATGACTTTGATATCGCTGATACCATTGGTTTCCATTACATTTTTAACCATTTCTTTAACGTATAGGGTACGATCTCCTTCAAGTTCAGGAATACATTTTCTAAAATTGGATTGGAATCGATCAAATACCTCATGATAACCTTGTACATCCCGGCGGCGGCGGTTCAGCATGACCTTTCTAAGGCCGTTTGAACCAATCAAATACATGCCGCAGGTGTATTCCAAGTGATTGTAAATTCGTTTAAGCACCATAATGGCATCCGCATTTTTGCAGATTTCGCCCGCCTCATCAAAAATTAACAACGGCTTGTTCATACTGCCTAGGGCGAATAGGGCGTCGGCTAACATGTCATCGTAGGTCCCTGCTGTACTGGCACCAACCGTTGTAGCAATTGTGCGGATTAATCGATTTTTATTGCTAAAGTCCGAGCAGTCGATATAGAATGTGTTCGGATGGTTTCGGGCAAACTCCTTGGCGGCATAAGTTTTACCAAAACCAGCCTCGTCTACCAGCATTCGGCATTGGGATTGATTTTTACATAAGCTTAGGTGGGTGAAAATGTGCTTGAACATACTTGTTTCGGCCGTGTTCCAGGCTTGTGTCTCGTTCTTGTGAAAGCCAACTACGCGAGCAAGCCGAATCCATTTTTCTGAGCCAATCAGACTTGGGTTTTGTTTCCATTTGTCGCCTTTTAAATTACTCATGTCGGCAGGCCCAAAACCGATCGATCTGGCAAATTTGCTGGCCGAACTAAAGCCTTTGCGCTCCATGAGCGTAAACACCAGTGTGCTTATTTTTTCTTGATCTTCAGTTGTAAATAAATTGTCCATTTTATTTGTTTTAAGCGTTAAAGAAATCGTTAAAAGCTACTTGTTCGGGCGTTAAAGCCATTTTTATGACAGGATGCGTCTTTGGTTTTTTTGTAATTACTCGCTCCATTATTTGCTCAGCCAAACACATTTCCATTTCCTCGTTATACTCATCTTTAATTGCCTTGCCTCGGTGCAAACGATGGCCATACTTCATTACATCCGCACTTTCGATGACCGAATCACGCATTGTATCCGCCGCTGAAATCATTTTTTCTTTGCGCTGCAAGTGTTTTCCCAGTGCTTTATTGCTGATATCAGTCGCCTCAAAGGCACTTTTTGCAGCTAATTCGGCACGTTTAGCCGTCAAAATATAAGCTCCTTCGGGTGTGTAGATATCTGCTGCATTCTCATCCCAGCAAACCATCACTTTTGCGGCAGATCGATAGCCCAATCGCTCGCTGATGGTATGAATATTCATGTCGTAATCAGGAATTTCGAATTTGAACTGGGCAATATGGCCACCCTGCTGCACCTGATTCACATTAACGAAACCACGCATGTGACTCAAATCAACTTCCGTACGATTGCCAAAAGCATGACGCAGTGCTCGTGGTTCAAGTAGCTTACATTTGGGATTTTTATTCTCAAAACGCTGGATAGGCGTCAATTGATCGGCACCCCAAGGCGTATGGTTATACTTTTCGATGGCTTCGAGTACCTGTAAATGAGTTTCTTCCATCGATGGTAACTCGCTCGGTTTTGGAAAATAATCAGGGTTTGTATTGTTGTTGATATCGTGCGCATGAAAGCCACTATACAGCCAGTTATTATTGCCACGGCACATATTTGTGAGCATTTTTACATGCATCTCGGCAGGGTTTTCTTGAGAGTTACCTGGTTTAATATTTCTTACCTTTTTGAAAATCAGGTTTAGGGATGATTTAACGTCAGCTACGGTAAAAGCGGATCCATTATCGCTCAAAAACTCCAAGGCTTCCACATTTCCAGCTGTTTTGATCGCCATTTTTAGAGCCTGCTTCACTAAATCTGGAGTTTCAGAAGTTCCAAAAGCATAACCAATAATCATTCTGCTGGCCACATCCGTAATCCGAACCAAGTACAAAGTAGCTTGCTTAAGCAACGTTTTATTCGTTTTGCGATCTGTGTGCATATAGCTATAGGCCAGCTTTGTACCGGAACCATCACCCACCCACATCGTATTGGCGTATTGCACCAAATGAGCGGGCACATAAGGCTTGTAATTATCATTGAAATGTTTGTCGCCGTCGCGCTCCTTACTCATTAAAGCCTTATTATCGAAACGATTCAAGTACTGGCAAAAAGTGCGATGACTCACTGCATGTAAACCATATTGCTCTAAAGCGGGTTTGTAATCATTGGTGTACAAATCGATTTTACTGCGTTTGTTGGCATTGAATGGATTCATCCAGCTTTCGTACATGATGGCCTCATGTGCGTCAAACTTCATAACCTCGCCCGTTTCGGGATGCACAATTTGGAACGTACCCACCAAACGTGCGTAATCATTTCCGTATCTGGCACTTACCAAATAATCTAGTTGTTTGGCGGTGCTTTTTGGGAAGCCTGCTATTTTATTGCGCAAGGCAGCAGGTTTACTAATCTTTAACCCTTCCAATTCAAGCGGAGCGATGATTTTACTAAAGCAATCAAATAAATCTTCTTTCTTGTTGAACCATTTTTTGAAGCGATTTTCTTCTATCAGTTCTGTAATCAGGCGACAAAAACCCAATCCTAATACCAATTGTTCCGCTTTTTGCTGACTAAAACTGGGTTCACAATCGAACATATAATAGTGCATATCACATGGGCTAACCTTCTGTTGAGCCATACTAGTAAACTCATTCGTTAGCTCTACTACATTTGGCTTGTCGGCCTCCATTGCTAGTTTGATCAATTCATCTTCGCTGGGTAGCATACTTTTGTAAAAACAGGGTTTCCTATCAGGAATATTGGCATAGGCGTAATAGAAAGCATTATTGATGCGTGCCCAGCGCCATGCTTTGCCGCTGTCGGGGAGGATGGCCAAGTTTCGAGAGCTTAATGGGACACTATCTCTATACAATGGCCGAATACGAACACGTAAGTACTCTGACTTTATATCGCACATTTGCATCAAATAACTTTCATTAAGCCAAATTGTGTGCTTATTTCCATATTGTTTGATGAGGATAGGATGTGCCATACTGTTTTAATTCAAAAAGCTTCGGTTTATCTTTTTTACTTCTTGCTCTTTTTTTAACATCTCCCTAATTCTAATTACCCGGGTTAATAGCGCTACCACTTCTGAATGGTGTTTACTCCCAATTCTTGTTAATGCTGTCCGTGTATTACTTTCACTAATTTCTAATATCTCTGCTACGGTTATAATATCACCTCTACGTCTCTTCTGATTTATCTCTTGCAATTCCATAACTATTACTTTACTTTGCTTAGTTAACAGCACAAATGTAAAATATATTTCACAAAAATTATCGATATGTCTAAAATAATTCACAGAATAAAGCAGGCGATTGATTTTAAGGGTATCGGGGTTCGAGAATTCTGTAATATGATTGGCGTATCTCATGGATTTTTGACTAAAGAAAGGGAGATTGGGAACGAAAAGGTGTCAAAGATAATTGACATTCTACCGGAAATAGACCCTATTTGGCTTTTAACAGGAAAGGGTGAAATGTTAGCTACGGCACAAAAAAAGGAGGGTAACACTTATGCCACACCTTCCATGAAGCCTAAAGAAGGCATTCCATTACTTCCTATCGAAGCTTTAGCAAATATGGATTCCGAGGATATTTTAATCCTTCAATATGATTGCGAATATTTTGTAATTCCCACTTTTAAGGGAGCGGATTTTCTTATAGCAGTTAGAGGGGAAAGCATGTCTCCAAAATACAATAATGGAGATATTGTAGCTTGCCAGAAGTTACCATTGGATAGTTTTTTTCAGTGGAATCATATCTATATGTTGTATACAGAGCAAGGTCCGCTTATTAAGCGGGTAAAAAAGAGTGGTAAAGAGGGCTACATATCTGTGGTATCTGATAATCTAGATTATGAACCTTTCGAGTTGGCAAGAAACCATATTAAGTTATTAGCAATTGTACTTGGTGTTATCCACTTGGAATAACATCCAATATGTAAAACTAAAAGTGTAAAAAATGTAACATAAAAAAAGTGTTACATAAAGTGTTACATTTTCCTAAAAAACCAAAAGTTAAAAAAATGTAACACTTCACAATATACTGTTAAGAAATAACAGCTTTTAGGTAAATCATGGTAAAAAGTGTCTTTAAAATGCCTAAATGAATATTTTGCTGCCTGAAATGCCTCATAAAGGCTCTAAAAAAGGTATGAAAATGGTAGTTGAGTGGTAGATAATGGCATTTGTCCAAATGACCATTTTTATTCAAAACAAGTTTTTTAGCCAATTTGAGGCCATTTTTGTTTGTTATACTTTTACACTTTTGGTTTTACCCCTTATAAAGCTCCTCGATATGAACCACAAGGATAAATTTCACAAGCACCAATGGCCTTGTCCACCCGCAAAGAATAAGTCATAAAGTCATCTCCTTTGACTATAAATATTACTTCAGGATCTCGTTCGAAAGGTGTCCTAATCCGTTTAATTTCTTTAATAGTTAGACTTTTTAAAGTTCCAGAGGTATTACCATCGCCCGAAATTAGACTACCCCAATAAATGTATCGAAATCTATTTGCCCGCATCGATCCCTTCTTAGTTTGAATCACATCTCCCACCCGATAGGTAATCCCATTACTTGCTGTGTATTGCTCGATATCATCTACTGAGCTTGATACTTCATGCGCAAAGCTTGTTGATGAAACAAACAGGGTTATTAGTAAAATCACGATGGTCTTTTTCATTTCAATTTAGGCTTGAGAAATAAAAATAATGGAGCATAAAAAAGCCCTGCAATTTGTAGTTACAGGGACTCGTTTATTTTGTTTAAATTAAGTGCGGTCTGGACGGGACTCGAACCCGCGACCCCATGCGTGACAGGCATGTATTCTAACCAGCTGAACTACCAGACCTTTTGACTACCCCACGTATTTAGCAAATGCTTTTCATTTAAAAGCCTAGGAAAATACGAAAATTTTCGTGATCCCGCTGGGACTCGAACCCAGGACCCCAACATTAAAAGTGTTATGCTCTACCGGCTGAGCTACGGAATCATTTTTTAGGAACTCCTAATCAGGCCGTCCCTGAAAAGTGAGGCAAATATAGGCTAATAAACAATACCACGCAAGACTAATGAAAACTTAATTTTTAAACAAGATTGATTTGACTAATAATCAGGCTATTAAAAGAGTAATCGGCCCACTTTAAAAATCTACGCCGTAATACTCCCCACTATTATTTATTAAGCAACTGTACCATCTTTCATCTTCTCGGCATTCTCTGCAAGCTGCAAAGCATCAATAATTTCTTGAATATCTCCATTCATCACATTGGGCAGATTATAGATCGTTAGCCCGATGCGATGCTCCGTTACTCGGCCTTGTGGATAATTGTAGGTTCTGATTTTTGCCGATCGATCACCCGTAGAAACCATCGTCTTTCGTTTTTTTGATGTCTCTTCCATTCGCTTGGCATACTCGATCTCATAAATACGACTGCGTAATACTGCCAATGCTTTATCGAAGTTCTTAAGTTGCGATTTTTCGTCCTGGCACTGAGCAACTACCCCTGTAGGAATATGCGTCAAGCGAACAGCTGAATAAGTCGTGTTAACCGATTGCCCTCCCGGACCAGATGAACAGAACAAATCTTTTCGAATATCATTCATATTGATTTCGACATCAAACTCATCAGCCTCTGGTAACACCACCACCGAAGCCGCCGAAGTATGCACCCGTCCTTGGGTTTCGGTATCTGGCACACGTTGCACCCGATGAACTCCTGACTCATATTTCATCTGGCCATAAGCACCCTCAGCCAATACATTAAATACAACCTCTTTATACCCCCCCGCAGTGCCCTCTGTAGCATCTACCACTTCGATCTTCCAACCTCTACGCTCACAATAACGCGTATACATCCGAAACAAATCACCCGCAAACAGCGCAGCCTCATCTCCACCTGTTCCGCCACGAATTTCGACAATAGCATGTTTGGAATCTTCCGGATCTTCCGGAATTAGCATCAAACGAATATGTTCCTCCAACTCTTTCTGCTTCTGCAACAATTCATCCAAATCAACTTTTGCCATCTCACGTAACTCCTCATCTTTCTCACTAGCCAACATTGCTTTATTGGTTTCAATATTGCTCATCACATTACTGTAAATTTTATATTCATCTACAATCTTACTGAGTTCTTTATACTCCCTATTTAGCTGAGCAAAACGCTTCATATCACCCATGACATCAGGCGTACTCAGCTCAGCCTCTACTTCTTCCCAACGCTGCTTAATTAATTCTAATTTTTCTAACATATGCTTATCTCTTCAGCACGGATCAAAACCGATTTTATAAAATGTTCCAAAATTACAGCTTTTTACCCAATCTCTGGCGGCTCACAAAGCCCAAAATGTACCAGTACATCTAATCCCGATAGTATTTAAGGGTTAATTCAATGCCATCGAATACGGCATAAGAAGAATAATTCATCCACTCACCAAGATTGATATATCGACTTTGTGGAGGTAACACAATATCTAATGGTAAATGTCTATGTCCAAAAATTAAATAATCAAAATGTGTTTCAAGCAATAGTGCCTTGGAATAAGCTACTAGCCACTCCGACTCCTCAGCCACAAATACTTCCTTTTGCGAGCTCACAATGCGACTACGCCTTGACCAGGCTTGTGCCATACGAATGCCCAAGTTTGGATGGATACGTGCAAAAAGCCACTGACAAACCGGACTCCGAAAAAATTCTTTCAAATACTTGTATCCACGATCACCTGATCCAAGCCCATCACCATGATGAAGGTAAAACCTCTTCCCCCCTCGAGTCAAGATCAACTCATCAGAAACGATGTCCACACCGAGCTCTTGCTTAAAATAATCAAACATCCACATGTCGTGATTACCTCTAAAAAAAGTGATTCTAATTCCAGCATCACTGAGCTCAGCCAGTTTGCCCTGCAAGCGAATAAAACCTTTAGGAATAGCATATGCATATTCAAACCAGAAATCAAAAATATCCCCCATCAAGTAAATCTCACTGGCATCCTTCTTGATCAAATCTAACCAGCGTACAACACGGTCTTCTCGTACTCGGCTAGTTTCATAAGTAGGCACCCCTAAATGAAAATCTGATGCAAAATAAATCTTGCCAGGTGTATTATTTGTATTCTCACCGGCAATGACAGAATCAGAACTAAAATTATTCATCAGAATTCGTGGATTTTTATGGGATAGTATGAGAGCCTATCCCCAAATAGACTAATTATTATCGGAAAAATTTCCGTCAGGCTTCCCAATTATTTTATAAGTCCCAACACCTCCTAAAATAGTTGTCATCGTGGCTTTATTAGTCACCACTTTCAAGGCTTCTTGCACCTCTTTATCATATTGAAAACTTTGTTCAAAACGCCCCCGTTCAAAATAGTACCTACTCACAATCTCATTTTCTAACACAGCTCTGACCTCATCTTGAAATTGGCTGAGATCACTCTTTTTACTATGATAAACTTTTACACGAAGTGCTTCCAACTCTGCTTTGATCTGACTAGCTGTGCCCTCCTTCATAGCCTCATCAATCAACTCACTCAAAGCCAATTCAGTAGGTGTATCATAACTATAGTCCTTGGTGGATAAGTACAGTACAAATTTTTCGTAATCGGCATCACTTAATCTGAAATTTTTGGCCTCACCAATTTTTCCAACCTCTGAACGAAACTTAGTCGCATAGTCAAAAATATAATCCTTATTGATCAAAACCTTTGTGATCGCATGATAATCCATCGGCTTAATAAAAATATCTGGATAAATTCCATTCCCATCATAAACAGAACGGCCCGCCTTCGTCTTATATTCTCTCATTAATGAATCAGCTACTTTTGTTGCGTCTCCACTGGCCTCCCGATGAGCATAGTCTAATGCCTGAATACATCTGCCTGAAGGAGTATAGTATTTGGCTATTGTAATTTTAAGCAAACTGTTGTATGGCATATTAATTGTTTGCTGTACCAAACCCTTACCAAAACTACGTTGCCCAATAATCACTGCACGATCTAAATCTTGCAAAGCACCGGCTACAATTTCTGAGGCCGAGGCCGAATTACTGTTCATCAAAACTACCAGTGGCAAATGCATATCCACGGGCTCTGCCGTAGTTTGATAAACAGTTATTTGATCTTGATGACGCCCTTTCTGTACTGCTACCTTGATCCCTCGATTCACAAAAACATTAACTAATTTGATCGCTTCGGCAACCATACCCCCTCCATTATCACGTAGATCTAAAACCAAGCCATTCAGCTTATGTTTCCGCAAATCGAGCAATCCATTAGTCACATCTTGCGCAGCGTTTACTTGAAATCGATCTAACTTGATATATCCTATATGTTCAGCCAATAACCCATAATAAGGAACACTACTCTGTTTGATATCCACTCGAACCAAATGGACTTCGATGGGCTTAGAATGCCCCATCCTGCTAATTAGCAAGTCAAGCGGCGTATTTTGAGGACCTTTAAGCATTAAACTAGCTTGGTCTGGCGACTTTTCCTTCAAACCCACATGATTGATTTCTAAAATCTCATCCCCCACTTGCATGCCGGCCTGCTGTGCAGGAAAATTTTCAAATATCTCACTAATAAACACTTTCCCATTTCGAGCCCCTATCTTCACACCAATGCCATCATATTCCGAGCTAACAAACTTCAACTTGAAATCTTCCATCTCAGACTCGGGCACATATTGGGTGTAGGGATCTAGCTCAGCAAGCATAGCATCAATACCTGTTTTCATTAATTTGGAAGTATTGACTTCATCAACATAACTCAAATTAATTTCCTTATAGATCGAAGCAAAAGTATCTAAGTTCTTAGATATCAAAAATAGGTCATCAACAAAAGCAAAAGAGAACAACCCAGCAATCACAATCAGCACATACACCACCCACTTCAAACGGGGGTAGCCCTTCCTCTTTTCCATACTCCATCAGATTACAACAACGTAATCTAAAAATACGAAAAAAAACACATTAAAACCAGAGGATAATCAAAAAAGGCAGGCGGCTATAGTCTATTATTTTCAATGTTTACAAGCCCTTTTTTGAGCGTAAAAATGACATATTCTCGATTACGATGCAAAAGATCCATGAGACGAGTGATTAACACATCTTCTTGCCCCTCTTGATAAGAAAGGTCTTCTTCTTTTAGATGATTATATTTTCGTTTTACTTTTATTTTTAATCGCTCCCATTCAGGATTGCTTATATGAATTTCTGCCATAGACCAAAATTGCACAATTAAATTGATTGATATTAGTCTTTGGCTCTTTCCTCTTTTGTTTTTTTACCCTTAGACTTACAGATAATTCTAACTTCTTTCTTTTCCTTATCATAGTCTACCTCCATGGTATCACCTTCTGAAAGTCCTCCTTTTAAGATTTCTTCTGCAATAGGATCTTCCAAGTATTTTTGAATAGCACGTTTCAATGGACGGGCACCAAAATTAGAATCATAGCCCTTTTCTGCAATATATTCTTTAACCGCATCTGTTAACTTAACCACATATCCTAACTTATGTATACGCTCAAACAATGCTTGTAGCTCCAGATCAATAATCTTAAATATATCCTCTTTGCCAAGCGAATTAAACATGATTACATCGTCTACACGATTTAAAAATTCTGGAGCAAATGCACGTTTAAGCGCATTCTCAATGATTCCTCGCGCATGAGAATCCGCTTGAGTCAACTTCGAAGACGTAGTAAATCCCACCCCTTGGCCAAAATCTTTTAGCTGGCGCGCCCCAATATTAGAAGTCATGATGACAATCGTATTTCTAAAGTCAACTTTACGACCTAAACTATCTGTCAATTGACCTTCATCCAATACTTGCAACAAAATATTGAATACATCCGGGTGTGCTTTCTCAATCTCATCCAAAAGAATAACCGAATAAGGCTTACGGCGAACCCTTTCGGTCAACTGTCCACCCTCCTCATAACCCACATACCCCGGAGGAGCTCCAACTAATCTAGAAACCGCAAATTTTTCCATATACTCACTCATATCAACCTGAATGAGGGCATCATCCATATCAAACATAAAGCGAGCTAGCTCTTTAGCCAGCTCCGTTTTACCTACTCCCGTCGGTCCTAAAAAAATAAATGACCCAATAGGTTTTTTAGGATCTTTTAAACCCGCTCGCGTACGCTGGATCGCCTTTGTCAGTTTTCTTACTGCATCTTCCTGGCCAATAATATGAGAATTAATCGCATCAAACATGCCCAATAGCTTTTGACTATCTGTCTGTCCAACACGCTGCAACGGAATTCCAGTCATCATCGAAACAACTTCTGCCACACTCTCTTCACTAACATTATAACGCCGGCTTTTCGTTTCAGCCTCCCATTCATTCTTAGCTCTTTCCAGATCCTCCAACAAATGTTTTTCCGTATCACGAAGCTTAGCTGCTTCCTCATACTTCTGACTACGAACGACTTTATTCTTTTTGACTTTAATCTCTTCTATTTTCTGCTCAATCTCAATGATATTTTGAGGAACATGAATATTAGTTAAATGTACACGCGAACCCGACTCATCGAGTGCATCGATTGCTTTATCCGGTAAAAAACGATCCGTGATATAGCGTGCTGTCAAGTTCACACAAGCCAATATGGCCTCGTTAGTATAGGTTACACCATGATGCTCTTCGTATTTTTCTTTGATTCGATTCAGTATTTCAATAGTCTCCTCAATGGTTGCAGGCTCTACCATTACTTTTTGAAAACGACGATCTAATGCACCATCTTTTTCAATAAACTGACGATACTCATCAAGCGTCGTTGCCCCAATACATTGAATTTCTCCTCGCGCCAAAGCCGGTTTAAACATATTCGAAGCATCCAATGAACCTGAAGCTCCACCTGCACCCACAATTGTGTGAATTTCGTCAATAAACAGAATCACATCCGGCGACTTTTCCAACTCATTCATTACGGCCTTCATGCGCTCTTCAAACTGCCCACGATATTTGGTCCCCGCAACTAATGAGGCTAGATCCAAAGTAACCACCCGTTTATTAAACAATACGCGCGATACTTTGCGTTGTACAATACGCAGCGCCAAGCCTTCAGCAATTGCTGACTTACCAACACCCGGCTCTCCAATTAAAATGGGGTTATTTTTCTTCCGACGAGATAGGATTTGAGAAACACGTTCAATTTCTTTTTCACGACCAACGATCGGATCTAGTTTGCCATCTTCGGCAATTCGTGTCAAATCGCGACCAAAATTATCCAGAACCGGGGTCTTTGACTTAATATCTGAAACCTTTTTAGGCTGGCTAAAACTTTCTTCTTCTTTAAAATCATCCTCATTAGTAGCCGAAGCAGTAATGTCATCTCTTAAACCTTCCTTATTCTGCTCTACCTTTGTTTTGAAGCTATCGTAGCTGATATTATACTGATGTAATATTTGCGAAGCAACATTATCTTCATCCCTCAGAATAGATAGAAACAAATGCTCTGTCCCAATCACATCACTCTTGAATATCTTAGCTTCTAAATAAGTAATCTTCAAGATCTTCTCTGCTTGCTTGGTCAATGGAATATTCCCAAGATTAGCCGAAGCATTCGATGTTGCCTTTACAGCATCTTCAATCGAGCGACGTAGGTAAAGGATATCCACTTCACACCCTTTGAGTATCTTAATTGCCATTCCATCACCTTCTCGAATCAATCCCAGCAACAAATGCTCTGCTCCAATGTAATCGTGCCCTAAACGTAGAGCCTCTTCTCTACTGTACGAAATCACGTCTTTGACGCGTGGTGAAAATTTAGCTTCCATAACAATGCTCTTTTTCGTGTCTCAAACGCACTAAATCTACTAATTGACAAACATTAATAATTTAAGTGAATTTATAAAAACTGACTTACACATTTTAATCGATCAACAATTACGCCAATTATTCACAATAAGTCAATTTTGTCAAGTAAAATTCGCATGTAATACTAGTACACTAAATGTAATAAAATTCAGACATTAAATCAATCGAGAAAATCATTTAAGTCCCCATCTCTTTTTGTCACACCTATCAATTTTGTGCTAATCTTCCATAACCTGACACAATCAACAAAAACATCAATTAAATTTATTTTTATAATAAATTTATTAAATAATAATTTAATTTATTAAATAATAGTATTATTTTTTATTATATTTACATTTGATACAAATGTCAAACTTTCGGCCACTTGCGTTCAGGAGGACTTCTATGAAGAATATCTACTTCCGAATTTTCTTATCCATCATCGTTCTTATTGGGCTGTCCCTTGGGCCAAGATGGGGCTATGCCATTCAACAAAAAATACTGCCCTCTACAGATAGCACAAAAAGAGCAAAAAATATTTCTGATACACGCATCAACAAACCCGTTGACTTGGGCATTAACAAAGAGCTAAAATTGATGTTCGCCTCTTTTGGCTCCATAGCGAATAACTTATTTAGTTCAGGGGGCTCCTCACAAACAAATCGCGCTATGGATATACCATCCTCTATGAGCAGTAATGAGGATGACAAAGTTTTAAACAATGTGGTCGTATACCCAAATCCAGTATACATCTCCGAACAATTAAATATAACTTATCGTATAAGTAAAGACACCAATATAACGATCAAACTTATGGATGTCTTGGGAAATGAAATATATACCTTCCTGCCTGCAGAACATGTGACTGTTGGAGAATGGACAAATTCTTTCCCTATCCCATCACGGCTTAATAGTGGCATGTCCTATTTTGTACAAATCATAGCGGGGAAAGATGTGGTAGTCAAGCGTATTTCGGTGATATAATCCCGATATTGCGCCTTCATTTCTAAATCACATTCAAAATCCATGAAGATTATTGCCGTAGGACGCAATTACGCTGCACATGCCAGTGAGCTAAACAATCCTATCCCGACCACACCAATCATTTTTATGAAGCCAGATACAGCTCTGTTAAAGGATGGAAGCCCTTTTTATCATCCAAGTTTTTCAAATAATATCCATCATGAAATTGAAATCGTCTTGAAAATAGCCAAAGAAGGCAAACATATCGCCGAAAAATTTGCTCATAATTATTTTGATGAGATTACACTTGGAATCGATTTTACGGCCCGCGATATTCAACAAAAATGCAAAGAAAATGGATGGCCCTGGGAACTGGCCAAATCCTTCGACTGCTCTGCACCTATAGGCCATTTTATCTCTAAAAAGAAATTCTCCAACTTATATGAAGATCTACCATTTCGACTCGATGTCAATCAACAAATCAAACAACAAGGGAACACCCAAAATCTAATTTTTTCATTTGAGTACCTGATTTCATTTGTATCCCAATACATCACGCTGAAAAAAGGAGATTTATTATTTACTGGTACTCCTGAAGGTGTTGGCAAGATCAACATTGGGGATCATCTACAGGGATATCTAGCCAATGAAAAATTACTCGATTTGCATATTCGATAATGGCTAATTAAAGCCTATAAGCAGTACAGGATTATCACTTAGCGCTTATTTCCCCAAAAGTGGCAGTATTTAGGCCAAAAGCAGCCTTGGTCTTCAAATAGGTATAACCCACAATGAGCAGTGTCATTCCTCCTCCAAATAGCACAGAAGGAACGACTCCCATTAGCCGAGCAGAAACCCCCGACTCAAATGCACCTAGTTCATTAGATGAGCCAATAAACATTGAGCTGACAGCAGAAACACGCCCTCGCATCCCTTCAGGTGTTAAAAGCTGTAAGATGTTAGTACGAATAATCACGCTGACGCTATCAAAAGCCCCCTCACAAAACAGAAAAGCAAGAGAGAGATAGAAATTCCTTGAAAGTCCAAAGCAAACGATTGAAGCTCCAAATCCTGCTAATACAAGTAACAAATTGCGCCAGGGTTTATTCATAGGAGAATAATAGGTCATCAATGTCATGGTCAAAACAGCTCCAATAGCCGGTGCTGCGCGCAACAAGCCTAAGCCCTGAGCACCTACTTTTAGAATTTCATCCGCAAAAATGGGCATTAAAGCCACTGCTCCTCCAAAGAATACAGAGAAAAGGTCTAAGCTGAGTGCACTTAACATGAGTTTACTTTTCCATACAAACTGTACGCCTTCCAATAGGCTTTTGAAAATGTTTTCCTTTGGAGTAAATTTTGGAGGATGATCGGCTACAAAAAAAGCGATGGCCACCAATGAAATAAACATACAAGCAACAATTACCAAAAAGCATGCGGTCGCGCCAAAATATCCATATAATAATCCTCCTGCAGCTGGGCCAACAATAGTAGCCAACTGCCAGCTTGAACTATGCCAGGTAGCTGAATTGGGATAATGTTCCTTAGGTATCATTTCAGACATGAGGGAAAACCCCGTCGGCGCATAAAAGCCCCGAGCAATTCCTATGCAAAAGATCGTCAAGTAGATAATCCAAAGTTCAATCCGATTTGGAAGATAAGCGTCGATAGAAGGCATGGTTACCACTAATAAAATGATAGAACAAACTAGCATAGTGGCAAGAACCCATACGAGAAGTTTTTTCTTATCGGATTTATCAGCGATATAACCACCATAGAGTGCAATACCAATGGATGGTATGGCCTCAGCTAAACCAATTAGTCCCAATGATAAAGGGTCCTTCGTTAGATTATAAACATGCCATCCAACAATGACAGCCTGCATTTGATAACCAAATGTTAAAACAAAACGCATCGTGATGTAGGCCCGAAATTCCGGATAGCGTAGCGAGATATAGGGATCTTTTCTTGTTCTATTTTGAGTTTTCAATGGGTTAGAGCTTGTTTAATTTATCATTCAATACCAATGAATTAAATTAATCGGTGGTGTTCAAGACAATTTTCCGTTCAAAATGACTTTTTGTACCTGACTAGCTCCAAAAGCGTAAGGCAAGTAGGCCAAGGAAGGAATCTCTTTTGTGATCAATAAATTAGCTTTTTTCCCTCGGCTGATACTTCCATAGGCATGTGACAATTCCAAAGCAGCTGCTCCATTTAACGTAGCTGCATGAATGGCTTCTTCAGGAAGCATTTTTTGCTTGATACAGGCCAACGAAACTACCAGATTCATATTTCCTGAAGGAGATGATCCAGGATTAAAATCTGAAGCCAATGCCACGGGAATATTGGCTTGCATCAATTGCCGCGCATCTGCAAAAGGGATTCCCAAAAACAGGGAGCAATTGGGAAGTATGGTGGCGATGGTTTCACTATTTGCCAAGGCCTGGATGGCTTGCTCATTCAATACCTCGAGATGATCAACAGATATCGCATGGTGTTTCACACCGACTTCAACGGCTCCTGTAGCGGATAATTGATTGGCATGTATTTTAGGTCTTAGTCCATATTTTGCTCCTGTTTCTAGCAACAAAGAGGTCTCATCAACTGAAAAAAAGCCACGCTCGCAGAATACATCGATATAGTCAGCCAGACCTTCATCGGCTATTTGAGGCAATAGTTGATTGATAAGTATATCGAGGTAGGCATTATGATTGTTTTTATATTCTTGGGGATAGGCATGAGCTCCTAAAAAAGTCGCTTTAATAGGGATTGCAGCCTTTTCTTTGAGCTTCCGAATCACGCGGAGCATTTTTAATTCACTTTCGAGGCTTAGGCCATAACCACTTTTAATCTCAATAGCTCCTGTTCCCGTTTGGATTAAATCATTTAATCGTTTTTGAGCGAGCTCGAAAAGTATTTCTTCTGGGCAAGCCTGTAACTTTTTGGCTGAATTCAGAATACCACCCCCTGCAGTAGCAATCTCTTCATAGGTTTTACCTTTTATTTTGAGTACAAACTCTTCTTCACGACTAGCAGCAAAAACCAAGTGTGTATGCGAGTCGCACCAGGTGGGAAGTACTAGACATCCTTCAGCATTGATCTCAAAGGTATGAGGAGGTATGGTATCCCTGCTTAGTTCTTTCATCTCCCCGAAATCCTTAATAATATCCCCCTCGATGAGTAGCCAAGCATGATTGAGGGTAGGCAGATTAGCCATCTCTCGTCCTGGAATGATTCTGGTCTGAGGAGTATGAGTGCCTACTAGGGTCTTAATGTGCGTAATGAGTAACATTTGTAAATGTTTGGTGCCTAACAATTATGAGCTTGTTTGATCTCGAAAAATACTCGTCAAATGATTGAATTCGCTATGAACTCTATAACTATTCTTTATCCCAAAAATCGTTTCTTTTCTTCTTCAGTAGGTATTCGGCAGCTAGTTTTACCAAATAGTTTGAATCGATTTCTGGCAATATAACAGTAAATACAATCTGCAAGGGATTTGGGAACTAGACTAATAAGCCAGCCAATTACTCGCCAAAATTTGTTTAAGCTTAAAAAGATTTGCTTCATAGCAGTGCTCTTGTCATAGATCCGCTGATTGTGGTAAAAATAAATAGTGTCTAGATGAATAGTGATATTCTTTTCTTTTAAGAACTGAATAGCAAATGCTGATTGAAGAGATGAGAAATAAAGTGTCTGAGATCCATCAATACGGATAAAAAAGTCCACTGCCCAATTGCAAAGGCCACATTCTCCATCAAAAAAAACGATCTTATCCAAGTGAGTCAATTTTTGGTTAAGAATAAGTGTTGTCTCAATCAAGGTAAACAAACTTTCCCCATACAAATAGAGGGAATTCCCCACTGAGGCCCAAAATCAATCGGTGTTTTGGCCATGCATTCATTTGCTAAAATGGCGAAAAGTACTGCTTCTTTCGCATCGGGAGAAATACCGAGCTCTGCTGTTGTCCGAAACTGAATGAGTGGAAAAGCACATTGGATCTGTTGCATCAATAATGGATGATGTACCCCCCCTCCGCTCAGATATATATGTAGGTGTGCTGCATGCTTTAAGCAAATTTTGAGGGCAAGAATAATTGCTTGTGCAGAGAACGCAGCTAAAGTAGCTAATACCTCCTCTGGTTTAAGATGCATAGTCCCAGATCGCTCTTGTGCGTGAATAAGATAAGTCAAGTTAAACAGTTCGGGACCAGTAGTTTTAGGAAAAGGTTCTTTAAAAAAAGAGTGGCCCAATAGCTCTGCGAGTAACAATTGATTTATATCTCCCGTTTGGGCAAGCATGGCATCCTTATCAAAATATAGTCCGGGGTAATGCTGCTGTACATAATGATCCATCAAGGTATTACCAGGACCAATATCTGTTGAGAACACCTTATGTGCATCCTTACTAGCAGGTAGATAAGTTAGATTGGAGATACCTCCGATATTGAGTAAAACTCGGTTTTCCTCAGAATTAGCAAATAAAATGTAATCTCCGTAAACAGCTAATGGGGCCCCCTGCCCTCCTACGGCGACATGTTTTTGTCTGAAATCGCATAAAGTAATAATACCTGTTTTAGCCGCTATGTGATCCCCATCTCCTAGCTGTAAGGTGGAGTTGGGATAGTTTTTTAAGCCGTGTAGACGCCTGGGGGCATGAAAAACCGTTTGCCCATGACTTGCAATTAGATCAACCTCGCTCGGTGAAACATTCCAATGTTTGAGTGCGGATAGAATCATGTCGGCATGTTTAAGGCCAATCCATGCATGAAGCAAACACACCTTTTGTAGGTCAACATCACGTTTGAAGCAAATATTTTTCAGCTCCGATTTAAATGTGTTATCGTAGTTGATGGTTTGAAAATGGACTAGCTGAAGCTGTGTATTCGTCCCAGTTCCTCTGCAGACACATAAAGCAATGTCGAGTCCATCTAGCGAGGTGCCCGACATCAATCCAATAATTTTGCGCTCCGTTTGGGAGGCAATACGCATGAGTTTATTTAAACTTTTATTCAATCCAATAGAAAAAATTAGAGCTTGTCTAAAGTTTATTTTATGAAGCTATTGCCGGTTATTTTTGAGCGAAATGAGGCAGATTTTGGAGCCATAGCAGGGCAATATGGTGAAAAAATCCAACGAAATTGCAGCCAAAAAGAACCAAAAGAGCAAGATAAAATAAATTTTAGACAAACTCTTAATTACAGTCGTTCGAAGCTAAACATTTACCCAGGTAAAAATCAATGGTTTTTCGGCGAAATAGTAGATCATATTCTGCTTTGATCAATTCAAATTGCGCATTGTTCATATCTGTTTGTGCTTTGTTATAGTCAATTGAATTAACAAGACCAACATGATATCGTTTTTCAATAGCATCAAAAGCGTCTTTGGAAGCAATATAAGCCGCTTGAGTAGAAATATGTTTTTTTTCCGCCGCTCGAACATCTAGTACAGCCTGATTAATCACCTTGTTCAGATTGTTTTTGGCTAGTTGTTCAGCCACTTTGGCATGCTCGTAATTAACTTTGGCGCGGCTAATAGACGAGCGCGCCGAAAGCCCATTGAAAATCGGGATGGTCACTCCAATGGCAATTGATTGACCAAAATTATCTTTCATCTGGCTGAAGAAAGGTGTTTTTTCATAGACGGGTCGAACGTTAGGTGTGTAGACCGGTTGATTAGTACTTCCATCATAACCAATGATAGAAGAAGTTCCATCGAATACTTGACCTACCAGACGCTGGTCATTGTTAGAGAATCGGGAAGTTAGTTGTCCCTGTAATACAATACGGGGATATAAATTTCCTCGGGCCACCTCAACTCCTTTACCTGAAGCTATACGTCGGTACTCAGTAGATTTAATTTCAGGAAAATGGACCAAGGCAGTGCGGTAAACATCTAAAGCTGAATAATTACTGGAGTCTGTCTTTATTTCTTCAATTATTGGTTTTTCTACGTTAAAAGAAATAGCAGGATCACGTTCCAAGAGCTGTGCTAGATTGAGAAAGGATAAATCTAGCTGATTCTGCGCATTGGTCACATTTAGTTCCGCGGCGGCTAACTGTGCTTTAGCTTGCGATAAATCAGCCAATGTCTTACTACCTGCATCAAAAAGTTGCTGTTCCCGATCCATTTTTTGATGACTAACTTCCAACTGTTGTTTGGCCGCTAAAAGAATGTCCTTATTGGTCAAGACTTGTAAGTAGGTATTAATGACATTTAGGGTTAAATCGTTTTTGATTTTTTTTGTGTTGCTTTTGTCAGCTTCCAATAAATATTTGTTTTGTGAAATTTGATGCAGCTTTTGGAAACCCTGAAATAACGTAGCCTCGGATAGTAAGCCAATATTACCCGAACTAAGCTGTGTGTTTACAAACTGGTTAGTCGTTGGATCGATACTACGGCCATAACTTGAGCCCACACTATTATTACTGTTCAGGTTAGGGTATAAGGCAAGTTTAGATTGATTTAAAGTTTCATCCGCAAGGGCTTCCGTTAATTGGGCCTGTTTGATCTGTAAATTGTTTTTTAGTGTGATTTCAACAGCTTGCTTTAAGGTAATTTTTTCCTGTGCGGAGCTTATCGTAGT
Organism: Pedobacter sp.; assembly: GCA_008015505.1. Taxonomy (GTDB): domain Bacteria; phylum Bacteroidota; class Bacteroidia; order Sphingobacteriales; family Sphingobacteriaceae; genus Daejeonella. Next base: position 131,543 of record SSFR01000008.1, read on the forward strand.
AAAAAACAACAGGAAAATAAAAGGAAGAGTAGTTCTTTTATTAGTGAATATATGGCGAGTAAATATCATGTTAATGATGGGCTTATTTAGAATTTAGACACTAAGGTACAAGTCTACACTAATTAATTCTATCTTTGCACATGATAAAATCAATGACAGGATACGGCTTGGCCTCAGCATCTTTTACTGGAGTAAAGTACACTGTCGAGATCAAATCCCTAAATTCTAAATTTTTAGAACTCTCTTTAAAAATCCCCAAAACATTTTCCAGCAAAGAGTTTGCTTTACGCAACGAATGTACCAAACGGATAGAGCGTGGTAAAATCAGTATTTCCATACAGGCAGAATATGCAGAAGGAGCTACTCGAGCTGCAATCATCAATCAAGAATTATTGAACAGCTATTATTTGCAACTAAAGCAGATATCCGACAATTTGGGAGACAGGGGCACAAATTTATTAGGTCTTGCTGTAGGTTTTCCTGAAGTAATGCAGCACGAAAAAGGAGAAGCTAGTGAGGATGAATGGCGGGGGGTGTATCAAGTTTTTGAGGAAGCACTGAACAACTTCGAAAATTTCCGGATTGATGAGGGGGAGGTACTCAAAAAAGATATGATTATTCGGATCAATCATATTTTATCGGGTATAAAATCGATTGAGGTACAGGAGCCCAGTCGTATTGAAGTTGTCCGAGATCGTCTAAATCACTATCTGGAACAAAGCATAGGCAAGGAACATATCGATCATAATCGCTTAGAACAAGAACTCATCTTTTACATTGATAAGCTGGATATCACCGAAGAGAAAATTCGCTTGAGAAGCCACTGTGATTATTTTCTTCAAGCGCTTGATGATCAGGATGCAAGCGGGAAAAAATTAGGCTTTATTTCTCAAGAAATTGGCCGCGAGATCAATACCCTGGGGTCAAAAGCAAACGATGCCCTCATCCAGCGTTTGGTAGTTGGAATGAAAGAAGAACTTGAAAAAATAAAAGAGCAATTGCTCAATGTATTGTGATATCTCATCGCTGATTCACCCGACTTTATTTCAGTGCATTAAGAGCCTATTAAATTTTATTTTATGAAATTATTATAGGTCATTTTGAGCGAAATGAGGCAGATTGTGGAGTCATAGCGTGGCTCCTATGGCGAAAGAATCTAACGAAATTGCAGCTAAAAAACCGATAAGAATAAAATAAATTTTAAACAGGCTCTAAAAAATTCATGGAAGGAAAATTAATCATATTCTCGGCCCCTTCGGGTGCAGGTAAAACAACTATTGTACATGATCTGTTAAGTAAATTACCCGATGAGCTCGTGTTTTCTATCTCAGCGACCACCCGCGAAAAAAGAGTAGACGAGATAGATGGCAAAGATTATTATTTTATTAGCAAAGAAGAATTTTTGCATCGAATTGCACAAAAAGAGTTTGTGGAGTTTGAGGAAGTATATAGGGATACCTTTCATGGTACCCTTCGTTCGGAGATGGAGCGAATCTGGAAGAAAGGCAAACATATTATTTTTGATATTGATGTGGAAGGTGGTTTACATTTAAAAAGAAAATATGGCGCCCGAGCACTAGCCATTTTTGTACAACCCCCATCATTTGAAGTATTGGTAGATCGTTTAACCAGTCGAGGAACAGATAAACCAGAAAAATTACTTGAGCGGATTGAAAAAGCAAAAAAAGAGCTTACCTACGCCGACAAATTTGATGTAATCCTGAAAAATGATCATCTAGAAACAGCGTGTGCTGAAGCTAAGCGTTTAGTCTCTAATTTTTTAAATAAAAACAAGTCCAATACATAGCTGTAACTGGTGCATTTACCCCCCCTATGATGGGCCCCAAGCACAAGAACAGGTGCTATTTATTTTTATCTAGTATCTGGAAGGTTTGCACAAGCCGATTGCCTTTATCGTCTACTAAAGTCAGTACATGCTTACCTGGCAGGGGATCAAGTGCCAGCTGATGAACTGAAACAGTTGCCCCAATAAACCCTTCATCCAAATACCAAAATATTCGGGCATGAAGATCATGATGGGCTGCATTTACAATAGTTTTACCTCGCTTGCCATCTATTTCTAAAGGGACATAAATCTTTGCATCATTTTTGGGATAAATAAGTTCCATTTCCTGCCGCCATTCCCGATTAGCTACACAAGCCGGATCAAAAGGAGGCAAAGGTTTATACGATCGGTGGCGCATTTTGTAATAATACTCCATCGATGGGGGCAAAATAAACCAAGATTGGTGAACCATATTCGTAACTGATTCGCAATCGGAGCTTACTTGATAAGTTTGTGATCGGTTCAGATGAATCAACTGATGATAAGGACATATGGAAGTTTTATATCCATTCAAAGGAATATAAAGCGTATCCTTTTGCGTACAATACGCTCCAGATTTAAAGCCACTTTGAGTACAAATGGGCGTTAAAGTGAGGTTGGTATAAGGAATATCAAACCATTTTCCTTTGGGCAACAAATCGAAAATATCAAACAAAATGGGCGCTGCTGCTTCTATCCCAGTTAGCCCTGGTCTCCCCTCATTATCTGCATTTCCAACCCAAACGCAAACCACGTATGAAGGTGTTAAACCTATAGCCCATCCATCACGAAAGCCAAAACTAGTGCCTGTTTTCCAAGCTATCTTTTGTGAAGAAGAAAATTGCTCCCAAAGCAACTCTTCACCTGGACGCATCACCTCTTGCATCGCCTGGAAAGTATACCACAACGAACCATAGTCCAGGCAACTAGCCACCTGAAAAGCAGTCTTTTCTTTTTTTATACTTGTTTGAATATAATTTGGCAAATGGTAATCTTTTGGATCATATTTTCCAGAGTAACGACTATAATGTTTGAGCGTTCGCGCCATGCTTGCATACACCCCACCTATCTCCCACATCGAAACCTCACATCCTCCCAAAATCAATGATAAACCATAAAAATCAGCTGGCTTTTTTAAAGTAGATATACCCAACTTTTGTAACTGCTGATGAAATCGCTCGTATTTATATTGCTGCAACATTTTCACGGCAGGAATATTTAAGGAACGATACAATGCTTTGGAAGCAGGCACAGCACCATCATAACCTAAATCAAAATTTTTTGGTGTATATCCGCCTATCTGTGTGGGAACATCAGGGACCAAACTATGTGGTAAAAGTAATCCATCTGAAAGCATACTGGCGTATAACAAGGGTTTGAGGATACTTCCTGGACTCCGCAAAGCAGGAATCATATCCACATGGCTCTCCGATTCCGGATTATTAGACGGATCAATGATATTGCCCACATAGGCCAAAGTATTTCCTGATTCTACATCTAACACCAAAGCAGCCGCATTATTGATTCCATTGGATTTGAAATGTGGTTGATAACGCTGCAAAAGCGCTTGTACATGGGCTTGTAAGGTTTGTTTAAGCGTCGTTTTTACACGTGTACTATTTAAATGAAACCCAGCAAAATCCATTTTAAAACGAGAAAGCAAGTGAGGGGCTAGCTGTGGCAATGGAATAGGTTGATCAGGAATGGGTTCCAGTTTGGCTAACTGAGCTGTCGCTTGGTCCATTTGTCGCTGAGCAACCAGTTTATCCAATAATTGATTCCGTTTTCTGAGTAATTTTTGGCGGTTTTTCCCCGGATGAACTAACGAGGGTGCATTAGGTAATACAGCCAAAGTGGCCATTTCTCCCCAAGATAATTGCTCCGGACTACGCCCAAAATATCGCCAAGCTGCGGCGTCTAAACCTACTACATTAGTACCAAAGGGTGCATTTGCTGTATATAAAGCCAAAATAGCTGCTTTAGAATAAGACAACTCCAAACGCATCGCCAGCACAACTTCCAACATCTTTTGCCAAAGTGTTCTAGGCTTTTTACGACTTAAACGAATCACCTGCATGCTAATGGTGCTTCCACCACTCACAACCTGTTTATTTTTCAGATTTTGTTTAAACGCCCTCGATAACGCTAAAGGGTCAAAACCCCAATGACTATAAAAGCGTTTGTCTTCAAAAGCAATAATGCACCTGGCAAATTTTTCTGGTACCTCATTCGTTAAAGGGAATCTCCACTGCCCATCTCCAGCAATGGAAGCTCCAAGAAGAATTCCCTTTTCATCTTCGATGACATAAGATGTAGGTGAATCAAATAGCAGATTGGGCAAACTCGTCCAAAACCAAATGAAAAGAATAAAAAACAAGCCAATCCATACCTTATAGGATAACTTCCAAGCAAAAAGTATCCTAATTATTCTACCACCTCTATCCATTTCCCTGGTAAACGAGCTTGAATCCCTTGGTCATACATGGCCTCACAAGCAACACTAGGTAAATAGTAACGCCCTACATAGGAAGCATTCAGTAATACTTGATAAGTATACGTTTTGTATTTAGGAAGATTGAAATAGGTTAATACGCGATCATCGCGAATATCTTTATAGGCATAAGGAGCGGAAATTAGTTGGTTCTCCTGATCACTTAGGCGCGTATTAATAATCTCCCAGCCCGATGGAAAAATCTGAGTCAATGCCATTTGTTCATAATCGCTCCGCTTCCCAGGATTCATCAGGGTTACTTCAGCGACAAAATCCGTGCCTTGTGCTAGCTTGTCAGGATTAATGATTTTCCCTTTTAGTGTTTTATAAATGATCGACATCGTCAAAATATCCGAATCATTAACTATGGGTGGATTTACTCCCATAGGTGCTTGCCCCTGCCTAATCACACGCACATACAAACGCCCTTCTCCCAGATTAGTAATAGCAAATGTGCTCTGAGCGTTCGAATTAATGGCAATCTGATTCATCGTCGCTGAAGCCGAAACAGATTTTTTAAGCCCATTTAGTGTATAGATATAATTCATTTTAGCTCCTGATTTATTCTGGCCAAGATACTTAGCTATAGAAATCAGTGTATACGCAGTAGTTTGCGTGCTATACCACTGCGGATCTGCTAAGCGAGCAGCAAGCTGGGTCATTAGTTTTGAAGCCTCCGTTTTGTTACCTAATTCGGTTAAAGTTTCCAAGATCATGGCTTGGTCACGCAAATCGGAACCAAAAGTTCCACCCAATTCTTTATATGACTTAATCTGATAACTAAGTCCTTTGACAAGTCCGACGGCTACCGCCCTTTGCCCAATTAATTGGTAAGCGGCAGCAAGTCTCCATTTGGCTACTACAGATAAGTATGGAAATTCTTTAAGACGATTCATTGCACCTATTTCAGGTGATTTAGCCAGTGCTAATAGATAAAGTCGATATGCTTGACTCAGATCAGCTCCATAAAAATGGTTACTTTTTGGAGCCCACGATGTGGCTTTGTTACGCTGATAACGCTTCCATATTTCTAAAAATCCGACAGGTAAGTTATAACCTCTCGCTTGGGCCTCCAACATAAAATGACCCACATAATTAGTACCCCACTCATCTGCTTCTTGCTCACCAGGCCAATACGCCAATCCTCCATCCGTAGTTTGAAAAGCCTTGAGCCGGTTGATCCCTGCCTTAATATTTCTTTCGATAGTCGTTTTGCGCCCTTCACTTAGATCGGCTAGCTGAGGAAGCATCAGTTGAGCAAATGCCGCTGAGGTAATCTGCTCCACACAGCCATGAGGATATTGAACCAGGTAGCCCAGTCTTTTGCTCAAGTTCAGACTAGGAATGGATGATACCTCTATCGTAGCCAAATTAGCTCCTTGTGTACCAATTGGTACCACTGTAGATGCCCAACTTTTTCCCTTTTCCAATTCCGTTCCACTTACATCAGTAATGTATGGATTAGGATTTCGCACATCCAACTCCACCTCATATGCTGCTTTTTCCAACCCGCTTCGAGCTATTATTTTCACCTTGGCTATCCCTACACCATCTTTTACCTGTACATCTGCTGCTATCATTTTTTCTCCAGATTGAGTAAAGCTGATCATTTGACTCGCGTTCTTTACACTAAGCAAGCCTGAGGCCTGTACTTCTACCTGCACATTTTTGATATTATTTTCCGTAGCAAAAACAGTAATGGGTAGTTTAAAATGCTCATTAGGCCCAATCATGCGAGGCAAAGTAGCTAAGAGCATCAAAGGCTTTTTCACAGCTACTGCTTTTTCTGCAGAACCATAAGCCCCATCTTGCCCAGCAATAACCATCACCCGCAAAGACCCAATATAAGGTGGCAGCTTCATTTGATGGGTCTTTCTCTCCCCATTACCAATATGAAATGGCCCCATAAATTTCACAATGGGCTTGAAACGATTGGCTTTTGCTGGATTCACATTTCTATTAATACTGGCGTCTCCTCCAATACTTAATATTCGCTCTAGATCGCCTCCCCAAGCACCAATCACGTAGTCGAATAAGTCCCATGTTTTTACCCCTAGTGCTTCACGTGCATAAAAACTAGCATGTGGGTCCGGTGTTTTAAACCGAGTAAGGTCTAATAATCCCTCATCCACCAAAGCCAAATGATAGGTCATCGCCTTTCCTGCAGCCTCTCCGATAGTAATGGCTGTAGCAGATTCCGGCCTAAGAATATTAGGCATAGCTATGGTCGGCTTTAATACAGTTTTTGGATTCTCAACAAGAATAGGAATCACGCCATACATCCGAATGGGTAAATCATTAGCCGTTTGCGCATGTGGCTGTAATAGGGTTACATTGGCAAATACATTCGGAGCCATTTCTTTTTCCGCCCTAAACGAATATTTCGTTTGTCCCTTTTCTGTTTGTATCCACCATGATTTTAATACCCGTGTACCATTTTCTATACTAATTAAGGCACGACCTCCGCCACTACTAGGAATAGTCAGAATAACCTCTTCGCCCACTTTGTATTTTTCTTTATTCGAAGCGAAAGAAAGCATGGAGGCATCTGTTGGATTATTTTGTTGTTCACGCTGTGCCCAACCTGACCAATCGATATAAACAGTCTTTCCACTGACATGCCCACTTTGTACATCCTTAACCAGAATAAGGTAACGCCCCCAATCTGGTTGATTGATACGCAAAGTCCAATTCCCAAGTCCGTTCTGGAGCGTGATGGTTTCTTTTTTCAACAATTGATTGTGCCGATCCTGAGTAAAGTGACTTAGATTTTCCTCTCCCTGATCCCACCACCAACGCCATTGAATCTTATAAAGTGCCACCTCAATTTTGCGCTGGCCTGACATGAGTTCACCATTAGGATCTACATCAACAATATTCACCGTGTGATTTTGATCGGTAAGCAACATTCCAGATAATTTATCTCCCTCAGGTAGGCGTAAGCCTACATACGAGTTATACATATAGTAGGGAATGGAGAAATTATCGATACTAAAATTTCCTCCTGGTTCAAATACCTTTGTCATCAAATTCGTCCGTAATACACCAGGTGCATTCATCTTTGGTTTTAGATTTGCCCCAAAACTTGCTCGACCCCGTTCATCTAAAGGACCATCAAAAATGGTCATCGTTTCAGCGGCAAAAATATTTGTAGGATCATCAAAGCTATAACCTGGATACTGCTTGAAACTGGTTTGATCTGCTGTTAAGGAGACATCTATTTTGGCTTTCAGATTTTGAGCCGCCGCTCCAAATAGCCATTTAGCACTCAATGTAGCCCCGCTAAAGAACCCTTTCAACAATTTGGTTTTGCCTCCAAAGTCTAAGTTAATTTTTAGCCTATTAGGCATAATTGTTTCTACTTTGATCGTCTTTTGAAAGAGTGCGGCACCCACTTTCACCTTCGCTTGCCAATTACCTGTTGGTGCACCAGCTTCAGTTGCTGTACGGAAGGTACAAACGCCATAAAGCAATTTGTTTTGAACAATTCGTTTGTTCAATTGACCTTGAGGTGTATATAATTCAAAAACGACAGGCTCATCCTCAGGATTTTTTTGAGCCTTCTTTTCCATCATAAAACCAACAAAAATAGAATCACCAGGCCGCCATACACCCCGGTCAGCATATAAAAAGCCTTTAATCCCCTTTTGAATTGTTTCTCCTCCTACATTGAATCGACTCAAGGGAAGCGATGATCCATCATCTAGCTTCAAGTAACCTCGCTGCCCCCCTTTACTCGCTAGTAATAAATAAGGTTTACGATTGGGACTTAAAAAAGCCAGTCCTTGCTGATCGGTCGTTACGGTTTGTAAAACCTGCTGCTGATAATCAAGAACCTTCAATGTTACCTCAGACAAAGGCTTTGTAGTTAAAATATCCGTAGCAGCAATGACCATCGAATGATCATTGCCCTGCTTAACAATTAATCCAATATTAGAAGCTAATACGTTACGAACTGCCCAGTGTTCATTGGTATAATAGGAGTTTGAACAAGGGTCATCCTTGTGATTCCAATCATAATCCTGGGGGTAATAATTATTATATCGATTCCAAAACTCATCATCCTCGTCAATCTTATCTCCCCACTGATAGCTAGAATATTGATTTTCTTTGTCGTCCCCTACCTGGCATTTAAATAGCGAGTAAGATTTTCGAAACCCAATTGTTACACGATAAAGTGCGCCCGGCTCAGCACGTAAAAGTTTATCCAGGTCCAGTGCGAAGCGGTTCTTTCGTTTGAGATTCAATGACGGATCAGTATCCAAACGGATCGTTTTAACTACGACGGGCTTGGCCACTCGACGTAGTTCCCATTCTCCATTCAGATCATTCACTTGCAAATGCTGAGGCACATTACTTTCATGAATTTTGACAATGGTCACATCTACTGCTTTCAAATTAATAGCCTCAAATGGAACTGTTAATTGATTAGAGGAAGGTAGGATAACACCCTTACCAGGTATGGCAACACGCGGCAAATGATTCTCAAAAGTGACTTTAGATGTATTAGTTTTCGTAAACTTCTTAGCCACAATATTTTCTATCCCCTGATGAATAGAAGCCGTATAAAGCCCTTCCAAACGATCTGGCGCATATATTCTTACTTCACTTCCATCAATGATGTAACGCAAATTACTGATATCATTAATCGTGATCAATCCATTTAGATCCTGTTTGGATGACAAAGGACAAGAAAATTGAACTAATACATATTGCTCTGGTTCTTGTACGGCTTTAATATCTAACACCTTAAACGAGCCCAGTTCTGGAACTTTTACCCTATGAGACCCCTGAATATCTGCCCCAATTACCTTTCCATTCCATTTTAAGATCAAGTCTTTTTCTGCTTTTCCCAGCAGAATGCTATCTATTTTGAATCTAGAACTGTTTTCAGCAGTTTGATGATCCCAGCGTATCACTAGAGACTTGCTATCACATTCAGCCTTTAGCAATTGTTCAATCTGAGCTGGTTCTTGGGTGTCTGAAAAAAATAAAGTTCCTGCAAAGTTCATTCGATCAAGGGAGGCACTGCCAGCAGACTTTAAGCCATCGTATTCCAACCTGAAAGAAGGAGCTATTACCTGAACTTGAAATGCAAACTCTCCTAATCCCGGTGGAACCTCAATCACCTTATTTAACTTAAAACTTACATCGTATACCTTATTCGGATCAAGATCTTTATAAGGCTCAAACACAATTGTCCGATCATCCACCCAATAGGTTTTCCCTTTTACAGCAGGACTAAACGTGAACAAAGTCCTTTCTTCAGCATCTATTGCATGGGGCAATATAGCCCTATCACTTGCCAATCGAATACGTATACTACCTCGCTTAGAGATCACCCCAGAGGTATACGCTTCGATATATTTCTCATAAACAGGGTTGACTTCCCTAATTACATTTTTCCTAGAGAAAATCATCCAAACGATAACAACAATGCTAACAGCAATCGTTATACCAACAATAGCGGCTATAACTAGTAAACCTCTGTTTTTACTACCGAAAAAATTAAGCTGAATCATATACAATTCTAGAATAAACTAGTAAGACATTGGAGCCGATACCTCGCTATGAAGCGCTTCAAGCCACTGATCGAATAACTTATTTTCAATCTTAATAGCTTGGTTGGCATATGTTTCCCACTGGGGAGAGAAGCTCACAAGCTGATGGATCATCTCCTCAAGATGCCCCTCTTCCTCGGCAATAATTGATTTTACATTAACCTTACTTCCAGCTGTATCTAAGACCTCCTGATAAATCGGATAAAGTGCATCTGCTCGCACTTCAATGGCATATGTAACCAATAAGTAAGCTGCAAACCTCAGCGCATCCCCACTTAAATTAAGCACGGATTTTAAGTATCTGCACACTTGTATATCGAGCATATCCAAATAATATCGACTCTCCGAGGGAGCCAATAAATAGGCACTGGCATAGGTCGGACAAAAACGTTGATCCAGCTTAGCAATTTGTTTTTTCAGGTAAAAAGCATGTCGATGCTCTTCGGCAGCATGCTTTAACATCATTAACGTGACCTCTGTCTTATGCTCGCTGGCAGAAATCTTCCGCGCACCTGAATTTTCCATGAAGGAAAGGGTATTTAGCCACCCAGCATGCTGCTCATTGTTTGCTACTATTTCCCTGATTAATTGTTTAACATCCATGCTAAAATAGCTTTAATGCTTCTTTAATTTTTTCGTAAATATAGCCTAATTGCTCATCGGTAATGACATAGGGCGGTAAGATGTAAATGATATTGCCCAACGGACGTAATAGGACTCCTTGTTGTAAAAAATAGTCGTACAACTGGTTTCTAAGCTGATTGAGATAAGATGTTCCATCATCCGTAATCCACTCTAAAGCTAGGATGGTTCCCGTCCTACGAATATCTTTGAGCTTAGGATGCCCTTTAATACTTTCCATAAATTCCACGTGTTGCTTTTCAATTCGTGCAATATGCTGCATGGTTTCTGGCTTTTCCATCAAATCAATACTGGCCAAAGCTGCTGAACAGGCCACAGGATTAGCCGTAAATGAATGCCCGTGAAATAAGGTCTTCAGCTGATCATCGGACAAAAAGACCTCATAAATTTTTTTGCTACAACTCGTTACACCCAAAGCCATCGTTCCACCGGTAATTCCTTTAGAGAGACACATCACATCTGGCTGTTGGTAGAGATATTCCGAAGCAAAAAGCTTGCCGGTGCGTCCAAAACCTGTCATCACTTCATCAGCAATGGTTAATACCTCTTCTCGCTGACAATGTGATAAAAGCTCATCCAAATACCGAGCCTCATACATCAACATACCAGCTGCTCCTTGTACCAGTGGCTCAAAAATGAAAGCCGCTAAATCCGACTTAAGACTCGAAATTTGTGATTTGATGGCTTCAATATTACCCTCATTCGGAAGATCAATATAAACTACCTCAAACAAAAAATTTTCAAAATGTGCCGTAAAAATACTTCTTCCACTCACAGCCATCGCTCCAAAGGTATCCCCATGGTAAGCATGATTAAAAGCCAAGACTTTGGTACGTGCCGTCCCTTGATTACTCCAGTACTGAATACACATTTTTAGTGCAACTTCAACTGCTGTAGAACCATTATCTGAATAAAAAATCTTCTGCTGGCTAGCCGGCAACATCGCCAATAAACGTTCCGCTAGTTCTACGGCCGCGGGGTGCGTAAAACCTCCAAAGATCACATGCTCCAACACCTTAAGCTGTTCAAAGACTTTCTCAGCAATATAGGGATGCGCATGCCCGTGAATATTTACCCACCAAGAAGAAATCGCATCGATATATTTTTTGCCTTGATCATCAATGAGGTAAACACCTTCTCCACGAACGATGGGAACAGGGGGGACAGCTGTTTGCGCCTGCGTGTATGGATGCCATATTGTAGCTTGATCTCGCTCTATGAGTGTTTTTGTTATCAAATGATCTGTTACTTCAGCCAAACTCATATTTTATTTAGTTTATAAAGTAAAATGCGATGCTAAACCACCCTCTATTTAAGACGGAACCACCCGACAAAGTAACCCCTTTAAATACTCTCCCTCAGGAAAAGAAGATCGTATGGGATGATCAGCAGGTTGACAAAACTGTTCAATGAACTGAATCTCTTTTCCCGCATCTAAGGCTGCCCACGCTAGTATTTGCTTGAACAAAGCCATATCAACAGCTCCTGAGCAGGAAAACGTAGCCAAAAGCCCCCCATCTTCGAGCAATAATAATGCTTGTCGATTGAGATCTTTATAAGCCCTAGAGGCTTTTGTTAATGTAGATCGTGATGGCGCATATTTGGGTGGGTCAAGAATGATCAGATCAAATTTTTCAGCACTTTCACGAAACGCACGTAACTGTTTGTTCACATCCGATTGAAAGCAACGATGCTTCACCTGGCTGAAGCCATTCAACTGCATATTTTGCTTCAGCGTTTCAATAGCCAGAGCCGAACTGTCTACACTGGTAAGTTCCCTAGCCCCGCACTGCGCTGCATGAAGTGTAAAGCCCCCTGAATAACAAAAACAGTCGAGTAATCGCTTGTTTTTAGCAAATTGGGCCACGCGATGACGATTATCTCTTTGATCGCAATAAAAGCCTGACTTTTGCCCCTCAGCAATATTGACCCGATAGCTGATCCCATGCTCCTTAACCAAGACAAAAGGAGGAGGCTCCTCTCCCATCAAGATTCTTCCAGACACCTCAGTCATCCCCTCATGCGCCCTGGAAGCATCATCACTACGATCAATTATACCTTTAGGTCGCAACAGCTTATTCAATTCATCCAAAATTATAGGCTTGATGCACTCGATACCTGAGCTTAGAATCTGCACGGATAAATAATCAGCAAAGCGATCTACAATTAGTCCTGGTAAGAAATCAGCTTCACTAAAAATTAGGCGGTAGGTATTGGTATGTACTTCTTGGAATAAACTACTTCGAAACTGGACTGCTTGCTGAATACGCCCACGCCACCATTGCTCATCCATAGCGGCATTGGGATTCCATTCGAGTAATCGCAAGGATACTCTTGACCGATCATTAAAAAAACCATAGGCCAGAAACTGTCCCCGATAATCCGTTAGTTTAACAATATCTCCATTCTCAGGTTTGTCACTAATTGGTTCTAGTGCCCCCGAAAATACCCAGGGATGTCGTTGTAGCACTGCTTTATCTTTCCCTTTCTTCAGCCGTAAAGTATAATACATAAGGGGCAAAGGTACTGATCTTTACTTTTGAGCTTGTCTAAAGTTTATTTTATGATTTAAAGTCCTAGTAATGCCTTTTTTAGGCGATTATCTACTGGAGCGTCTGACAGCCAAATGCCAAATAGCGCTTTTTTAAAATCAAATCCCTGAATGACCCCTTTTAGCTGGTTATTTTTGAATGTCTTTATCCCTACTCCTGGCAGATACCAGATATCGAAAATATCACCTTCAGAGATTTTTTCCTTGTCGAAGGTATGAATAAAGGCTTCTATTCTTTCTTTCAATGGAGCAATTGTCCCACCTGTTGATTGATTAAATCCTTCACGAATTGCTTGGCTCATATTCTTACTATTAACCAGCCCTGAAGTGATTTGAATACGTAAAGCTTCTGGCTTGTCTACCCGACAAATATCATGCCCGTTCTTATTTTTTGCAGAAAGATAAAGCCCTGCTACATATACTTTAAATAGCATTTGTTTGCGAATGCCCCCTCCATTCAGCACCAGCTCTTCCTTATCGTGGGTAAGTTTGACGGGGAGGGATACACCACTTAAAACCATCTGTGCTTGAGCGGTAAAACCCAGCATACATAGTAAAAGAAAAATAGATATTGCTTTCATGTGTATTTAGTTGGTTACTTGTCGTTCAAAGATAATAGATCATTTTTTCAACCCTCACACGGACTTAAATGCCATCAACAAAAACAACCCAATCGATACCCCTGACAAAAATGTTTAATTCATTAATCAAGGGTATCAATTAGGTTGTTTTCACTATTTCCTCTAATCTATATGTGCAGATCAAAGGTAGGCCCTATCATTAAAAGCCTACATTCAATGCCACTAAAAAGTTTTGCTGTGCTTGAGGGAAGTAATAATCCTTGTTGATAAGAAAACCCTTATCAACATAATTATAGTTCGCTGCATTGATGGTATTTATATCATAGGTTGCACCAAAGATATTATTCACTAATAAAGAGGCCCCTATATTTTTCAAACGCTTGAACGAACTTGTATAGCGCAATCGCAAATCGTGCACAAAAAAGGCATCAATACTGTTGTTGTCATTACTTGTATTATCTCTGTACTGCTTGCCTATATATTTATTGATTAACGCAACCTCCGTTTTTTTACAAGGACTAAAGGCTATTTGACTGGCAGCTACCAAATTAGGAGAACTTGAAATGGCTGTATTGGTGTACACTACTTTTGAATCAGGATCAGTAAATATCTTGATGCGATTCTGGCTCAACACCCCCGTAGTCGTCCAAGTCAATCTGGGATGAATTTGAACTTTACCCTCCAATTCTACACCAACACGATAACTGTCGGGAACATTCACATCCAAAAATTCGCCCACTGCATTGCGTCTTCCAAGAGCAACTAACTGATCTTTATAAAATAGTCCAAAAATATCCACACCAAGAGTAAGTTTCTCTCTTTTAGTATTATAACCTATCCCAATATTATTCCAATGTTGTCTTTGAGGTCTGGTAGTTGGTGTCGAGTTAATGAATTGTTCCCGCCTAGGTTCATTATTAGCAATCGAATAAGAAACATACACTTTGTCCTTTTCATTTAACTGATAGCTTATACCTAGCTTAGAATTAAAGAAATTAAACTGAGACCCCTGCCCAATATCACCCAAGCTACCATTAAATCCTGAAAATGTATACTCCACTCGACGATATTGCAAATCAGCCAAGAAAGCAAATTTCCCTATTTGATAATTAGCCCCACCAAAAGTATGATAAACATCTTTATCGGCCTGATCAAACGCATACCGCGATGGATTGTTCACTTGAAGGTTTTGTGCCCATAATACATCCCCGAAATGCGTACCATTATATTTATAGTAATTTCCACCCCAAACAAGTTTCAAGTTTTTCTGCGGCACATGATTAAGCGCATAAGTAAGCCCATAAAAATCAGTATCCAAATGCCGACGACGCACTAATCCTCCGGTTATGTTATTCACAGGAAGACTATAGTTTGAGAAATATTGATTGCCTGGATTTTCCTCAAAGAAACCGTGCGCACGAGAATAATGTGCAGCCCCACTCACTGATGTTTTAGGTGAGAAATGATAGGCATACAATGCTTGAAGATGTGTTTGCTCATAATTATCTGTTTGTCCCTCGTAGCTATAAGGATTATTATTCCGATTGGCGATCATTTCATTTTGGGGAACAGTGGCCCAAAGCTCATTAGTATACTCTTGTCCTAAAAATGCATTAACCCGAAGAAGACTTTTTGTCCCGTAATAAGCTCCAGTGATAAAGTAGGATCTGATATCGCAATTGCTTCGGTTCATAAAACCATCTGAGTTGATATAGCTTAGTCGCCCATCTAAGCTAAACTTGTTATTGACCAAACCTGAGCCTCCTTTTAAAATTGTCCTCCAGGTACTTAAAGAACCATACGTATTATTTAATTCGAGATATACAGAATCTCTCCGAGGCGTAGATTGCACATTCATAAATGCACCAAAAGAACCTGCACCATTATCTGCATACCCAGGACCACGCTGCAACTGATTATTGTCAACAGAATATGCAAAGTCTGGCATTGTAATAAAATATGAATGCTGACTTTCGTGCTCATTAAAAGGAATGCCATTAATCGTAATGGCATAGGGGACCACCAGACCTGTAGCCGTTGCATGTTCATTACCCTTCCCGTTTCCTGAAGACTGAGCTACAGCCAAGAAAGGAATCATGGCTACCACAAAAGCGATCAATAAGTTTTTTTTCACGTTTCTAAATAATTTTGGAGTTAGACTTTTTAGCTACTACTAAACATACCTGATCACAGACACTCTAGTAACGAAACAAATATATTTTTTATCTGTAATTAAATAAGGAGGGTTTAAAAAATATAATAATTAGCTAACATTGAGCTAAGACTATCCGGTTAATTTTAGTTAAAAAAGAAGTCCTCTTGGCCCCTTTAAAACACTTTTTCTTTATTCTTTTTGTTTTGCAATAATCCATGTAATTGTAAGGCCCATTAGAATAGGATAATATGCATATGGAATAATCCGAATGGACTCAACAGCTGCAAACTTAGCTGTTATTAATAGCTGTATTCCATAAGGAATAAGTCCTTGAACTACACAAGAAGTCATATCTAATAAACTTGCTGTTCGTGCCGCACTAAGCTGGTATTTGTTCTTAATCTGTTTTAAAATAGGCGCTGTTACAACCAGACTAACCGTATTATTAGCCACGCAGATATTTACCACGCTGACTGTAAGCACCATCATAGTCTCTGCTAGCCTTTTATTTCTAATCCTTAACAACAGACTATCCAGGATATAATTAATTCCTCCATTATCTTGAATGATGGCAATAACCCCGCCAACAAGTAGCGTAATAATTACCATGTCGGACATACTGGCAAACCCTGCTCCAATAATTTCCATAATCTTCACCAAAGAATAACCTTGTACTAAAGCCAAAATCAAACCACTAATGAGGCCTAAAAACAAAGACACAAAAACATGAACCCCAAATAGTGAAAGCACCAACACAATTAGATAAGGACTCATCAACAGCAAGGACTGCTGCCCCTGTGATGAGACAAACTGAAAATCATAATTTAATGAGGTGAGATAGTAAGCCAAACAGGTCAACACCGCTGCGGGCAATATGTAACGTAGATTAGTCAATAGCTTCTCCCTACTGGAACAGTCCATCGCTTGAGTAATGGCAATAGTCGTGTCCGAAACAAGCGACAAATTATCCCCAAACATAGCACCACTCAGCACAGCAGCCACCGCAATCTCAACTGGGAATCCAGTAGTATTCGCTAAACTTACTGCAACAGGCACCAACGAGACCAAAGTTCCCACGGAGGTCCCCATCGCCATTGAAATAAAACATGCCATCAAAAATATTCCCACTAAAAAAACGCTCGGAGGGAAAATCGCAAGGCCATAGTTAATCAAAGCATCAATCGAACCCAAAGATTTAGCCAGGTTAGAAAACCCTCCAGCCAAGGTGAAAATAAAGCACATCAAAATAATACCAGACTGTCCTGCACCATTGATCAAGACCTGTAATCGATCACTAAACAACGCCCTTTTACTTTGGAACAAGGCTACCACAATACTAAATAACAACAGTAATGGAACCGAAAGACTATAAAAGTCATGCAATAACATCCCTCCAACCAAGTATAAACTTAGAAATAGAAGTATAGGTGATAGTGTTAAAAAATTACGCATCGCACACCTCCATCCAATTCCCATCTTCCTTAATTAGATCAATCAAGGCATTTAACGCATCACTAGAGGCTATATTCTTCTTCACTACCTCTTTTCCTCGATAGAGTGTGATCTTATCTGGACCAGTACCCACGTAACCATAATCCGCGTCAGCCATTTCTCCGGGGCCATTCACAATACAGCCCATAATACCAATCTTAAGCCCTTTTAAGTGGTCAGTTTGACTTCGGATCATTTGTGTAGTAGTTTGTAAATCAAACAAAGTTCGTCCACAGCTTGGACATGAAATATATTCCGTTTTGGATATACGCGAACGTGTAGCTTGTAAAATACCAAAAGAAGTAGAGAGGATTGCTTTAGCAGGAATTCCGGGGGCATCTATCCATAAACCATCACCTAAACCATCGATAAGTAATGCCCCAACATCTGTGGCTGAAAACAGCTGAAATTTTGAGCTAATCTCATCCGAATTAATACTAGAGCCCACCCAATCGGAATCTGCATAGGTCCTCCGGACGATGACAGGCACAGATAGATCCATCTTCATCAATTGAAAAAAAACATCCCTTTGCTCAGCCATGCCATGGCACGAATCTGTTTCTAAAACAAAAACCAATGTATCGTCTATAGGAAGCCGATTAAAAGCATTCGTTTGAATGATTTTTTTAGAAATACGGACCAGATTTAAAGAAGCACATTTAAGATTAGCACCAAGATACTCATCGAGGGTATATAGCGGATGACAATTGGCCTTATTTGACAAGGTTTTCCATGTCGCATAATTATACAACTGCTTGAGATTTCCGGGGAAATTAAACGAAGGCAACTGATCAGCCAAGTAAACAAAATCAGTAGACTGATCAGCCATATGATATTTGTCTAGTAAGGGTGTATAGCAGTACCCCACCTGATCTAAGATGTTAGGGTTTTTTAAATTTTTGTCAGACAGATCGATAACAACTCGGGGAACCTGGTGACCACCGATAAAGGTATTTAGCTCTTGCGTATTACGCCTAGCATAGATATATGGACTGAAGTTAGTAGGCAAATGCACCGCATCTCTTTCATTCTTGGGGGTTTCTTTCTGTAATAATGCCCGATGGTGGTATCTACCTACCAATGCAGCAGCTACAGGAATCTCAAATTCTGGCTCCTCCGTCAAAGAAACACGAATGGTATCCCCAAGTCCATCTTCCAATAAAGCACCTATACCCACAGCTGATTTGACGCGTCCATCTTCTCCATCACCAGCCTCTGTTACCCCTAAATGCAAGGGATAGTTCATCCCCTCCCTAACCATGGTTGCCACCAATAAGCGATAAGCTTGAACCATCACTTGTGGATTACTCGCCTTCATAGAAATAACCAAATTGTAATAGTTCATATCCTGGCACATGCGAATGAACTCCATGGCTGATTCAACCATACCACGCGGCGTATCCCCGTAATGGCTCATAATGCGATCCGACAAAGACCCATGATTAGTGCCAATACGCATAGCCGTACCATACTCCTTACAAATCGCTACTAGAGGTTTGAACTTAGCATAGATACGCGCTAACTCGGCTTCGTATTCCGATGCGGTGTACTCCACATTCTCGAAGCGCTTTTTATCAGCATAATTCCCCGGATTGATACGCACCTTCTCAACCAGCCGAGCAGCAACCTCTGCTGCATTTGGTGTAAAGTGGATATCTGCAATCAAGGGAACATGGCATCCCCTTTTAATTAATTCCTTTTTGATAACCGCTAGATTACTTGCTTCTTTGACGCTTGGGGCAGTAATTCGTACGTATTCGCATCCAGCCCTAGCCATACGCATAGCTTGCTCTACAGTTCCTTTAGTATCTAGGGTATGCGTAGTAGTCATACTTTGTACTCGGATAGGCTGATGCCCTCCCATTTTTACGTCGCCTATGGCAACCTCACGTGTTAAGAACCGAGCATACTGATTTAGAGAAACACAGTAAGCCTCGGGGAATGTATATAGCGAATTCGTACTCACAATGCAAAGGTATGACAATTAAACAAGCACCCAATCTGGGTCAAGTGTGCGTACAGCTCGCCCAGCACTTTGTGCAATTACACGAACACTAACATCACCTCTGGCATGAAAACGAAACATAAATGCAGACTCCATTAGAACAACCTCCTTTAATGACAAAGAAGTTACTTTGGCTGATACCATCCCTTTTAGCTTTTCATTTTTTTTGAAAAAATTATTCACCTGCCTTATACCACTCTCTATATAAGGGTTGAGAGGTAAAACAGCATACTGCTTGATAACTCTAGTAAGTATGCCCGTAAGATTTACTGTTTTTAGCAACACGCCGCTTTTAGAATCTATGGCATGATTAATCTGATCCAGATATATTTCATTTTTCTGTGCCCGGTATGCAGGCAAACAAACTAGTTGATGATTCCCCGCAAATACCCCTCCTTGTAGGCGAATATTAATCTCAATACGACTACCTGATAACTGTAAATTAATTTTAGTGATCAGAGATGAGCCCACTATCTTACCAAGCATGCCACCCCTCTCCCTAGGCTCTTCTACCAAACCATCAGCTGTCAGACTCCGCCCAAGAAGACTTTTTTGTAGAATATCCGTAAGACCCAAATACGAGACAAAAATAGGCACACGTGCTTCGAGACTCCCCATAGGAATAATACTATGATTATTGAACTGTATACCAGCACCATTAAAACATAAATGAGGTCTCTGCCCTACACTAACTTCGAGCTGAGCATGCATCTCTAGGTTAATCGCTATTTTCCCCCGTTGAATTAAAAGTTTACTGGTGTAAATGGTTAAGGGTTGTACTGCATACCATGTGTGATGGACTTGATTTACCTCTTTGGCGGCGCACACTTTCTCCAACTGCTTGATAATTGTTTCTTTATTACAATAGGATGATATCTTGCTAGCCAATAGCGGCTTGAGAAAGCCTATAACTTTATTACTTAGATAATCTTTAATGGTAGTAGCATAAAAAAAAGATGTTGTCCCTGTGTCCCAAGCAACTTGAATTACTTCCAATCCAGGAGTTAGTTCGAAATTCTCAAAAGTCAAAGTGGTTTTTACTTGCAGCCTTCCTGTAAAGGTGGGCATTCCAACCAATAGCTTCCCTGTCCATCTATTCTGATAATCAAAAGGGACCTCTACTCTGATATGCATATTGATACACAACATACCTGCCTCTTCCGAAATAATCAACTCAGACAGCTTCCACACACGAGTAGCTATATGATTATCCCGCTGATTATTAACCATTATATTAGACTGATTGATTACCGGCCCGTTAGGTATTTTCTGATTTAATTTATTTTGTAGTTCGTGCAAGTCAATCTCTAAAGGAAGATGAATATAACCTAACTGTCATGTATGGTATTTGCACTTACAGGAGCTGTCACAGCTGGGACAATAGACGCTTGCCCAGTACTTGAGAATAAAAACGAGAAAGGATTCTTCATTTCATACTATAGTTTAAACCAAAATATGAAAATTAGAATTTATTATAATTTAATTATATTTTAATTAACAATTTTTAACATAATTCTTTGTGCTATTTTAGCACGAGTTTTATTCACCCACATACATCGTGTATTTTGTAAAATCACCGCTTTGGTTACAATATATTTACCCCTCACTCATCTGGCATAAGGATCGGAAGGAAAAGCATGTTTATCTCACTTTTGATGATGGGCCTATTCCAGATATTACCCCCTTTGTTCTACATACATTGAGACAATTTGATGCCAAAGCAACTTTTTTCTGTGTAGGGAATAATTTAACCCAATATCCGGATATCCATCAGCAAGAAAAGCATACTAATCATGCCATAGGTAATCATACTTATAATCACCTCAACGGATGGCAAACAGCAGATGATCATTATTTAGCTGATATCAAACAATGTGGCCAACTTATTTCAACGAATCTATTCCGCCCCCCACATGGGAAAATCAAAAGATCACAAATAGCCAAACTAAAAAAGATGAATCCATTGCTGCAAGTGATTATGTGGGATGTATTAAGCTATGATTTTGATCAAAAAATAAGCCCACAACAATGCCTAGATCATGTATTAAAAAATACTCAGAATGGCTCAATCATTGTTTTTCATGATAGCTTAAAAGCATTTGGCCGATTGGAATACACATTGCCTCAAACATTAAAACACTTAACCAGTGAAGGTTATTCCTTTGACGCATTGGAATAAAAGAGACTTAAATTTATTTAATAATATCTATATCCCCTCCAATGGGGGCACTACCGTCTTCCAAATCGATGATATAATAGTAAGTTGCCGGAGCCAATGTATTGTTATGAAAAGTGCCTGTCCAAGGAGTATTATACCCTACCGACGAATATACTACCTCTCCCCATCTATCAAATACGCGAATATTACACTTTGGATATTGCTCTAAACCTTTAATATCCCAGGTATCCTCTATGCCATCCCCATTAGGTGTAAGTGTTTTTTGAACATGTACCGGCATAGATAATACCTTAACACTAACAGGGAATATGGGCCCCTCGCATCCATTAACCCCAGTTACGGCTACATAATACGTATGCGTACCCAAGGACAGATTAGACTCAGTAAGCACACCATTAACCACTCCAGCACTAATTGTGCTGATTTTATCTACCGAAGTATACCAAGTATAGGTTGGAGATACAGCATTACTACTTGGTGTAAACACTGCACTTTGATCAGAATAAATTACCCCATTACCTGTCACAGCAACAGATGTAACATGCAAAGGAGCAGGAAGAGTGACAACGAATGTCTTTGGGTCACCCAAAGTAGTCGCAGCACCGTTAGAAGTGCCATTAGCTAGTATAACAGTCGCTGTTAGCTCTGGAGTTACCATATAAGAAACTGTTTCACTTCCAATACCTGTATTAGTAACGATATCCTGAATGATACCGCTGCCTAAAGGCCCTTGTACACTCACCGTACTACTATTACTTACCGTCGAAGACCAGGCATAAGAAGTATATAGGTTATCAGCTACTAGGCTTTTATTTACTGGGTTTCCAGAACAAACTGTAACATCACTTGGCTGAACCAATATAGGCTTAATAAAAGTTTGCACATCACTAATATTATTGTTTGGATCTGAATCTGTGAATCCGATGGGATCTATTTTTGTCCTAATAATAGCAGAAGGACTCGTTGACGTAACTGTACCAGTATATGTAAAAACTACTACGTCTCCACTATGAAGAGATGACACCTCACACATATAACTACTCGCCGTATTGCTCGTATTAGTCACCACCCCAGCCCCATTAACATTCACTGCAGAACTAAGGGTCATCCCTTCAAAATTCAGGGTCAAAGTACCAGCGAAAGAAGATACAGAAGCTACAGACAATGAAACTGTCGTTACATAACTAATTACAGTACCTGCTACTTGAGGACCACTGATAGTAGGCGATATTTGGGTAGCTATCGATAAATCCTGAGCATTTACCCTAGTCATACTGACGCACCAAAAAAGTGCTGCCATCAATACCAAGCTTAACTTATTCTTTAAAAAGATCATTCTGAACATATTCAAATACTTGCAAGCCCCCAGCTTCCACCAACCCAATGACTGTCTCCTTCCAAAAGCAGTAACACACTTCACCAAGCAAAATCACGATATTGGGTCGTACACCAATGCCACCGCATAAGCTTGCATTTTAACCTTAATATAAATTTAAGAAAAAATTTAATTAAAGTTTACATTCATATCGAAAAAATAAAATTAAGCTCAATAGCGAATAATTGAGTACCTCTTAGAGATCAAACCTAATTCCCTGAGCCAGAGGAAGCTTATTTGAGTAATTGATGGTATTGGTTTGTCTACGCATATATATTTTCCAAGCATCGGATCCAGACTCTCTACCTCCACCTGTTTCTTTTTCTCCACCAAAAGCCCCACCTATTTCAGCACCCGACGTTCCAATATTAACATTAGCAATACCACAATCTGATCCAGCACAAGATAAAAACTGCTCTGATTCACGCAAATTAAGTGTCATGATGGCAGAAGACAAACCTTGAACCACCCCATTTTGCATAGCAATAGCTTGCTCTAGTGTTTTGTACTTCATCAAATACAAAATAGGAGCAAATGTTTCATGCTGAACAATCTCAAAGGCATTTTCTACTTCAGCAATACAAGGCCTTACATAGCAACCTGACTCAAAACCCTCACCTTGCAATACGCCACCTTCAACAATAAATTTTCCACCTTCAACTTTGCACTTTTCAATGGCAGAAAGATAATTCTGTACAGCATCCTTATCAATCAACGGACCTACATGATTGTGCGAATCTAAAGGATTCCCTATCCTCAACTGCTGATATGCTTTAACCAACTTCTCTTTGAACGTATCATACACACTTTCATGAATAATCAAACGACGAGTACTTGTACAGCGTTGCCCAGCAGTCCCCACAGCACCAAAAACAGCACCAATCAATGCCATATCCAGATCAGCATCTTGGGAAATAATGATGGCATTATTTCCCCCCAACTCCAATAAAGCGCGTCCCAAACGTGCCCCAACTGTAGCACCAACTGCCTTACCCATACGTGTAGAACCCGTGGCCGAAATTAAAGGAATAGACTGATCAGCACACATCAACTCACCAATCACTCGATCACCAATGAGCAAACAGGAAACTCCTTCAGGAGCACCATTAGCATCCAAAACCCGCTGCACAATGCGCTGACAGGCAATGGCAGTAAGCGGCGTTTTTTCTGAAGGCTTCCACACACAAACATCTCCACATACCCAAGCTAATGCTGAATTCCAGCTCCAAACCGCTACCGGAAAATTGAACGCAGAAATAATCCCAACAAGACCTAATGGATGCCACTGCTCGTACATGCGATGCAATGGACGCTCCGAATGCATTGTCAAACCATATAGTTGACGCGACAAGCCTACCGCAAAGTCACAGATATCGATCATCTCCTGCACCTCTCCATAGCCTTCTTGCAAACTTTTTCCCATCTCGTAAGAAACTAGCATCCCTAAATTTTCTTTGTTTTCACGCAAAGCTTGACCTAATTGGCGTACGACCTCACCACGCTTAGGTGCTGGCCAGTTGCGCCACGCCTGAAAAGCCTCCTGCGCCTTGCGAATAGTCTGATGGTAGTTATCTACATCAGCAAACTTGACCGAAGCTATTTCTTTGCCATCAACAGGGGATACAATAGAACGGATGGATGCCTGACTACTACTCTGCCACACTTTTCCCGTACTACAAGCATCATTAATGGGACCGATACCTAGGCTATTTAGTAATGTACTTAGGTTGCTCAATATAGTTGGCGTTTCAATATGCATATTCCGATTTTTCGACCAAGTTAATAATCTTAATATAAAACATGTTACTCTATCAAGTCAACAACAGAAAAAATTAATACAATATAATAATTAGATAAAAAATTAGACTATAAAACTGTTATCAAAAGCATACAATTTGCTATCTTCGCGCATGACTGAAAAAATTATCATTCTCGACTTCGGCTCGCAATATACCCAACTGATCGCTCGACGAGTACGCGAATTAAATGTATACTGTGAAATTCATCCATATAACCATCTTCCCAAGTGGGACCCAAGCATTAAAGGGATCATTCTGTCAGGAAGTCCATATTCCGTTCGGCAAGATGATGCTCCAAAAATAGATATCTCATCACTCCAAAAACAATGTCCTGTATTGGGTGTTTGTTATGGCGCACAGTACATCGCACATAGCTTGGGAGGCGAGGTAAAGGCTTCCTCAACGCGTGAATATGGAAGGGCTCATTTGAGCTACATGAAGGATGAAAGCCCATTACTTAAGCATATTTCGCCTTCTTCACAAGTTTGGATGTCACATGGTGATACGATCACCTCAGTAGCAGATGATTTTGAAATTATTGCGAGCACTGACTCAGTCAAAATAGCGGCCTACCAAATCAGAAACACTAACACCTACGGTATACAGTTTCATCCGGAAGTAACCCATAGCACTGATGGTCAACGATTGATTCAAAACTTCTTGATCGATATCTGCGGATGCTCACAAGACTGGACGCCCGATACCTTCATCGAAACAACCATCGCCACTCTTCGAAAAAAACTGGGTGGAGATAAAGTAATTTTAGGCCTTTCCGGAGGGGTTGATTCTTCTGTTGCAGCCGTTCTTTTGCATCAAGCTATTGGCGAAAACTTGTATTGCATTTTTATAGACAATGGCCTATTACGCAAACATGAGTTTGAACAGGTGTTAGAATCTTATCGCCATTTAGGCCTAAATGTCCGCGGAATTAATGCCAAAGACCGATTTTTAAGTCAGCTTGCGGGAATAAAAGACCCAGAACAAAAACGAAAAACCATCGGACGTGTCTTCATCGAGGTATTCGACGATGCCGCACATGAGGTCCAAAATGTAAAATGGCTTGCTCAGGGAACGATCTATCCCGATGTCATCGAATCAGTATCAGTTAAAGGCCCTTCAGCAACAATCAAGTCACATCATAATGTTGGCGGATTGCCCGATTTCATGAAGCTCCAAGTTGTAGAACCACTGAATACTTTATTTAAAGACGAGGTTCGACGTGTAGGAAAGGCCCTTGGAATGGATACTACGCTTTTAGGCCGTCACCCATTTCCGGGTCCGGGTTTAGCTATTCGTATTTTAGGTGATATCACATCCGAAAAAGTAGCATTACTTCAAGAGGCTGATGCTATTTTCATCCACCATTTAAAGGCATCGGGCTGGTACGATCGTGTATGGCAAGCTGGGGCTATTTTCCTCCCTGTACAATCGGTAGGTGTAATGGGTGATGAGCGAACCTATGAACATGTGATTTGCTTACGTGCCGTAGGCTCTATCGATGGAATGACTGCCGACTGGAGTCACTTGCCCTATGAATTACTAGCCAAAATATCCAACGACATTATCAACCAAGTCAAGGGAATTAATCGCGTAGTATACGACATCAGCTCCAAACCCCCAGCAACAATCGAATGGGAATAAACAAATGCGAGCTGAACAATATTTGCGCACATTTATTCGTGCTTTAGATGCATTTACGCAGACTACCCCGCTAGCCAAATTTCTGCCCAATTTTTTCAGACAGAACAAACAAATGGGGTCCAGTGACAGGCGTACCATATCGCGTCTACTTTACAACTATTTTCGTTTGGGAAATGCTTTAAAAGAATGCGCTCTTGAGCAGCGTCTGAGCTATGCTGAATTTTTATGTAGTCAGAGTGAGTCTTCTTTTTTACAGCGTTTTCGCCCTGATCTGAATGAACATATAACCTGGCCTATCAGCGAAAAAGTAGCTTTTCTAAAGCAATATATAGGCTTTCACTTACAGGACGTTTTCCCTTTTACAGCCCACCTTTCGTCGGGCATCGAGGAAGCCCAATTTCTTCAGTCTTTCTTCATCCAGCCTGATTTATACATCCGCATCCATCCTGGCAAAGAAAATTGGATTAAAAGCAGGCTTAGCAAAGAACAAGTTTCCTTTCGCACGGTGACAAGCCATACACTAGCCTTGGCTAATAGCACCCCATTAGATCGACTACTCGGCAAAGGCCACTACGAAGTTCAAGACCTTTCTTCGCAACAAACAGCCGAGCATTTTAAACCCCAAGCTAGGGACTATTGGTGGGACGCCTGTGCTGCCTCAGGAGGTAAATCTTTATGCCTGCTTCAAGAACAGCCTAATATCCAATTACTGGTTTCGGATGTCCGAACAAGCATATTGAAAAATTTAGACGATCGCTTCGATCGAGCAGGTATCAAGAAATATAGCAAAAAAGTCATTGACCTGGCAAAAGGTGCCGAACTAGACTTTTCTCACGATACTTTTGATGGGATTATTCTGGATGCCCCCTGCACAGGATCGGGAACCTGGGGACGAACGCCTGAGCTCATTAGCGGGTTCAAGGAATCTAGCATCAATACCTTCCAAAAACTACAACAAAGTATTGCATCTCACATATTGTCTTATTTAAAGCCGAACAAACCCCTGATTTATATTACCTGCTCTGTTTTTAAAGAAGAAAATGAGGAAATTGTTGACTTTTTAATCCAAAAACATGGTCTACGTCTAGAATCAATGCAAATTTTGAAGGGCTATGAGCAAAAAGCCGATACAATGTTCGTAGCAAGACTACTACGATAAACACATTTTTTCCGCCGAGACTAACACCCGCTAGCTATCATCCCTCCAATTGCATTCCAAATAATGTAGCTAAATGCCCAAGCATCACCTGTTTCACCTCCTCCATATCTAGTCTCTGGCCCAATTCCTTTTGCATCGAGGTCACCGCTTTATCCCCAATTCCACATGGAACAATATGATTAAAATGATCAAGGCTCGTATTCACATTGAGCGCAAAACCATGCATGGTCACCCATCGGCTACAGCGAACGCCCATGGCACAAATCTTCCTTGCTCGAAAGGTATCAGGTTCTAGCCAAACACCAGTATATCCTGGATAACGCCCAGCCTGAATCTTGTAGTTAGACAAAGTCAAAATAACTGCCTCTTCCAATGTGCGTAAATACTGATGAATGTCCGTAAAGAAATTATCCAGATCTAAAATGGGATAACCAACTAACTGACCAGGACCATGATAGGTTATGTCTCCTCCCCGATTAATTTTATAATAGGATGACTCATGTATTTTAAGGCCTTGCTCATCAAGCAGTAAATTCTCCACCTTCCCACTTTTCCCCAAAGTGTACACATGCGGGTGCTCCACAAAAATCAAATAGTTAGGCGTTTGTTCAACCTGTTCAAGCGTGCGATTCTTGGTCTTTAGCTCTACTGTTTGAGCAAACAATGCTTCCTGCCTATCCCATGCTTCCTGATAATCAACCAAACCCCAATCTTGAAAGATGACTCGCTTATTCATGGCTTATCTCGTGCTAATTCTAGATACAAAAATACAGGCCTTTTTTATACTTGAAGACACTCTTCGCCGTTGAAGCTTAAAAACCTGAATCATGAAAGTTCAAGCTAGTGCAGTTTCACTTACAAACAACCTATTCTTCATCCTCATTTGCTTATTTCTCATCTCTTGTGCCAAGCCCCAAATTGATACCCTAAAAACATTGCCCGAATGGGGCCCTTCTCGATGGATGGGAACCCTACCGTCTAATCTATCCCTTGCTCAAATTTCTATACCTGGCACACATAAATCCAATGCGCTATATGGATGTAATTTTGATATTCGAATACCCATAGTAGGCGTTCAAACAGGCGACCTGTGGAAATGTCAGGATAAACCTATAAAAGAACAATTAAAAATGGGAATCCGTTATTTAGATATATGTTGTCGTCGCTACGGAAACGCATTTATCATACACCATAGTATCATCTATCAACATCTCAATTTTCAAGATGTTTTAGACGCGTGCATCTCTTTTCTACAAGAAAATCCATCAGAGACCATTATTCTGAAAATACAAGAGGAACAAGTAGCATTTGAACCCCAAGCTGGCACCGACTCTTTCATTAACATATTTAATACATATACTAATCAGTACCCAGATTTATTCTATAAACCTACAAATCGTAATGCCCGAGTCATCCCCACACTAGGAGAGGCAAGAGGCAAAATTATCTTCTTAAAAAGATTTGAAGGCTCCCTCCAATCTCCACTAGGAATGGATATAGCCATCACCGAAAACACCACCTCAACTTATAATATTTCTGCAACAGAAAAATTGAGGGTACAAGATTTTTATAAGCCCAAGAATGCTACAGAAAAAATCACCTACTTTTTACCCCTATTAGAAGAGTCTTTCGGACAAAACACACAAGTTTCTACCCTATACCTTAATCATACCAGTGCTTGCCTACTACATACCATTTCAGTTATTGACCAAACAATCCCAGCTCCGTACTACATCAGTATTGCCAAAGACATGGGCAACTTCCTATTAAACACACTCAAAAATAAAGGAAAAGGAAACACGGGAATTGTAGCCATGGATTTCGTGAGTCCTTCTCATTGTGATGCCATCATTAAAACAAATGCTCTTATTGGTCGAAAGAAGCAATGAGCTTGTTTAGAGTTTATTTTATAAAATTATTGCAGGTTATTTTGAGCAAAATGAGGCAGATTTTGGAGCCATAGCGGGGCTTCTATGGTGAAAAAATCTAACGAAATTGCAGCCAAAAGAAACCAAAAGAATAAAATCAAATAAACTCTAAACAAGCTCAATAAACCCAATTAGTTTTTGTCTCCAAAAATATGACTGATAATTCGCTCTGTTGCCCCCCGCTGAGACCGAACATATTCTTTTGCTAGTTTACCACAGTTACCTAAGTAGACTTCATCATTCAATTTGTTCAAAATAAATTCTAGCTCGGACAACTGTTTTATCGAAAAAGCAGCACCTAGCTCGATCATATCTTTTGCTTCTTGGAACTTCTGATAATTAGGACCGAACAAAACAGGCAACCCAAAGGCTGCAGCCTCCAACGTATTATGAATACCCGATGACCCAAAACCACCACCGATATAAGCAAGTTGCCCATACTGATAAAGTGATGAAAGCATACCAACATTATCGATGATCAATATAGAACATGCTGCATTGTACACCTGCGACTTCGATTCAAGCACTGAGTAACGAACTACAATATGGTCCTCCAGTACCTGTTCCAGATGAGCTATTTTATCTTCACCTACTTCATGAGGTGCAATAATCCACTTCCAAGTAGGATATTTTCGAATCACTTGTGCCAATAGCTTTTCATCCTCAGGCCAAGTACTTCCAGCAATGAATGTTTTCGCCCCGCCACAAAATATTTTTATCAAATTCAAAGACTTAGGATGCAAAGCATTGTCAGCTACACGGTCAAACCGAGTATCTCCACTAACTGTTACCTGATGAATAGAAAGCGCTTCTAACAAGTGTTTACTTTCTTGATTTTGAACAAAAAAATGCGACACACAGTGAAGCATCCTTCGATGCAGTCCTCCATAAAATCTAAAAAATGGCTGATTTTTTCTAAAAATGGCTGATATGATATACAAGGGCACACCCCGAGTACGCAACTCATCAAAATAATGATACCAATATTCATATTTGGTAAAAATGGCCATCACGGGATTGATTAGTTTCACCAGCTCCCTTGCATTAGCTGCAGTATCAATTGGAAGGTAAAATATATGATTTGCTAATGGATAGTTTTTTCGTATCTCATATCCTGAAGGAGAAAAGAAAGTAATCAAAATAGGAGCCTCTTGTTCCTTTACTTTTAATCGTTCTATTACTGAACGTCCTTGCTCAAATTCACCAAGCGAAGCAAAATGAAACCAGATGTATGATATATTGGGTTTTATTTCTTGTCGGATTTTAGCTAATAAATTCTTTCGACCATCAAGCCATGCCCCTGCTTTGACGCTTTTCACTGCAACCAAACGTATACATAAGACATAAAGCCAAATTCCAAAATCATATAAAAAGACCATGTTGAATAGTTTATGATGAAAATATGATTCATTATTTAATTATCGAATTGGGACTAAAACATGTGTCAATTTAAACCAATAATAGATCCAAAAAACTCGAATTCTTATCGCCTAATGAATACTTTTTAGCTAGTTTTGAAACCAATAGAGCCGCATTGATGACTTAAACCCAGCTAAAATCAATAAAAAACCTTGAATTTAGTAAGGAGAGCCTGCCAAAAACAATTAAAAATTATGAGAAGATTAGAAGATATCTTAGGGCTTGAGGCTTTGAACACTCGGGAATTAATTTAAAAGGCGGTGAGCCCGTTATAGCTATAGCAATAGTCCTGGGTATCTATACAGTAGTTGGTGGAACTCCAGGAATTGTTTTTGCACTATTTTGTGCTAAAAAAATTCCAGTCACCATCGCGGTTATTATCGTCCCAGATAGTTTGGGTAATTTTTGGCTCTCAAAATACTCCAATTGGAATCAAACGGGGTTGCAACCAAAAGAATAAAATTAGATAAACTTTAAACAAACCCTTAAATACATGAAGATAGCTGTTATCGGTACCGGATATGTTGGCCTAGTTACAGGTACCTGCCTTGCTGAAACAGGCAATACCGTCATCTGTGTAGACACCAATAAAGACAAAGTAAGCCAAATGCAACAGGGCGTGATCCCCATTTACGAGCCCGGCCTAGATAGTTTATTTCATCGCAATATTAGTCAAGATAGGCTTCACTTTACTAGCAATTTAGCCGAGGCCATTACTGAAGCTCAGATCATTTTTTTGGCTTTGCCTACCCCTCCAGCAGCGGATGGATCTGCCGACTTAAGCTATGTTTTGAATGCTTCCAAAGATATTGCCAAACTCATCGATGATTATAAAATTATCGTCACCAAATCTACTGTTCCAGTAGGTACGGCAGACAAAGTTGCTAAAGTATTTCAAGAACATACTTCCATAGCAGTCGATGTGGTTTCAAATCCCGAATTTTTACGAGAGGGTGTGGCAGTAGATGATTTCATGAAACCCGATCGAATCGTCATCGGCTCGCGAAGTGAACGAGCTCAGAAACTCTTAACAGAGCTTTACGCTCCTTATGTTCGTCAAGGCAATCCTATCATCTTCATGGATGAACGTTCTTCAGAACTAACCAAATATGCTGCCAACTCTTTCTTAGCGACTAAGATTTCATTCATGAATGAAATTGCCAACCTCTGCGAACTACTGGGCGCTGATGTGGATGCCGTACGCAAGGGCATTGGCTCCGACGAAAGGATTGGTAAACGATTTCTTTTTCCCGGAGTCGGATACGGTGGTAGCTGTTTCCCCAAAGACGTACAAGCATTGGCACAATCAGCTAAAGATTGCAAGTACGATTTTAAAATACTAAATGCAGTGATGAACGTCAATGCTCTTCAGAAAAAAGTATTAGTTGAGAAAATGCACAAGTATTATCACAACAACCTGAAAGGGAAAAAAATTGCTATTTGGGGACTTGCCTTCAAACCTGAAACAGATGATATTCGTGAAGCCCCTGCCTTGTATATTATCGAAGAACTGTTAAAAAATGGCGCATCGATTACTGCTTTTGATCCCGAAGCGATGGGACATGTTCAGCAGCTTTTTGGGAACAAAATAGCTTTTGCATCTAATCCATACGAACCTTTAAAAGATGCCGACGCCTTGGCCATTATTACAGAATGGTCAGCATTCAGAAATCCTGATTTCGAACAAATGGGCAACCTGATGAAAAATAAAGTCATTTTCGATGGACGAAACTTATATGATCTACAAAAGATGATTGATTTAGGGTATTATTATAATAGCATTGGCAGAAAATTGATTAACCAAGAACAATTGATCAATGGATAATACTTTGAATAGGTTCAAAAAACAAGAATTAGGATTACATGAGTAATGATTTAATAAAAACTCCCTCTCCTTTGGAGAGGGTTGGGGTGAAACCTAGAAAACGAATATTGATCACCGGCGGTGCTGGTTTTTTGGGCTCACACCTATGCGATCGGTTTATCAGGGAAGATTTTCATGTAATTGCCATGGATAATCTCATCACAGGTGACTTGCGAAATATCGAACACTTATTTCATTTAGAAAATTTCGAGTTCTACCATCACGATGTCTCCAAATTTGTGTATGTACCAGAACACTTAGACTATATTTTACACTTTGCCTCCCCTGCAAGTCCAATTGACTATTTAAAAATCCCCATCCAGACCTTAAAAGTAGGTTCACTGGGGACTCATAATCTGCTCGGCCTTGCC
Organism: Pedobacter sp.; assembly: GCA_008015505.1. Taxonomy (GTDB): domain Bacteria; phylum Bacteroidota; class Bacteroidia; order Sphingobacteriales; family Sphingobacteriaceae; genus Daejeonella. The sequence goes on from SSFR01000008.1 coordinate 164,580, forward strand.
CGTGTCAAAAGTGCACGAATACTGGTTGCATCTACTTCTGAAGTATATGGCGATCCAACCGTAAATCCACAGCCAGAGGAATATTTTGGCAATGTCAATCCAGTTGGTCCACGAGGTGTTTACGATGAGGCAAAGCGCTTTCAAGAAGCAATTACAATGGCCTATCATACTTTTCATGGTATGGAAACCCGCATTGCCCGTATTTTCAATACCTATGGCCCACGTATGCGCTTGAATGATGGACGTGTATTACCTGCTTTTATTGGCCAGGCTTTACGTGGAGAAGATTTAACTGTATTTGGGGATGGCTCACAAACACGCTCCTTTTGTTACGTTGACGATTTAGTGGAAGGCATTTATCGTTTGTTATTTTCTGATTACAGTCTACCAATGAACTTAGGTAACCCCGATGAAATTACAATCAAACAATTCGGAGAAGAGGTCATCAAGCTCACAGCAACTAATCAAAAAATGATTTTCAAAACGCTTCCCCAAGATGATCCCAAACAACGTAGGCCTGATATTACCAAAGCCAGAGCCATTTTAGACTGGGAACCCAAAATAAACCGTTCCGAAGGATTGAAAATCACCTATGAATATTTCAAATCACTACCCGAGCACGAAATCTCTCATAAAGACTTCACCCTTTACAATAAAAAGTAATGTCAGCTAAAAAGATACTTGTTACGGGTGGAGCGGGATTTATTGGTTCACATACAGCAGTCGAACTATTCGAAGCCGGTTACGAGGTGATCATTATTGATAATCTTTCGAATTCCAATCGAAAAATCATTACCCAAATTGAAAAAATTACAGGCAAACATCCACTATTTTATAAGCTAGATCTCTGTGACGAAAAAGCCACCGCTGATTTGATCAGAACACATACAGATATCTCAGGCGTAATCCATTTTGCCGCTTTAAAAGCCGTCGGAGAATCCGTCGTACAGCCATTACGCTATTACCGAAATAATTTGTACAGCCTGATCAATTTGGTGGAAACCTGTGTCGAACGTCCTATACATTTCGTTTTCTCCTCTAGCTGCACCATTTATGGCCAGCCAAATCAGTTGCCTGTAACAGAAGATGCACCCATTAAACAAGCAACATCCCCTTATGGGAACACCAAACAAATTGCGGAGGAAATCCTAAATGAAACAGCCGGAGTCAATGCTCATTTGAGCTGTATTGCACTGCGATATTTTAACCCAGTTGGGGCTCATCCTTCCGCCTTAATTGGTGAACTACCCATTGGAACACCACAAAACCTGGTACCATATATCACTCAAACCGCTATGGGCAAACACAAACTAATTACTGTCCATGGCAATGATTACCCTACACCAGATGGCACTTGCATTCGTGATTATATCCATGTGGTTGACTTAGCTAAAGCACATGTCTCGGCACTACAAGCCTTGGAAAATAATCCTTCGGACAAACGATATCGAGCTTACAATATTGGTACTGGCAAAGGGTATTCGGTACTAGAAGTGATCCGTACTTTTGAATCAACAACTGGTATCAAGCTGAATTACCGAATCGGCCCACGAAGAAATGGGGATATCGAACAGATTTATGGAGCAGTTTCAAAAGCAGAAAAGGAACTAAACTGGAAGTCCTCACACACTTTAGCTGAGATGATGCAATCAGCCTGGGAATGGGAAAAATATATCAATCGTCATCCATTTTAATATGAACTTGTTTAAATTTTTAATGTGAAGTAATTAAATAAAGAGGGTTCACATTAAAACACCTACCAATCAAATAACTTACTAGCCTCTTCAACCACCTTCATTAAATTAAAACAAACCAACAAGAGCCACTTAAAAACTTTAAACAAGCTTTATAAAAGAACTCCTTTCATCAAAGTAAAACACCCCACATGAAAACCAAAAAAATACTCATTACAGGCGGCGCAGGATTTATTGGCTCACATCTGGTGAGACGCCTGGTCAATACTTATCCTCATTACCAGCTTATTAATTTAGATAAGCTGACTTATGCCGGCAATCTATTGAATCTGAAAGATGTTGAACACAAGTCCAACTATAAGTTCATCAAAGGAGATATTGTTGATCATCTGTGGATAGACCAATTATTTGCCACTGAGCAATTTGACGCCGTTATTCACCTGGCTGCCGAATCGCACGTAGATCGGTCAATTACCAATCCACTAGACTTCGTTATGACTAACGTCATCGGTACGGTTAACCTCCTTAACGCAGCACGTAAATATTGGAAAGATGATTTGTCTAGCACCCGTTTTTATCATGTGTCTACCGATGAAGTATATGGAACACTAGGTGAAACAGGCCTATTTACGGAACAAACCGCCTATGATCCCCATAGCCCCTACTCAGCCTCAAAAGCAAGTTCTGATCACTTTGTTCGAGCTTATCATGATACCTACGGCTTAAATACGGTTATATCCAATTGCTCGAACAATTATGGATCTTTTCATTTTCCTGAAAAACTGATTCCACTAGCCATTCACAATATAAAAAACAACAAATCTATACCCGTTTACGGTAAAGGGGAAAATGTACGCGATTGGCTATGGGTAGAAGATCATGTACGTGCTATCGACTTAATTTTTCACCAGGCAAAGCCCGGAACAACCTATAATATCGGTGGCCATAATGAGTGGAAGAACATCGATCTCATCCGTTTGCTCTGCAAGATTATGGATCAAAAGCTTGGTCGTGTAGCAGGCACTTCAGAAAAGTTAATCCAATTCGTCACCGATCGCCCTGGGCACGACCTACGCTATGCCATAGATTCAACCCAGCTTCAACAAGAACTTGGCTGGACACCCAGTGTCACCTTCGAAGAAGGTCTGGAAAAAACAGTTGGGTGGTATCTAACTAATGAGGAATGGCTATCCCACGTTACATCAGGTGATTATCAGACTTACTACCAGGAACAATATGCACAACGAACATAAAAATACGAACCTTTTGCATCAATTAATTCATCGGATTTTTTTCAGAAACCCGGTAAAAAATGGCCCTAACTTCAAGCAATATTATTTATTCACCTCCTTGACATACTGCTCAATGGCCATAATCATACTAGGAACATCTTTTTGGGGGGCAATAATGTCCAAAATAAGATGATGCTCGGCAACAGCTTTATGTGTACTTGGTCCAAATGCAGCAATACGCGTGGCATTCTGCTTAAAATCAGGAAAGCTATGGAACATGGAATGAATACTCGACGGACTAAAAAACACAATGATATCATAAAATACATCAGCAAGGTCCGAGAGATCACTAAAAACTGTTCGAAATAATACTGCAGACTTGAAGTTATACCCGTTTTCTTGAAGAAATTTTTGCGTTTCTTCAGCAGCAACATCTGAACAAGGATAAAGGAATGTTTCGGTGTGATGTTTTTTTAAAACATCTGCTAAATCTGAAGCAGTTTGCTTCCCAAAGAAAATTTTCCGCTTCCGATATTGAATATATTTCTGGAGATAAAGCGCAATGGTTTCCGATATACAGAAATACTTCATCTCTGGAGTTATTTCATGCCTCATTTCCTCACAAACTCTAAAGAAATGATCTACGGCATTCTTACTCGTAAAAATAACTGCAGTAAAATCACTCAAATGAATTTTCTCTTTTCGAAAATCTTTTGCAGGAACGCCCTCTACATGAATGAACGATCTAAAGTCAACCTTTAAGGCGTACTTCTTTGCAAGATCATAATAAGGTGACTTCCCATTATCTGGCTTGGGAAGCGTCACTAAGATGGTTTTCACCTTTTTTTCTCTCTCTTTCACGGTTGCCGTTATCATTGACCCAATCAAAACCCAAGAACTTTAATTAGAACTATTACAGGACAGATTTCAAGAACACAAAGGTATATAAATAAATAAGCTATTGAAAATTGATATCCAAATAAAATCCTAAAAAATGCCCTAAATAGTTGAAAAACAAAGAGTAAAATCAATAAAATAAGTGTTGCATAGCTACCTATTTTAACCAAAGAGTATGGTAATAAGCTAAGTGAAACAACTATTGGTAAAAAAATTATCGCAATATTAGCAAAGAACAAATATAAAGTCGCAATATGCTCTTTTATTGGACGATAGATATCAAAAAGAAAACCTAATAGACGTAACAAAAGCACTTTAGTAGTAAATAAACCCATCACAATACCCGAAGAGACCAAAAACCACTGAAATCCTTTATCTAAAAATTCATTATTGACTGCATTCCCAAACAAATAGATGTACATCCCAAATGTTAAACCAAACAAAATATACAGAAATAGAAATACCCATGAATTAAATAGATTATCGTCCTTATTCTTTCTCAAAAGGGATCGATTACTATAAAATAAATGGATTACCTCCGATAATTGCTTAGAAAAAATCACCCTGATCAAAGCAAAAAAGACGACCAGTGCAAAGATTGTCCCAATAACCCATATTTTTCGCTTCGGACGTATTTTACCTTCAATAATTCGAAACGTATGGCTTTTAGAGAAGCGCTTTCCCCAGGCTTGAAAATTAAAATTTTCAACCTGATACTGTTTGATTAAACTATCAACAAAAAGGTTAGATCTATTTGGATTTGGACGTTTAACCCAAAGTAACGACAATGAATCTTCGAGCATTTTCAAGGAGTCTTTCAGATATTTTTTCTGTGCCCAAGCAATAGAATCAGCTTGAGAAGACTCCCCTTGAGAAATATTCAAATGCTTCCGGCGTACCTCAGCAACAGAGTCTAACTGATACGGATATAGCTTGTGAGAGGCCGGCGGCTGACTAGACCACCTTATTCTTATCTCATTAACCGATACACTCCCCGCCCAGGTCGTTACCCGTACACCTAATAAAATGACGAAAAACAAAAACAACCTTTTAGCCATATCTGGGAGTCCGTTTAAAGTTTACTTAAAGAGGCTCTGACAAAGAGCTGGTCTAAAATTTATAATGAATTAAAATAAACTTTAGACCAGCTCAAAAAGAAGAAAACTATTTCGCTTGATTCATACGAATGATATTCAATGCTCCCCCCGCTTTAAACCATTCTATTTGTTGCTCATTGTAAGTATGATTTACTTCAAATGACTCTGTTTTACCATCAGCATGATGCAGAACAATAGTGAGTGGCTTAGCCGGAGCAAAAGAGGTCAAACCTGTAATATCAAACGTGTCATCCTCCCTAATCCGATCGTAGTCTGCAGGATTAGCAAAAGTAAGGGCCAACATCCCCTGCTTCTTCAGATTGGTTTCGTGAATACGAGCAAAAGATTTAACCAGTATAGCACGAACGCCCAAATGACGTGGCTCCATCGCAGCATGCTCACGTGAAGAACCTTCGCCATAGTTCTCATCACCTACTACGATAGAACCAATACCCGCAGCTTTGTAAGCTCGCGCAGTGGCTGGCACAGCACCATACTGCCCCGTTAGTTGATTTTTAACAGTGTCGGCCTTATCATTAAAGAAGTTAATCGCACCTATGAGCATATTATTCGAAATATTATCCAGATGCCCACGAAACTTTAACCAAGGTCCAGCCATAGAAATATGATCTGTGGTACATTTCCCTTTGGCCTTGATCAATAATTTAAGTCCACTCAAATCCTGACCTTCCCAAGCCTTAAATGGATCTAGCAATTGTAAACGGTCTGAATGAGGATCAACCAACACCTCCACACTGCTACCATCTGCTGCTGGCGCTTGATAGCCTGCATCTTCAACAGCATACCCTTTTTGAGGCATTTCTAAACCTTGAGGCTCTTCCAAACGAACCTTCTCCCCTTTTTCATTCACTAGCAAGTCTGTCAATGGATTAAAGGTCAAATCTCCAGCAATAGTCATGGCTGTAACGATCTCAGGTGAAGCTACAAAAGCATGTGTATTTGGATTCCCATCATTACGTGATTTAAAGTTTCGGTTGAAAGATGTGAGGATCGAGTTCTTCCGCGTCGGATCATCACTATGTCGCGCCCATTGACCAATACAAGGCCCACAAGCATTAGCTAATACCACTCCATTCATTTTTTCGAACGTATCCAAATAGCCATCACGCGCTACTGTATAACGCACCATCTCCGAACCTGGAGTAATGGTAAACTCCGACTTAGCTTTCAAGTTTTTATCCACAGCTTGTTTAGCCACCGAGGCCGCCCGTGTAATATCCTCATAGGATGAATTGGTACACGATCCAATAAGCCCAACTTCTAATTTTTGCGGCCATCCATTTTTCCGAACAGCGTCTGCAAATTTAGAAATCGGCCATGCCATATCTGGCGTAAATGGACCATTGATATGTGGCTCCAACGCAGAAAGATCAATTTCAATCACTTGATCAAAGTATTGCTCTGGATGAGCATATACTTCTTCGTCACCCGTCAAGTGATGCTTAATCTGATCTGCCAAATCTGCCACCTCTGTACGACCCGTGTTTCGGAGATAAAGTGCCATTTTATCATCGTAACCGAAGATGGAAGTAGTCGCCCCAATTTCAGCGCCCATATTACAGATCGTTCCTTTACCTGTTGCAGAAAGTGAGCATGCCCCATCACCAAAATATTCTACAATACAACCTGTTCCTCCTTTTACAGTCAAAATACCCGCAACCTTCAGAATCACATCTTTAGCGGAAGCCCAGCCAGATAATTTTCCAGTTAGTTTAACCCCAATCAACTTGGGAAATTTCAGCTCCCATGCCAGACCAGCCATCACATCACAGGCATCTGCACCACCCACACCAATGGCAATCATTCCCAAACCACCTGCATTGGGTGTATGCGAATCCGTCCCAATCATCATCCCACCGGGGAATGCATAATTTTCTAAAACTACCTGATGGATAATACCCGCTCCCGGCTTCCAAAATCCAATACCGTATTTATTCGACACAGAAGCCAAAAAATCAAATACTTCTTTATTCTGCGTATTGGCTGTTGCTAAATCTGCTACCGCCCCTACTTTGGCTTGAATAAGGTGATCGCAATGTGCCGTAGAAGGCACAGCCACTCTTGCCCTGCCAGCCTGCATAAATTGCAGCAAAGCCATTTGAGCAGTGGCATCTTGCATCGCCACACGATCAGGGGCAAAATCCACATAAGAAGTACCCCGTTTGTATGCCTCACTAACCCCACTCTCCCACAAGTGAGCATATAAAATCTTTTCCGTTAATGTCAAAGGCTTACCTACTACCCTACGCGCATTCGCAATACGGCTTTCATAGTTCTTATAAACCTTTTTAATCATATCTAAGTCAAATACCATCTTTTTCTTGATTTTAGTTTAATCCGGGGGAGTTTAATGCACTTCTTGCGAAGATACTAAAAAACCACTTTTAGATTAGGTCTAAATAGGAGGCAGCAGGGTTGGTATAAATTGATATTTTTGTAATTCTAATTAGAATTTGACCAATGCTCCGAACACATACTTGTGGTGAATTAACTATTCGTGATTTAGGGAAAGAAGTAACACTAGCCGGCTGGGTCCAAAAATCACGCGACCTTGGCGGGATGACCTTCATAGATATCCGTGACCGATATGGGGTCACTCAATTGACATTCAATGCCAATGAAGATGCCAAAATCTGCACTCAGGCACGAGAATTAGGACGAGAGTTTGTAATTCAGATTAGTGGTAAGGTCATTGAACGTTCCAGTAAAAACCCAAAAATTACAACGGGAGATATCGAAATCAAAGTTTCACGGCTTCAGGTATTGAATACCGCCAAGCTCCCCCCATTCTTGATCGAAGACGACACTGATGGTGGAGATGATCTACGCATGCGCTATCGTTATTTGGACCTCAGACGCAATCCGGTCCGAAATAATCTCATCTTGCGTCACAGGATGGCCCAAGAAGTGCGCAACTATCTAAACGGATTAAATTTTATCGAGGTAGAGACTCCTGTTTTGATCAAATCAACACCTGAGGGTGCACGTGACTTTGTAGTTCCTAGCCGGATGAACGCTGGAGAGTTTTACGCTTTACCTCAATCGCCCCAAACTTTCAAACAGTTGCTAATGGTTTCGGGGTTCGATCGTTACTTTCAAATTGTGAAGTGTTTTCGAGATGAAGACCTGCGTGCCGATCGTCAGCCGGAATTTACACAAATAGACTGCGAAATGGCTTTCATTGAACAAGAAGACATCCTTAACGTCTTTGAAGGTCTTGTCCGTCACTTATTCAAAAGCATCAAAGGGATCGATATGGATACTTTCCCGCGCATGACCTATGCCGATGCCATGCGCCTGTACGGGTCTGATAAACCCGATCTACGCTTCGAGATGAAATTTGTCGAATTGAAATCACCAGAGAAACAAGCAAACCCCATTCTTAACCCAAGATCAGGTTTTCCGATATTCGACCAAGCCGAATTAGTCATTGGCATCAATGCCAAAGGTTGTGCCGAGTATACCCGAAAACAATTAGATGAACTCACTGATTTTATCAAACGCCCGCAAATTGGGGCTACTGGCCTAATCTATTGCAGACACCAGGCTGATGGCATACTCAAGTCGTCTGTGGATAAATTCTTCGATGAAGTACAACTCCAGAAGTGGTCTCAAGCCTTTGAATCAAAGCCTGGTGATCTAATCTTGATCTTAGCAGGATCGGGTGATAAAGTGCGTAAACAACTTAGCGAACTTCGCCTGGAGATGGGGAATCGCTTGGGCCTACGCAACAAAAACACTTTTTCACCACTTTGGGTTCTTGATTTTCCACTGCTAGAGTGGGATGAAGAGTCGCAGCGCTACCATGCCATGCATCATCCCTTTACTTCACCCAAAACGGAAGACATCTCCTTATTAGATACCAATCCAGCCCAAGTACGGGCCAATGCTTACGACATGGTTCTCAATGGAGCTGAAATTGGCGGCGAGTCCATCCGCATCCATGATAAAAATTTGCAGGCTTTAATGTTCAAACATTTAGGTTTTAGCAAAGAAGAAGCACAAAAGCAGTTCGGTTTCCTGATGGATGCATTTGAATTCGGCGCTCCACCACATGGGGGTATCGCGTTTGGATTTGACCGCATCGTGTCGCTTTTCGCTGGATTGGATTCGATTCGTGACGTGATTGCCTTCCCTAAAAATAACTCGGGCCGAGATATAATGATCGACTCACCATCCACCATCTCAGATGAGCAATTGAAGGAGTTAAAGCTAGGTGTTGAAATTTGAAAAACATACAGAGCCCACTTAAATTTTATCGGACTCTTAAGCTTAATTACTTATCTCATGAAGATCAAAAAGACAAAGACACCTGAAAACACAGATCAGCTACAAGCCATCAACGAAAAAATTATTGCTCAAGGTGAGACCTTGCCGCTTGTACAACTCAAAGATGGCACTAGTGTACAAACTGGAACGGTTGCAACCATGTTGCACAACATCAACTTGTATAACAATGGTGCTAGAGGTGAAGTTGAAAGAGAGCTTGAATTGGCTATCCCTACACTGATCAAAGTAGGGCTGTTTGATCTATTCTCAGTGGATGAATGGCTTAATGGCGAAAATTTAGGGCGTAACTTTGTTGGGGAAAAATACAAAGAATATATCAACAACCCTACTCATAATCAAACACCTCAATATGAGTAAACACACAATGTCCTACTCACAAAATGCCTATGGACAGATGATTAAGAATTAATGGAATATCAATAACATGTTTGAAAACTTACAGGATAAACTAGACAGAGCCTTCAAGGTTTTAAAAGGCCAGGGAAATATCACCGAAATAAACGTGGCTGAAACCGTCAAAGAGATACGAAAAGCGCTCCTAGACGCAGATGTCAACTATAAAACAGCCAAATCCTTTACCGATAGTGTGAAAGAAAAAGCGATTGGGCAAAATGTATTAAAGAGCATTGCACCAGGTCAGTTACTAACCAAAATCATGAACGATGAGCTCATCGCCTTGATGGGTGGAACTACCCAAGACATCAACCTGACAGCCAATCCAAGCATCATACTCATTGCCGGACTCAATGGGGCGGGTAAAACCACCTTTACAGGTAAACTGGCCAACTACTTAAAAACCCAAAAAAGCAAAAAGCCTTTGCTAGTTGCAGCCGATGTTTATCGCCCAGCAGCTATTGATCAACTGGAGGTTTTAGCTTCGCAAATTGAAGTTCCTGTCTTCACCAATCGAAACTCAAAAGATCCTGTCGAAATAGCCAAATCAGCCATTTCAGAAGCTAAAAAGAATGGACAAAATATAGTTCTCATAGATACCGCGGGTCGCTTAGCCATTGACCAGGAGATGATGGATGAGATTGCTCGCGTAAAAGAGAGCACACAACCTCATGAGATTCTTTTTGTAGTAGATGCCATGACTGGACAAGATGCGGTCAATACGGCTAAAGCCTTTAATGATCGCTTAGATTTCACTGGCGTGGTCTTAACCAAACTAGATGGTGATGCCCGTGGGGGCGCTGCCTTATCGATCAAGTCGGTAGTCAACAAGCCGATTAAATTTATCGGAACAGGTGAAAAGATGGATGCCTTGGATGTTTTCCACCCCGATCGGATGGCTTCACGTATTCTGGGAATGGGCGACGTGGTTTCGCTGGTGGAACGCGCTCAACAACAATTTGACGAAAAAGAAGCTGCTGAACTTCAAAAAAAAATCCGCAAAAATAAATTTGACTTCAACGATTTCCTCTCACAAATACAACAGGTTAAAAAAATGGGGAACATGAAGGATATCATCGGCATGATCCCCGGCCTGGGCAAAGCTGTTAAGGATATTGATATTGACGATAATGCCTTTAGGCCCGTTGAGGCAATCATCCGCTCGATGACTCCCGCTGAGCGCGAAAACCCAGATTCAATTAATCAAAGTAGACGCATGCGTATTGCTAAAGGATCGGGAACAAATATTACGGAGGTTAACAAGCTCCTCAAGCAGTTTGATGATATGCGTAAAATGATGAAGCAATTTTCTAACCCACTAGCTGCAGCTAAAATGATGCGGGGAATGCCTAAAATGCCTTTTGGGAGATAGATTAAAATTAAATTTAAGTTTCTTATTAAGTATTATAATAGCTCGTTACATAACCAGGGGCCATATGATATATTCGATAAAAATATACACATGGCCCCTCTGGTTATTTTTCACTCGCGTATTGTGCTCTCATCGGTCTTAGAAGTTCCGGAGAGTCGTCACTTCATTGAGTTTGATTCAGATTTGAGAACATTTACTCATGACAAGTTTCACTTAAGCTTGTCCTCCCTTAGATCCAAAATATTGACTAAATACTGCTAAAAGGCTATCATCAATATTAATCTCGTATTTATGAACGCTATATGTATCTGGAACACGGTCTCCTTTAGCATCTATTTTTCCTTCTACTTTATCTACTGTAAACGTTCCCCCGACGGACTTTCCACCAGTCGTTAATACCAAGTCTTTTGAACTTAATGCCATTACTTGCATTGAATCAAGTGTAATTAATTTTGAATTTTTCATTTTAAGATTTATTGTTTTTATAAATAAATTATTAATTATAATCAACTACAACTAAACAGTCAATTATAGCTTAACACCCAGGAATATACTTAACCATAAAAAACAGAATTTATTGTAAAGAGGCTACATTATAAATTTTCATCTAGGAATTGATCTTAACGTCAGTTTTTCACTAGCTTCGTCGGCCAATCTTATTAGCAATGCCTATTAAAACCTATGGGAGCGCCGTTTATGGCATAGAAGCCATCACCATTACAATCGAAGTAAACATTAGTAGCGGCACCAAGTATCATATTGTCGGACTGCCCGATAACGCTGTAAAAGAGAGCATGCTCCGAGTCGAGAGCGCTATTCACAATTCTGCCTATCGTATGCCCCGACAAAAAATCGTAGTCAATCTAGCCCCGGCTGATATTCGCAAGGAGGGCTCTGCCTATGATTTAGCGATAGCCATGGGTATTTTGGCAGAATCTGATCAAATTCAAACCGAAAAGCTGGGCCAATACCTCATCATGGGCGAGGTTTCTTTAGATGGGGGAATACAACCCATTAAAGGTGCCCTTCCCATTGCCATCCAAGGAAAAGCAGATGGCTTCAAAGGCTTGATTCTTCCCCAAACCAATGCCCGAGAAGCAGCTATTGTTGAAGATTTTGAGATTTTTGGCGTAAATACACTTGAAGAGGTTATCCAGTTCTTTAATCATTCAAGATCACTAAAACGTACCATTGTCGATTCGTCACAAGAGTTTCTAAATCAAGTCGGTCATTACGAAAATGATTTTTCAGACGTTCGCGGACAAGAAAATATCAAACGTGCACTGGAGATAGCAGCGGCGGGTGGGCATAATGCCCTGCTCATCGGCCCCCCAGGTGCGGGGAAAACCATGCTAGCCAAGCGTTTCCCAAGTATTCTCCCCCCTTTAAACCTCTACGAAGCATTAGACACCACCAAAATACATTCCGTTGCAGGTAAATTAGCAGCCTCTGACTCCTTAATGACCACGCGACCATTCCGATCACCACATCACACCATTTCAGATGTGGCTCTAGTTGGTGGTGGCACAAATCCTCAACCTGGCGAAATATCCCTAGCCCATAACGGCGTTTTATTTTTAGACGAACTCCCCGAATTCAAACGAACAGTGCTTGAAGTAATGCGTCAACCATTGGAAGAACGAAGAGTAACCATATCCAGAGCCAAATCCAGTATCGATTATCCAGCTAGCTTCATGTTGGTAGCTTCGATGAATCCTTGTCCTTGCGGTTTTTATAATCACCCCGAAAAAGACTGTGTTTGTGCACCAGGAATTGTTCAAAAATATTTAAGTAAAATATCTGGACCGCTGCTTGATCGGATTGATTTACATGTTGAGGTAACCCCTGTTAACTTCAATGAATTGGCTTCTAGTCGCTCTGCTGAAAAAAGTGGCACCATCCGTCAGCGTGTAACAGGGGCCCGAAATATTCAAGTAAAACGCTTTGAACAGGTGCCTAACATCTTCTGCAATGCACAAATGAGCCCTCAAATGGTACGTGACCTATGCCCAATCAGTGAGGCTGGCCAAGATCTATTAAAAGGAGCTATGGAAAAATTGGGTTTATCTGCCCGTGCATACGACCGCATCTTAAAAGTCTCTAGAACCATTGCTGATTTGGCTAATACCGAAAGCATTGGGGTCAATCATCTAGCAGAAGCCATTCATTACCGTAGCTTGGATCGAGAAGGTTGGGCGGGTTAGGGGATATTAAAATTAAAATATCTTAAATTTGTATATAGCCCCAGTAATTGGAAAATCAAAAAGTAATTTACATCGATAACAGTATTCTAAATTTCAGCCAATGATAAACCTATTTATAGCACACCCCAAAACCAACGAGCGATTGGAAGCAATGAAGGCCTTTGTAAAGGCTCTAAAAATTGACTTTGAGATCGAGGAACCATACAATACAGAGTTTGTAAAAGGGGTACTTAAAGCTAAACGAGATATCGCGGACGGAAAAGGCGTTAAGATTAAAACTCAAGATTTGTGAAATTAATACGTCTTTAAAAGGACACTACTTTTAAAGTACATGAAACTACGTGTCCTAGCTTTTATTAATGCATTGGCTGTAGCTATTTCTCTAGGCAGCATCAATTTTTACTTTAGACATAGCTGGTATGATTTGTTTCTTACTTTCTCTATCTCACTACTCATTGGCTTTCTAATTTTTTATTACCTAATTGAACGTTACATATACAGTAAGATCAAACTTATCTATAAGCTCATTCACAGTTTGAAATTAGGTAAAGACCTAAAAGAAGCTTTAGGAGAATCAATCAGTTCGGATCCAATGAGCAATGTGGAACATGATGTAAAAGCATGGGCTAAGGATAAAAAAATAGAAATCGAAACTTTAAAGCGTCAAGAAGAATTCCGAAGAGAATTTCTAGCTAATCTTTCACACGAGTTTAAGACACCTCTTTTCGCACTACAAGGCTATATTGAAACTCTAAAAGATGGAGAAGCCCTTGATCCCCGGCAGACACAGCACTTTTTGAACAAAGCCTCCAAAAACTTGGACCGATTAAATCTCTTGATCACAGATCTGGATGAAATATCAAAACTAGAGCGCGGTGAACTACCCATTCATTACAAAAAATTTGATATCTCGACACTCATTACAGAGGTACTTGATTCCTTCGAACTGAAAGCCCAAAAATATCAAATTCAACTCCTTTTTAAAGGGAAACATCATCACATGGATGTAAAAGCTGATCGAGGAAAAATCCGACAAGTACTAACCAATCTGATCGACAACTCACTCAAATATGGCAAAGAAGGGGGCACCACTACACTAAAATTATTTGAATTACACGAGCAAATCCTCATTGAGGTAACTGATGATGGCTGCGGCATTGAAGAAAAATCTCTTCCACGTGTATTTGAGCGCTTTTATCGCATTGAAAAGAGTAGGTCTAGAGAGACTAGTGGTTCCGGCCTGGGTTTAGCCATCGTCAAGCACATCATCGAAGCCCACCAACAAACCATCAATGTAAGAAGTACAGAAAATATAGGCTCCACTTTTGCATTCACTTTACAAAAAGCGAAATAGATTTTCAAAATCTTAACATTAAATTAATATTACCGCACTAACTTTGCGAAGTTAAACGGGCCAGTGTTTTGATCGCCTCTGAAAGACCTATACAACACATGAAACAATAATCAAATGTCATTAAATAGTATATTCCAGTACTTCGTCCCGAAGGATAGAAAATTTTTCCCCCTTTTTGAACAAGCAAGCACTAACCTCATTAAACTTGGCGAAACACTCGTCGAAGCAGTTAACACAACCGATACCGACAAACAAGCTGAATTATTCAAAGAAATTGAAAAGCTAGAACATGTAGGTGACGGCATTACCCATCAAATTTATCTCGAACTAAGCAAGAATTTTATTACCCCTTTTGATCGGGAAGATATTCATCATCTAGCCGATGCTTTGGATGATATTGCTGACTACATCCATGGCTCAGCCAACCGCATGGCCTTGTATCGAGTGGTTACTATTACAGAGCCGATTAAAAAGCTTGCTGAGCTGATATTACAAGCCTGTGTGGATTTAGATAAGGCCATACACGAATTACGCAACCTCAAAAACATCAGGAATGTAGCCGATTCACTGATCCGAATCAATAGTGTAGAAAATCAAGCCGACTATATTTTTGACCAAGCTGTTGCCGATTTATTCGAACACGAAAAAGACGCAATTACACTCATCAAATACAAAGAAGTCCTGGCTGCACTCGAAACCGCTACCGATATGTGTGAAGATGCCGCTAATGTGCTAGAAAATATCTTGGTGAAAAATGCTTAACTAAAAAATGACTTTACTCTTTATAATTATTGGCTTAGCACTCATTTTTGATTACATCAATGGTTTTCATGATGCCGCAAACTCAATCGCTACAGTGGTTTCAACCAAAGTGCTAAGCCCTTTTCAAGCTGTTATTTGGGCGGCATTTTTTAATTTTTTGGCTTACTGGCTATTTGATTTAAAAATTGCAGACACGGTAGCTAAAACAGTCAATACGCTTCATATCAATTTGTATGTAATTCTAGCTGGGATCATTGCGGCCATTTGCTGGAATCTGCTAACCTGGTGGTTTGGTATCCCTTCTAGCTCATCACATACTCTCATTGGTGGATTAACCGGTGCGGCCTTAGCTCATGGCGGACTATCAGTAGTGAATTTAGCTGTAGTAGGCAAGATTGTTGCTTTCATTATACTTGCTCCTGTTATTGGAATGACTATTGCTTATACCATTACCATCATCATAATCAACATCTGCCAACGCGCTAATCCCAGCCGAGCTGAATGGTGGTTCCGAAAGCTTCAATTGATATCTTCAGCACTATTTAGTCTGGGACATGGCGGGAACGATGCACAAAAAGTAATGGGTTTAATTGCTGCAGCCGTTATTGTGTATCTTCAAGATGCCCATCTGGTAATGGAAACCATCCCAACATGGCTACACATCAACTACGAAGTGGTTAGCGGTAAAGTAAGTATTAAACACATTCCTGAATGGATTCCACTAGCCTGCTATACTGCTATTGCCTTGGGAACAATGAGCGGGGGTTGGAAAATTGTTAAAACAATGGGATCACGAATTACTAAAGTGACTCCACTAGAAGGAGTCGCTGCTGAAACCGCCGGAGCAATCACCCTGTTTTTTACGGAACATTTTAAGATCCCCGTATCAACCACACATACTATCTCAGGATCGATTATAGGTGTCGGTTTAAGTAAGCGTATTTCAGCCGTACGCTGGGGAGTAACCATTAACCTGCTTTGGGCTTGGATATTAACTATTCCTATTTCTGCTGGACTTGCTGCATTGGTTTACTATGTTCTACACCTTTTATTCATTACCTTCTAAAAAATATATCTGAACTATGATTCGTCTGTTTAGAATAATTTTTAAAAATGCTACACGCTATTATAAACAACACCATTCTAAAAAATCATAGTTCAGAAAATAAAATGCGCAATAGTATTTTGAACAAAATTTTACTGTGCCGCCGCCCAAGTATCTATTTTTCTCTCTAGAATACTTAAAGGCATCGAGCCATCTTTCAATATTTGGTCATGAAAACCTGGTAGCTGAAATCTTGCTTGCAAGCGTTCCTGGCATCTTTTACGTAGCTCTTGTATTTTCATAGAACCCATTTTATATCCCAATGCCTGTGCCGGTATAGCCATGTAACGTTCGATTTCAGCTGTCGCTCCTTGCTCACTGATTGCTTCATGATCCATCATATATTTGATTGCCTGCTCACGGGTCATCCCCTTGGTATGAATAGCCACATCAACCACTAAACGAACAGCACGATGCATCTCATCGCCTAAAGCCCCCATATACTGATAAGGATCGGTATATAGCCCCAGCTCTTTCCCCAATGATTCACAGTATAATGCCCAACCTTCCACATAAGCATTATGCGTACAAAAGCGCCGAAACCTGGGTAGCGCTGTGTTCTCTTGCTGTAATGATATTTGATAGTGATGTCCTGGAATAGCCTCATGTAAAAACAATGATTCCATACCTGAAGTAACATTAAAAGTCTTCGCATCTAAAATCGGAACATAAAAAATGCCTGGCCGAGACCCATCAGCTGAACCCTGATTATATTCGGCACTTGCTGTAGCCGCTCTAAAAGCCTCCGTTTGCCGAATTTCAAAAGGTGTTTTGGGAACCTGGTTAAACATTTTTTTCAGACTAGGCTCCATTTTGATATGGATGGCTTCAAAAGCATCTAATACCTCTTTTGGCTTTTTATAAGGCATGAACTTTTTATCCGTTTTCATATAGTCGAAAAAAGCCTTCATATCTCCCTTAAAACCAACTTGTTTTTTGACAGAATCCATAAGTGTGCCAATACGAGCAACTTCTTTAAGTCCTATTTGATAAATTTCCTCAGGACTTTTAGTAGTGGTTGTTTGTTGTTTTACCAGGAAGGTGTACATCTTCTTCCCTTCGGGGAGCGCTGAATAGCCCGAGGTGCTTCTGGCTTTGGGAAGGTACTCTCTTTCTAAATAGTCTCCTAGCTTTTTATAAGTAGGTACCACTTCTGTCTGAATGGCATTGCAATAGGCTTCGACCAATCGATTTTTAGTGGGCTCAGAAAACGACTTTGGCATCTTGTTAATTGGCCCATAAAATAAACTCTTCTGGGGCTCTTTGACAATCATACTTTGCATTTGAGGGATCATCTTTACAACTAAAGCCTTAGGTAACACAATACCCTTCTGAACCCCTTTTTGGAAATTAGCAATGGCTGTATCGGCCCAAACAGAAAATGCCGAAATACGCTTTAGCCAATTATCATAATCCTTTTCCGTTTTAAACGGCTGCATCCCCTCCCCAGAACCCATTTGCCCTATCATCAGTGGTAAAGAGTTCATCTGATCGAAGGGCAAGTATTCAAAATGATGCTTCTGGGACGCTAAGCCTAGTTCAAGTGCATCTTTTAGAATATCATAGGATAGCTGATCACCTGGGCTTAGATGTTCACGCTGATAGGCATTAAGCTGATCTAAATACTTTTGATAAAAATCATGCTCGTCTTTGAGAAACCTAGCCGATCCATTGTTGGGCAGTAAATCGTTATAACGATCGTCTCCAGCCGCAGTGGCTTCAAGCGGGTATAACTTCAATCGATCTTCATAATACTGACCAAGCAGTGCTGAAAAGTTTTGAGTGCCTTTAGTTTCTGTTTGCTGAGCCCTGCGGCATGCTACAGCACTAAGAAAAATAATAGAAATAATTGCTACTTGTTTCATTTTAGTTTTTAATGATAAGCAGCAATTATAACGAAATAGGATTAGTCCAATATTAGAGGACTTAGAGGCCCCGTTTAAAACTTTCAGAATTTTCTTCTATCCAGAAATAGCATTAATAATATCATATTGAGTAATGATTTCTATCTTTCCTTGCTCGTCCTCCACCAAAACAGCTGTATTATCTTTATTAATCATAGTGGATAATTGATCAATGGATGTATTCAAATCCACAAATGGGAAAGATGGAGTCATGATTTTCTCCACCGGTTGTGATTTAAGCGATGGACTTTCTAGAATAGCATCCAAAATATCACTTTCGGTAAGCTTGGCAATGATCATCCCTTTTTGGGTAACAGGTATTTGAGAGATATTTAATGTCTTAATGACATTAATTGCTTCTAAAATAGTCTTATTACAATCGATGGTAATCATCTCTTGAAGACCTCGTTTGACAAGAATAGATTGGACAGTTAGTTTTTCATCTTTCAAAAAGCCACGCTCTCTGAGCCAATCCTCGTTATACATTTTAGCCACATAACGCGATCCATGATCATGAAAAATCACCACAACCACATCACCTTCCTTCAATTCATCTTTCAACTGCAACAATCCAGCCACAGCTGATCCAGCCGAATTACCCGCAAAAATGCCTTCCTTTCGGGCAATCTCTCGGGTCATCAATGCAGCGTCTTTATCGGTTACTTTTTCAAAACGATCAATGGTATCGAAGTCCACATTGCGGGGCAAAAAATCTTCTCCAATGCCCTCAGTGATGTAAGGATAAATCTCTGCTTTATCAAAAATGCCGGTTTCCTTATATTTTTTAAATACGGAACCATATGTATCGATTCCCCAGACTTTAATGGAAGGATTTCTCTCTTTCAAATATTTTCCCGCTCCCGAAATCGTTCCTCCAGTACCTACTCCTACCACCAAATGAGTGATTTTACCCTCTGTTTGCTCCCAAATTTCTGGCCCAGTTTGCTCATAATTAGCCTGAGTATTAGATAGGTTATCATATTGATTCGGTTTCCATGAATTTGGTGTTTCCCGCTCCAAACGACTCGATACCGAATAATAAGACCTGGGGTCCTCTGGGTCTACATTGGTCGGACAGACTATCACCTCTGCTCCAAAAGCACGCAATGCATCAGCCTTCTCTTTAGATTGCTTATCAGTGGTTGCAAAAATACATTTGTACCCTTTAATCACTGCTGCAATGGCAAGCCCCATTCCAGTATTACCAGAGGTGCCCTCAATGATGGTCCAACCAGGTTTAAGCAAACCTTTCTTTTCCGCATCCTCAATCATCTTTAATGCCATACGATCTTTGATCGAATTACCCGGATTAGTTGATTCTATTTTTGCTAGAACCGTTGCTTTGATATCCTTGGTTATTGCATTTAATCGAACTAAGGGTGTATGGCCAATAGTTTCTAAAATGTTGTTATACCACATAGGTTAGTAGTGTATATTGAAAATTTGTGTAAAATGACCAATATTTATTTAGGCCCCGACAATACTCATAAAACAATAAAGCCCACAAAGTGGGCAACGGGCTGATGCACTAGAAAAGTGTTTTCTAGAATTTGAGATGCTTAACCGTCAATCCATTATTTATCAACTGCTTTAAGGAGTCGATCCCCACCTTTAAATGTGTATCAACATAAGCTTCCGTAACTTTAGAATCACTTTCAGCTGTTTTTACACCTTCTGGAATCATAGGCTGATCGGATACGAGCAACAATGCTCCTGTGGGTATTTCATTGGCAAAGGCTGTCGAAAAAATAGTCGCTGTTTCCATATCGATAGCCATGGCGCGCAAGCTTTGCAAATACTTTTTAAAAACCTTATCGTGTTCCCAAACGCGTCGATTGGTCGTATAAACTGTGCCTGTCCAATAGTCCCTTGAATGATCTCGAATAGTTGTCGAAATTGCTTTTTGCAAAGCAAAAGAGGGTAGTGCAGGAACTTCTGGAGGGAAATAATCATTCGATGTTCCCTCCCCCCTTATCGCTGCAATGGGCAATATCAAATCACCTAATTTATTTTTCTTCTTTAATCCACCACATTTACCCAAAAACAAAACTGCCTTGGGGTGAATAGCCCCTAAAAGGTCCATAACGGTGGCTGCCATTGGACTTCCCATTCCAAAATTGATTATAGTAATCCCGTCAGCAGAAACAGTCTGCATTGGCCTATCTAAGCCAATAATCGGTGCATTGTCATGCCATTCAGAGAACAACTTCAAATACCCAGAGAAATTAGTCAGCAGAATATATTTCGTAAACTGGTCCAATGGCCTACCTGTATAACGAGGTAGCCAGTTATTTACAATATCAACTTTATTTTTCAATCCGTTTTTCGATTTAGGCTCTACTATTTCAGTACTCCCTGTTTCCTTAACAGTATCTGGTTGGGTCATTGTTAGCTCACTCATACAATCAATTCAATTAATACACAGAGCAGCCTCTACTCAAATTGGATAAAAAGCCTTCTGCTTACGCTACTTTCAATTTTTTTAAATCAGATTCTTCAAATTTTCTCATGGCATAGTCCAATGTGATGAGTAATTCTTTTTCATGTGCATTGGAAGGGATTTCAAACATGGCATCAATCATAATAGCCTCGCAAATTGCACGTAATCCCCTCGCCCCTAATTTGAACTCCATCGCTTTATTGACAATAAACTCAAGTACATCTTGGTCAAAGTCAAGTTTTACATGTTCGTATTCAAATAGCTTTTTGTACTGCTTAACCAATGAGTTACGAGGCACTGTCAAGATATTTAACAGCGTTTCTCTATCTAACGGGTTTAAGTGCGTAATTACTGGTAAACGACCAATCAGCTCGGGGATTAGTCCAAATGCTTTTAAATCCTGTGGTGTAATGTATTTGTAAAGATTTTTTAGATCTATTACCGCTTCGTTTTTATTCATCCGATATCCTACCGTTTGGGTACGCAAACGATTGGCAATCTTTTTTTCGATGCCATCAAAAGCCCCCCCCGAAATAAACAGAATATTATTTGTATTAACCGGAATCATCTTTTGGTCAGGATGCTTACGTCCACCCTGTGGCGGAACGTTAACTATCGTACCCTCTAAAATTTTCAGTAAGGCTTGTTGTACACCTTCACCAGAAACATCACGCGTAATTGATGGATTATCACTTTTCCGAGCGATTTTATCCACTTCATCGATATAAACAATACCTCGCTCTGCAGCTGCAACATCATAATCAGCGGCTTGCAATAGCCGAGTAAGTATGCTTTCTACATCCTCACCCACGTAGCCTGCTTCTGTTAGCACAGTAGCATCACAAATACAGAAAGGCACATCTAGTATTTTAGCTACTGTCTTGGCTAAAAGTGTTTTTCCCGTACCCGTCTCACCAACCATAATAATGTTTGACTTCTCAATCTCTACCTCATCTTTATCGATCTTTTGATTCAAGCGTTTATAATGATTATAGACAGCAACGGCCAACACCTTCTTCGCCTGATCCTGACCAATAACATATTGATCCAGATGGGTTTTAATCTCCATGGGCTTGAGCAATTTCGCTGCAGCCTTAGTAACCTTAGTTTTGGATACTTTCTGCTCCTCTTCTACAATTTGAACTGCCTGAGTAATACACTTATCACAAATTTGCGCATCTATTCCCGCAACCAGCATCTGGATATCTTGCTTCTTTGCTCCACAGAAAGAACAGGTAATATCTTTAGAATTTTTACTCATTATCTCGTACCAAAAGCTATTCAGACAATTGAATTAGCTCAAATCCACATTTATTTTTTTTCTGAGGCGTTAGACAACACCTCGTCGATCATGCCAAACTCCTTTGCTTCATTAGCAGTCATCCAGTAATCCCGGTCGGAGGCTTTTTCCACCCAATCATATGTTTGTCCCGAATGATCAGAGATGATGTCATAAAGTTCTTTCTTAAGCTTTAGCATTTCCCTTAAATTAATTTCCATATCAGCAGCAACTCCCTGAGCCCCCCCTGATGGTTGATGAATCATTACTCGAGAATGGGGTAAAGCTGCCCGTTTCCCTTTGGCGCCTGCACAAAGCAATACAGCTGCCATTGAAGCGGCCATACCTGTACAAATAGTAGCCACGTCCGGAGCAATGTATTGCATCGTATCATAAATACCTAAGCCGGCATAAACAGATCCCCCGGGAGAATTGATATAGATTTGGATATCACGCTTAGAATCTGCAGACTGTAGGAAAAGTAGCTGCGCTTGAATAATATTGGCAATACCTTCATGCACCGCATCCCCCAGAAAAATGATACGATCCATCATCAAACGAGAAAAAACATCCATTTGAGCCACATTCAACTGGCGCTCCTCAATGATATAAGGAGTCATTGAGGTGGGATAGGTATGCTGCACCCGACCAATGAAACGATCTACATGCTGGCTTCCAATACGGTGATGCTTGACAGCATATTTACGAAACTCTCGTTTGTCCATGTTCATATTCTTCCTTGATTTATTTGAAAAATCAGACCTAATTTTAAGTCAATTTGCTAAACTCTGTGCTGGTTATTTCTACCTTGCCTAAAGTAACTACATTTTTCAGGTAATCAAACACGTGACTAGCTTTTACCTCTTCCAAGGTGCGATTAAGATTGTCCTTATCTCGTAAAAATGTAGTCGCATACTGATCCAGTTGATCTGCTGGAAGAGCCCCAGGAGCATACATCTTAAATTGTGCTTCAAGACGACTCTTCGCTGCCTGGAATATCTCCTCGTATTTTATCTCAATATGGTTCTCTTTGATAATTTGGTTTTCAATCAGCGTCCACTTTAACTGTTTAACAAATGCGGCATAGCCTTCTTCCAGCTCTTGGTCCGTAATTTTTTCATTAGTTGCTTTTAACCATCGCTTTAAAAATGCGTCCGGCAAGTCGACATTAAACTTCTCCAAACCAAGCTGGTATAAATCATATTGCAGCCTTTGCTCGGCATTTTGCACCATCATGGATTCAATTTCCTGCGTAACCTTTTCTTCGAACGCTTCTTTTGTCTTTACGACATCCTTGCCAAATACTTTATCGAAAAACTCCTGATCCAGATCACTTTCCTCCAGTCGGTTGATATTTTTGATGGTTACTTGAAATGCTGATGTTAAATCCCCTGCGTCCGCTTCGCTAATAGCTAATAACTTGGCTAGATAATCCATATCATCAGCGAATGCTTGCCGAATATCAAGCGATACCACACTGTCTTTACTTAAGCCAATGAGTCTCTTCTTTATTTCTGCATCTTTAATCTTATCTAAGCGTAGAGAAGCTGTATTACTAATCCCCCCTTCAAAAAGAGAGCCATCCGTGGCCAATTGCTTAAGCTCGACTAAAAGCACATCATCATCAGCTGACACCTCAGGATTAGATCGTTTACCATATCCCTTACGCAAATTGCTGATGCGTGAAGCCAAAACTTCACCATCCGCTTTAATAACATAGTGCTTTACTTGATCTTTTGAAGAGAAATCAACGGTGAATTCTGGAGCCAAACCCATTTCATAAATGAATTCGAACTCATCTTTAAAATCCCAATTAAACTCCTTGATACTCCCTGCCTTAGGCAAAGGTTGACCTAAAACTTGAAGTTTATTTTCTGCAATGTAATTGTTTAAGGTATCGCTTAGCAATTTATTAATTTCATCGACCAAAATTTCCTTGCCATATACCCGCTTAATATGCGATGAGGGCACCATACCAGGGCGAAATCCGGGCATTTTTACCTTTTTTGCTTGCTCTTTGATGGCCTTTTCGACACGTGCTAGATAGTCATCGGGGTTTATTTTAACAGTCAATACCGAATTTAGGTGATCTATTTTGTCCTGTATGATATCCATTTTTATGGTTTTATTTTAGATTTTAGGAATTGCTTTATACAAAAAATCCCCGCCTCTTATTTGGACAGGGAATTTGTGCGGAAGAAGGGACTCGAACCCCCACGCCTCTCGGCGCCAGATCCTAAGTCTGGTGCGGCTACCAATTACGCCACTTCCGCATGCTTGGATCAAATTGGAGGCCAAAACTATGTTTTTTATATCAAAAAACAAAATTTTAAATCACCTCAATCGTGTAAACATGCGACACTGTCCAAAAACTCTTAATAATTTTGGTAGCCGCGCCAGACTACTGTGGCGTTTGGCTTAAGCTAGGATCGCGAATGACATTGCATACTTATACCTATACAAGAAGATAGTAAATGAATGGTACAGAGAGAATAATGATACTAAAAGTCACGCGCTCTTTTAGTGTTCTTTTTCGGAACGCAAAAATTATACCATAAACTAAGCATATGGGTGAGGTTAGACACAGCAAACTCACTAATAGATGCATTAGGCTAAATGAACGAATGGTATTAAAAATATCTCGTAATGGTTCCACTAGATGATTAGGTACAACTAAAATGAAAATTTGTTCAGTGTATCAATTACAGGGCTGATATACTGAACAAAAAAATATTATCTATTAATTAGATTAATATCTCACTATCAAGTCCAATATATATGTCCTAAGATCGCACAAAAAACACCGATTATTGAACCTAATAGAAGCATTCCAAAAACGTAACGATCCTTTTTATTCCCTTGAATAGAAGAAAAAATCCACAATGAAAATAAAATCAAAGGTGGTAACATGAATACCAAACCAACTAACCTATCAACTATATCACTCATGACGTCAGCGCGGGATAACTGCATTAAGGTTCGTAGATTCAACTCGCCAATGCAACTTTTTCATCCAAAGATGAGAAGAAAACATCTTTAGGGGCATAAAAGTTTAGTTTTTCACGGGGTGCAGATTCAACTCACCAATGCAACTCATACATTCAAAGTCGAAAACAAAACACAGGTTCACAAAAGATTAAAAATGGCCATTTAAGGATCCAATAGCCATTATTTATACTCTTTCTAAATAGCAAAAAGCGACGCTGTTTGACAAACTAATGACAAACCCCACCCGACTTATTACTTACCTTTGGACTGATTTAATTTAAAATTAGAATCACAGCCTTGGAGTATTTAAAAATTATCGCATTTACCCACAAGCATACTAACATAAAAGAGCTAGGCAAGCTAATCATCCCTGATGATTTACTCGCAAGTACTTTGCAATGCATTAAAACTCAGTTTGGTATTTCTGAGCTATTCTATCTGAATACCTGCAATCGCGTTGAGTTCGTCTTTACAAGCACATCTACTATCGATTCAGTTTATGTTGCTCGGTTTATTAGTCATCTGAATTTAGGGCTCTCGACAGATTGCATCAATACCCTTTCTAGCCAAGCTTCTATTTATGAAAATCAGCAGGCTATGTATCACCTACTACGCGTATCATGCTCTTTAGAGAGCTTGGTCGTTGGCGAGAAGGAAATACTTGCCCAGCTTCGTAAAGCCTATGAAAACTGCCGGACAGCCGGCTTTACTGGCGACTACCTGCGTCTGGTGATGGAACATGTCGTTACAACTGCAAAAGAAGTTTACACTTCTACTCGTATTTCTCAAAAACCGATTTCTGTCGTATCACTGGCTTATCGCAAACTAAAAGAACTCCACATACCTATTGATGCACGTATTCTAATTATTGGGGCAGGTGATACTAATAGAAATATCTCCCAATATTTACAAAAGCATGGCTATTCTAACTTTGCCATCTTTAACCGCACACTAGACAAAGCCAAACGGTTAGCCCAAGAGCTAAATGGAGAAGCCTTTAACCTAAATGATTTAAAAAGCTATAAGAAAGGATTCGACGTAATCATTACGTGTACCGGAGCTACTCAGGCAATCATTACCCGAGAAATCTATCAAACTTTATTGAATGGGGAGTCTGGGGAAAAAATCATTGTTGACTTAGCCGTTCCAAACGACACCTGCGAGCATGTGATTGCTGGCAATCCGATTCACTTTATTGAAGTTAGTAGCCTACAAGAAATAGCCAAGAAAAATATACGTCAACGACATCAAGAACTCATTCATGCTGAGCGCATCATTGATCGGCAGATCCCAATATTTGACTCCGCCTTAAAACGACGAAAAATTGAACTCGCCATGCGTACGGTTCCTGAAAAAATAAAAACAATTAGAACGCTCGCTATGGATTCAATCTTTG
This sequence comes from Pedobacter sp., assembly GCA_008015505.1. Taxonomy (GTDB): domain Bacteria; phylum Bacteroidota; class Bacteroidia; order Sphingobacteriales; family Sphingobacteriaceae; genus Daejeonella. The sequence goes on from SSFR01000008.1 coordinate 191,008, forward strand.
CTCATGATATCAATAGGCTAGATGACAGCTCACGCGAAGTCTTGAAAAAGGTTGTGAACTATATGGAAAAGAAATACATTAGCATCCCAATGGTTATGGCCAAAGAGATTTTAGAAAAAAATTGTTAAATGCTCCAAATTCTCATTCTAAATTTGGCTTATAATTAATCAGCTTCAAAATTAATATGCCTAAACCCAAATCTTCAAAAGATGATCAGCAGCCCCCGATTGTCATTGGAACACGAGGTAGTGATCTTGCGCTATGGCAGGCAAATTTTATCAAAAACGAGCTAAAGCGTATCGGTTTAAATTCCACATTAAAAATAATCAAAACTCAGGGAGATAAGCTATCTACTACCAGTTTTGATAAACTTGAAGGAAAAGGATTTTTTACCAAAGAACTAGAAGAAGAATTGCTCCAAGGCACTATTGATTTAGCTGTTCATTCCCATAAAGACTTACCTACATCGAACCCTCCAGGTTTAATTATTGCTGCAGTTTCAGAACGGGAGGACCCCTCCGAGCTCCTATTAATCCTCAAAGATTATGTAGACCCTAAACAGCGCCTATCCATTAAGTTGGGGAAAACAATTGGCACTTCATCTAGTCGGCGAAAAGCTCAATTACTAGCCTTACGCCCAGATCTCGAAATCAAAGAACTTCGCGGAAATGTACCTACACGTATTCAGAAGCTTCGTGACAAATATTGCCATGGGATCCTGGTTGCCAAAGCAGGCATCACACGTTTAGGAATCGATTTGAGCGAATTTCATGTAGAAGAACTAGCGCCCGCTGAATTTATTCCCGCACCTGCCCAGGGAGTTTTGGCCTTGCAAATCCGAGAAAGCAATCGTTCATTATTGAACAAACTACAGGCCATTCATCATCCTGCTGTTGCAGAACAAATTGCGCTAGAACGCAAGGTATTAAGTTTATTTGATGGTGGATGTCATACCCCATTAGGCTGCTATTGTCGCTGGAAGGATGGCTTATTCCAAACTTGGACATCAAAGGCTCACACCGAAAATGAATTCCCAGATCGGCTATTCTTACAAGCTGAAACCACCACAGGACTTGCTGAAAAAATCGTCTCCAAGTTTGCTCCTAATCGTAAGCGACCTAAATCAGTGTTTATCACCCGTACCTTGTCTGAAAGCAGCTATTTCAAGCGGGCTATGAAAAAAAAGGGTATCGCAATAGAAGCGCGATCCCTCATTAAAACATATCCCATCATTCACAAATTTGACCCATTCATCCTTAAACAAACAGATTGGATATTTTTTAGCAGTAAAAATGCCATTGAATATTTCTTTAAGCTTAAACCCGAACTCACTGAAAAAACCAAGTTTGCTGTACTTGGCAATGCATCTGAAGAAACACTCAGGCAGTTTGGGAGAGTCCCACACTTTAACGGAGCAAGCCGAGGAATAGATACCCAAAGCATCGCTGGAGACTTTGCTAAAATTGCTCATAAAACAACTGTTCTATTCCCCAGGGCAAAAGATTCGTTACGAACCATTCAACGTGCACTCTCCCCCGAAACGAAAATAATTGAGTTACCAGTTTACGAAACTGTAGTCGAAAAACAAATAGAGGAAACATCAGCTGAGGTACTCATTTTCACGAGCCCATCTAATGTAGATGCATATTTTTCCAAATATTTACTACAGTCGGGGCAAAAAGTCATTTGTTTGGGCAAGTCTACCGGAGAACGAGTTGCCGAAATAGGTTCTTCATATATTTTACCTTATTCTCCTGATGAAGTAGGCTTAGCTCAAGCCATTTTCGGACTTGATTAGCCAAAATTTTGAGCTTATTTAAAGTTTATTTTATAACTCCATACCATGTTAATTCGTCCAAAAAGATTGCGGAGATCTCCCACTATCAGAGAGTTAGTCGCTGAAACTCACCTATCTAAAAATGGCCTGATCTATCCTTATTTTGTCGTACCTGGCAACAATATCACTCATGAAATTGCTGCTATGCCAGGTATTCATCACTTTTCAATCGATACTTTGTTAAAGGATGTAGATCGCTCGCTACAACTTGGACTTAACAAAATATTACTCTTCGGCGTTGGTGAGGACAAAACAACAGATGGGAGTTCCGCATGCCGCGAAAATGCCATCGTTCCCTCTGCCATTCGAGAACTACGCAGGGCATTTGGGAATGATCTTTATATCATTACAGATGTCTGTATATGCGCCTACACCACCCACGGCCATTGTGGAATTTTACATCACGATGAGGTTCAAAATGACCAAACTATAGACATCTTGGCCCAAATGTCATTAGCCCATGCACAAGCCGGAGCCGATATGGTAGCCCCTTCAGACATGACGGATGGGCGTGTATTGGGTATTCGCCAAACACTAGACCAGCATGGATTTGAAAATACAGCCATCATGAGCTATAGTATCAAATTTGCATCAGCTTACTATGGCCCATTCCGAGAAGCAGCCGATTCATCTCCTGGAAAAGGTGATCGCAAAGCTTACCAAATGGACTTCAGAAATCCACACGAGGCCCTTCGTGAAGCCTATCTAGATGAGCAAGAAGGCGCTGATATTTTAATGGTCAAACCGGCATTAGCTTATCTAGATATCATTCATCGCCTAAGACAAAATACACACCTGCCGATTGCCTGCTATCACGTATCAGGTGAGTATTCGATGATCAAAGCCGCTGCTGAGAAAGGCTGGATCAATGAACAACATATTGTAATGGAAAATATGCATGCTTTTTGTCGAGCCGGAGCAAATATGATCATTACGTACCACGCCCGAGAAATTTTAGAAAAACGTTGGATCATTTAACTCACATCGTTAATGCTAACAATACCCTATCTTAGTTTAGTTAAAAATACTGAAGCCTCAATAAAACCCTAAAAACCATATTATGCTAGATTCACTAAAGAAAATATTTTCGGGAACAGAGGACGAGATCGCTTACACGGGTACAAACAAACCAGATATCTCACGAGAGAAATCAACAGAGCTCTACAAAAAAGCACAACGATATTTTCCCGGAGGTGTCAACTCACCCGTGAGGGCTTTCAAAGCCGTTCATGGAACCCCCATTTTTATTGAAAAAGGTGATGGATGCTTTATTTGGGATGTGGATGGGAATCAATTCATCGATTTTTGCGGCTCTTGGGGACCACTTATCTTGGGACACAACAACCCCAAAATACGTGAAAAAGTGACTCAGGTAATGCAACATGGCATGAGCTTCGGAGCACCTACTGCACTGGAAAATGAACTAGCAGAACTCATCTTAAAAGAGAACAAGTACATTCAGAAAATGCGCTTTACCAGCTCAGGAACTGAGGCTGTGATGTCTGCGATCCGATTGGCCAGAGGCTATACTGGTAGAGATAAGATTCTAAAATTTGAAGGTTGCTATAACGGCCATGCCGACTCCTTGTTAGTCAAAGCAGGATCCGGCTTAGTAACCACTGGGATCTCTTCTTCTGCAGGTATCCCTAAATCATTCACCGACGAAACAATTGTTGTTGCACTCAATGACAACAAAGCGGTAACAGAAGCTTTCAAACTATACAAGAATCAAATCGCTGCCATTATCATAGAGCCTATCCCTGCAAATAATGGGCTACTTCTGCAGGATGAAAGCTTTCTTCGGTTTTTAAGAGATATCTGTACCAAAAACAAATCGCTTCTCATTTTTGATGAGGTAATTTCTGGCTTCAGGCTTGGCTTTGAGGGAGCTGCTGGATACTATCAGATCCAACCTGATATCATTACCTACGGCAAAATCATTGGAGGAGGTTTACCTGTAGGAATGTATGGTTCATCTGAGCAGATTATGGCATCCATTTCTCCAGAAGGGCCCGTTTATCAAGCTGGAACCTTATCGGGAAATCCCATCGCCATGGCTGCAGGAATAGCTCAATTAACCGAGCTCCTACACGTTGGATTTTATAAAAACTTGAACAATAAATCCCAAGAATTTGCTGAAGCCATACAGCATTTTGCCACTGCTCGCAATTACAAGTTTAAAGTATTTTCAATTGGATCGATATTCTGGTTTGCCTTTACAGACAAAGCACATTTTAAAACTGCTGAAGATGTTGCCGCTGCCAATATGGACAAGTTTAAAATGATGCATCGCGAATTGTTAAACCGCGGTGTATATATAGGGCCATCTGGTTATGAAGTAGGATTTGTATCTGCGGCCCATTCAAAAATTGAACTGGAAAAAGCCAAGCGAGCCATCTTTGAAAGTTTGGATGTCGTGTTTGGGTCGAAATGAAAAAATCACTAATCATATTCTATTGTTTGCTCGTATATGCCTCGGCTGAACTCATCTGGTGGGGTATTCTACTAACCAAAGCAGAGCCCAACCGCAAAGGCATGATTATTGGTGAAGCTTCTGTATTTCTTTTGATTTTTTTGATTGGAACCATCCAACTGCATCGGACGCTCAACAAGGAACATCAGCTTCATCTCCAACAAAAAAATTTTTTGCTTTCTGTGACCCATGAGCTCAAGTCACCTTTGGCTTCAATCAAGCTGTATTTACAGACGATACTAAAGCGGGATTTGAAACTAGAGCAACAACAAGCATTCATTCGAAATTCACTAAAAGACCTAGAACGACTAGACGATCTGGTAGAAAATATGCTCATTGCAACCAGAATAGAAAATAATTCTTACTCCTTTCCCAAGGAAGTACTCAATTTATCGGAATTGGTCAAAAAAATGGCGGATCGCCTGCAGGGACATACCAATACCGCTTCTGTTCGTACCACAGAAGTCGAAAATAATATCACCGTAAACGGCGATAGATTTGCACTAAGCTCCGCGATCAGTAATCTGATAGAAAACGCGATCAAATACACTCCACTCAATGAGACCATCTTTGTGAAGCTATACCAAGACCAAAAACACGTTTACTTCGAAGTAGCAGATCAAGGGGCCGGCATCCCAGATCATGAAAAATCCCGTATTTTTGACAAGTTTTACCGTATCGGGAACGAGCATACCCGTAAAGCAAAGGGTACAGGCTTAGGATTATACATTGTCAAACAGGTCCTCAAGAAGCATCATGCCCAAATAAAAGTTCGAGATAATAAACCAAGAGGCAGCATCTTTGAGATCATTTTTAACAAGCATGCAGGATAAACAACGTATTCTATTGGTAGAGGATGAAGAACATCTATTGGAAGTCATCAAATTAAACCTCGAACTGGAAGGCTATAAAGTATCTACAGCCACTGATGGGAAAAAAGCACTAAAAGTTTTTAAAGAAGAGCGATTTAATTTGGTGATTTTAGACGTGATGTTACCCGAAGTAGATGGCTTTCAAGTGGCGGAAACCATTCGTCTAGAAAACACCAAAATTCCCATCTTATTTCTTTCTGCTAAAAACACCAGCGAGGATCGTATCACTGGCTTAAGAAAGGGTGCAGATGACTATTTAGCTAAGCCTTTCAACCTGGAAGAATTAATTCTACGCGTAGGGATATTAATTAAACGAGGGGGCCACTTTGATAGCCTTCAAGGACCATCCATCTCCTATCAGATTGGCGATAAGACCATCTACTTTAATTCTTTTGAATTTAAGCACATAGATGGCTCCACCATTGCTTTGACCAAAAAAGAAACCATGTTACTGAAATTGCTCATTGAGAATAAGAATGATGCCGTATCTCGCGAGCAAATCCTTGAAACGGTTTGGAACTACGATGTATATCCATCTACCCGAACGATTGATAATTTTATTTTGACCTTCCGAAAATATTTCGAACCGGATCAGAAAAAGCCCATTTATTTCCACTCAATACGTGGTGTAGGTTATAAATTCACAGACAGTTTGTCGTAGTATTAAAAAATAAAGCAGCTGGTAGAAGAAAATATTGTAACCCACTCATCAGGACAGCTATTGTAGATTTCAGTAAATGCAGCAAAGCATATAAATAGCATGAAGACTAGAATAAATTTAGAAAATGCACTAGTAATTACCTGTCTGATTTTATCAATTATTGGATGTAAAAAACAAGAGCTGATTAATTCCATATCTCTGCCAAAAATCCAAGCTGACAATACTTTAAACACCGCAAAAAATGAGACTACTGTTGCCCAAATCATAACTGACCAATTTCCTAACACACTAACACCAATAATGAGGCTTGCCAAAAATATTGTCTCCAATGAAATTATTATATACCCAAATCTCGTATTTATAGGTAATACAAAATTCCTATTGGTGGATGAGCATGGAGAACACTATAACTATTTCTCACAACTAAGTTTTCTAACACGAATACAAACACACCTAAAAGGTAACATAAAGGTATCGCAAAATGGCTGGGCCATTATTTATGATGGCCTAGCAAAGCCTATTTATAGAATTATAAGCGAAACAGAATCACATCACGGATTTCGCTCAGCTGAGCTTGACATTAGGGAGTATGATGGCTCAATTGTAATTGATAACATCTACCCCGATATGCGCCTTAATCGTCCACCGCTTAAAATATGGACACTGGGGCATATCGACTACCTACTTTCTGACAAAAATGGGAATGCATATAGATTCAATACAGATACACCGATGCCACTTAGAACCATTACCAAATTACGCGGTAACCAAATACAAATTACAAGAAATGGAAAAGTCATATTTGACAATATTGATTAAACCTTAAACAAGCCCTTAAAAAAATCCGGTTGTGTACCCAGAAGCACTTTTGGTACCCTCCAATGAATCCAATACAATGACTAACCCTATTTTAAAAAACAATCTATTTATCGAAGCTGCTTTTTCAAGACCAACACCACGACCACCGGTATGGATGATGCGTCAAGCAGGACGTTTTATGCCCCAGTACTGGGAAATAAAAAATAAATACTCTTTCCTAGAGATGTGCAAAACGCCTGAAATTGCTGCTGATGTAACAATGCTTCCCGTCGATTTATTAGGAATTGATGCAGCCATTCTATTTTCTGATATTCTGGTTACGGCTGAAGCCATGGGCGGTAATTTGAGCTTCACTCAGGGTGTAGGCCCAAAATTTGCAAATCCCATTCGCTCGAAAGAGGCGATCGATCGCTTAGAAACAGATGTTGTCCATAAGTTAGACTTTGTTGCCGGGGCTATCCGAATTGTGCAGGAGCGTCTCAGTGGAAGCATTCCTCTCATCGGCTTTGCTGGAGCCCCTTTTACCGTGATGAGTTATTTGGTTGAAGGCGGATCCTCAAAAGACTTCAAACTCACCAAACTGATGCTACATAATCATCCGGAACTAGCCCATAAACTATTATCCAAAATTGCTGAAGTAACAGTCCAATACTTGAACTTGCAAATCGCAGCAGGGGTTAATGCCATTCAATTATTCGACAGCTGGGCAATGGCCTTATCCTGGAACGATTACAAAGAGTTTTCGCATCGATACCTTGTGGAGATTATAGCTAAACTCAACCGCAAAAATATCCCCATCATTTCTTTCTGTAAAGGAAGCTCGGTATTTGCCCCTCTGATGGCTGAGGCCAAGCCTGATGTAGTTTCAATTGATTGGAATGCAGACCTGTTGGATATTAAAAAACGCCTGCCTCAAGGAATTGCTGTACAAGGAAATTTAGACCCACATGTTTTATACGCCGATAAGCCCATCATTAAAAAATATATCCATCAATTGTTTGAACACATGCAGGGTGAAAACGGATTTATTTTTAATCTAGGCCACGGCATTATGCCGGACATCCCATTTGATCATGTAAAGTATGCCATCGATGTAGTCAAAACATACACTAACTAAATCCGATAGCCTTACCGATGACGTATCTCTACATCAAATCGCTGCACATCATCTTCGTTGTTAGCTGGATGGCTGGTCTATTTTACATCGTCCGATTGTTTGTGTATCACGTCGAAGCCAATGACAAGCCGGAAGAAGAGCGCCTAACTTTACAGCGTCAGTTTACCCTGATGGAGCATAAACTTTGGTATATCATTACCACGCCAGCTATGGTGCTAACAGTACTCACCGGCTTATACCTGATGCTTCAGGCCCGATGGTATCAGCAGGACTGGATGTTGGTTAAGTTGGGATTTGTAGCGGGTCTGCTGACTTATCACTTTATCTGCCAACGAATACTAGACCAGTTTAAGCAACATATCTTTCGGTGGAGTTCTTTTCAGTTGCGCATTTGGAACGAGCTGGCCACCATCTTGTTAGTGGCTATTGTTTTTACCGTGATCCTTAAAAGCACATTCGACTGGATTTATGGGATCATTGGTTTGATCTTATTCTCCATCATCATTTTATCCTGTGTTAGGCTTTATCGAAATTACCGCACAAAGAATAATAAATAACAGCATCCAATTTATAACAGCATTGCATATGAATAACAAAAAGGCTTTTTATCTTCTTTAGCTCACTGAATCCAAATAGTAAATGAAAAAACCCCACCTAGTTGCACAGGCAGGGTTTGATAAAATTCTCAGGCACTCCTACTTCAAGTAAAGGAAGTTTGAATAGATATGCGAATTTCCATTAGCGTCATAATACTGTACCACCACATAATAGTTACCCTCTGGAAGAAATACCCCATCTGGCCATCTTCCCCTGAAGGCTATTGTATCTCCGTCGTAACCTTCTGCGTAATAAATCTGGGTCCCACCAACATTAAAGACGGACACCGAGTTATTTAAATGATCGGCCAAACCATTGATCTGTAAAGGTTCTCCTTTGTGATAGGCCTGCTGAATTGATATCTGTTGTCCATTAACAATCACAATACCACTTAGCACAGTGTATGTGACACTGCGAATACCGACTGTTGTAGTTACTGTTGAGGTTGCTGATCCAGCAATAATCAAAATCGATGGATCGATATTCATGGATGATGCACTCACATCAAATGATACCGAACTGCTACCTGCACCTATGGTTACAGTAGTTGGCAAACTATAGCTAGACAGATGAAGCACACTAGCACTACCAACAGCAAGTGCAATATCAATTGGAGTAGCCGATGTAATACCATCAGGAAGACTCGCTACAACGGAAACTGTTTGATTCTGATAAATGGTCGCATTTCCAATGGTAATGACTAGATTGTTTGGATCTAGTGCCGTCGTATCAGTAATCGTTAAAGTTCCTGTCAGTGTGCCAAGTGCTTGGTTAGTAAAGTTTAGCACTAATAGCTCGTCATTATACAATATTGTGTCTGTCATTGCCTGAACAGTAACAGTCACACTGTTCTGTCCTACAGGAAGTGTAGCTGCCAGTGGAACACCATAGTGCGCTGGACTTGCTGTATTACTACTACTTGTTGTTATTATAAAATTAATCGGGCTACTCAGTGTTGCATTTATCGGAAGTAGGCTGATCACAAAGCCCCCTGTTTGTCCTTCGGCTAAAGTTGTTGTTATACTGGTGATAGTCACCGAAGCAACATCAATTCCCAGGCTCGTCGTTGCAGGATAATAACTTGTATCTCCCGCAGAAGAGACTACCAATGTCACTGAACCAATCTGAGTTGCACTAATTAAACCATTAGAATCTACCGTAGCAGCACCCGTACCATTGATGATACTGTAACTAAGGGCACCTCCCCGACCAAAAGTAGCCGAAGTATTGACGGTTGTGGTCAAGCTTGTATTCACCAATATGATATTATTTGAAGTAACTGTTAGAGTTGGTGTAGCCTTGGTAATGGCGATCAACTGACTCGTCGTTGCAGGGCTGTAATCAGCGTCACCAGCAGCATCTACTACCAAGGTGACTGATCCCGCTTGAACACCTGTAACAACACCACTTGGGCTTACCGTAGCTATTCCAGAACCGTTTTGGATCGTATAGCTCAAAGCCCCACCACGGCCACCAATGGCTGTCGTTGTGACAGTAACTGTTAGACTTTGGTCAACACCTAAAGTATTAGCCGAAGTAATGGTCAATGTTTGTGCCCCCGTCGTAATGGTGATTAACTGACTCGTTGTAGCTGGAGTATAATTGGTATCACCAGCAGCGTTTACCACTAAAGTGACTGTACCCGCACCTACCCCTGTGATATAGCCTGTATTTGGATCGATCGTAGCTGAGCCGCTGCCATTAATGATGCTATAGCTGAATCCCCCCCCCGAACTCATACTCGCTGTCGTGCTTACCGTCGCCGTTAAAGTACCTCCCACTAGTAAGGTACTAGCCGAAGTAATGGTTAGGGTCTGTGTCACTTTAGTAATTGTGATGGTTTGACTCGTTGTAGTAGGATAGTAATTGCCACTGCCGGATGAGCTCACCACTAATGTCACAGTACCAGTACCAATAGCGGTAAGTAAACCATTCATGTCTACTGTTGCTGAGCCACTGCCAGCAAGGATGGCAAAGCCAACTGGTCCTATATTGCGACTTCCCGCTGAAGAGAATCCAGTAACCGTCAATGTGCTACCTATTTCCAAAGTATTTCCAGAAGTAAGCGTCAATGTTGGTGTTGTTTTGTTAATAGTGATGGTCTGACTGGTTGTAGCCGAATTGTAGCTTGCATCACCTGAAGACGTAACAATCAAGGTAGCTGTACCCACATCAATTCCTGTAACGATTCCATTGGAATCTACCGTAGCTGAACCACTACCCTGAATCATATTGTAACTATACGTTCCTCCCCCTCCATGGGTAGCCGTAGTAGTTACGGCTGCTGTTAAAGCGCCATCTACCAATACTTGGTTATTAGAAGTAATAGTGAGTGTCGGCGTACTTTTACCTATTGTAATCAACTGTTGTACACTAGCTCCTACATAATCATTATCGCCAGAAGAGCCCACTGTTAGTGTTACCTGGCCTACCTGAACAGCTAGAACAACACCATTCACATCTACCGTGGCTGAGCCTGTACCATTGACAATCGCATAACTATATGATCCCCCACGGCCACCCATAGCTGTTGTCGTTACAGTAGCCGTCATACTTTGATCGACAACTAAAGTATTCGCCGAAGTAATGGTCAAAATTGGAACTCCTTTGGTCACGGTTATCGCCTGAGTAGTCATTATGGGATAATAGTTCGTGTTACCAGAAGAGGTGACAATTAAGGTAACTTGACCCGCGTTAATGCCCGTCAATATGCCATTGGTATCCACAGTAGCAGACCCTCCACCCACAGTAGATGTTACAGCAAAGCTTATAACCCCAATATCTTGGTTCCCTACAGAAGAAGTTCCTGTTATGGTCAAACTAGCATCCACCGCGATCATATTAGCCGAGGTAATCGTCAGAGTTGGCGTAGTTTTACCCACTGTAAACAATTGAGCTTCACTAGTACTATTGTAGTTGGTATCACCAGTAGAGGTAGCTGTTATAGTTACCGAACCCATGCTTACTCCAGTGATTAAGCCTGTATTAGGATCGATCGTAACTGAACCACTACCTCCCCCAATCACGCCAAATGTAATGGCTCCTCCACGACCACCTATAGCTGTTGTCGTTACAGTAGCCGTTAGCATACCTCCTGCAGCAATCGAGTTTGCTGAGGTAAATACCAGCGTAGGTGTTGCTTTGATTATGGTAATCAACTGACTAGTTGTTGCTCCGAAATAATTCGTGTCTCCCAACGTACTAGCTGTTAGTGTCATTGTACCCACACTCACAGCCTGCAATAAACCCGTATTTGTATCAATTGTGGCCGAACCACTACCTGCGATGAGCGTAAGGACAACCACTCCACCCCGACCATTGACTGTTGTTCTATCTGTCGTAATAGTCAAACTATCACCCACAGCAAGTGTGCTTGCCGATGTAATCGTCAAAGCTTGCGTATTCTGACCAATACTTATCAATTGGCTGGTACTGACCGGTGCATAATTGGTATCACCTGACACACTTGCTGTTAGGGTCACTGTACCTGCACCAATGGCTGTAAGCAAACCAGTATTGCCGTTCACCGTCGCCGAACCACTACCCCCGATGATGCCAAATGTGATAGCTCCGCCACTGCTTAAAGTGGCTGTCGTTGTGACAGCAGCCGTCAAAGTATCATCCACAGTAAGACTACTGGCCGAAGTGATAATCAAGGTTGGCGTAACCCTACTAATCGTAATGAGCTGACTGACTGTAACTGCTGCATAATTACTATCCCCTGCTGAACTAGCTGTTAAGGTCACTGTTCCCGCTCCAAGGGCCATAATCAAGCCGGTATTTGTATCTACTGTCGCTGAACCACTGCCCATGACCATGGCAAAAGTAATAACCCCACCACCGCCTGATGTAGCTGTGCTGGTCACAGTCGCCGTCAAACTGTCACCCACATTCATTGCATTTGCCGAAGTGATCGTTAGGGTTGGCGTAGCCTTAACAATGGTAATTAACTGGCTTATTGTAGCCGGATTATAATCTGCATCACCTGAAGCATAGGCTGTTAGCGTTACCGTACCTACACCATTGGCCGTAACTAATCCTGTATTCGTATCCACTGTCGCCGAGCCACTACCCGCTACGATGGAAAAGGTGATATCCCCACCCCTACCATAGGTTGCTGTAGTGTTTACTGAGGCAGTTAAACTAGTCCCAAAAGTCATAGTGTCGGCAACTCCCATTGTAAGGGTTTGCGTGCCGGGCATAATGGTTATCAGCTGGTCTAGGCTTGTTCCATTATAATCAGCGTTCCCATTGGAGCTCACAGTAAGTGTAATCGTACCTGCTTGAAGTGCCATAATGACACCAAATGGATCCACAAAAGCTGCACCTGTACCATTGGTAATATTATAGCCCAGTGTACCAATGTCATGACTTGCTGTAGTGGTTATTGTTGCTGTCAAAGTTCCGTCAACATTCATCGTATTAGCCGAGGTAATCACAAATGTTGGGATAGTCATGCCAATGGTGATCACTTGACTGGTCGTAGCGGCAGTATAATTAGTATCTCCTGCAGCATTTGCAAACAAAGTCACCGTACCTACGCTCAAAGCAGTGATGAGACCTGTAACTGGGTTCACCGTGGCTGAACCACTACCGGAAGTAATCGCATAGGTGATCGCTCCCCCACTGCTCACCGTAGCGGTAGTAGTTACTGTAGCCGTTAACGTACCATCCACCTGAAGCATATTAGCCGAAGTAATGGCCAATGTTGGTGTAATCCTGCTTATAGTAAAGAGTTGACTAGTTATCGCTGAATTGTAATCTGCATCCCCGGCTGCAAACGCCGTTAAAGTAAGTGTACCTGCGCCAATACCTGTAATGAAACCAGTGTTTGAATCCACCGTGGCTGAGCCACTACCTGCACTAACACTATAGGTAATAGCCCCCCCTCTGCCATAAGTTGCTGTGGTATTCACAGAGGCAGTTAAGCTATTACCTATTGCAACTGTGCTAGGAGAGGTAATCATCAGGGTTGGTGTACCCTTATCAATAGTGATTAGCTGGGTTGCACTTGCTGGGTAATAATTCGTATTCCCAGAAGAAGTTACTGTGATGGACACCATACCCGCACTGATCGCCCTGAGCGAGCCTGACTGATCAAAAGCAGCAGAACCACTTCCATTTAAAACACCATAACCCAACACACCCCCACCATCTATAGCCGTAGTGGATGTGGTAACAGTTAGTGTACCGTCCACAATCATGACATTAGCAGAAGTAATGGTCAGGGTTGGTGTATTCTGTCCAATAGTGATCACTTGTGTTGTGCTTGCTGGATTATAATTGATATCTCCTGATGAATTTGCCATTAAAGTAACTGTACCTGCTCCGAGGGCAGTAACAAATCCTGTGGCTGAATTTACCGTCGCTGAACCACTGCCTCCGGCAGTAATCGCATAAGTAATTACTCCGCCGGTGCTAGATATTGCCGTTGTCGTTACCGAAGCGGTTAAAGAGCCCCCAACAAGTAATATAGTTGCAGAAGTGATGGTTAATGTTTGACTTCCTCTAATATTAGTAATGGTAATCAATTGGCTAGTTGTAGCTGGATTGTAATTTGTATCCCCTGAGGACATCACTACCAAGGTCACTGTACCCGTTCCAATAGCCGTAATGAAACCAGTATTTGAATCGACAGTTGCTGAACCGCTACCGGTAATAATCGTATAAGTAATCGCTCCGCCACTACTCACCGAAGCAGTCGTACCTACTGATGCAGTCAAAGATTCGCCTAACGACATTGTATTGTTTGATGTGATAGATAAAGTTGGTGTCACTTTTCCAATAGTAATCAACTGGCTGGTTGTGGCTGGGTCGTAATTAGCATCACCCGCAGACATTGTCGTTAAAGTAATTGTACCTGCTCCAACAGCGGTAATAAAACCGGTGTTTGGATTCACCGTCGCCGAGCCGCTACCTGCAGTAATGGAGAATGTGATGGCTCCACCTTGCCCACCTGTTGCCGTCGTGGTTACCGTGGCGGTCAAGGAACTACCCACAGTCATCGTATTAGCAGAAGTAATAGTCAGTACTGGCACATGAGCCATTAATGCTACAGTGAATCGATCACCACTATTGAGCATCAGGCCTGAAAACTTATAAATTGTACTACTAGCGCCACCAACTAGTGTAGGTGACAAAGCGATACTTCCCCCTCCTACAGTCGCACTCGTAAAGGACCCTGTATTACCTCGATCAATAAGTAAACAAACATCCGAAGATTGATAGTTCGTACCTGAAAAAGCACCTGTCAAATCAAACTGCAGCTCAACTGCACCCACTCCACCAGTATTCTGTGGCTTCCAAACCCGAAGCAGTCGCTTTTTTATTGGATTAGCCGTACCTGGACTAGCGGGCACATCCGTCGTAGTCACCGAGCCAGTCAAGGCCCCATTACTTCCTACTATCAAGAAAGATTTATCTGCACTAAAGCTCCCTACATTGGTGCTGTTTGACGTGGTAATTGATCCGATACCTAGCGTGAGTATATCTGCGTTAGAAGCACTTTTAGTTTGTTTTTGATTTAGACTGCTGCTATTATCTAGCCCAATACCCATTACTGTACTGGTGTAACCTGTGTTTGACACAGATCCCCATATGATGCTACCATCGCTCGCTAAGTAGTTGGGAACTGCTGTCGGGTCAAGGTGAATACCGTATTTAATAGCTAAATAACTTTGTACCTGATTGCGCTCTACAGTTGAGACGCCACGGTTGAAGTAAACTACCTCTGCAACATCACCCTTAATAATACGAGTGTTCTGATCACCTGGACTGCCACTATACATTGTCCGGCCACCTATCTCAAAGGTCATTGCCGAAGAAGCAGCAATTGAACAACCCGATCCACCTATCGTTTGGATTCCATTGAGGTATAAACTGGCTCCCGTTGAGTTGCTATTATTCGCGTACATGGCGGTAACCACATCGGGGGAGTTCGTATTTGTACTAGCAGCTACAGCACACCCGCTACCATCAACATAAAATCTGCCTGCTCCAGCTGTACCACCATTATCTTCAGTTAAACTTGGGCCCTCAGTTC
The DNA here is from genome assembly GCA_008015505.1 of Pedobacter sp. GTDB lineage: Bacteria > Bacteroidota > Bacteroidia > Sphingobacteriales > Sphingobacteriaceae > Daejeonella. The sequence goes on from SSFR01000008.1 coordinate 206,426, forward strand.
CATGTTGGCCCGTAATGTAAGATGCAAATACTCCACCAAAGAAGTAAGAAGAAGTAATAGGGGCAATTTTTGCCACAGCAATAATGGTATTACTCGAAGCAAAACTGAAATCACCCGAGCCCACTAGCTCTTTAGCAGATGCTCCAGAGAATGTTACTACAGGATTATAATTCAAACCAGTTGCATTCAAGACAATATCCGTTGAAGCACCCCCGACTGGTGTTGCTTGATTAGAGGTATTAGTAACACTACCCGATTGATCGTCCCAGCGAGCTACATTACCTCCAACAGTGCTCGAAACAGCAGCATCAGCACGTAGCCAGAGCTTAATACCAGAACCAACCCCACCTGGAGCTGCATACAAGGTCAATAACTGACTTGTTGATGCGGGGAAGTAATTTGAATCCCCAGCAGCATTTGCTATCAGGGTTACTGTTCCAATCTGTGTGGCTTGAATCTCCCCCGTTGTTGAATTAACAGTTGCCGAACCACTTCCTGCAGTAATCGAGAATGTAATGACTCCACCACTACTCATCGTAGCAGTCGTAGTCACCGATGCAGTTAAAGATCCCCCCAGCAACATCGTATTGGGTGATAGAATTGATAAGGTAGGCGTAGCCTTTGTGATTAAAATTGTCTGAGAAACACTTGCCTGAGAATAGTCTGTGTCTCCATAACTAGTCACAACCAAAATTACAGTACCAACCCCATTTGCCGTGATTAAACCTGTGGAAGGATCTACAAAAGCTGAGCCTGTTCCATTAAAAATATTATAATTGAATCCACCACCGCCATCGGCTGCCGTAGTAGTTACCGTGGCTGTCATCGAAGTACCTACAGCCATGGTACTAGGCGAAGTAATGGTTAGTATTTGGCTAGCTTTTTGTAGCAATACCATTGTATTGTTACTTAGGCTAGAGAGCGCAAGGGTAATATCTGGTTTACCGTCTGCATTTAAATCCCCCAGATATCCGAAAGCAGGGGGAGTAGGAAAGCTTCCAAAGTTAAAAGAAAAAGATAGTGACCCTATAGTCGAAAAGTTTTGCAAAATAGCCGACGTACTATTCCCTGGGTTAGCCATAATCATGTCCACATTACCATCGCCATCTGAATCGCCGAGGCCCAATGAACTGGGAGCACTACCACTACCTGTATAAAAATCTGCCTTATTAGCAAAACTAATTGTACCTGAGGTAGAAGTATTGAGAAAAACAGATACATTATCACTACCCGAATTTGCTGTTGCTAAATCGAGCTTGGTATCTCCATCAAAATCACCCACTGCAACAGCTAGCGGTGCAGTACCGGATGTTAATGTAGAAGGTGACCCTAGGTTGATTGACCCCAATGAGGATATATTACGAAACACGGATACTGTATTAGCTCCTTTATTCGATACCACTACATCGGGCTTGCCATCCTGATCTAAATCTCCAATGCCTACCGAACTAGGGTTTGATCCTGCAGTAAATATTTGATAGGTGGCAAAGTTAATTGAGCCTGAACTAGAGGTATTGCGCAATACATAAATGTTATTGGAAACGATACCACATCCTACCACCAAATCAGGTTTACCATCGCCATCCAAATCACCCAAACTTACTGCAATAGGAGTCGCATTACTTGCAAATGTAGATGCAGCAGCAAAACTTGGTGTTGCTCCTGGCGTGCTCGTGGTATTGCGGTATACTGATATCAAACTAGTACCCGAATACACTACGGCAATATCAGGTTTACCATCACCATCGATATCCCCCACAGACAATGCGGCAGATACTGAGCCACTAGAGGTCCCCAGTGTAATGGCAGAACCAAAACTGGCAATAGTTGTTGTTGTAATTTGATTGGGGAAAATGGATACGGTATTGTCTGAGTTGGCAATGATTAGATCGGGCTTACTATCTCCATTGAGATCAGCAGTAGATATGTAACGAGGAAGAGAGGAGCCACTTCCACTACTCAAAGTCGCCTTGGGGTTAAAATCATTATTCCCAGCTGGGTTCAAAGTAACTGCAAAAGGCCTAGCCGAATAACCAGTCAGACCTGTACTCAGGTCGGTCACGGAAATGTATCGGTAATCGGCTCCATACGGCACCCTTACTGTTAGTGTAGTACTCCCCACAACAGATTGTACAAGCCCCTGGGTTGCTCCAAAAAACACCACATTATTAGCCAGTATGGTATTAAAGTTCTGCCCAACAACCGTGACTGTCGTACTAATGGGGCCACTTGTCGGGTTAAATGAAGTAATCCTCGGTGCAACTTGAGCACTAGCAACCGATATGGCCAGGATTAGTACACTACTATAAATAATCCTGGCAAATCCATTAAGTAAACCTTTTTTCATACTCGAATGTTTAAGATCCCACTAATTACTTCGTTCAGATCTTTTTACACTGCAGCCAAGCTCGCCTATTATGTTGCTAGACTCAAACAAAGTACTCAGCCATACCTCAGATAGAATACACGAATGACTACGACCAATTTAATCAAATAAACCGACAAATAACTAATAATTAAATTTTACAACAATTAAAGAATTAAAATGTCTTAAAAAAAGACTTTTGCAAGATATATAACAAATCTGCCATTTATAATACTTCATCCAGTCTCTCCTTCAGAAAGGGGATTTAAGGAGCAGATTTATCATACAGTCTTTTTACATCAGCACTTCTTTACCTCTTCAATTTAAAGTACCCTACTCGTTTGTTCAGTTTTCCATTGTCGTAGTATGTGAGATAGTAATAATAGAGACCTTCAACTAGCTCATCTCCAGTACTAGACTTTCCAGTAAAGATCACTGTCTGGTTATCGTATCCATGAGCCTTAAAGACAGCCTCTCCTTTTCTATCCGCAATAACTAATTCATTATTGGGATAGTTTGTAATATTCTGGATATCGAATGAATCATCAATTCCATCCCCATTAGGAGAAAATACCTCGGGTACTGAAATGGTATCATTCAATTGGAGAACAGGATCTCCTGATTTAACCGCTGGAGGAACTGATACTGTCGTCATCGAATTATTGTTGATGGTAATCACCTGACTTGTCGTAGCTGAATTATAGTCTGAATCACCCGCCGAAGTAGCAATCAGTGTGATGGTTCCGGCGCTAATCGCCCTAATTGCTCCCGTGCTTGGATTAACCGTAGCAGAACCACTACCTGCTATGATCGCGAAAGTGATTGCTCCACCTTGTCCTGCTGCTACAGTAGTTGTTGCTGTGGCAGCTAGTGCGCCATCCACGTTCAATGTATTGGCAGATGTGATTGTCAATATTGGTGTGCCCCCGCGGAATGAAATATTTCCAATTGGAGAATAAGTCACCACGATGTAAAAGATTTTCTCATTTTTTTTGGGGTTTAATACGTTACGATTATATATTCAAATGAAGCTCTTACCTCCTCAGTTTAAAGTACCCCTCTCGTCGATTCAGTTGTTTGTTATCGTACCACGTGAGTATATAGTAATAAATACCTTCCTGTAATTCTACCCCACTAGCCGATACTCCAGTAAACACCACTGTGCCATTATTATAGCCATGTGCCTTAAACACAGCCTCACCTCTTCGATCTGCTATCACTAACTCATTATTCGGGTACTGCTCTATGTGCGCAATAGCTAACACATCATCTAAACCATCCCCATTAGGTGAAAGTACCATTGGTATCTTCACACTTTCTTCAACATCTAACGGATCGGAAGCGATATCCTTCTCTGGAAATACTGGTTTATCTCCAGATGGCACTTTGCTGACTGGCTCAACCATAAGCACACCACTACCAATTGTAATTAATTGGCTCGCTGTAGCAGGATAATAACTGGCATCGCCTGCGGTAACCACCGTCAAAGTTACCGTGCCTGAGCTGATCGATTGAATCACACCAGTGCCAGCATTCACTGTAGCCGATCCACTACCCCCAACAATAGAGAATGTTTTTGCACCACCTCGACCATACGTCGCCGTAGTAACCACCGTAGCTGTTAGTGTGCTACTCACCATCATCGTGCTGGCTGAGGTAATGCTCAAAGTCGGCGTACCTCTGCCAACAGTGATCACTTGCGTGGTAGTTGCCGATGCATAGTTCGTATTCCCTGAAGATGTTGCCTTTAAAGTAATTATGCCTGCTTGAATAGCTTTAACTAAATTGCCAACTAACAACGCTGAGCCCGTACCATTCATCACAGTGAAACTAATTACTCCTCCCCCATCACTAGCAGTGGTCGTTGCCGATACCATTAAAGCTCCATCAACTGCTGTCATATTAGATGAGGTAATCGTCAATATCTGCATACTTTTACCCACACTGAGAAGCTGACTAGTTACTGCTGCATTGTAATCGCTATCACCAGCAGCATTCACTACCAAGGTGACCGTACCTGCACTGATCATTTGGATATAACCAGTATTCGGATTTACAGTAACTGAACCACTACCAGCTACAATAGCAAAAGTGATTGCCCCACCTCGACCACTTCTTGCTGTCGTAGTCACCGTAGCGGTAAGTGTACCACTTATTGCATTACTTGAAGTAATCGTTAATGTTGGTGTTACCTTATTAATCGTAATGACTTGACCTACACTAGCAACATTGTAATTACTATCACCTATTGTACTCGCCAATAATGTCACTGTGCCTGCACCCGTTGCTGTGATTCTGCCTGTACTCGCATTCACTGTAGCCGAACCACTACCGGCCACAATGAAATAGACAAATGCTCCTCCTTGACCACTTACTGCTGTTGTTGTGGCTGTAGCCGTTAAAGTGCCGTCCACATTTATTGTATTTCCAGAAGTAATGGTTAACGTCGGCGTGGCCTTACTAATAGTTACCAATTGGCTCGTACTGACGGCATTGTAACTGCTATCGCCTATTGTACTAACCACGACCATAACTGTACCCGGACTAATAGCTGCCAGCAAACCTGTGCTTGAATTGATCGTCGCTGAGCCACTACCGCCACCGATTGCAAAAGCCGCCGCTCCCCCATTACCAGTTCCTGCCGTGGTACTAACCGTTACTGTCAGAGAATTATACACCACGACTGTGTTGGAGGAGGTAATTATCAAAGTAGGTGTAGACTTACCAATAGTGATCAATTGACTCGTCGTGACCGGATAATAATCTCCATCACCCGCTGTAGTAACACCCAACGTCACTGTACCCGCACCAATGGCCTGAACAAAGCCCGTGCTGGAATTCACCGTGGCCGAACCAGTACCCGCACTAATTGTAAATATTTTTGCACCACCCCGACCGTATGTGGCCGTCGTAAGCACCGTGGCTGTCATCCCACCTCCCACAGGTATAAGATTCGAGGAAGTGATAGTTAATGTTGGGGTACTTCTATTAATTGTAATAGTCTGACTGGCCGTCACCGAGTTATAGTTCGAATTTTCAGAAGCAGTAATTCTCAAAAACACAATACCATGCTGAACAGCCCTAACAATGCCAGACGAATTAACCAGAGCCGATCCTGTATTATTCAAGAGACTGTAGCTGAGTGCACCTATTGGATGATTTGCAGTAGTCGTGGCAGATGCTATAAATGTAGCATCTACCACTGTGGAACTGGAAGATGTAATCACGAGTGTGGGTGTAGCCTTACTAATAGTGATGAACTGGCTCGTACTAGCCATATTATAATTGATATCACCTGCTGAACTCACTATCAAGGTCAGGGTTCCAGCACCTGTAGCTATGAGCAGCCCATTATTATTAACCGTCGCTGAGCCACTACCAGCCGTGATTTGATAGCTAAGAGCGCCACCACTGCCCACATCGGCTGTTGTTGTTGTCGTCACAGTCAAGGTACCATCCATAATTAAACTGCTTGCCGAGGTGATTGTCAGCGTTGGCGTAACCTTTCCAATAGTGATCAACTGAATAGCACTTGTTGCATTGTAGTTTGTATCACCCGCTGAGTTGACCGTCAAGGTTAGTGTACCGGGGCTATTGGCCGTGATCATACCATTACTGCTCACTGTGGCTGAGCCACTACCAGCCGTGAGTTGATAGCTCAAAACACCACCACTACTCACATCGGCTGTTGTTGCCGTGGTCACCGTTAAGGTACCACCCAAACCCAGGTTACTCGCCGAAGTAATTATTAGCGTGGGCGTTGTCTTATTAATTGTGATTAACTGAGATGTACTCACAGAGTTATAATCATTATCACCTGATGAAGTAGCAATCAAGGTCACTGTACCCGCACCAGTCGCAGTGATGGCACCACCTACTGTGTCCAATGTCGCTGAGCCACTGCCAGCCATTATTGAAAAAGCAATTGCTCCACCACGGCCAAAGGTTGCTGTCGTATTCACTTGAGCAAATAAGGCATCATCCACCTTCATGGTATTTGAAGACGTGATGATCAAGATAGGAGTCGCTTTGTTAATTGTAATCAACTGGGTCAAGCTGGCTGAATAATAATCTGTGTTACCTGAGGAAGTCACTGTTAAAGTTACTTGACCTGCACTAATGGCATTGATTATACCTAATCCATTAACAGCCGCTACACCTGTTCCATTCATAATACTATAATGTAAAGCACCAGCCTCATGACTGGCTGTGGTGGTCACCGCTACTATCAAAGTACCATCAACTACTGTCGTAGAAGCCGATGTGATTGTCAAAGTCGGTGTCGTCTTATTGATTATAATCTGCTGGCTTGTGCTGGTTGCGTAATAGTTTGTATCACCTGCACTACTCGCCGTCACTGTCACTGTGCCGATGCTGATCGCTGTGAGCAGGCCCGTACTGCTATTGATCGTCGCTGAGCCTGTACCAGCGGTGATGCCATACGTGATATTGCCACCACGGCCTAGCGTAGCGCTCGTGGTCGTAGTCACCGTCAAGCTTTGATTTACATTCAGACTGCTCGCCGAAGTGATCGTTAGCGTTGGCGTTACCTTGCCTATGGTGATCTGCTGGCTTGTGCTGGTTGCATAATAGTTCGTATCACCTGCACTACTCGCCGTCACTGTTACTGTGCCGATGCTGATCGCTGTGAGCAGGCCCGTACTGCTATTGATCGTCGCTGAGCCTGTACCGGCGGTGATGCCATACGTGATGTTGCCACCACGGCCTAGCGTAGCGCTCGTGGTCGTAGTCACCGTCAAGCTTTGATCTACATTCAAGCTGCTCGCCGAAGTGATCGTTAGCGTTGGCGTGGCCTTACCTATGGTGATCTGCTGGCTTGTGCTGGTTGCATAATAGTTCGTATCACCTGCACTACTCGCCGTCACTGTTACCGTGCCGATGCTGATCGCTGTGAGCAGGCCCGTACTGCTATTGATCGTCGCTGAGCCCGTACCAGCGGTGATGCCATACGTGATATTGCCACCACGACCTAGCGTAGCGCTCGTGGTCGTAGTCACCGTCAAGCTTTGATCCACATTCAAGCTGCTGGCCGAAGTGATCGTTAGCGTTGGCGTTACCTTGCCTATCGTGATCTGCTGGCTTGTGCTGGTCGCATAATAGTTCGTATCACCTGCACTACTCGCCGTCACTGTTACCGTGCCGATGCTGATCGCTGTGAGCAGGCCCGTACTGCTATTGATCGTCGCTGAGCCTGTC
>SSFR01000009.1 GCA_008015505.1 Pedobacter sp.
GGTGAGCAGTTCGAGCTGGCTAGTGATGAAGTCACCATCGAACTGAATAACAGCTTGTTTAATGATGGATTAAGTTTTAAAGGGAGTTTAAGCTACCCTATAAATCTGGCTTTTACGGCTAAGAATAAAAGACTACTGGGTTTTTGCGATCAGCTCGAGGTGTTTTTCAAAACGGCTAATATGCCTGTTCAAGTTCGATTTGGATCAAAAGCATTTAAAAAATGCAAGCTGCATATTGGCGTATCTGAGCATTGTTTTGTTGGATCGCTCAAACTCGATATAGGTAGTATTAGTGACCGTATTCGTGAGGTAAGGCTAACCGAAATACCATTTAAATCATTTTCGCTAGGAACTATCCCTACTGAGATAAGCAGCAATATGCTAACAGCTGCAGCAAATACCAATTGGCGCAACATCCCATATACATTTATACCCACCAAAAATGATGATTTCTTAAAAAATATAGGTGCAAGTTCAAAAGAAAAAGAAAAAGCAGAAGCACAAACGCCGCCACTAATTAACTCATTTCTAGGAACTTCATTTTATTTTCAAGATACACTCAGTACACCTATAGTGCCCTATTTTTACCTGCCTTACATCCTAAATCAAATAGCGGAGTGGTTAGGTTTAACACTAAAGGGTGACTTTTCGGTACATCCAGATGTAGAAAAAATAGTCCTCTATAATATAAATGGAGCGGTACAGAATCCAGATGTAAAGTTAACGGCTAATAAACATCTTCCAGACTTATTGATTTCTGACTTCTTTAAAGCCTTGTCTAGTTTCTTTTGCTGTCGTATCAAAGTCGATGACAGACAACAGTTTTTAGATATTTCATGGAAAAAAACAGTTTTTGAAACTCCAATTTACCGCAACTGGCGGGAAAAGGTAGTGAAGGTTATTGATCAGCGTTTCTGTGTGGATGATGGATACACATTATCGAGCCAAAAAGCGGGTGGGGAGCAAAATGCTAACCAAAACCCAAAAGATGAAGTGATTGTTGGAGCTGGAAAAACGAAAATCGAAGCCAAATCAGGGACACTCGAGTTTACTAGAGAACTCATGCTGTACAGCAAGACCGAGTTTTGGGATATTCCTATGGACAAAAGAGCCGGTAATTTACCGATACAACCGAATTCTACAAACAGTTCGTCACAAGCCAAGCATTCGGGGTTCCCGCTTTGTTTCTTGTTTACACAAGGTATAGACGGACTTTCAGGCAAATATCCCAAAGCTAGTATCGAAGGATCATCATTCAGCCTAAAAATTAGTGGGAATAAAGGTTTATATAGCTATGCCCACAAAGCATGGCTGAAGAGAACATTCGCTGCTAGAACTCTCAAAGCAAGTGTTTTATTGAATGAGAATGACCTTCATAACTTACAAGACGAAAACATCATACTAGTAAAAAGCAAATCGGGTGTGTGTGTACACTGTTTAATAAAGAAGCTCACATTCACCTCTTTCAGACACCAAACAGGAGTATTGACCGAAGTAGAAATGATTGTTCTAGATTCAGAACGTCCATAAAATTAAACATCAGATGGAAGCAGCTAAAAATATAGACTACGAAAAGTGGCTATCTCTAACTATCGAAAACCTCCATCAAGCACTAGACCACAATAATATTGGCAAACTGGACGGGAGATTATGGAAAAGTATTATGGGTGAGGTAATTCATTCAGGTCAGGACGTAGAGAAAATCGTAATTAAGTTTATACAATATGGGAGATTCGTAGATATGGGTGTAGGCGTTGGTAGAGGTGTTAAAAATGGGAAAAGAAAAGTTAAGCCATGGTTTTCTAAAACAAAAACACGAGAAGTAGCACGTCTGCGGACACTACTGATTAATGATATGGCAATCAAAGCAATCCAGGAAGTCGAGGCAGGAATGAAAGATGATTTAGAAATCAGTTTGATTAATAAAAAATAATATGGCAAATAGTAGTAGTGCTCAAAACGTCCAGTTGAATTTAAAAATAAATGGGACGGATGCTTTTAATACCCTCAAAGATCTGAATGCACACCTTTCAGCCACCAAAGGGAAAATCATCAAAATGAACAGGGATGACCCAAGCTACGACCATGTGTCTAAACATCTCCGGGATTTGATTGAAAAACAAAAAGCGTGGACTAAAGAAATATATAATACTCAAAAGGAAGCAAAAAATTTCTTTGATAAATTCAAAAGTGGGTTAGCTGGTATTGCAGGAGCAGTGAGTGTGGGTTCATTAATTTCTAGCGGCATTCAAAGTGCGATGGGTTATGTTAATAGCTTTTTTGCCAATGCCCAAGCAGCATCTACCCTAGGGGAACAAATGCAAGCACAATTGGCCATGGCAATTAAATCGACTGGAGGCGCGGCGGGGATCACCCGAGACCGATTAAATGAACTATCTGCCGCTTTAATGAAACAGACGGGAATTAGCAAAGGTGCAATTGCACAATCTCAAGCCTTGTTACTCACATTTACAGAAATTGGGGGCGAGATATACGATCAAACCTTGCCATTAATCCTTGATATGAGTAAAGCGTTTGGTCAAGATTTACACACAAGCACGATACAGGTGGGCAAGGCTTTAAACGACCCTATTTTAGGACTTACCGCATTACGGAAAATAGGGGTTTCATTTAGTGAAAGTCAATCACAAGTAATTCATAAACTACAAAAGACGGGAGATCTAGTGGGTGCACAAAAAGTAATTTTAAAAGAATTAGCTAGAGAATTTGGAGGAGTAGCAGAAGCTGTGTCCAATACAAATAGTGGCCAACTTGAATCATTTAATACTCGTATTGCAGCAATACAGGGAAGTATAGGACGCCTCATTACGGCATTCAAAGCCGCTCATTTAAATGCTTTAGAGCCATTTGTACGCCTATTGGAAAAAATTACATCGTCAAATATGCCAGCAAAATTACAAGAGGAACAAACTGAACTAAAGCATTTGGTTGGTGCTATCAGTATGACCAATACAAATCAAGACGTACGTAATCAACTCATTAGCGAATTACAAGGAAAGTATCCGGATTTTTTAGGAAACATCAAAAAAGAGGATGCCTCTAATGAATTATTAGCAAGACGGTTACAAGCCGTAAACAATCAGTACCGCGAGAAGATTTTTATGGCCGCAAATGAGGAAAAAATTCAGGAATTGCAAGAAAGAAAAAACAAGGTACTTAAGGAAGAAGCTAAGGCAAGAATTGAGATCGCAAAAGCTTCTAAACTATCAGCGGAGGAATTGGCAAAATTAGATGACAAGGAAGTTGAAAACTTAGGCCGAAAACAGCAGAGGGAAGCTCTAAACAAAAAATTAAAATCGTCGCGCTTTGTGAGTGAAGGCAGTATGCGAGAGACCAATCGCATGGAGCTGATTTTAAATGCCCGTAAACATATTTTGGAAATTGATAAAAAAATTGGCGTACTAACTAACGCAAATGCCATTTACACAAACAAAATACAAAAGGATCAGATTAAGGGTATTGATGATGAAATAGTAAAACTGAAAGAACTAGAAGCAGAAAAAATAAAAGCTTCAAGAACGGCTAAAGAAAAAGCGGAAGAGAAAGAAAAATTTGATTCCGAAATAGCCCGTCTAGAAGGTAAAAAGAACACCTTGTTGGGTATTTCAACCAAACAAATAACAACAAAAGACGGGCCCACAGAGGAAGAAAAAAAGAAAGCCGCCGAGCTAAAAGCAATAAGAAAAAAAGCCTTGCATGATTTAGAAGAGCTAAATGATGGATTTAAAGATTTACAAATAAAGGAATTTGAGGACTCTTTGGCTGCAGATCAAAAAGAAATTCAGCAGAAGAAAAACAAATACGAGGCATTAATTCAGGAACGGGAGAAATATTTAAAAAACTCACATTTAAGTAAAGAACAAAAAAGCGAGGTGAAAGAGCAAATATCCACCCTAAAAACAGATCGGGATCATTCGGTGGGTAAAATCGAAGTGCGCCAAGAAAAAGAACGAATTGCTCAAATAACCGAATTACGAGCACAATTTCACGTAGTGAAAGAAAGAGAAATCGAGAAAGAAATCAACCTGATCAACAAAAAGTATGCACGATTAAAAGAAGATGCCAAGGGCAATGCAAAAGCAATTGAAATGCTCGAAAGTCACCAAGCTACTGATCTTGCCAATGCTAAAATAAGAGAGGAGCAACGCTTTCAAAATGAGAAAAAGGCGTTGCAAGACTCTGGGTTAACTAACACGTTATCCAAAGAAGAGCAGGAACTGGCCAACATTAAACAAAAATACGACGCTAAAATAGAAACGTTAAAAGAGCATTTTAGCGAAGAACTTCAACTAACAGAAGATTTTAAAAATAAACTAGCTGAATTAGAAGCAGCAAAAAACAAAGAGATCGCTCATAAAACCCAAGCTGCTAAAGCCGAAGAGGCGAAAAAAGTCAAGGATACCATTTGTACCATTACACAAGACACGGCAAATGCAGTATTCTCGATCATGTCAAACAACAGGCAAGCGGAGACACAGGAGCATATCAGCGAAATCAACAAACAACGTGCGGCCGAATTAGCGAATAAAAACTTAACTGAGGAGCAAAAGAAAGCGATCAATGAAAAATATGACAAAAAAATAGCCGCTGAAAAACTGCGCGCATGGCAAGCTGATAAAAATGCAAATTTAGGTCAAGCAATCATCAATGGAGCATTGGCTGTTGTAAAGGCATTACCAAATATTCCATTATCGATTGCGGCAGGTGTGGCTGCTGCTGCACAAATAGCTGTTATTGATGCTCAAAAAGCACCGAAATTTTCTAAGGGCGGTCAGCTTCCACAGGGCCCAACGCATGCTAATGGTGGCATTGCTTTGATAGCCTCAAGTGGCCAAAAAATAGGTGAGATAGAAGGCGGCGAGCCTATTTTAAGCAAAGAAACATACGCCAATAACCGACAACTAGTTGATGCTTTGTTATATAGCTCTCAGCGTTTAAATGGCGCTTCGATTCGTATGAATACGCACGAGGCCATCAGAGCGGAACGGATGTTTAGGCATGGTGGAGTAGCACCTACTACAGTCAATAATACCTACCAAACTGTTCATGATTCATCGGTTGATTTATCAATTTTGATTCATGAATTGCGCGACCTTCAACTTGCGGTTCGGGAGGAAAAAGCCCGACCAGTAGAGTTTAACTATCGAATGTTTGAGGCTTATCGAGATCGGATTGAGGGTATAAGGGCGGGGGTGGATGTATAGAAAAACTCCTTTTTCTTGTCCCAAATTGGCAATCCTTGTCCCACGCTGTCCCATTTTTAGGCCTAAAATAAGCTTTTTAAAATTCCCGTGTCCCATTCAAAATATTGACTATCAGTTTTTTAAACAAGAACGGGACAAGTGGGACAGATGGGACAAGGAAAAACGTAAGTTTTTTTTAAACACGATTTTTTATTCATCTAGTTTGTCAAAATTCATCATTAATTTTTCTTTACGCTGTTAAGACATTTTCACGTAAATCATCGTGGTTTGAATTTTGCTGTGCCCCATTAATTCTTGTAATGAAGCAATGTCGCCTCCCAGTTCGATGAATAGGGTACCGAATGTGTCACGGGAAACATGGAAGCTTAAATTTTTTGTGATCCCAGCATGAGCAGCTATTACTTTTAATGCAGCATTTACTGTTTTGTCTGCATATGGATGGAAGATTAGACCTTTCCTACCTTCGATGAGTTCTCTGGCGTATTTTGGTAATGGTACCTTGACTTCTTTCCCAAATCGCTCCCCCTTTTTCATCTTCATTTTGATGGCCCCCTCTTTTATCATTGAAGATGTGAGTAAGTCGCTATCACTTATCCGAATTCCTGTATAACAACTGAACAAAAATTTTCGTAGGCATTCTTTTTCTAAATCATTAAGTAAGTCGCTGTGGAGCATTGACTTCAATGTTGTTAGTTCTTCTTTGTCTAAAGCTTCGCGATCGCCATCTCTGAATGCAGTAGCAAAATGAGTATATACTGCCTCTAAAATATAGCCATCTTTTAAAGCATAATTAATATAGGTCTTAATGACTTTGTGCGTTCCTACAATAGTGTTGTGCTTATATTTTTTAGATCGTCTTAACCAAGCATCAAACTGTCTGATAAACTCAAGGTTGATATCTTTCATTAATAAAAGCTTTCCTTTCATAAAATCATTTAAACAATTGATAGCAGTTTGATGTCTAAGCTTGGTGCGATGAGAGTTGATGCCTTTTTCGTACAAAGAGTTATTTTTTGAGGTCGAAAAAAATAGAAAGCAGTCTCTGGAAGCAAAATTGTTATACTCATGTACAAACAGCTCGAGGGTAAGCTCTCGAAGTTGTAACCGAAAACTCCTTATAATTTCATTCGCTCTTGCTTTGATAGTACCAATAATAATATTGAGGTCGAGGGCCTCTTGATCATTTTTATGGCGGTGTAATACTTCTTGGGCCCTTCTGTCAAAGAAGTTGGCAGGCCAATGTAAGTTTAAACAAATCACTTTCTTTTTTCTTGCACATAGTAATTGGAGATATAGGGGAGAGAGTCCATCTGCTCTTTGTTTGCAATCTTGAATAACAATGCTTGCCGTAAATGAAGTATTGTATCCTATAGGTGAAATGGTGGGATCGAGTACTTTTTTCATGTAATTTGTGGGTGAAACGTGTGAAACATTATGCTGAAAAAGGCATAAAAATGACTAAAATAGGCTGTTTAGATCAAGGTGGGTGAAACAAAAAACCGCCTTAATTATATTATTAAGGCGGTTTTTGTTTTTTGTGTACCTCCATCAGGATTCGAACCTGAGACCCACGGTTTAGAAAACCGTTGCTCTATCCAGCTGAGCTATGGAGGCAGCGACGCAAAGGTATGAAAATGCCATAAATAAATCAATCGCTAAAAGATGATTCCTTACCTTTGTTTTCAGTGATGCGTTCTGGATCAGTTACATATAGTGCTTTAATCAAGCAGGAAGCAAAAAAGTTAGGTTTTTTGTTTTGTGGCATTTCTAAAGCGGAGTTTTTAGAGGAAGAAGCTCCAAGGCTGGAGAGTTGGCTGAAGAAGGATTACCATGGCCAGATGAAATACATGGAAAATCATTTTGATAAGCGTCTTGATCCGAGAAAGCTGGTGGAAGGAGCAAAATCTGTGATCTCGTTGGCATTAAATTATTATACGGATGAGAGGCAAGAATCTCAAGATGCACCAAAGATCAGTAAGTACGCTTATGGCTCTGATTATCATGATGTTATTAAAGACAAGCTGAAACAGCTTATGGAAGTTATTCGTGCGTATATCGGCGATGTTCATGGAAGAGCTTATGTGGATTCCGCCCCTGTTTTGGATAAGGCTTGGGCGCAAAAAGCAGGTTTTGGTTGGATTGGAAAGAATGCAAATTTGCTCAATAAACAGTTCGGTTCTTTCTTTTTCCTAGCGGAGCTTATTGTAGATGTTGAGCTTGA
The DNA here is from genome assembly GCA_008015505.1 of Pedobacter sp. Lineage (GTDB taxonomy): Bacteria > Bacteroidota > Bacteroidia > Sphingobacteriales > Sphingobacteriaceae > Daejeonella. The sequence goes on from SSFR01000009.1 coordinate 7,447, forward strand.
ATATGATATTGCTCCAACGAAGGATCATTGTGGGACCTGTACGCGTTGTATTGATGCTTGCCCCACGGATGCTATTGTTGGTCCTTATGTAGTTGATGGGAGTCGTTGTATTTCCTATTTAACCATAGAGCTCAAAGATGAAATCCCCTCAGAATTCAAGGGGAAAATGGGTGGATGGGTATTTGGATGTGATGTTTGTCAGGATGTTTGTCCGTGGAATAGGTTTTCTGTATTGAGTAGGGAAGCTGCTTTCAAGCCAAGTCATGAATTACTTAATATGACCCAGTCTGATTGGCAAGATATTACGGAGGAAGTGTTTGCTAAGCTTTTTAAAAAATCAGCTGTGAAACGCACCAAATTTGCTGGACTCAAGCGTAATATCAGTTTCTTGGTAAGCTGAGCAGTAGAGATAGTTATATACTGAAAGAATTATGGGAGTAAATAAAATAGAACATATTGGTATAGCGGTAAAATCTTTGGCTGACACTTCTAATTTATATGAAAAACTGCTTGGGGTGGCTCCCTACAAAATGGAGGCCGTAGAAACGGAGCATGTAAAGACCCTATTTTTCAACGTAGGGGAAAGCAAAGTAGAGCTATTAGAGGCGAGTTCGGAAGAAAGTGCCATTACCAAATTTATAGCTAAGCGAGGAGAGGGTATTCATCATATCGCTTTTCATGTGGATAATATTGAGGAAGAAATGAGTCGTTTGAGGCAAGAAGGATTTCGCTTGGTAAGTGATCAAGTGAGGCGAGGAGCAGATAATAAATGGGTGTGTTTTGTTTATCCTAAGGATACGCAGGGTGTCCTCATTGAATTATGTCAGGACATAATTGATGAATAATTTCGTAGGTATATATAATTTATCTTATATTTGCGGTCCCATAAATTGCGTTGGAGAACAATGAAAGCAGACATACATCCCAAAAATTATAGGTTAGTTGTGTTTAAAGACATGTCTAACGACTATTCATTCCTAACGAAATCTTGCATAGATACAAAGGAATCTGTTAAATGGACTGATGGAAAAGAATATCCATTAGTTAAATTAGAGATATCGCATACTTCGCATCCGTTTTTTACAGGTAAAATGAAACTAGTAGATACTGCGGGCCGAATCGATAAGTTTCGTTCGCGTTATCAAAAAAAGTAGTCAGAGTTACTTAAGTCTGAAAAATATTTTAAGAGAGCCTCGGGTTAAAACCTGGGGCTTTTTTTATGCAATTTTTGTACATTGTCAACGTACATACATCCTCATGAAGCAGCTGTTAGTTATATTACTTATATTAATTGCACCTAATGTTTTTGGACAAAATGGTGCGAAGCTCGATAAGAGGCATTTCAAGCTTCCGATAGGTTTATCAAGTAAGGATTATGTCCAGGGTACGATCATCGTCAAATTTAAAGATACTTCTTTAGGGGGGCAGATGATGCAATCAGAACTAATCCAATTACTTAAACTAAAATCAGCGTCGATTAATCAGGTGAAGCAGCTTTTTGGAAATGAACCAAGTTCGGCTATGGGTTCGAATAAGTCATCTGCTTATAAAGCATCCGGTTTGGAAAGAATTGCGGAAATAAAGTATTCCTCAGTTAATAGTATTGAGGAGGTAATTAATGAGTTACTTCAAAACCCGAAAATTGAGTATGCAGAGCCACGCTATATCTATCGTGCACATGCCTTATCACCACCACCGAATGACCCTTTGTTTACCAATAGTAATAACTATCAGGCTTATTTGGAGCAAGTGAAAGCGCCCGAAGCATGGGACATACCTATTGGTTCTGTGAGTCCTGTGATTATTGGTATTGTTGATTCGGGATCACAGTTAAATCACAGTGATTTAGCAGCTAATATTACCCATGATTATGCAGATCCGATTAATGGAATTGATGACGATCATGATGGATATATTGATAATCTCAATGGCTGGGATTCTGTTGGGGCTCATTTGAATAATCCACAAGCAGATAACGACCCCAATGTAGTGAATGCTAGTAATGCACATGGTGTGCATGTGAGTGGATTAGTAGCTGCAGAGACTAATAATGGGGTCGGAATTGCTAGTATAGCTAATAATTATGCGCAAATATTAATTATTAAGGCGGGGGCCGATGATGACTCTAGGGCTATTTTGGCAGGATATGAAGGGATTAAATATGCTGTTGATCATGGGGCAAAAGTGATTAGTTGTTCATGGGGGGGAGGAGCTGGAAGTTCTTTTGGGCAAGATATTATCAATTATGCGATTAATAGTGATTGTTTGGTTGTTGCAGCAGCAGGTAATAAGAATATAGGCCAGCCGGATTATCCTTCCGCATATCCAGGGGTTTTTTCGGTGGCAAGTGTTTCAGCTTCAGACCAGAAGAGTTATTTCTCTAATTATGGTTCGCAGGTGTCCATTGCTGCTCCGGGTGAAAATATACTCAGTACTTATTATGATAACACCTATGCTTTCTTGTCGGGGACGTCTATGGCTACGCCCTTGGTGTCTAGTGCAGCAGCTTTGGTTAGAGCCAAATTTCCTATGCTTACAATGAAACTAGTAGGAGATCAGTTGAAATTGACAGCTGATTTTATAGATCCTCAGAATCCGGGCTACGAGGGGATGCTTGGACAGGGTCGATTAAATGTTTATAGGGCTTTAGCAACAACACCAACGATTCGAGTTCAGAAGGTTACACTTCAAGATTTAGGTGATGGGTCGATTCCATCTGGGGATACTTTAAAAGTGTTTTTTGATTTAAAAAATCTGTCAGCACCCATTACAGGACTTAGTATTCAGTTATTGAGTGCTGATTCAAATGTAGTGGTATCAAGTACTCCCTTGGTGATTGATCATATTGGGAATTTAGAAACTAAGTCGATGGTGGGGCCTTTTAATGTGTATGTGAAGCCAAGTACACCAGATAATCAGATTATCAGATTTAATTTAAATTATGTGTGGGGGGCTGTTTCGGCCACCGAATCGTTCAGTTTGATGGTCTCATTAAATTATTTAAATGTTGAGGTTAACCGGGTAGCTACATCGATAACGGGTAATGGTCGAGTTGGCTTTAGTGATTCGGCTAGAGCACATGGGGTTGGTTTTCTTTATAATGGTGTTCCCATGTTATACGAAGCGTCTTTGATGATAGGCAATTCTGCTACGGCAGTCTCTGATAATGCTAGAAGCGGCTCAGATGGTTCTTATCATGAGTATTTTCTCAAACGGGTAGCCGTGAAAAAAAAAGTCAGTCAGAGTGCGGCTTTTGAAGGACAGTCTGAATTTGATGATTCAGGGAATCCCAGCCCATTGCATGTTTACGTGAGTCATAGCGGGGTAGCTTATGCTTCGGCCCCAAATGATAAGTATACGATCGTAAAATATAGAATTAAAAATACGGGTACAAGTTTATTGGCCGGGCTTTATATTGGATTATTTACCGATTTCGATGTCAGTAATTACGGAGCAAATGATGTCACTCAATATGATGCAGCTAATCGGTTAGGTTATATTTATGGCAAGGCAGGAGGTACTTCATACGTCGGCGTAAAGTTATTAAGTCATGGGGCTCAACCGGCGTACTATCCTTTATCTAATAAGGTAAGTGGGGGACCTCTGCAAACAGATGGTTCATTTCCAACATCGGGAAAATATGAGGCACTGTCAAGTGGCATTAAATCATTAGGTCTTGGTCAGGATTCGGCTAATGGTTATGACGTTTCTTTCGTATCTGGTCAAGGCCCATATACAATTGCCGCTAACGATTCGGTGGAAGTTGCCTTTGCCTTTATAGGGGGAGATAATTTGACTGATTTACAGTCGAGTGCAATTGCTGCTCAAAATCAGTACGATCAAGTCATACCTTCACCAGTATCACCAACAATTGCCCCCACAGTGGTGCTTAACTACAGTTATCCCAATCCATCGAGTGGATATTCCAATTTGGATTTTAGCATACCACGGCCTGGGCAAACCTCTATTTTGCTTTACTCCATGGCTGGAAAATTGGTTAAAGAGATCTTAAATGATAATTTACAGGCAGGCTGGCACCACGTTACGGTAGATTTGACGGGAATAGGTTCGGGGATCTATTTTTATAGCATACATTATGAAGGTACTGTGCGCGCTTTGGAAATAGAGGTGAGTAATTAGTATAGAGCCGGTCTAAAGTTTATTATAAGAAATAATTGCCGGTTATTTTTGAGCGAAATGAAGCGGGTTTTGGAGCAATAGTGGGAGACTATTGCGAAAAATCTAACGAAATTCCAGCCAAAAAGAACCAAATGAATGAAATAAAATAAACTTTAGATCGGTATATATATATCTTTTATCTAAAACTCTAATTCTCCGGCTGAAACAATTGTAAGTTTGCAAGTAATTAGTTTTTACTTAGTTGATTTAGATTGACTCAAGGTATTTACCTTCTCCTTTTCAATGTATTTTTGATTATTGAATGAAACGGTTTTCTCTATTTTTTTCACTTTTTGTTTTCTCACTTGCCCTTTTTGGTCAAGTTGGTTCAGTTAGGTCTTTTAATTTTCCAGCCGGTATTTCCAGTAAGGATTATGCGCCAAACACGCTTATTGTGAAGTACAAACGTGGAAAATCAGTGTCAAATACGCTCAGTTCGATAGCAGAAGCTTGCCCACTTCAAATAAAATCTGCTTCTATCGAGCAGATAAAGCCCTTATTTCCTGGGCATCGAAATTATAAGACTACTCGTTCTGCAGAAAATACATTGTCATCTGATGATCGCGATGGATCGGGTTTGGATCGCATTATAGAAGTAAAATTTGTTCCCTCTGAAGGAGCAAAGCTAGAAAGTATAGCTAGTGAAATCCTTCAAGATTCTCATGTAGAATACGTAGACTTAAAGTATATCTATCATACATCTGCACTACCCAATGATCTTTCTTATACAGGCGGTTATCAAGGCTATTTGTCACAGGTGCATGCAGAAGATGCTTGGGGTGTCACTATAGGAGCAGTAAGCCCTACAATTATTGCTATTGTAGATTCAGGATCACAACTTAACCATGAAGATTTGGCGGCTAATATTGCTCCTGGTGGGTATGATTTAGTGGGATGTTGTAGAGATAATCCCACGCCAGATAATGACCCCAATGTATATAGTACATCTGCTACACATGGTGTTCATGTGAGTGGTTTAGCTTCAGCTGTGACAAATAATGGTATTGGAATAGCGAGTATTGCATATAATACTGGCCGTTTATTGATTGTCAAAGTAACTGGTGATGATTATCCCAAAGATGTAGTGGCTGGTTATGAAGGAATTGTTTATGCAGTAAATCACGGAGCTAAAATCATCAATTGCTCATGGGGAGGTTCTTATGCAGGGGTATATGGTCAGAATATCATTAATTATGCGCTTAGTAATGATTGTTTAATTATTGCTGCCGCAGGTAATAATGGAACAAATGTGGTAGACTATCCGGCAGCTTATGCTGGAGTGTTGGGTGTTGCCAGTGTTTCTTCTTCGGATCAAAAGAGTAGTTTCTCTCAATATGGTAGAGAGGTGGCTATTTCCGCACCTGGGGGAGAGATAGGGGTTGGGATATTAAGCACCATATTTGATAATACTTATGGCTATGATATTGGTACATCGATGGCTACTCCAATTGTATCTAGTGCTGCAGCTCTGGTTAAAGCTAAAAACCCCTCTTGGACGATGCAGCAAGTCGGGGAACAACTTAAAGCAACTGCTGACGATATTGATGGGATTAATCCGGGTTATGCTGGTCTATTAGGAAAGGGTAGATTAAATGTGTATCGTGCGCTTACAAATGCTGAGCCTACTGTGAATCCCAAATCCGAAGTGCTTGAGCTGAGACAAAACTATCCTAACCCTTCTGCGGATAATACCTATATCGATTTTACAATCCCAGTAAGTGGTTTAACTTCTTTAGGGCTCTATTCGATAGATGGTAAGCTTGTTAAGTTATTTTTTAATACAGTGTTAAATAAAGGATCCTATCATACCCAAGTGTCTTTAGCTGGCTTGATTCCAGGGATTTATATTTACAGGGTGGATAATGGAGGTATGTGGCGTTCATCGAAATTAATCGTTGGCCAATAAGCTTGATAAAATAAGGGTAACAATTATGTTGGTTATTTATTCAACCATGAGTAGTTCTTCTAATTCTAACTATAGAAACAAGTTCGGCATCGGGGTTCGTAGCTTTCCTTTTCGCCAAGTAGGATTTTGTTTTCACTAGGCACGGTCCGGTAGGAGTAGGTCGCTGGTCCTCCACATTGAACACAAACGGCATGAACTTTGGTAACAAGTTCAGCAATGGCCATTAGTGCCGGCATAGGTCCGAATGGCTGGGCTTGAAAATCCATATCTAAACCGGCTATAATTACACGAATACCTTTATTAGCGAGCTGACTGCATACAGAGGGAAGTTCGGGGTCAAAAAACTGAGCTTCGTCAATGCCTACAACTTCAGTGCTTGCCCCAAGTAATAATATCGATGAAGAATGATCCACCGGGGTAGATGAAATCGCATTCTGATTATGTGAGACGATAGCTCCTTCATCATAGCGAATATCTAGTTTGGGCTTAAATATTTCAACATTCAGCTTGGCTATTTGAGCTCTTCTCAGACGTCTGATCAGTTCTTCTGTTTTACCAGAAAACATTGATCCACAAATAACTTCGATGCTACCTGTTAATTCTTTTCTGCGTTTAAAGTTATGCTCGCTAAATAGCATTGTTTCTTAAAGCCTGTTTAAAGCTTATTTCTTAGTTTTTGCATTTTGCTGACGCATATACTCATCTAAGCGTTTCTGAAAGCCTGATTTTTTCTTTTCAGAAACGGGTTTTTTCTTATGCTCTTGTATTTGCGCATGGATTTTATCGTCATTAACAAATTGTCGGATGATATATTGCTGCAAAAAGGTAATCATGTTGGCTAGGAAATAATAATAGTTTAACCCCGCTGGGTAGCTATTGAGCACGCCAAAGAAGATAATTGGAGAGATGTAGCCGATGTATTTCATTTGTCCAGTTGCACCAGACACTTGGTTATTGAAATAGGTATAAATCAGAGTGGAAACAGTCATCAAGACACACATCAAACTGATATGATTACCAAGGAATGGCAACGTAAAACCAAAGCTGAAGAAGGCATCGTAGGTAGATAAATCTTTCATCCATAAAAAGCTTTCCTGGCGTAATTCAAATAGATTGGGGAAGAAGAAGAAGAAAGCCATAATAATGGGTAGTTGTAATAATAATGGTAAACAGCCTCCCAGTGGATTTACTCCTGCTTTTTTATATAATTTCAGATATTCTTGTTGTAGTAGCGTTGGGTTGTCCTCGCCCACCTTTGTTTTGATTTCGTCCATCTCAGGCTTAAGCACGCGCATTTTAGCCATTGATAGATAAGATTTATAGGTCAGTGGGAATAACACCACTTTAAGTAGAATCGTGAGTGAGAGAATGATTAAACCATAATTCCAATTGAATCCTTCAAGCAAATTGAAAATGGGAAGCACCGCATAACGATTAATGTATTTAAGCGGCCAGTAACCTAGGTCAACTTGTTTCTCGATTTCGTAGCCTTGGGCTTTGAGTGTACTAAATTTATTCGGCCCAAAGTAAAACTCCATTGGATAGCTATTGACCTCCTCTTTGGAAAATGGAATTTGCATATTGGCGGCAAAGGTTTTCACTGTATGTGGATCTGCTGAAGTATTAACTGTAAGTACTCCTTTGTTGAAACCATTTTTTGCTATTAATACATTGGAGAAAAAGTGTTGTTTGAACGATATCCACTGTATTTTTTCTTCCAAATCTTTTTTATCGTCCTTGCTTACACTAAGGTGATCAACGCCTTTATCGCCATGTTTGTAATAAGCAGAGGAATACCGCTGTTCACTATGAATATCTTTTTCCTTTTGTTTCAGCGCAGCTTCCCAGTTTAGGGTTAGATATCGTGTGCTGGGCGCAATCACACCTTGCATTCCTTTGGTCAAGATAGTAAAGCCTACTTGATAGCTTTCGCCCTTTAAAGTGTAGATAAAGTCAACATATTGATCATGGCTATAATTCAAGCGCATGGTTAATGCGCTTGAATCTGTCTTAGTGACCTTGATGCCACCAGCAGATGAGGAATTAAAGTAAAGGTCATTGGTATTGATAGTTTTTCCTTGCACATCGAACTTTAGGCCAAATTGGTTGGCCTCACCCTCAAACATGATGAGGGGCTTTTGGTCAAAGGTTTTAAAATTTTTTAGCTCTACCGATTCAATACGGCCTCCTTTGGGGCTAATACTTAGTTTAATAAGCTCATTCTCCAAAATGATAGGTTGGTTATTGCCTGCGTATGTATTTCCAAAAGGGCCACTCAGGGCAGTCGAATCAATTTTAGTTTTAAGTGGTAAAGTTTGCGAGCTAGTTGATGTGGCTGCAGTTGAATTTGTTTTGGCTAAGGCTATTGAGTCTTGAATAGCTTTTTCTCGCTTTAGTTCAGATTCGGATGGTTTTAGTAAAAAGGTAGAGCCTACTAATATGATTAAAATTAGAAAAAGGCCTGTAAACGTATTCTTATCCATTCGTTTAATTTTGGATGGTATTTAGATAATCAGAGAATCATGTTTAAGCGATCTGGTTGAGCACTGTTTTATGCTTTTGTTTGCTTAGGCTGGCTCTTAATTAAAACAATGTTTGATGCGATCATTTTTGAAAATATTAAACAGGGGCACTAAGGCTTAGTTTTTTCTTTTCGTGGCTTAAACAAGCGGCGACAAAGTTAACAAAAAGAGGGTGTGGATTATCAACCGTTGATTTTAATTCGGGATGAAATTGTACCCCAACGAAAAAGGGATGATTTTTTAGCTCGATAATTTCGACTAAGTGATTATCTGGATTAATTCCAGAGGCAATCATACCAGCTTTTTCATACAGGGCTAAATAGCCATTGTTAAATTCATAGCGATGACGATGGCGTTCTGTAATATGGGCTTTACCATAAATAGAAGCTGCCTTGGTTCCTTTTTTGAGATCACATGGGTAGGCGCCCAGGCGCATAGTCCCACCTTTATTCACCACTTTTTTCTGCTCTTCCATTATTGAGATAACAGGATTTTCAGTGTTTTCATCCATTTCTGTACTATGGGCATCGCTCAGTCCTAGTACATTTCGGCCGTATTCAATAACAGCGCATTGCATACCCAAGCATATTCCGAAAAAGGGGATATGGTTTTCACGTGCATATTGGATAGCTATAATTTTACCATCAATTCCACGGTTTCCAAATCCGGGTGCAACGAGCACGCCATGTATGTTTTTTAATTTGTCAGTTACATTGGATGGTGTAATATTTTCAGATTGGATACATTTTACATGAACTTTACATTCATTTTTGGCACCTGCATGAATGAATGATTCGATAATGGATTTGTATGCATCTGGTAACTCTACATATTTACCTACTAAGCCAACGGTGATTTCAGATGTTGGATTTTTTAGTCGACCTAAAAAGTCTTTCCAACTCTCCATGTCGGGTTCTAGCCGATGGGGTAATTTTAATTTAGTCAGTACTGTTTTGTCCAATTGTTCCTTTAACATAAGGAGGGGAACGTCATAGATTGTAGAGGCATCGATGGATTCGATTACTGCATTGATATTCACATTGCAGAAGAGCGCGATTTTTTTACGGATTTCGGCAGAAAGGTGATGTTCTGTTCGGCAGACTAAAATATCGGGCTGTATTCCATATTCTAACAGCATTTTTACCGAATGTTGGGTAGGTTTTGTTTTTAATTCCCCTGCTGCTGCCAAAAAAGGAACGAGTGTCAAATGTATAACCAATGAACTAGCACCCAATTCCCAACGTAATTGACGGACAGCTTCGATATAAGGTAATGATTCAATATCTCCAACTGTTCCACCCAGTTCAGTAATGACGATGTCAAATGAGCCATCTTGGCCAAGCATGAGCATATTGCGTTTGATCTCGTCGGTGATATGCGGAATAACTTGTACGGTCTTTCCCAAATAAGCGCCTTGTCGTTCCTGGTTGATCACATGTTGATAAATACGACCTGTAGTAATATTATTTGCCTGTGAAGTGGGGACATTCAAAAAGCGTTCATAATGTCCAAGGTCAAGGTCTGTTTCAGCACCATCTTCGGTTACGTAGCATTCGCCATGTTCGTAAGGGTTTAGTGTTCCTGGATCGATATTGATATAAGGATCAAACTTTTGAATGGTTACGCTGTAGCCTCTTGCTTGGAGGAGTTTGGCAAGGGAGGCTGAAATAATTCCTTTTCCCAAAGACGAAGTAACGCCTCCTGTAACGAAAATGTATTTAGTCATGACTATTGAAGGATTTTTGGGAGGATTTCTAACCCGAGATTGGACCGAGAAACAATTTCTCCACACGGGACCCAAAAGTACGGCTTTTTTGAAATAAAAAGATACTTGTGAAGAAAATGGATACGGTTTTTCTATAAAATTAATTGCGGTTGGGCGTGCCCCTTTGGGTCTGGCTATTTGCTACAAGTACTCATTTTGGTGCGCTACACCCCGGGCCTTTTGTTGCTATCTCTCACGTATAATATTCAGAATCGAGCGAGTCTATTAGTAGATATCAATGAGTCAAATAATGTTTGTAAGTGCGTGATATTATTTTAAAGCGATGATGGCAAGTAGTGCCGAGATAACCGCACTAGCAGCTAACACCACCCATTTGATGTTCGATATACTTCCCTCGACATGAGCAAACTTAGCGTCAATATGTGCAAACTTGGCATCGATGTGAGCGAACTTAGCATCAATTTTTTCTAGGACTTTATCCATGTCACTTTCTAATTTATGATCAATTAATTTTAAGATGGCTGAGCGATTCTTATCGTCCAGCGTATGCGTTAGTTCATCGATGGTATTCAGCTTCATTCACTCAAATGTACGCATTTTGCTTGTCCTTTAGTCTCTGTATTTGAGCCATAACGGCTTTACCCCGAGTAAAACAAACAATGCGTGCTTAAAAATATACACGAACAGAAAGAGTGAAACGAACCTGTCTGTTAAGTAAAATAGACGGGTTCGTTAATAATTCAATTATTTAATGGCGATTGATTTTTTGGATTTAGTTTTAGCCGAATCATTTTTGGGAATACTGATTTTAAGTTCTCCGTTTTTATATTCGGCACTTACTTTACTTTCCTCACAATTTTGAGGTAACGAAAAAGAGCGGCTCCAGCTGCAGTAATTATATTCTCTGCGATTATATCGACCAGTCTTTTTTTCTTCTGTTTCAGCGCTGATGGTGAGCATACCATCGGCTACTTCTACATTAATATCATTTTTTTCTAGACCAGGCGTGGCAATAGTTAATAGATAGGTGTCGTTTGTTTCCGATACATTTACCGAGGGTACATTAGTTACTTTGCCTAAAGTAAAATATTCATCTAGCAAAGGGGCCCCAAAGAATTTGTCTAGCCAGTTGTGTCTGTCAAATAAGGTGTGAAGGGTGTCATTACCTGTTTTTACTACTGATTTTGTATCCATTCTTTTTGCTTTTTAAAGGTGATTAAATAAATATTTTTATACATGATATGTAATTATTATTTAACGAATAATTATTTCTTAAAAGCATGTAAATATAAATTATTGACCATAAATGCGCAAGGCTCTAAATAGTTACTAACTATTTAGAGCTGTTCGTTTTTGAGGATAAAAAGGTAGGGTTGTGGTTGAAGCTAGTGTACGATTCGTTTTGCGCGACGCGTAAAAAAGAAAATTCCAGCAATTCCCCCCAATATGAATGTGAACGAAATGAGTTCCGCTTGAGTTGGATTGAAACCAAAAATATGATATTTGGTATTCACACGAATGAGCTCGATAGAGAAGCGTTCAAGACCGTTGAGAATCAAATAGATTGAAAATAGTAGTCCAGGGATTTTGATCCGTTTGCGTAAAAGCCATAGTATAGCAAATAGGATTAAACAGATAATAGACTCATAAAATGGGGTTGGAAAAACAGGAAAAGGAAGCTCATTGCAAAATTTGCTTGCGCATCCTGGGATAGGAACACCTTCGTGGATCACATTATGAGGATATTTAAAGGCCCATACCCAGTCGGGAGCCCAGTTGAGCCAATGTGGCTTGGGGGCTAAATTTTGAATTCCCCAATCACCATCGCCAGATAGATGACACCCTATTCGTCCGATAGCATAACCCAGCATCACTCCTGGTGAGCCAATATCAATCATATGGATCAGTTTGATCCCATTTTTGGCGGTCATATAGAATACGGTAATAGCACCAAAAATTAAGCCCCCATAGAATGTTAATCCGCTAAAAGACAGCAAGCGTTGAATGGGGTCTTTTACAAAGTCATCCCAATTTTCCAGATTATCAAAGATTTTGGCACCTAGAAATCCCCAAATTGCAGCCCACATAATTAGACTGTTCATCATTTGATAGGGGTGGATTGTTTCTTGAGTTATTTGAGGCTGGGGAAGTTTATTTTTTTTGTTTTCGGTATAGGCCCAATAGGCGAGTAGCGCTGCTAAAACTATACCTCCGATCCAATTTCCCCTCGTTGATAAAAGGAATTCTTGGGGGTCAGCTACCAATTCTGTATAATGGAATATTCCATCAATTAATTTGTAGCCCAAGACAAAACCAAACACGGCATTTGAGATCAATTCAAATGGGGCAATGGATTCGCCTATTATTGTTGTGCGTGTAAAAGCGTGAATGAGTCCGTCGGTTTCCTTGCGTTTAAATTCTTCGCTAAAAGCCCAGTAAGCTCCGATGAAGGCTAGGGCGACGAAAAAACCAAAAGTTTGAATGGGTAAGGGAATGAAGACCCCTGTTAAGTACTGGATGAGATAGGTTAGTGTTGGGAACATAAAGTGAAAGTGTGCTTGTGCAATTTAATTCGGTAAAGATGATTTATTAAGTGCAAAAAAACTGTTTAACCACGTTAGGTTATTCATGATTTTTATGCATGAACTAAACTTTCGGCAATTTCAGCAATTTCCATGTAACCATCTGCGGCAATATCGAGCAATTTTACTGTTTTGAACTCATTTACCCAGAGTGGGTCGTATGGAGCTTTTACTTTGATATAATTGCGCGAAAAACCATGCATGTATCCATCTTTCAGGTCACCTTCAAAAAGAATTTCTGCAGTTTGACTGATTTGGGATTGATAAAATGCGCGGCGCTTCTTTTCGGATAGTATATGAAGCATTTTACTTCTGTCGGCACGCTTGGCACCGGGGACTTGGTTTTCCATGGTAGCCGCAGGGGTATTTTCTCGTTCTGAATAGGTAAATACGTGTAAGTAGGAGATGTCTAATTCATTTAAAAAATGATAGGTATCTAGAAAATCGTTATGAGTTTCTCCTGGGAATCCCGCAATCACATCAACGCCGATACAGCAATTAGGCATTATCGTCTTAATCGTAGCTACTCGATCCGCATATAACTCACGACGATAACGACGGCGCATGAGGCCTAAAATTTTATTTGAGCCTGACTGTAAGGGGATGTGAAAGTGTGGAACAAAGCGTTTTGATTGAGCTACAAACTGAATGATTTCGTTAGTCAGTAAATTAGGTTCGATGGAGGAGATACGTATGCGGTCGATACCTTCTACCTCATCTAGTGCCTGAGCTAAATCAAAGAAAGAATCTTCTCGTTGGCTATTTCTAATACCAAAATCGCCTAAGTTGACACCTGTGAGCACAATTTCCTTCACGCCAGAGGCTACTATCTCACATGCTTGTTTAAGCACATTACTGATGGTTTCACTTCTACTGGTTCCTCTAGCTAAGGGGATGGTACAAAAGCTACAAGAATAGTTACAACCATCTTGGACTTTCAAGAAAGTACGTGTTCGATCGCCGAAGGAATAGGCTGGGGTAAACTGATTGGTTTCTGAGATGGGGCGATTATAGATTGAAGGCTTACTTTGTTTGGTCAGATCCGTGATATGCTCAATGATTTGAAATTTTTCGGCTGCACCTAGTACTAGATCAACTCCAGGGATTTTTGAAATTTCTTGAGGTTTTAGTTGAGCATAGCAGCCTACAATGGTGATATAAGCGTTAGGCGAGTACCTAAGAGCTTCTTTTACTACTTTACGACATTTTTTATCCGCATGTTCTGTTACTGAGCAGGTATTAATTATGTAAACATCTGCCCCGCTGGTGAAATCAACAGTACGAAAACCTGCTTGGCTAAACTGACGGCCAATAGCTGAAGTTTCTGAGTAATTGAGCTTACAGCCCAACGTATAAAAAGCGACCCTTTTATTCATGATGAAGGTGCAAAAATACGAAATTATAAAGTGTTAAGATTGAAAGGTATGCAGATTAAGAGGAATGTAGATTTGGTTCATTGTTATGGGTTTCTCCCCATTGGTAAGAGTTTGTGTGAAGACTAGCTAGATCAATAACCCGATTGATGACTGTTTCAATAAGTTCCTCGATAGACTGTGGCAGGCTGTAAAAAGATGGAATAGCTGGGCAGATAATCCCTCCAGCTTCGGTAATTGTTTTCATATTATTAATATGAATTAAACTCAGTGGTGTATCCCGAGCGACTAAAATTAGCTTGCGACGTTCTTTCAAGATAACATCGGCAGCTCTGGTGATCAAGTCGTTAGAAATACCTGAAGCGATACGTCCAAGCGTGCCCATGGAACATGGGCAAATAATCATGGTGTCGTATCGAGCCGATCCTGATGCGAAAGGTGCATTGAAGTCGATTTTCTCAAAAAATTGGAAGGGATAGTCTAGATAAGTTTCGTTTTGTAGCTCATATTTCCAAACAGCTTTGGCATTACTAGACATGACAACTGCCACGTTGGTAATTTGATTTTGAAGTTTGATTAGTTTATCCAGTAGCAGTTTGGCGTAGATTGCACCACTTGCACCCGTTATGGCTACAACGATCTTTCTATCCTTCATGATTTGTGATTGACGTGTCTAATTTTAATAGTGTTTTTTTTACACTTAATAAAAAGGGCCGAATAAATTAATATTCGACCCTACATCTACCTATGAAAAACATGCCCTTTGGGAGGGCACTACAAATGTAGTAAACATATATTTTATTGACAAATATTTTTTTAAAAAAATATGATACGATTGAATCTATACTTGTCTTTTAGAGTGTAAAAATTCAATTTTTACACTCTAAAAGAACTATTTTATTGAATGGGAATGACTCTGAGCTTGTTTAAAGTTTATTTGATTTTTCCTCGTGGAGTATATTTATTATAAACTGAGGGGTCCGAGTGAATAGGTAGTGTATCTAAAATATATGATGAATATTTGAATGAAAACAGTAAAGGTGTAAACTTTGTGTTTATAAACCACCGTATAGCTTGCCCCCACTGTTTTGGGACAGTGAGTCGTTAAAAATGGTCGAAAAAAGACTGGAGTACAGAATTATCGTTGTAAAGGGTGTAATAAGCAGTTTCAAGAAGAATACTTGTACCGGGGAGCTGATAAGAGGAACAAAAAATTGGTTTCAAGGATGTTAGTACGAGGTTCTGGCATCCGAGATATTTCGGATATTTTGAGAATTAGCACAGGTTGTGTAATACGGTTTTTTACTGTCCTATGCTGATGTTGAATTAAATTCTTGGTACTCATCTTACCATCAAATACAGGTGGATGAGTTTTATAGTTTTGTCCAGAAGAAGAAAAAGAAAGTATGGGTTTTGTATGCTTATTGTGCTCAAACAAAAGAAATATTGGCACTAACTATGGGAAATAGAAGTAAAAAAACTGTAAAATATCTTTTTAAACGCTTGAAAGATATCTAAGTAAATTTCTAGTGTACGGATGGATTGAAAGCTTTCAAAGGAGTATTTCCTCCAGAAAATCACTTTATTGGTAAACGGTTTACAAAAGCCATTGAAGGAGTAAACATTTCTTTAAAAAATGCTTGTAAAGGATTAATTCGAAGAACTACCGCATTTTCTAAGAAATTGATAAATCACTGGTGTGCCGTTAAATTAGTTATGGCTGCTGGAAATTTAAAGACATCATACATTTAAAAACACAACCAAAAATCGATGTAGAAAGAATATAAACGCTTTTTTATATGAAAATGATTGTGAATAATCCATTTTTCATTTGTAACTTTATTTATATCCATTATATTTACTCGATAAAAAATAGAAAACAATGGGAGATTTCGAAAACAACGACAGGGAAGAGGTTTTTTCAAAAAAAGTAAGGGCTGGTAAGCGAACGTACTTTTTCGATGTAAAAGCGACGAGATCAGATGACTATTATCTTACGATTACAGAGAGTAAGAAACGTCTAGAGGACGGCGCCTTTATTAAACACAAGATTTTTTTATATAAGGAGGACTTTGAAAAATTTGCTGAAGGTTTAAAAGAAACAGTTGATTATATCAAAGCGAATCAGGAAGTTATTGAAAAAAGGTACGAGCCTGCGGAGAGTGGGGCTGAGCTAGCAAAATCAGGTAACGACTTTTCGTTTGATTTATAAAAAATATTCAGCTTAAGCTGAAAAAGCCATCCCAAGATAGTGTCCACTTAATTAGGGTGGCTTTTCTATTTATGAAAATTTTTGTGATTATATGATTTTTTTAGGTGGGGTTTAGTTTTTACTTTCTAAAGTTGCAGAAAAAGCAAGTACAGTATGAAAAATTTACTTATTCTAGCTCATCCTAATTTAAGTCAATCTTTTTCTAATAAAAGAATAGTGGAGGGCTTGCAAGGTTCTCCTAATCTTAAAATTAAAGATTTATATGCGGAGTATCCCGGCTTTAATATCAATGTTGAAAAAGAACAAGCTGATTTATTGGTTCATGACCGTGTTATTTTTCAGTTTCCAATGTATTGGTATAGTACACCTGCATTACTCAAAGAGTGGCAAGATGTAGTACTGACTTCCGGTTTTGCCTATTCGTTCTCTGATAGTTTGGATGAATATAAGCTCAAAGGGAAAAAATTATTACTCTCTGTAACTGCTGCAGGACCTTGGGATGCTTATCAACCCAATGGAAAGAATCGTTTTACTGTGGAGGAGCTGTTAAGACCCTTGAATCAAAGTGCCTATTATTGCAAAATGATATTTGAAACGCCTATTGTTTCTCATGAGATGCTAAACCATATTCCTGAAAAAATACCTGAAGTAGAAAAACGAATTGTAGCGCATGTTGAAAAGCTTAAGAAAGTTATCATATAGCTCATACTTCCAAATAGTAATATTTATCTCATCTTAGGATTCTATCTAGGCTATTATTTATAATTTTACATCCCCTTCTTATGGAGGTGTAGAATTATAAGTTATCTAATTCTATATTAATAGCCATGATTACCGATACTATTGAGTTTTCCACATTTATAAATAATACTCCCAAGGACTTAGGTTACTATTTTCCCGCAGAATTTTCCCTGCATGAAGCTACTTGGTTGAGTTGGCCTCATAAAGAAGAAAGCTGGCCAGGCAAGCTTTCAGCGGTTTATCCTGCTTATAGCCAGTTTGTAAAAACACTTGCTGAAAGTGAAAAGGTTCGTATCAATATTCAGGACTTACAGCTAAAAGTATTGGCGATTCAGCATCTTGAAAAGGTAGGAGCCGATTTATCACAAGTGGAGTTCTTTTTACATCCTACTAATGACGCTTGGTGTAGAGATCATGGCCCAGCTTTTTTGGTTAATCCAACAGGAAAATATAAAAAAGTGATTGTTGATTGGAATTATAATGCATGGGGTGGAAAATATCCACCCTTTGATTTCGATGATGTGATCCCAACTTTAATTGGAAAGCAATTTGATATTCCTGTTTTTCATCCAGGTATTGTGATGGAAGGTGGCTCTGTAGAATTTAATGGGGCTGGTACTGTGCTTACTTCTACTTGTTGCTTATTGAATAAAAATCGCAATCCACATCTTAAGCAAGCACAGATTGAGAATTATTTGATCAATTATTATGGGGTAGATCAGGTCCTCTGGGTGGATGAAGGAATCGTGGGTGATGATACTGATGGCCATATTGATGATACAATTCGTTTTGTAAATGAAGATACTGTACTCAGTGTGGTGGAAACTAAGCTGAATGATGAAAATTATGACTTGCTACAGAAAAATTTAATCTCATTAAGTAAGATGCGTTTGTTAAATGATAAGCAGCTCAACGTCATTGAACTACCTATGCCCGATGCTGTGGTTTATGAAGGCATACGTTTGCCAGCATCTTATGCTAATTTTTATATCAGTAATAAGCATGTCATTGTTCCCACGTATCGTTGTGCCAAGGATGATCAAGCTTTGGATATCATTGCACAATGTTTCCCTAGTAGAAAGGTTGTAGGTATTGACTCAACTGATATTATTTGGGGGCTGGGTAGTTTTCATTGTCTGAGTCAGCAAGAGCCAGCCGTGTAAATCCAAATCATAATTATTAGGGGATCTGATGGACTCAAACTACTTCTGCTACAACAAAAGTGCTCCCCCCCACAAAAATTAAGTCTCCCACTTTGGCCAGTGTTTTTGCGGCATCTAGCGCTTGGCTAACCGTGTCAAAGCTTTTTCCATCAAGTCCTGAAGCTTTCGCTTGCAGCGCTAATTCTGCTACTGGTTTGGCTCGGGGTAAATCAGGCTGACAAAAATAATAGTGTGCATTCTTGGGGAGTAAGTTTAAAATAACGCTGCTATCCTTGTCTTTAACCATTCCGATTACCATGTGAAGTTGATTATGAGGTGTGGTTCTTATATTTTTAAGGACTTCAGTGATACCACTTACATTGTGCCCAGTATCGCAAATGATTAATGGGTGTTGATTTAATACTTGCCAACGTCCGAGTAACCCTGTAAGTGAGTTTACTTGCCTCAATGCAGCGTGAAGACATTCAGTCGGTATGGTGAGGCCTTGATTCTGTAGTTCATCGATTGCAGTTAAGACGGTGGCGATATTTTTCAGTTGATAGTTTCCTCTGAGATCCGATTGAAGTGCACCAGTAGTGGAGGTTTGCATATGTCTATAATCAACTTGGAACATCCCCGGAGCCTGCTCTGTTGAGGGATAGATATGATATTGTTGGTCGGCAAAAGTAATTTTTGAATTGTTCTGTTGGGCTTTTTGGATAAAAATGGAAGATGTTTCACTTTGAGTTTCACCAATAACCACTGGTATTTTAGGTTTGATAATACCAGCTTTCTCTGAGGCAATTTGAATTAGAGTATTACCCAAAATGTCTGTGTGGTCAAAGCTGATGTTTGTAATGATAGAAAGTATAGGGTGAATGATATTCGTAGAGTCTAACCGTCCCCCTAACCCAACTTCAATAACGGCAATATCCACTTCCTCCTGAGCAAAATGTTCAAAGGCCATGGCTACAGTAGCTTCAAAAAAGGAGGGTTGGATGGTTTCTATAACGCTTTGGTTTGTTTCTACAAAAGAGATCACTTTTTCTTCTGTAATCATTTTTCCATTCACACGGATACGTTCGCGGAAATCGCGTAGGTGTGGTGAAGTGTATAGTCCAGTCTTATAGCCTGCTGTTTGCAGGATGGCAGCAAGCATATGTGAAGTAGAACCTTTTCCATTGGTCCCACCTACATGTACACTTTTGAAACGATTTTGTGGATTTTTAAGTTGCCTGCAAAACTCTATAGTATTATTCAAGTCAGCTTTGTAAGCTGAACTGCCTATACGGGTGAACATAGGCAGCTTAGAATAAAGGTATTGGACTACCTCAGAATAGGTCATCAAAAATGTGTAATTACTTATGACTTGTTAGTAAGGATAGCACTCATCATATAGTTTATCAAACTTTTGAAAAAGTATCTTGACTGCTTTGTTATTATTAGGATCAACGTAGACTAATTGTAATAATATTTTATTCAATTCTGTTGTATTATGGCATCCACCATTTTTACCTCTCATTTCATGATTATTCATTGCTTGAACATCCCAGGTGTTTAATTTTCTCATGTTAAATAACATTTGGTTTTTGGCCAAAAGTAATCTATTTGACCTTAAAATTAAAAGTAACGAGACCAAATTGCAGTTCAGGTGCAGAGTCTAGTCGATTTAGTTTAGACCCTAGGATAGCGATCTCGCATTTATGCCAGAGTTTTAGGTCGGATAGGGTAGTTCCTTTTGCTCCTGCACGAGCAAAAACAATTTTTCCAGTCTGATCTACTCGAATTTCAACGACAATTTTTCCAGCACTTTGTCCTTGATCATCAATTTTTGGAATATTGATAAAGGTGCGATTGACCAAGGATAAACTAACATTACCAAAACCAGCACCGCCTTCTCCATAGTTGGGGAATAGGGGATCACCATATCTACTTCCTTGGTTTCCGGATACATTGCTTGTTCCATCACCTGTTGTTTGTCCGTTGTTTTTTGAGCCTTTATATAAGGCATTGGGATTTAGCACAGGCTTGTTTTCTTTAGGTGTTCTATTGGTGGTGACTATCTCGGTAGCTTTATGATTTTTTTTGGCAACGCTTGGAGCTTCTTCTTCATCTTGTGTGACGACGTCTTTATTATCTGTTTCTGCTGAAGGGCTTTTTATCGGTTCAAAATCTTCAACTGCTTTCTCGGGTTGGGCATGGTTGGCATGAGGGTCAATAGAGGGCTCCTCTACACTCATATAGTCTGTTCCCATTCCCTCTTCTGAGGTGCCATAATTAACAATGATACCGCCAAATCCAACTTCTTCTTGTTTGAAAGGCTCTCGGATCACAATAAAGTAGCTAGCCAGTAGAAACAGCACCACAATCAGCGATGAAAGTAAAAAGGCTTTTGGATAGTTATCTTCCTCTTGATGGGGCATATATGACAGTCTAGTTTTATGAGATTGTTTTAGGCTCGGTCGCTAAAACCAATTTTATTTTTAGTCTGTTTGCGATATCCATCACCTGAACAACGTTTTCTATGGCTACTGTTCGGTCTACGTAAAGTACAATGGTCAATTCTTGCGTATGGAGCTGATAGGCCTTTATGCTATTTTCAAGCTCTCCGATTAGGACGGGTTTTTTCTCGACAAAGTATTCCAAGTTTTTGGTAACCGAAACAGTGATCGTTTTTTTTGAGATCGATTGACCAGAGTCAGATCGTGGAAGTAAGAGTTTGATGACATTGGGATTGGTCAGCGTGGATGCAATGAGAAAAAATAAGAATAGAAAAAACATGATATCATTCATGGCAGAAGTATGTACTTCTGCTCCCGGTCGGTTTCTTCTTCTCAAATTCATTGTTCAGGTTCCTCCAATAAATCAATAAATTCTACAGCATCTGTTTCCATTTTGAGGATCACGCGATCGACCATGATATTGAGTATATGGTAGCTAACATAAGCGACAATACCAACGATCAAACCTGTTGCCGATGTAATCATTTTTTCATATAGGCCCCCAGCAATCACACCCATACTGATGTTATTAGCCGTAGATATACCATAAAAAATTTTAATTACACCTGCAATCGTTCCAACGAAACCAAGCATGGGAGCAATACCCGCAATGATTCCCAAGATGCTGATGTTTTTTTCAAGTCGGGATACTTCTAGTTTGCCTACATTTTCAATGGCGCCTTCAATGTCTTTAATAGGCCTACCGATGCGTAATAATCCTTTTTGAAGCATGCGTCCTAATGGGGTATTGTTATTTCTGCAAACAGCAATAGCCGATTCGAGCTTACCTGAAATAACATGATGTTTAACTTGTTTCATCAGGTCGGACTCATTGCGGGACGCACTTCGAATGGTCAGATAGCGTTCGATAAAAATTACCAAGCCCAAAAATGCTAAAACCAGAAGTGGTACCATAACCCATCCCCCTTTCTGAAGGAGATCTAAGAATCGTAACTCATGTACTTGCTGGATGGTTTGTGTGGTAGCAAGTATTGTGTTTTCTGTGGTTGGTGCAAGCGCAGGTGCAATGGTATCTGTTTGGAGTAAAATCATTTTTTAATTTCAGGTTTATGGGGTTTAATGATAGCTAACCAAGCATCCGGATTAACCTCCGCCTTGATTCGTGTGAGCTCAGCTTCGGCAGCTAGTTTATCAGTGAATGAGGCACAGCTTATTCGAATTCGAGGACCGTATGGATTGGGTACAATTTTTGCTTGAATTCCTTTCTCTTTTAGCTGGATAATATACTTTTCTGCTTCAGATTGTTTCCCAAAGGTGGCAATGATAATTTCATAGGTTGTCTCTTCACTTGGTATGGGATTTGTTTCCGCATTTGTTGGAGCAGTGTTTTCTTGTTCAGCGGTTATTTCTTTCTTGGGTAATGTGTCAGTAGTTGTTTTTAGTGTGGAGTCTATAGTTATTGATGGCTGCTTCTGAGGAGATCGGGTGATTGGCTTTTCATAAGAAACTAAAGTAACCAGGTGCTTATAGACATCTGGATAAAAGAAATAAATGCCAATGGCTGCCAATAAAAGCAATGAAACAAATGATAAAAGGGCTTCAACTATAGGCCGTTGTTTTTTTTCATGATGAATGTCTTCAGCTTCTACAACGACAGATGATTGGGCTTCGGAGTGATGGGGGGTAGGATGGTTAATTAATTCAATAGGTTTAGTTTCTGGTCTAGATGTAGGAGCCACTGGTGCTGGCATAGGCTCTAGAGTAGTTTTTTCCTGATAGGCTCTGAAGAAAAAAGGTTCCTCTGAAGAGGGGGGAGCAGGTGTGCTATAATTGAAGTCGCTTCTGGTATGTGATGGATTATCGTGGTTTTTTGTTATTTCAGCAACTGCTTCTAAACCATAATAAGTACGATCATAAACAGTTCCTTTAGGTGCTTCAAGGATATAGTCGTTATTTTCTTTTCTGAGTGTGCCTAGGGCTTTTAGATCAGCTAAGTCGGCTGTATTCAACTGCTCCCAGACTGCTTTGGTAAATTTTTCAATAAAATAAATGGCAGTTTCTTGAGAGATATTCCTTTGGGCGCAGCAGTAGTCGGCGAGCATGAGATTTTCATTTTGCTCCAACTTGAAGGCCAAAGATTGCGATGGGGGAATGAACATGTTTTTCTGCTCGTCGTAAAAACCATTTACACGTTTTTTGAAAAATGTACCTAGACCAGGGACATTAACTTCCTGATGCTGGTGTAATAAGTCGACTATGTAGAGCGCAATATCCATAGTATCAATTTAATTTTGCCAAGGCTAAGGTACGCAACGATAGAGCGTGTGTCAAATTTGTGTTTTGTATTGAGTTGAATCTATTTGCTATAATTCTTTTATTTTTTGAATATTTATTTATTTGATTTATTATTGAAAATATTTGTTTAAAATTAAATTTTAGAATTTATTAATTAATTAAATTATCTAAAATGTGTACTTAAATGATTGTAATTTAATTAGATCAAATCAGAATGCAGAAATTATATGGCGGAAGTGGTCTAGACTTTATTGGCGGATTTCAGGGTATTTTTAATTTTCTATCGGACTTCTATAATGGATTTCGTCAAGGGTTCCATGATGCATGTATTAAAAATATATAAAATATTAATTTATAAAATATATTAAAATGAAATTAAATAAAATTCACACAGAGTTACAAGAGTTATCTATAACTCAATCTAAGGAAATAGAGGGAGGAAATATAGCGTCTGATATAGGATATTGGACAGGAAGACTTTTTGGTTGGCCATACCCTTCAAAGTGTTCATAGTGTTGATGAGCTATAAAAACTAGGGAGGTATAGCATGAAGCATCCCTAGTTTTTATGTTTATATGGATGATGGTCATTGTGCACTATGTGTTGATCTATACTATCTTTTTTCTAACTTCTTCTTTCCAAGATTCACAAACTATAAGTGCTTATTTTCTGCGCACAACAAAAGCCTCTCATTTAATGGAAATCTTTTTTGGGTTGTGCTCTTAAGCACAAAATTCACTCTAGTTGCTTTTTCTCAATATTACACAGCCCATTTTGATAGACTACAAGTAACTAAGATATCATATTTATAATCTTATTCTATTTCTAATCTTATTATTTGCTGGTATAATTGTAGTTTATTAATCATTTTTCTTAAATAAATCTCATTGTATCATTATGCAATACTATTGTTTGAAATTTTTATGTGGTTTTTCTCTTATTGGATTATTAGGTACTGCTTGTAAAAAAGAGGAAAAGATCGCTCTTGAGAAGCCAGTTTCGATTCCTTCAGTTTCAGGTGTACACTTTAGTAAGAAAAAGCCGAAAGATTCGACTAAGCCAGTATATAGAACAAATGCTGAATCACGTAAAATGCTAGAGTCTCCTCAACAAAATTTTCAGCAAAATAACAATACTAGTACCTCAAAAACTACCAAAAATCAACATTCGACTTCCTCTGCTAATAATGATCCTAAACGTCTTACTACTCCTTATCTTACCACTAAAGTTCAACGTCCCAATTAAAAAGTTGGCCATTCTCTGAACGTGTTTATCTTATTTTAAAGATCATGATGTGTTAATGCTTCTGTTGGATTACCAAAGTGATAAGCTTTTTAAAATATGGATATGGGTTATTTTATTCGATTTTTTTTACTGACGATGCTGATCATATTACTGGGGGACTTTGTAAGTGCACAGCTGGTCCCTTGTGGTTTGCAGCTGGCCTCAACTAATTCTAATTTTTCTAGATCTTCTGGGGCTGTTGGAGTTTCGATACTTGTAGAGGAAATTCGACCTGTATCGTCAGTTGAACATTTGCCTATATCGTTAGCTAATCATTTATTTGATGAACTAACGCATATTCCATCATCTGAACAGCCTAGAAAGAATTTCTTTTATACATACTTCAACTTTTCACGTAACTATCTATCGAATGCGTTTAATCGTTCGATTGTTAAATTCATAATTAGTTATGAGATTACTGAAGGGTCTAGAAGGATTAGTGACCAACAAATCAGACAATATATTGATGGGGAAGGCAGCCTTGAAATAAACGTAGCAGGACTATTTAAGAAAGTGCCTAATAATTATGGAATAGATACAGCTCTTGGAATAGGGGTAAAATTTAAAGATGCTTACTATAAAGCCGGATTAAATAAGTATAAACTAGTTATATGTATATCGGAAGAAGGCAATCCCAGTAAGATGGGCACGCTAACTATTGAGCCTATAGATGTGAGTGTAAAACTAAATAGGGGGTCGAATGGCTGTAGCAATAGGATTTTAATGACAGCAGTGCGCACATCTACTACAACAAAAGCGGATTTGAATATTTTCTATTCAGGGACTGGAAAAGACGATTTGGATGGTGCGCCTCAATTGGTAAACATGTCTAATCTGGCGTCTAATCGAGTTGACATAGCGTTAAAAAAGATTTATGCAAGAAATCCTAAAAATCTTCAAATATTGGCTCATGCACAAGGCTACACGCCTTCATGGCATGAGCTTAGTATACCAGCAGCAGATGGTCTCATTTTAAGTGCAGGTGAGCTTAAATGTGATCCAGAAACTGGCGTGAAGCATATTCCAATGACCATAAATATCCCCGAATGTCATGTGAATAATTTATACCCTACGCCTATTTGGCTTATCTATAGCGGTAGAGGGCAGGTAGATCTAGATGACCCACCGACCTTGGTAAGAATGCCGAGAGGACAGCGTCAATGTCAATTTAATATACCATTGAAATCAGGTGTTAGATGTGCTAAGCACTTAAGGGTGTCGGCAACCTCAAAAGAGTATCGAAATATAGCATTTCTGAGTATCATATTGCCAGAATCTAATGAACTTCAATTAAGAGCTACACATCATGCTAAACAAAAATATGTACGCGAGCATATCTCAGTTTTGCTGAAAACAGTTACTTGCTCTACTAGTAGGGCAAGTAATACGACTATCGGACTTATTTATGGAGGAGCTGGAGCAGCATACCTTATTAATCCACCGAGCACGATTGATCTATCAGGCGGATCAGAAATAATTTCTATTTATTTAGACGAGCAACGTAGCTTATGTAATGAGAAGCTCAAGATATCTGCAGTTTTAGATGGCTCTGAAACTGTTTCCCAAATAATTATGTTGGATTCTTCAGGGAGCAAAACGCTTATTTTAAGCCCTGTAAATTGAGACTAAGTATGTTAATGCTAAATAGTGTATTTACGTCACGGGGCTTCTAGGGCAAAAAAATCAAAATCATGAAAATGTTTTCCAAAATATTATTGTTAGTAGGTCTATACAGCATATTTTCCTTAGATAGTGTAAAAGCAGCGATAAGTAATGATTTTAATGGTGATTCTCATAGTTTGAATAGGTCTAGAGAAAGAACCTCTTTTACAAATTCCCCGAAACTTCTATTGAAAATAGACGATAAGTATAAAAATGGGATATATGGGGGTGAGAATCTTCGAATTACAGTGAATGTTCCAGTGGGCAGTCCAGTCGTTTCGGCAGATACTCGGATAGAACTTAACTATAAAGGAGCTGAAAAGGATCCAAAAAAAAATACAGTACGAACATTCGTGATCAAGAAAGGTATGCGTGGTGTAACCATGGACATGCCTATTGTAAAAGTTGATAAAGATCAAGTACATACCATAGTTGCAATAGCGGATGGTTTTACCTCTTCTGACAGTGTTAAAATCAAAATATTTTCATTTAATGAAACGGGTATCGAGTTGATCGTAGATGAGAAATGTAAAAAAGGGGTATACGGCCGTAGTGGGTATAGTATTCCAGTTACGATAAAAATTCCTAAAGGGCGTGAAAACACTTTTGGAACAACCGAGATAGTGGTTGCCACTAGTCTCATTAGTGAGTCCTTGCGTGGTGCTTCTGGTTTTTACTATAGAATGCCAATAGGCCATAGAGAAATGAAATGCCATATCCCCGTTGAAAAGTTAAATGGAGAGGACAGCATCCTCAAAATATTTGCATCTTTTAATAGGAATATTGATATAAGTAAGGATGATGACTTTATGGATGATATCCACCTGTTTGCATCAAATAAACCACTACAATTAGAAATAAAAGAAGGCTGTAGTCAAATTTACGGTGGTGTGATTATTCCTGTGAAGGTCCAAATTCCAAGTGGGCGAGAGAACCAGTTGGCGGCAGTATCTGTTACTCTTACTTGCCAGATAGGTCAAATGTTTTTGAATCAACAAACCAAATGTATAGATGCAGGAAAAAGCGAAGTGGCATTTGATGTGAAGACTAAGAGAGTTTCTACGAGCCGTGATCTAATTTTGACAATATCAGCTGTTGCAGGGGATCATTTTGCGGCTTCTGCCATTAAGGAGATCAAGGTACTGTCGCCTAGGAAGCCACTTGAATTGGTGGTAGACGAGAAATATAACCAGGTTTATGGCGGTGTGGTTATTCCTGTTAAAGTGAAGCTACCATCGGGTCGAGAAAATTGTTTGTCTGTGACACCTGTAACGCTGACGTACAGTTTAGGGGGAATCACAAGCAGTTTAACTAAGTCAATAGGTATTGGAGAAGGCGAAGTGTTATTTGATTTGAAGACTGAAAAAATTTCTACTGATAATGATCAAATATTAAGTGTTTCAGCTGTTAGAGGGGAGCATTTTGCAGCTTCAGTCATTAAGGAGATCAAGATACTGTCATCTAGAAAGCCACTTGAATTGTTGGTAGAGGAAAAATATAACCAGGTTTATGGGGGTGTGATTATTCCTGTTAAAGTAAAACTACCATTGGGGCGAGAAAATTGTTTGTCGGTGATACCTGTAACGTTGACCTATAGTTTAGGGGGAATCACAAGCAGTTTAACTAAGTCAATAGGTATCGGAGAAAGCGAAGTGTTATTTGATGTGAAGACTGAAAAAATTTCTACTGATAATGATCAAATATTAAGTGTTTCAGCTGTTAGTGGGGAGCATTTTACAGCTTCAGTCATTAAAGAGATCAAGATACTGTCATCTAGAAAGCCACTTGAATTGGTGGTAGACGAGAAATATAACCAGGTTTATGGTGGCGTGATTATTCCTGTTAAAGTGAAGCTACCATCGGGTCGAGAAAATTTTTTGTCGGTGACACCTGTAACGCTGACGTACAGTTTAGGGGGAATCA